>NZ_JAVFHZ010000028.1:0-238 GCF_033052755.1 Idiomarina solivarensis | reverse complement strand
GAGCACATTAAGACAAACAACAAAACAATCAATATCAGAGGTCTTTTCAGGGTTCCAGATGTTTCAGGCGGTGAAAGACTTATGATAGATGCAGAGGAGAAGGATGAGAAAGGAAGTATACATGAAGAGCAAAAGTTGCAGATACCTATGGATTCGGTCAATGATGAGACATGGAATAGATTACCTGACGAGCCTAATGGGTCTTTACCTCTTGTCTCAAAAGCTTGGATGTTATATC
>NZ_JAVFHZ010000027.1:0-243 GCF_033052755.1 Idiomarina solivarensis | reverse complement strand
AAACTATAAAACTACACAAATCAATAAACAACTAAACCATACATTCTTTGAAATCAAGTATCGCCCGAAGCCATTAGGCCGAGGGCACGCCTGCCTGGGCGTCACACATCGTTGCCCGCCCATCAACTCCTTCGGGATTGCGGGGGGCGGATGATGGCCTCCCGTGCGCCTCGTCGCGCGGTTGGCATAAATGCCAAGTCCTCGGCGACGCACGCCACGACAATCGGTGGTTTTTTGCCCTCG
>NZ_JAVFHZ010000026.1:0-244 GCF_033052755.1 Idiomarina solivarensis | reverse complement strand
GTTCCGGGTAGAGAGCTATGCCGACTCCCCTTTTCTGTTTGAGTCCCTTTCCCGGGTGTATCTCAAGCGCGAGGGAAGACGACCGCACAATTTCCTCCTCGAGAGCGTCCGTTTCGGCGAGGAACAGATCCTGCTCCGTTTGGAGGGTATCGAATCCAGACAACGGGCCCTGGATTACGCGAACGCGGAAATCTGGGTCCGCAAGCGCGATCTGCCCCCGCTCGAGCCCGACGAGGTCTACTTA
>NZ_JAVFHZ010000025.1:0-245 GCF_033052755.1 Idiomarina solivarensis | reverse complement strand
ACGTTCCGTGTGACACGGAACGTTGCAGCGTGGACCACCCTCACCCGCCGCTGCATGCCACCTTCTCCCATAAGGGGAGAAGGGATGAAAGAGCGAACCTATCCCACAGTCCCAAGCAATTTTTTGGCAGCAGCGCGCGCCTCATTGGTGATTTCCGCACCGGCAAGCATGCGCGCGACTTCCTCCTGCCGCGCCGGTTTATCGAGCGGACGGACATGGGTGCGCATAAAGGCGCCCTCCTCCAC
>NZ_JAVFHZ010000024.1:0-246 GCF_033052755.1 Idiomarina solivarensis | reverse complement strand
GCGAGTTGGACGGGAAGGGAGGCACACATACCGTCGCCGTCGGCGTGGTGGCGCACGCGGATGGGGCGCCCCTCGAGGACCGTCCGGCGCAGCTGTCGAGCTACTTCTTCGAGGTCGGGACGGAGTTTCTCGAAGGCGGGCCACTCGATCAGCGGTTCGACGCTGTGCGGTTCGGCACGTTCGTCCAGTCCGACTTCGAGACGGCCCTCGACGCGTTCGGCGGCCTCGTCGGTTAGCGCGTCGAGC
>NZ_JAVFHZ010000023.1:0-256 GCF_033052755.1 Idiomarina solivarensis | reverse complement strand
CACTTTTCCCCGCTTATCCGCAAGGGAGGCAAAAAAATGGGTAAAATTCCGGCTCAGGTTGTTTTCCTCTTCATGATAACGCCTCGGCAACAACATCAGGCCCGCTGGCATTACAATAAAACTGAGCACCAGCGCCACGCCAAGCGCAACAGACATCATCCAGCCGAAATCCACCAGCAAACGAATATCGCTCAGGATAAAGGAGAGAAAGGCAACCATCGTGGTTGTGGTGGTGTAAAAACAGGGTTTGAACATG
>NZ_JAVFHZ010000022.1:0-258 GCF_033052755.1 Idiomarina solivarensis | reverse complement strand
AAAAATTTAGGTAATCTTCATTCTTATTTCTCATTGCAGCAACTAAACCACCAGCATATCTCCAGGAACAAGAGTATATATCATTTGTAGATTTATTATACCAAATAGTGTTACACAAGGAGGCATATAGTTGTTGGGCAAATTCATCACTCTTTATTACCATTTCAGATAATTTAACTCTAATAATATCTTCAAATCTATCAGTATTAATTTTTTTAGTAATTCTGATACTCATTCTTGATTTTCCTGTTGTTTTAA
>NZ_JAVFHZ010000021.1:0-269 GCF_033052755.1 Idiomarina solivarensis | reverse complement strand
GGGTCTGTAGCTCAGCTGGTTAGAGCGCACCCCTGATAAGGGTGAGGTCGGCAGTTCAAGTCTGCCCAGACCCACCATTTCTGCGCGATGGCTGCGTTGGAACCCGAGTCGTGTACTGGTGTACACTTCCCCGGCTTCCGCCTTGCCCTCGCTTGAAATTCCCTTATCGGGGGTGGTCGAATACGCCCATAACGGGGCCATAGCTCAGCTGGGAGAGCGCCTGCCTTGCACGCAGGAGGTCAGCGGTTCGATCCCGCTTGGCTCCACCA
>NZ_JAVFHZ010000020.1:0-280 GCF_033052755.1 Idiomarina solivarensis | reverse complement strand
CGGTCCAGAAGGGCTCGGTCGGCAGATAGAGCGCGTCGACCTTGCCGACGAGACTCTGCGCGGCGGCGGAGACATCGGCGGTCCGGCCCGCCGAAGCCTCGACGATCTGGAGGTTGCGGGCCGGCGCCAGTGCCTTCACGGCGTTGAGCAGCGCGACGCTGTTGGCTTCGCCGGGATTGAAGACGACGCCGATCTTCTTGGCTGCGGGCACCAGCTCCTTGATCAGGTCGAACTGGGCTTCGAGCGGCGAGAAGTCGGAAATGCCGGTGACGTTGCCGCC
>NZ_JAVFHZ010000019.1:0-293 GCF_033052755.1 Idiomarina solivarensis | reverse complement strand
GCAGGGGCGGAGGGATTCGAACCCCCAACCGTCGGTTTTGGAGACCGCTGTTCTACCAATTGGAACTACGCCCCTAAATTTTGCCGACCCTACAATTGGTGCAGGATTGGACGCGGTATTATACCTATTATGGTTTTTGACGCAAGCCCAGCAGGCAGCGAACTGCGCTATTCCAGACATAAAAAAGCCCGGCCAAAGCCGGGCTCTTAAAATCAATCAGACTGCATTAGTCCATGATTTTCGATACAACGCCTGCACCTACGGTACGGCCACCCTCACGGATAGCGAAACGC
>NZ_JAVFHZ010000018.1:0-409 GCF_033052755.1 Idiomarina solivarensis | reverse complement strand
TGGTGGAGCCAAGCGGGATCGAACCGCTGACCTCCTGCGTGCAAGGCAGGCGCTCTCCCAGCTGAGCTATGGCCCCGAATGCTTGCCTGAAACGTCGATAGCTGCGTTGCGCGATTCGTTCAATCAGTCACATACCATCGAGGTATGCTCCTTCAATCACTCAACGTGCGCCTTGCTCTCGAAGCTTCATGCTGCGCGTGCTGACATTGAGGAAAACCTCTTTTCAACATCGCCGCAACCCTGGCAAGGGAATTTGAAGGAGGGCAAGGCGGGAGGGTGCGAAGCATACATCAGTATGCGAGTACCCGAACAACGCAGCCATCGTTCAAATTTGGTGGGTCTGGGCAGACTTGAACTGCCGACCTCACCCTTATCAGGGGTGCGCTCTAACCAGCTGAGCTACAGACCC
>NZ_JAVFHZ010000017.1:0-444 GCF_033052755.1 Idiomarina solivarensis | reverse complement strand
GTTTTACCGTGGTCAACGTGACCGATGGTGCCGACGTTTACGTGCGGCTTCGAACGTTCAAATTTTTCTTTAGACATTGCAGCCTCTCTAACAAAATTCTTCGGTGTGTTACCTAAGCTTAAAAGCATGACCGAGGTTTATTAGGGGCCTAAATAGAAATGGTGCTGATAGGCGGATTCGAACCGCCGACCTCACCCTTACCAAGGGTGCGCTCTACCAACTGAGCTATATCAGCACTGACGGAATGTGGAGCGGGTGGCGGGAATCGAACCCGCGTCATCAGCTTGGAAGGCTGAGGTAATAGCCACTATACGACACCCGCAAATTCACAATTTTATGAGGCCACTTCAAAACCAAGGAAATTGCGTGGTGGAGGGGGCAGGATTCGAACCTGCGAAGGCTGAGCCGTCAGATTTACAGTCTGATCCCTTTGGCCACTCGGGA
>NZ_JAVFHZ010000016.1:0-1195 GCF_033052755.1 Idiomarina solivarensis | reverse complement strand
TCAGACTGCATTAGTCCATGATTTTCGATACAACGCCTGCACCTACGGTACGGCCACCCTCACGGATAGCGAAACGCAGACCTTCGTCCATTGCGATTGGAGCAATCAAATCAACAACGAATTTCAGGTTATCACCAGGCATGACCATTTCTACGCCTTCCGGCAATTCTACAGCACCTGTAACGTCCGTTGTACGGAAATAGAACTGTGGACGGTAGCCTTTAAAGAATGGCGTATGACGGCCACCTTCGTCTTTGCTCAGTACGTAAACTTCTGCTTCGAACTTAGTATGCGGAGTGATAGTTCCTGGCTTCGCCAATACCTGACCACGTTCAACTTCGTCACGCTTCGTTCCACGCAACAACGCACCGATGTTCTCACCTGCACGACCTTCGTCAAGCAGTTTACGGAACATCTCTACACCCGTAACTGTGGTCTTCGTGGTGTCTTTCATACCAACGATTTCACACTCGTCGCCTGTACGCACGATACCGCGCTCTACACGACCTGTTACTACCGTACCACGACCTGAAATCGAGAATACGTCTTCGATTGGCATGATGAACGGCTTATCGATGTCACGCTCTGGCTCTGGAATGTAAGAATCCAGTGCGTCTGCAAGTTCGATGATTTTCTTAGCGTAGTCTTCGTCCCCTTCCAGCGCTTTCAGAGCTGAGCCCTGAATAACCGGCAGGTCGTCGCCCGGGAAGTCATACTCTGACAACAGTTCACGAACTTCCATTTCTACCAGCTCTAACAGCTCTTCATCGTCTACCATGTCACATTTGTTCATGAATACAACGATGTAAGGTACGCCTACCTGACGTGACAACAGGATGTGCTCACGCGTCTGTGGCATTGGGCCGTCTGTTGCTGCTACTACCAGAATCGCGCCGTCCATCTGCGCCGCACCGGTGATCATGTTTTTAACATAGTCAGCGTGCCCTGGGCAGTCTACGTGCGCGTAGTGGCGAGTCGGTGTGTCATATTCAACGTGTGACGTTGAAATGGTGATACCACGCTCTTTCTCTTCTGGCGCGTTATCGATGGCTGCGAAGTCTTTCGCCGCACCACCATAAACTTTTGCCAAAACAGTTGTGATAGCAGCAGTTAGTGTTGTTTTACCGTGGTCAACGTGACCGATGGTGCCGACGTTTACGTGCGGCTTCGAACGTTCAAATTTTTCTTTAGACAT
>NZ_JAVFHZ010000014.1:0-2587 GCF_033052755.1 Idiomarina solivarensis | reverse complement strand
TGCGTATTTCGGTCTATCCGGACAGCGATTCCGGCATCATTCGGACAAGCGTTCCGGTGTCATCCGGACAAGTTAACTTTCACCTCGCATGATTTTCTTTTTACGTGATTTAGGCGTCACCTGCTAGTGTTTTTTTGCGTTGCGATTCACCTTGTAATTCCAACCGATGCGCATTATGAATAAGTCGATCAAGCAATGCGTCTGCCACGGTCGGGTTATCCATCAGTTCATACCATTGTGATACCGGTAGCTGGCTGACGATAATGGTACTGCGTCGCTCATAGCGATCTTCAATGACATCCAGCAAGTCGGTGATTTGTTTTCCCTTAAAGCCTTCCAGCCCCCAGTCGTCCAGGATAAGTAAATCGACCTTTTGGAGCTTGCTGAGGATTTTCAGATAAGAGCCATCAACGTGACCCAGTTTCAGGGCCTCAAGCAAGTGCCCAAGCCGGTAATATTGTACTCGGTAGTTCTGCCGACAAGCCTGCTCGCCTAAACAGCAGGCAAGGAACGTTTTACCGCTGCCGGTTGGGCCGGTGATAAGGATGTTTTGCTGATAGCGTAAGTGATGGCCTTCAAGCAGGGGAATGAGTTGCTCTTTTCTAAGGCCCCTCGCTGCCGGGTATTTGAGTTGTTCAGGCTGCGCCTGCAGACGCAGGTTAGCTTGTTTACGCAGGCGTGTAATACGGTTGTTTTCCCGGCTTAAATGCTCCTGTTCAACGAGCAGCAGTAATCGTTCTTCGAAGGCAAGCTCGTCATAAGTACCCGGTGTTTCACGTTGTCGTTCAAGTGCTGATGCCATAGCCGGTAATCGTAACTGGCGCAGCTGGCTGAGTAAGTTATCCATTACCGCTCCTTATTGGTAATAATGTGCGCCACGCACATTGATGTGATGAGTCGGAGTCGTAGCCGGCTCTGGAGTGGATTGACTGTCCCGGCCGTTGGCAAGGATGTTGCGAATAAACCGAATGGCGTAGTGTTGTTGCTCGAGAGCAATACCGCAGGCTCGCTCTAAGCGCTCTGAGCTATAGCGCTTTTGCAGCGATAACAGGCCCAGGCAACTGCGTTGGGCTTGCTCAACGTGGGCTTTTGAGCGCTCAATATGCTCAACCACTAAGGCGGTATTTTTGCCAATGCTGGCCGCCCAACGGTGGATACGCTCCGGTGTCCAGTCTTTATAAACGGCATGTGCCACGGGCATATGTGATGCCTCGGTGGTGTGTTGGTAACGCTTTTTGCTTCGGATGTGAGTCGCGACCACATTACCGCGGTAATGGATTTGTACCAGTCGCTGGGTGACCATCAGCTCAACCCGCTCACCGACCAGCGCATGAGGCACCGAGTACCAGTGGTTATCGAAGGCCACATGGTAGTCTTTACCGACTTTTGCCAACTTGAACTGCGCGTACTCGTAAGGCATTTCAGGTAACGGTGCTAATGCGGGTGCGTCGATTTGTTTAAATAACTCCGCCCGGCTCAGACCGTCATAGCTTTTCATCGGTCGTTCGTTGAGCTCTTTGTTCAGCGCTCTTATTGCCTGATTTAACGCCGCCAGACTGTGGAAGGTGGTATGTCTCAGCCGCGCTAACACCCAGCGTTCAACCACCAGGACAGCGGATTCTACTTTACCTTTATCCTGAGGCTTACGGGGGCGTGCGGGGATGACAGGACAGCCATAATGTTGACTGAACGCCCGATAGCTGTCGTTGAGCTGCGGCTCGTAGCGGTCGGCCTGATTAACACCGGATTTTAAATTATCCGGAATGAGCAACTGCGGTACACCGCCTAAGAACTCCAGACAGCGGCGATTGGCGAGCAGCCAGGACTCTAAGTCCTGTCCTTCGCACGCTTCGATGTAGGTGTAATTTGAGGCGCCCATTGAGGCAACGAAGATAGACGCTTTGCGGTACTCACCTGTAGTGGGATCAACAATGCGTACGGTTGGTCCGCAGAAGTCGATAAAGAGCTTTTCACCGGCTTTATGCAATTGACGCATAGAGCGACGTTGCTTACCCAGCCAACGGCGGTAATGCTCACAGAACTGAGTGTACCCCAGAGCTTTATTGCCATATTCGGCCTGATATTCCTGCCACAACAACTGCTTGGTCACGAGTGGGCTGGTAAGCTCCTTGTGTACCTTCAGCCAATCCGGCAGCTCACGTTGCGATTGATAATTGCGACCGGGCATCAATAAATTATCGAGCTTCTCAAGTGACACTTCATCAGGAAGCGGCCACTCGAGCTGTAAACTTCGGAACCGGGTCAGGATGTTGTTGACGGTTGAGCGACCGATGTTCAGCGTTAATGCTATTTGCCGATCAGTCATCCGCCGCTCAAACTTCAAACGAAAAATGTCCAGATAAGTCCGCATATCCGTCCTCGCTTTTTTCTTTGCTTTAGTCATGATTGCCTCGGCTCACAGATAAAAACTCTGTTATGCCGAAACTCGAAAAGCGAGGGAAGAAAAACTTGTCCGGATGAGACCGAAACGGTTGTCCGGACGACGCCGAAATCACTGTCCGGATGATACCGAAATGCTTGTCCGGCTCAGACCGAAATCAATGTCCGGATGACCCCGAAATACGCA
>NZ_JAVFHZ010000013.1:0-3388 GCF_033052755.1 Idiomarina solivarensis | reverse complement strand
CGGGGCCATAGCTCAGCTGGGAGAGCGCCTGCCTTGCACGCAGGAGGTCAGCGGTTCGATCCCGCTTGGCTCCACCATTTCTTCTCTTAGTAACCGTTAGCGTTAAGCGTTCTTAATTAAGAATCCTTACCGGTAACTTAGTGTTACGTGCTCTTTAACAACATGAAAAGCTGATTGTAAATATTAAAGTAAGAAATGCCACTCTACTTGAACAAACTGATTTGGTAGAGGCGTATCGAACTTGTGTACAGCGAGAACAAACAATCTTGGTCACGTATGCCAGACACCTTCGGGTTGTATGGTTAAGTGACTAAGCGTACACGGTGGATGCCTAGGCAGTTGGAGGCGATGAAGGACGTACTAACTTGCGATAAGCCATGATAAGCCAGTAAGAGGCACTTGAGTCATGGATTTCCGAATGGGGAAACCCAGTGTGCTTGCACACTATCCGGCACTGAATCAATAGGTGCCAGGAAGCGAACCCGGAGAACTGAAACATCTAAGTACCCGGAGGAAAAGAAATCAACCGAGATTTCCCTAGTAGCGGCGAGCGAACGGGAAGCAGCCCTTAAGCTTAACTTGTGCTAACAGAATCCGATGGGAAGCGGAGCCACAGACGGTGAGAGCCCGGTATGTGAAGGCGCATGATAAGTGAAATCGAGTAGGTCGGGACACGTGATATCCTGACTGAATATGGGGGGACCATCCTCCAAGGCTAAATACTCCCAACTGACCGATAGTGAACCAGTACCGTGAGGGAAAGGCGAAAAGAACCCCGGCGAGGGGAGTGAAACAGAACCTGAAACCGTGTACGTACAAGCAGTAGGAGCGGACTTGTTCCGTGACTGCGTACCTTTTGTATAATGGGTCAGCGACTTATATTCTGTAGCAAGGTTAACCGTATAGGGAAGCCGTAGGGAAACCGAGTCTTAACTGGGCGTTGAGTTGCAGGGTATAGACCCGAAACCGGGCGATCTAACCATGAGCAGGTTGAAGATTGAGTAACATCAATTGGAGGACCGAACCCACTTATGTTGAAAAATGAGGGGATGACTTGTGGCTAGGAGTGAAAGGCTAATCAAGCCCGGAGATAGCTGGTTCTCCCCGAAATCTATTTAGGTAGAGCCTCGGACGAATACCATTGGGGGTAGAGCACTGTTTGGGCTAGGGGGTCATCCCGACTTACCAACCCCATGCAAACTCCGAATACCAATGAGTACTATCCGGGAGACACACGGCGGGTGCTAACGTCCGTCGTGAAGAGGGAAACAACCCAGACCGCCAGCTAAGGTCCCGAAGTTATGGCTCAGTGGGAAACGATGTGGGAAGGCAGAGACAGCTAGGAGGTTGGCTTAGAAGCAGCCATCCTTTAAAGAAAGCGTAATAGCTCACTAGTCGAGTCGGCCTGCGCGGAAGATGTAACGGGGCTAAGCCATACACCGAAGCTGCGGCTGCATGATTTATCATGCGGGGTAGGGGAGCGTTCTGTAAGTGGGCGAAGGTGGTTCGAGAGGACTGCTGGACATATCAGAAGTGCGAATGCTGACATGAGTAACGATAATGGGAGTGAAAAACTCCCACGCCGGAAGACCAAGGTTTCCTATCCCATGCTAATCAGGGTAGGGTAAGTCGGCCCCTAAGGCGAGGCGGAAACGCGTAGTCGATGGAAAACAGGTCAATATTCCTGTACCGATGTTCATTGCGATGGGGGGACGGAGAAGGCTAGGTGAGCCGGGCGTTGGTAGTCCCGGTGAAAGTGCGTAGGCTGAGGACTTAGGTAAATCCGGGTCCTTAAGGCCGAGACACGAGACGAGCACCCACGGGTGCGAAGTCATTGATGCCATGCTTCCGGGAAAAGCCTCTAAGCTTCAGATGAACATTGACCGTACCCCAAACCGACACAGGTGGTCAGGTAGAGAATACTAAGGCGCTTGAGAGAACTCGGGTGAAGGAACTAGGCAAAATAGTACCGTAACTTCGGGAGAAGGTACGCCACTGGTGGTGATTGACTTCGCGTCATGAGCTGCTGGTGGTCGCAGTGACCAGGTGGCTGGGACTGTTTATTAAAAACACAGCACTGTGCTAACACGAAAGTGGACGTATACGGTGTGACACCTGCCCGGTGCCGGAAGGTTAATTGATGGGGTTATCTTCGGAGAAGCTCTTGATCGAAGCCCCGGTAAACGGCGGCCGTAACTATAACGGTCCTAAGGTAGCGAAATTCCTTGTCGGGTAAGTTCCGACCTGCACGAATGGTGTAACCATGGCCACGCTGTCTCCACCCGAGACTCAGTGAAATTGAAATCGCAGTGAAGATGCTGTGTACCCGCGGCTAGACGGAAAGACCCCGTGAACCTTTACTACAGCTTGGCACTGAACATTGAACCTACATGTGTAGGATAGGTGGGAGGCTTTGAAGCATTGGCGCCAGTTGATGTGGAGCCACCCTTGAAATACCACCCTTGTATGTTTGATGTTCTAACATTGGCCCCTTATCGGGGTTGTGGACAGTGCCTGGTGGGTAGTTTGACTGGGGCGGTCTCCTCCCAAAGAGTAACGGAGGAGCACGAAGGTTGGCTAAGTACGGTCGGACATCGTACGGTTAGTGCAATGGCAGAAGCCAGCTTAACTGCGAGACAGACACGTCGAGCAGATACGAAAGTAGGTCATAGTGATCCGGTGGTTCTGAATGGAAGGGCCATCGCTCAACGGATAAAAGGTACTCCGGGGATAACAGGCTGATACCGCCCAAGAGTTCATATCGACGGCGGTGTTTGGCACCTCGATGTCGGCTCATCACATCCTGGGGCTGAAGTCGGTCCCAAGGGTATGGCTGTTCGCCATTTAAAGTGGTACGCGAGCTGGGTTTAGAACGTCGTGAGACAGTTCGGTCCCTATCTGCCGTGGGCGTTTGAGAGTTGAGAGGAGCTGCTCCTAGTACGAGAGGACCGGAGTGGACGAACCCCTGGTGTTCGGGTTGTCATGCCAATGGCATTGCCCGGTAGCTACGTTCGGAATCGATAACCGCTGAAAGCATCTAAGCGGGAAGCGAGCCTCGAGATAAGCTCTCACTAGCACTTAGAGTGCTCTGAAGGGTTGTTGGAGACTACAACGTTGATAGGCGGGGTGTGGAAGCGTAGTAATGCGTTGAGCTAACCCGTACTAATTGCCCGTGAGACTTAACCATACAACACCCAAGGTGTTTGGGACGTTACGCACAAGCGAGCGACTTTACCGAATCAAATTTAAGAGAGTGGCGTACTTTACGCTGCAGTCAGTTTTTACATGTTGTGACAGTTTATGTCTGGCGGCCATAGCGGTGTGGCACCACCTGAATCCATTCCGAACTCAGAAGTGAAACACACCAGCGCCGATGGTAGTGTGGGGT
>NZ_JAVFHZ010000012.1:0-15498 GCF_033052755.1 Idiomarina solivarensis | reverse complement strand
GGGGCGTAGTTCCAATTGGTAGAACAGCGGTCTCCAAAACCGACGGTTGGGGGTTCGAATCCCTCCGCCCCTGCCAGATTTTATTGATTCAAAGCGAAGACCGGTCGCAACTAGGATTAAAGAATGAGCGCAAATAACGAGACGCAAAGCAGTTCGTTGAACAGTTTGAAATGGATAATCGCAATCGCCCTTTTAGTTGTTGCTATTGGCGGTAATCACTATTACACAGAAGAAGTGTCGGTTTTATACCGTGCAATCGCTGTGGTTGTTTTAGTGGCCTTAGCAGGTTTCTTTGCCAGCAGAACAATCAAGGGCAAGACTTTCCTGGCGTTTGCCAAAGAAAGCCGCACTGAAGTTCGCAAGGTGGTTTGGCCATCTCGTCAGGAAGCGACTCAGACAACGCTTATCGTTGTCATTGCGACCGTTATTGTCGCACTTATCCTTTGGGGTCTTGATGGCATCCTGGTGCGCGTCGTTGGCTTCTTAACCGGACTGGAGATTTAACCATGAGCGATCAGAAACGTTGGTACGTAGTACAGGCTTTTTCCGGTTATGAGGCACGTGTTGCCGAGTCTCTGAAAGAACATATCAAAATGCATGGCATGGAAGATAAGTTTGGTGAAATCCTGGTACCAAAAGAAGAAGTTGTTGAAATGCGCGGCGGAGTTCGTCGCAAAAGCGAGCGCAAATTCTTCCCGGGTTATGTTCTGGTCGAAATGGACATGGATGAAGACGCATGGCACTTAATTAAAAGCGTGCCTCGTGTACTAGGTTTTATTGGTGGTAGCAGCGACAGACCTACACCAATATCGAAGAAAGAAGCGGATGCTATCTTAGATCGCTTACAAGACTCTGCCGATAAGCCTAAGCCTAAAACCTTGTTTGAACCGGGTGAAGTGGTTCGTGTTAATGACGGACCTTTTGCTGACTTTAATGGTACAGTCGAAGAAGTCGATTATGAGAAGAGCCGTGTTACGGTTTCGGTTTCTATCTTCGGTCGTGCAACCCCGGTTGAACTGGAATTTGGTCAGATAGAAAAAGCCTGATCAAAAAAGCAGCAACACAATGATTGATCTATGGCGCGAAGTCACTTATAATTCGCGTCCTTTTTTAACGGGAAGCCGTTAGAGTAACTTTCCTCTGAAAAGTTACAAGGCGTTAAACCCACAACAGAGGTAATTATCATGGCGAAGAAAGTATCGGCCATTATCAAATTACAGGTAGCTGCTGGTTCAGCTAACCCGTCACCGCCAGTTGGTCCTGCATTGGGTCAGCACGGTGTGAACATCATGGAATTCTGTAAAGCATTCAACGCGCAAACCGATAGCCTGGAAAAAGGCGCACCGGTTCCTGTTGAAATCACAGTATTCGAAGACCGTTCATTCACATTTATTACTAAAACGCCTCCTGCGTCTTTCTTGTTGAAGAAAGCGGCTGGTATCAAAAGTGGTTCAGGCGAGCCGAACACCAAGAAAGTTGGTACGGTAACTCGCGCGCAATTAGAAGAAATTGCGAAAACAAAAGAACCAGACTTGACTGCTGCCGACATGGACGCAGCTGTACGCACTATCGCCGGTTCTGCCCGCGCGATGGGCTTGAACGTGGAGGGCTAATCAATGGCTAAATTAACAAAACGCGCTCGTATGATCGCAGAGAAAGTTGAAGCCCGCGATTACGATGTGAATGAAGCAATCACTCTGTTAAAAGAGTTAGCAACAGCAAAATTCACTGAAAGTGTTGATGTCGCAGTAAACCTCGGCATTGATGCTCGTAAATCTGACCAAAACGTTCGTGGTGCTACGGTACTGCCAAACGGTACAGGCCGTGATGTTCGTGTTGCTGTATTCACTTCAGGTGACAATGCAGAAAAAGCGAAAGAAGCCGGTGCTGATATCGTTGGTATGGAAGACTTGGCAGCACAAGTTAAGAAAGGTGAAATGAACTTCGACGTCGTCGTAGCATCACCTGACGCAATGCGTGTTGTTGGTCAATTAGGTCAAATCTTAGGTCCACGCGGCCTGATGCCTAACCCGAAAACAGGTACAGTAACGCCTGACGTAGCAACAGCAGTTAAAAATGCTAAAGCAGGTCAGGTTCGCTATCGCAACGACAAAAACGGTATTGTTCACGCAACAATCGGCCGTGTTGACTTCGATAACGACAAATTGAAAGAAAACCTTGAAGCTCTGTTGGCCGCTCTTAAGAAAGCGAAGCCTTCGTCGGCTAAAGGTGTTTACTTAAAGCGCATCAGCCTGTCTACGACAATGGGCGCTGGTGTAAGCATTGACCAGGCAACTGTAGCAGCGGTTTAATTCGCAACAGTTAAACGGACAATGTAATGGTTTATGGGTTGGAGCTGCCGTGGCGTTGCAAAAACGCAACAAAACAAGGCTCCCGTCCAAGACCGTAGGTGTACCGCGAGCATCCCGGAATATTGGGTAGTGGCACTTAATTTCCTACGCAGATGGTGATATCCGACTCAGGCTCTCTGGGTAGAGAATCACCGTGACAACGCGGTGGGTTTTGTCCCACCTAATTGTAACGAGAGACTTCGGTCTCAAATTGAAAACGAGGTGATATCAGTGGCAATTGGTTTAGCCGGAAAGAAAGCCATCGTTAAGGAAGTTAACGACGTTGCTTCAAATGCGCTAGCCGTCACCGTTGCTGAATATCGAGGCATCGAAGTAGCCGATATGACTGCGCTGCGTAAAAAAGCTCGCGAGCAAGGTATTTTCGTTAAAGTTGTACGAAATACACTCGCAAAACGCGCTTTTGAAGGCACTCAGTTTGAAGACATGGGCGATGCACTTAAAGGACCTCTTGTTTATGGGTTTTCGATGGACGCTCCGGGCACATCAGCTCGTTTGTTCAAAGATTTCTCAAAAGAAAACAAGAACTTGCAAGTGACAGCTCTGTCAATCGGTAATGGCATCATGGGTCCGGAAAAATTGGACGCAGTTGCTTCACTTCCGACTCGTGACGAAGCATTGGCTAAATTGCTCGCCACCTTCAAAGAACCGGTTAGCAAATTCGTTAAAACAGTTAACGAAGTACCTAGCAAGTTCGTTAGAACGTTGGCAGCAATTAAAGACGCTAAATAATACGTTGGTTTTTTAACCATTTTTTTGTAATTATAAACCCAGGAGTTTAGAGTAATGGCTCTGACTAAAGACGACATCTTAAACGCGATCGCTGAAATGCCAGTAATGGAACTGGTTGAATTGATCGAAGCAGCTGAAGAAAAATTCGGCGTTGACGCTTCTGCAGCAGTAGCAGTAGCTGCTGGTCCAGCAGCAGGCGCAGGCGAAGCAGCTGAAGAACAAACTGAATTTGACGTAGTACTGAAAGCAGCTGGCGCAAACAAAGTTTCCGCTATCAAAGCTGTTCGCGGCGCAACTGGCCTTGGCTTGAAAGAAGCTAAAGCTATGGTTGAGTCTGCACCAGTAGCAGTTAAAGAAGGTGTAAGCAAAGACGAAGCTGAAGAGCTGAAGAAGCAGCTTGAAGAAGCTGGTGCGGAAGTTGAAGTTAAGTAATTTCACTTTTGTACGACATACGGCCTTTTAGGCCTTGGGCTGGTGGTTAATTAACCACCAGCCTTTTTGCGCTGTATCGCTTGTATCATTTTGCCCGAGGTTGGATACAGTTAAGCGAAAAAATAACAACGGGATCGACAGATAAAAGATTAATCTGTTTTTAACCATCGAACCACTCGTTGGTTAGGGTCATCAATCAGCTAGCTGAGGAACCCCATGGCGTACTCCTACTCTGAAAAAAAACGTATTCGTAAGGATTTCGGTAAACGACCTCAGGTCTTAGAAGTTCCTTATTTGCTGTCTATGCAGCTTGATTCATTTAAGAAATTTATTGAAGTCGATCCAGAAGCTAATAATGGTCTGGAAGCGGCTTTTCGTTCGGTCTTTCCTATTGCCAGTTATTCTGGTAATGCGGAACTGCAGTACGTCAGTTATCACATGGGTGAGCCGGCGTTTGACGTTGAAGAATGTCAAATCCGTGGCATTACCTACTCAGCACCATTGCGTGTGAAACTGCGTCTGGTGCTGTTTGATAAAGAAGCAGCTGCCGGTACAGTTAAAGACATTAAAGAACAAGAAGTGTACATGGGCGAAATTCCGTTAATGACAGAAAACGGAACTTTTGTTATCAATGGCACAGAGCGAGTTATCGTTTCTCAGCTCCACCGTTCACCCGGTGTGTTCTTTGATCACGACAAAGGGAAATCTCACTCGTCAGGTAAAGTCCTGTATAACGCGCGTGTGATTCCTTACCGTGGCTCTTGGTTGGATTTTGAATTTGATCCTAAAGACAACGTTTTCGTCCGTATCGACCGTCGTCGTAAATTACCGGCGTCTATTATTCTTCGTGCACTGGAATACAGCACTGAAGAAATACTCGATATGTTCTTCGACACTACGTACTTCGAGATCCTTAAAACTAAGGTGAAAATGCAGTTAGTGCCTGAACGTCTGCGTGGCGAAACCGCCAAGTTTGACATTAAAGGTGCTGAAGGCGAAGTGCTTGTCGAAAAAGGCCGTCGTATTACCGCACGCCATATCCGCCAGTTAGAGCAACTGGACATTAAAGAAATGGAAGTGCCGGCAGAATACATGGTCGGAAAAGTATTAGCGAAAGACTACGCGAACAAGAAAACAGGCGAAGTGGTTGGACACGCGAATGACGTGTTAACACTGGAACTAATTGCCGAGCTTAGCGAAGCGGGCATCAAGAAAATTGAAACTCTGTTCGTCAACGACCTGGACCACGGTCCTTACATGAGCGAGACCTTGCGCGTTGATTCAAGTAACAACCGCTTAGAAGCTCTGGTTGAAATCTATCGCATGATGCGTCCGGGCGAGCCGCCAACGCGTGAAGCAGCGGAAACCTTGTTTGATAATCTGTTCTTCAGTGAAGAACGCTACGATCTATCAACCGTTGGTCGCATGAAGTTTAACCGTCGACTAGGTCGTGAAGACTTAAGTGGTACTAATACTTTGTCTAAAGAAGACATCGTTGAAGTCATGAAAAAACTCATCGAAATCCGTAACGGTTTAGATGAAGTTGATGATATTGACCACTTGGGTAACCGTCGCATTCGGTCTGTCGGCGAAATGGCAGAGAACCAATTCCGTGTTGGTTTGGTTCGTGTTGAGCGTGCAGTTAAAGAACGTTTGTCGCTGGGTGATTTAGATAACACCATGCCACAAGATCTTATTAACGCTAAACCAATCAGCGCAGCGGTAAAAGAGTTCTTTGGCTCAAGCCAGCTATCGCAATTTATGGACCAGAACAACCCATTGTCAGAAGTGACGCATAAGCGTCGTATCTCTGCTTTAGGTCCAGGTGGTTTGACACGTGAGCGCGCGGGCTTCGAAGTTCGCGACGTACACCCAACGCACTATGGTCGTCTGTGTCCAATCGAAACGCCGGAAGGACCGAACATCGGTCTTATCAACTCGTTGTCAACGTTCTCTCGCACTAACGAATATGGCTTCTTAGAAACGCCATACCGTCGCATTGAGAATGGAGCTGTCACAGATGATGTGAATTATCTGTCCGCCATCGAAGAGGGCAACTATGTTATCGCTCAGGCGAACGTTGCACTGAACGATAAAGGCGAATTGACTGAAGATTTAGTGCCTTGCCGTCACAAAAACGAATTTACGCTGATGAGTAAAGAGCAGGTCCAGTATATGGACGTTGCACCGCAGCAAATCGTTTCTATTGCAGCAAGCATGATTCCGTTCCTTGAACACGATGATGCTAACCGGGCACTGATGGGCTCGAACATGCAACGTCAGGCGGTACCAACACTGCGTGCTGATAAGCCGTTAGTGGGTACGGGTATCGAACGCACTATCGCGGTTGACTCCGGTGTAACCGTAGTTGCTAAGCGTGGTGGTGTTGTCGATTACGTAGACGCCAGCCGTATCGTTGTTAAAGTGAACGAAGAAGAAATGGTCCCGGGTGAAGCGGGCATCGATATTTATAACCTGACCAAATACACGCGTTCTAACCAGAACACTTGTATTAACCAGAAACCAACCGTGAATCCAGGTGAACCTGTAACACGCGGTGATGTTTTAGCTGATGGTCCGTCAACTGACTTAGGTGAATTAGCACTGGGTCAGAACATGCGTGTGGCTTTCATGCCGTGGAATGGTTATAACTTCGAGGATTCGATTCTGATCTCTGAGCGTGTAGCGCAGGAAGATCGGATGACAACCATTCATATTCAAGAATTAAACTGTGTTGCTCGTGATACCAAGTTAGGTGCTGAGGAAATTACCTCTGATATCCCTAACGTTGGTGAGTCTGCATTAGGCAAGCTGGACGAATCTGGTGTTGTTTATGTGGGTGCTGAAGTCAATGGCGGTGATATTCTGGTCGGTAAAGTAACGCCTAAAGGTGAAACGCAATTGACGCCTGAAGAGAAACTCTTGCGAGCTATTTTCGGCGAGAAAGCGTCTGATGTTAAAGACAGCTCTCTGCGTGTTCCAAATGGCGTTAACGGTACTGTTATCGATGTGCAGGTATTCACTCGCGATGGCGTTGAAAAAGATAAGCGCGCGGTAGCGATTGAAGAAATGCAGCTAGCCAAGGTTAAGAAAGACCTGACAGAAGAATTTAAGATTCTTGAAGAGGGTATCTATAACCGTGCACGCAATCTACTGCTAAGCAATGGTTTCGATGAAGCCAAATTAGCGAGTGTGGATCGTGCAAGTTGGTTAACTCAAGACTTAGGTAACGAAGACGCTCAGGCTCAGTTAGAGCAAATTGCTGAGCAGTATCAGCAAATTCGTGATGACTTTGATACTAAGTTTGAGACTAAACGTCGTAAGATCACTCAAGGTGATGATTTAGCACCGGGTGTTCTGAAAATTGTTAAGGTTTACTTAGCAGTACGTCGTAGCATTCAGCCTGGTGATAAACTGGCTGGCCGTCACGGTAACAAAGGTGTTATCTCAACCATCATCCCTGTGGAAGATATGCCACACGATGATGAAGGGAACCCGGTTGATATCGTATTGAACCCGCTGGGTGTACCTTCGCGGATGAACATCGGTCAGGTTCTGGAAACACACTTAGGTATGGCGGCTCGCGGTATCGGTAGCAAGATTGAAAAAATGCTGAAACAGCAACGTGCTATCTCTGAGTTACGCGACTTCTTACAGCAGGTATATGACTTGGGCGAAAGCCGTCAGAAAGTTGATATTAGCGAGTTTTCTGACGACGAAGTGATGCGCCTGGCCGGTAACTTGAAAGCCGGTTTGCCGACTGCTACACCAGTGTTTGATGGTGCAGTGGAAGAAGAAATTAAAGCACTGTTGAAGCTGGCAGACTTACCTGAATCTGGTCAGATTCGGTTATTTGACGGTCGCACAGGTGATAAGTTTGAACGTGACGTAACGGTTGGTTACATGTACATGCTCAAATTGAACCACTTGGTCGATGATAAGATGCACGCTCGTTCAACTGGCTCGTACAGCTTGGTTACACAACAACCGCTGGGCGGTAAAGCTCAGTTCGGTGGTCAGCGCTTCGGTGAGATGGAAGTCTGGGCATTGGAAGCTTATGGTGCGGCTTATACCTTGCAAGAAATGTTAACAGTGAAGTCGGACGACGTGAACGGTCGTACGAAGATGTACAAAAACATTGTCGACAACAACTTGCAGATGGAAGCGGGAATGCCGGAATCCTTCAACGTATTGTTGAAAGAAATCCGCTCGCTGGGCATCAATATCGAGCTAGAACAGAACTAAGACGCTGTTGCTGGAATAAATTGGGGGAGTGCTTGCGCTCCCCGTAGGTTGAACTCCGACAGGAGATAAATCGTGAAAGACTTGCTGAAGCTTTTAAAGCCGACGAATCAGGCAGAAGAGTTTGATGGTATTCGCATCGCTCTTTCGTCTCCAGATATGATCCGTAGTTGGTCATATGGTGAGGTGAAAAAACCTGAAACTATTAATTACCGTACCTTTAAGCCAGAACGCGATGGTTTGTTCTGTGCTCGTATTTTCGGTCCGGTAAAAGACTACGAGTGCTTGTGTGGTAAATACAAGCGCCTGAAGCATCGTGGTGTTATCTGTGAGAAGTGTGGCGTAGAAGTGACACTGACCAAGGTACGTCGCGAACGTATGGGCCACATTGAGTTGGCCAGCCCGGTAGCACATATCTGGTTCCTTAAATCATTACCGTCGCGTATTGGTTTAATGTTAGATATGACATTACGTGATATCGAACGCGTCCTTTACTTCGAATCTTATGTGGTTACTGAAGGTGGTTTAACGTCTCTGGAGCAGGGTCAAATCCTGACCGAAGATGAATATTTGGACGCACTTGAAGAACACGGCGATGAATTTGACGCGAAAATGGGTGCAGAAGCGGTTCTGGACCTGTTGCGCGCTGTTGATATTGACGGTGATGTTCAGAAATTACGCGAAGAGTTACCAGAGACAAACTCAGAAACTAAGCGTAAGAAAATCAGTAAACGACTGAAGCTACTTGAAGCATTCCAGGCATCGAACAACAAGCCAGAGTGGATGATTTTAAAAGTGCTTCCGATCTTGCCACCAGACTTACGTCCTTTGGTGCCGCTTGATGGTGGTCGTTTTGCAACGTCGGATCTTAACGACTTGTACCGCCGTGTTATTAACCGTAATAACCGTCTTAAACGCTTACTGGACCTTGCTGCACCAGATATTATTGTGCGCAACGAAAAACGTATGCTTCAGGAAGCGGTTGATGCGTTGTTAGATAACGGTCGTCGCGGTCGTGCTATTACTGGCTCTAACAAGCGCCCACTGAAATCTTTGGCCGACATGATCAAAGGTAAACAGGGTCGTTTCCGTCAGAACCTGCTAGGTAAGCGTGTTGACTATTCAGGCCGTTCGGTTATTACCGTTGGTCCTAAATTGCGTCTGCACCAGTGTGGTTTACCGAAGAAGATGGCGCTGGAACTGTTCAAGCCATTTATCTACGGAAAATTAGAGCGTCGCGGTTTAGCAACAACCATTAAAGCTGCGAAGAAGATGGTTGAACGCGAGACATCAGAAGTCTGGGACGTACTTGATGAAGTCATCAAAGAACATCCTGTACTGCTTAACCGTGCGCCAACACTTCACCGTTTAGGTATTCAGGCATTTGAGCCGGTACTTATTGAAGGTAAGGCTATTCAGTTACACCCATTGGTCTGTGCGGCATACAACGCCGACTTTGATGGTGACCAAATGGCGGTGCACTTGCCACTGACTTTAGAAGCTCAGTTAGAAGCACGTGCGTTGATGATGTCTACCAATAACGTACTTTCGCCGGCAAGCGGTGATCCGATTATCGTTCCTTCTCAAGACGTTGTACTGGGTCTGTATTACATGACCAAAGAGAAAATCAACGGCAAAGGCGAAGGTATGGTTTTCAAAGATCCGAACGAAGCTGAAAAAGCGTATCGTACGGGTCAGGTCGAGCTACACAGTCGCGTCAGAGTGCGTATCACCGATACCACTATCGATGATGACGGTAACCGTACGACTAAGACCGAGTTGCGCGACACCACATGCGGCCGTGCAATCTTGTCATTGATCATGCCAGAAGGCTTATCTTTTGAATTGATTAACCAGGCGATGGGTAAAAAGCCGATTGGTCGTATGCTGAATAAGGCCTATCGTGACCTTGGCTTGAAGGACACGGTTATTTTTGCTGACCAAATTATGTATACCGGTTTCCATTATGCAATGGTATCGGGTGCGTCGGTTGGTATTAACGACATGGTTATCCCTGAAGCGAAGAAAGAAATTGTTTCTGCGGCGGAAGAAGAAGTTGCTGAAATTCAGGAACAGTTCGAATCAGGCTTGGTAACTGCTGGTGAGAAATACAACAAAGTTATCGATATTTGGTCAACCGCTAACGAGAAAGTCTCGAAAGCGATGATGGATAACTTGTCGACAGAGATTGTGAAGAATAAAGACGGCGAAGACGAAGAACAAGCGTCATTCAACTCTGTCTTTATGATGGCCGACTCTGGCGCTCGTGGTAGCCCCGCGCAGATTCGTCAGCTGGCAGGTATGCGTGGTTTGATGGCTAAGCCAGATGGTTCAATCATCGAAACCCCAATCGTCGCAAACTTCCGCGAAGGTTTGAACGTACTTCAGTACTTCATCTCGACGCACGGTGCTCGTAAAGGTTTGGCCGATACCGCACTGAAGACAGCGAACTCAGGTTACCTGACTCGTCGTCTGGTCGACGTTTCTCAAGACGTTGTGATCATGGAAGAAGACTGTGGCACCTACGAAGGTCTTTACATGAAGCCACTGATCGAAGGTGGTGACGTTGTAGAACCATTGCGTGAGCGTGTACTGGGTCGAGTTCTTTGTGAACCCGTCATGAAGCCAGGCAGCAAAAAAGAACTGCTACCACGTAACACATTGATTGATGAAAAAATGTGTGACGTGTTGGAAGAAAACTCTATCGACGAAGTTAAAGTTCGTTCGGTTATTACCTGTGATACAGACTTTGGTGTTTGTGCTCACTGTTACGGTCGTGACTTGGCTCGCGGTCATATGGTTAACCAGGGTGAAGCGGTTGGTGTTATAGCAGCGCAGTCAATCGGTGAGCCGGGTACACAGTTAACCATGCGTACCTTCCACATTGGTGGTGCGGCATCTCGTGCAACAGCTGAAAACAACATTCAGGTGAAGAATCCGGGTACAATCAAGTTACACAACGCGAAATGGGTTGTTAACAGCGATAAAGCACACGTTATCACTTCACGCTCTACAGAGTTAACTCTGACGGATGAGTATGGTCGTGAACGTGAACGCTATAAGGTACCTTACGGTGCGGTATTGAAGAAAGGTGAAGGCGATTCAGTTGAAGGCGGCGAGACTGTTGCAAACTGGGACCCGCATACGCACCCAATCATTACCGAGGTAGAAGGTCGTATCAAGTTTGTTGATTTGATTGACGGCGTCACCATGACTCGTCAAACCGATGAGTTGACAGGCCTTTCGAGCATTGTCGTACTGGAAACTGGTCAGCGTACAAGCGCTGGTAAAGACATGCGTCCGATGGTGAAACTGGTTGACAGTAAAGGCAAAGACGTCAACATCGCAGGTACGGATATTCCGGCGCAATACTTCTTGCCGGGTAACGCCATCATCAACCTGGAAGATAATTCTGAGGTTAGAATTGGTGATACCTTGGCTCGTATCCCGCAGGAAGGTTCAAAAACTCGTGATATTACCGGTGGTCTGCCACGTGTTGCTGACTTGTTCGAAGCGCGTAAACCGAAAGAGCCGGCTATTCTTGCAGAGAAAACGGGTACAGTATCCTTCGGTAAAGAAACTAAAGGTAAGCGTCGCTTGCTGATTACACCAACTGATGGCGACACTCAGCACGAAGAGATGATTCCAAAATGGCGTCAGCTTAACGTGTTTGAAGGTGAGCAGGTCAGCAAAGGTGAAGTTATTGCCGATGGTCCTGAAGCGCCGCACGATATCTTACGCTTACGTGGTGTTAGCGCTGTTGCTAACTACATCGTTAACGAAGTGCAGGAAGTTTACCGTCTGCAAGGTGTAAAAATTAACGATAAGCACATTGAGACTATCGTTCGCCAAATGTTACGTAAAGCATTGATTTTACGTGCTGGTGATACGAACTTGCTGGAAGGCGAGATGGTTGAAATGGCAGAAGTATTAGCTGCTAATGCGAAAGCGGAAGCGGATGGTAAAGTACCAGCAACATTTGAACGTCAGTTGTTGGGTATTACCAAGGCATCGTTGTCGACTGAATCCTTTATTTCAGCGGCTTCGTTCCAGGAAACAACGCGAGTTCTTACCGAAGCAGCCGTTGGTGGTAAGAAAGACAGCTTACGTGGACTGAAAGAAAACGTGATTGTTGGTCGTCTGATTCCTGCAGGTACAGGTTACTCATATCACAAAGAGCGCATGCAGCGTCGACTGGATGAACTCAATGTTGATATCGAACCAAGTATGACTGCAGAGCAGGCTGAGCAACAACTTGCGGATGCCTTAAATGCTGGAAATAGTTCTGCAGGTGATGATTCTGCAGAATAATTAGCGAACGTTTTTAACGTTCGTGTACAGAAGCCGGTACTGTAAAAGTGCCGGCTTCTTTTGTATAGCCTTGACAGGCGAAAATATGACCATTAGAATTTCCGCTCCCGATTTTCGGGATCCGACTTTCAGTGGTCGGAAAAAAGCGATTTTTCACGCTCTATACACGTGGTAAAAAGCGACATCAACTAAACTAGGAGTAATGAATGGCAACAGTTAACCAGCTGGTGCGTAAAGGCCGTCAAAAGCCCGTTGTGAAAAGCAACGTTCCGGCTCTTGAAGCGTGCCCTCAAAAACGCGGTGTTTGTACCCGTGTTTATACAACTACGCCAAAGAAACCGAACTCAGCAATGCGTAAAGTTTGCCGTGTTCGTTTAACGAACGGTTACGAAGTTTCTTCGTACATCGGTGGCGAAGGTCACAACTTACAAGAACACTCAGTCGTACTAATTCGTGGCGGTCGTGTAAAAGACTTGCCAGGTGTGCGTTATCACACAGTACGCGGAGCACTTGACTGCTCTGGTGTTAATGACCGTAAACAAGGTCGTTCTAAGTACGGCGCGAAACGGCCTAAATCTTAACGGTTCTCCGTTAGTAAGGCCAAACTGTCGTACGTTTTGGGTAAAACCCTGAATTAATCGGAGAATATTGAGATGCCAAGAAGACGCGTCATAGGTCAACGTAAAATCCTTCCAGATCCTAAGTTCGGATCAGAATTGTTGGCCAAATTTATCAATGTCGTCATGGTTGACGGCAAAAAAGCAGTCGCTGAAAAGATTATTTACGGTGCATTGGACATCCTGGCAGAGAAGTCAGGTAAAGATCGCCTGGAAGTCTTTGATACAATATTAGATAACATTCGCCCAATGGTTGAGGTTAAATCTCGCCGTGTTGGTGGTTCTACGTATCAGGTTCCGGTTGAAGTTCGTCCGGTACGCCGTAACGCACTGGCTATGCGCTGGTTAGTTGATGCAGCGCGCACCCGTGGTGAAAAATCAATGTCGCAGCGTCTAGCAGCTGAAATGCTAGATGCATCAGAGAACAAAGGGTCTGCTGTGAAGAAACGTGAAGACGTTCACCGCATGGCTGAAGCAAACAAAGCGTTTGCTCACTATCGCTGGTAATTCACAGTTAACCTAGAAGGAGTTTATTGTGGCTCGTAAAACTTCCATAGAGCGCTATCGTAATATCGGTATTTGTGCTCACGTAGACGCCGGTAAGACAACCACTACTGAACGTGTGTTGTTTTATACTGGTTTGTCTCACAAAATTGGTGAGGTGCACGATGGTGCAGCCACCATGGACTGGATGGAGCAAGAACAAGAGCGTGGTATTACTATCACGTCAGCAGCTACCACCTGTTTCTGGCAGGGTATGGACAAGCAATTCCCTGAGCATCGTGTCAACATCATCGATACTCCCGGACACGTTGACTTCACCATCGAAGTTGAACGTTCATTGCGTGTTCTTGACGGCGCTGTTGTTGTACTTTGTGCATCATCTGGTGTTCAGCCTCAGACTGAAACCGTTTGGCGTCAGGCAAACAAATATGAAGTACCGCGCATGGTATTCGTCAACAAGATGGACCGTGCAGGCGCAGACTTCTTATCTGTTGTTCACCAAATGAAAACGCGTTTGGCAGCTCAGGCTGTTCCAATGCAGTTGCCAGTAGGCGCGGAAGATAATTTCCGTGGCGTTGTGGACTTAGTTAAAATGAAGTTCATTAACTGGAGCGAAGAAGACATGGGTACTTCATTCACTTATGAAGATATCCCTGCTGAAATGGTTGATGACTGTGAAAAATATCACTCTGAATTGGTAGAAGCTGCGGCTGAAGCTAACGAAGAGCTGATGAACAAATACCTGGAAGAAGGTGAGTTAACTGAAGCGGAAATCAAGCAAGGCTTGCGTATTCGTACTTTGGCTAACGACATCTGTTTGGTTGCTTGTGGTTCAGCGTTTAAAAATAAAGGTGTTCAGGCTGTGCTTGACGCAGTTATTGAATACTTGCCATCACCAACTGAAGTTAAACCTATCACGGGTATTTTGGATGACGAATCTGAAGGCGTACGTAAGTCGTCTGACGAAGAGCCATTCTCTGCGCTGGCGTTTAAAATTGCGACGGACCCATTTGTTGGTACGTTGACGTTCGTTCGTGTTTACTCTGGTGTATTGAACCAGGGTGACGGTGTTGTTAACCCAGTTAAGAACAAGAAAGAACGTGTTGGCCGTATGGTGCAGATGCACTCAAACAGCCGTGAAGAGATCAAAGAAGTTCGCGCTGGTGACATCGCGGCACTGATTGGTCTTAAAGATGTTACTACAGGTGACACGCTGTGTGATCCAAGCAACAAAATCACACTTGAGCGTATGGAATTCCCTGAACCGGTTATCTCGGTTGCAGTAGAGCCAAAAACTAAAGCTGATCAAGAAAAAATGGGTATCGCTTTAGGTAAATTGGCGGCAGAAGATCCATCGTTCCGTGTTAAGACTGACGAAGAATCCGGCCAGACAATCATCTCTGGTATGGGTGAGCTTCATCTGGATATCATCGTTGACCGTATGAAGCGTGAGTTTAAGGTTGAATGTAACGTAGGTCAGCCTCAGGTTGCTTACCGTGAAGCGATTCGCGATGCGGTTGAAATCGAAGGTAAATTCGTACGTCAATCAGGTGGTCGTGGTCAGTTCGGTCACGTTTGGCTGAAACTTGAGCCAATGACGATTGAAGAAGACGCTAACGGTGATGACATTACTTACAAATTCGTAAATGAAATTGTTGGTGGTGTAGTACCAAAAGAGTACATCCCTGCAGTAGACAAGGGTATCCAAGAACAGATGCAGCAAGGCGTCTTGGCGGGCTATCCTGTACTGGGTGTTAAAGCGACTCTGTATGATGGTTCATACCACGATGTCGACTCTTCTGAAATGGCATTTAAAATTGCTGGTAGCATGGCCTTCAAAAAAGGTGCTTTAAAAGCTAACCCTGCATTGTTAGAGCCAATGATGAAAGTTGAAGTTATCACTCCTGAAGAATCTATGGGTGATGTCGTTGGTGACTTAAACCGTCGTCGCGGTCTTATTGAAGGTATGGAAGAAGCTCCGGGTGGCTTGAAAGCAGTTAATGCTCAGGTACCACTGTCAGAGATGTTTGGCTATGCAACTGACTTGCGTTCACAAACGCAGGGTCGTGCATCCTACTCTATGGAGTTCCTGAAGTATGCTGAAGCACCAAACAACATTGCTGAAAAAGTAATGGCTGAGCGTAACGCTAAATAAGTAAGGTCTGGTCCGGTTCTTTCGAGGCCGGGCTTTTAACTTAAGTTTGAGGATATATCATGTCTAAAGAAAAATTTGAACGTTCGAAGCCGCACGTAAACGTCGGCACCATCGGTCACGTTGACCACGGTAAAAC
>NZ_JAVFHZ010000011.1:0-36507 GCF_033052755.1 Idiomarina solivarensis | reverse complement strand
TCACTGTCCGGATGATACCGAAATGCTTGTCCGGCTCAGACCGAAATCAATGTCCGGATGACCCCGAAATACGCAACAAATAATGATAAAAGCCAAAAGCAACCGAACCCTAGTAGAGTGCCTGTACGTCGTGACAATTCCGATACTCCGCAAAATGATAGAGTTACAGAAGTATTTCGAGATGATAAAAAAATTGACCAAATAACGCAGCATTTCGATACACCACCACCACCAGGGAACAGTGGACAGAGTAAAAAATAGAATGTCTGGGACTAAAGCAAAATTAGCGGATGACGACGATATTTGGAAGCTGCGGTATAATTCTGCCCTTGGTGTTAGATATCATATGGCTCGTCAGTCTTTCTATAGAAGGCTCCAGAGGTTCATTAGTGGCTTCAGTCTTGCGCTTTCTACGGCAGCGGTAGCATCGTTGTTTAGTAATACGGTGTTGGGGCAAGTTCTCGCTAGTCTCGTTGCGATATTACAGGCATTTGATCTTGTCATTGATACTCGCGGCAGTTGTGAACTCCATAATAACCTCCGGAGAGATTACCTACGGCTGGAGCAAGAGCTGACTCAACGAATTAAACCATTGACACTCTCGCAGCTTCAAAAGCTAGCTGATAAATTAGTATCGATCGAAACAGATGAGCCACCGATTAAGCGATGGCTGCTAGAAAGTTGTCGGCGAGATGCTGATGCATTTCTTGGAATTAAACATCCAGCCCAAGAGCAACAAAAGATAAGGTGGTGTAAGGAGCTGTTTAAAAATATTGTTTAACTGTTAGGCCAGAACAAGCTTTTCAAATCCAATTAGATAAAGGTACAACCTTCCCAATATCATTGATCACCCCCACGCCTCGTGAATAAACTTTAAAGTGGTTTTGACTTCGTAAAACATACAACGTAGTATGGCCTACTCGGTGTAGCGAAGAACCAGTTGACAAACCCTTTTTTCTTTGCTATTCGTAACTTAACCTATTTGGTTTTTATGTAGGTAGAAAGGAGCAAGCAATGAACATGTATGATGAAGGCGTACGCGACTAGTCTAAGCTTTAACAAAAATGAGATTTATTATAATGGGCTTTCTAGCTGGATAAATGCTTTAGAAGGCCCATTTTCTATGGCATCTATAAAAGTATATTTAAGTCACGCTTTTTTGCTGTGGGACTCGAGTACTTCCACGGTCACTCCAAATTCGATACCCATACCCGAGAGTAGTAGCTGGTTAACATCACCTTATGCCGTTTTAATATCCGCTTCTATTGCTGCAGTTATAACCATAATAAGTATTTTGTCCCACAAAAAAACTGCGAGGCAGCGGGCTACTCTTGACTACATTATCGAAAGTGAGGCCGGTAGCCACTTTACCAAAGTTCAGCGTGAGTTCAGTCGTGTGACCCGGCATAGCACTGATTATAAGCTTTATAGTTTAGCTACTAATTATCCCCAATCAACTTACAGCCAGTCGGTCAAAGGGTTTCTAAATCACTGCGAACTAAGTTCTGTTTCTCTTCGAAAAGGCATTCTCGACCTGAAGACATATCGGAATTGGATGCGATCTAGTTTTGTTGACGATTTTATTCAAGCTATACCATTTATTTACGGGATCAGGACGAAGTACAAACGGCCTGCAGCTTATGTTGAGTTTGAAACAATTGCCTTGAAATTCATGAATCCAACTGAGTACTACCAACATTATCTACCGCTAAAGCAGCGGTATGAAAAAGCGTTGGAACTTCTCGATATTCCACAAGATCATTTGGAGAGCGAAACTATTTGGAATAAGGATGAGTTAATTCGGTTTAACCGAATGGTTAGTGTAAACCCTATATTACGAGATGTTTGCTTATTTCTTAAGGAGAAATATCGTATCGGCGGCCCAATTGCGAGTATCAACTTTCTCGCTCGAGAGCTTCGTTACACGACAGAAGGGGTTCAGGAAGCGTTAATTCGTTTGGAGTGTTTTGGTATTATTAGTTGTGATGATAATCAAGTTAGAAAGCTTAAAGTTTGTTTGGATAGTGCGACTAAGCAGGGAGTAGATAGTTTTTGGGAGCAGAGCGGTAATTTGTAATCAAGGTAAAATCTGCGTATAGGAGTAAAGTGAGAATCGTAGCGTGCGGTTCTGGATGCACTTGATTGAAAGTTAGAGATCAGCAAATAATTTAACATCTTTAATGTTTAGAAGTTCTCAAGAGGTTTTATTAGATATGTTTTTATTAAAATCTTTATTGTTAGATTTTAATTTTTTATTAGTTAAAAATAGTCTTCCAGGTGATTTTTTTAAAAGCTTTAATGTACGCCCACATTTTTTTTGTCGGCGTACATTAAAGTTCTTAATTTTTAATGTCTCAAGGATTCTAACCTGTTATTTAGTCATTTTTGGATTTTTTCTGAAATGTAAGGGTCATCCTCGTTTTCTTTATAGGCTAAGTAAGCTTCCCCTTCAATGGTTTTAAGCTGAGCCTCGTAAACGACATTTTCTATTAGGCGGACTCTTTCAGGCTTCATTATAATTTCATTATTGGCTTTATGAACACTCAAAAAGCTAGTGAAATATGATCGCTCTATCCAGTAAATTTTCGAGTCTACGTTTAAAGTGCTTACCACTGAAATATTCTGCCTGACGGGTAAAAACATCAGCGCTAGTATTGCCAGCGTCAACAACGGAACGATTGCATTTTTTAGATTAAAAGCGAATAGTGTCAGGATGACAAAATAGAGTGATATAACGACTGTTACTATTAACCCAACTCCTTTATTTCCCGTGATTTCAGTTATAAAACTAAACCGAAGAAAGTAAGAAAGCAAACTGATAATAAAAGGTAATGTGTACAGAAATAGGGTTATTTTTCTACTCAACATAAGCTCTCGACCTGGTTGTATTTGACTGCCGTTATAGTTGCTGTTGTTATCTGATTGAGGAGAACATCCTGATTCATAGGCATCAGCTCCAGCTTCAATCTGCTGAGGATCTTCTGGAATACTTAATCGGGTATTACAGCCAGCTTCGACCGCATCAGCACAACAACGGTTTAAGCCCGAATCAGGCAGAGCAAAAATACTGGATTAACTATAAACCGGTGGCCAGTTTTTCTTGACCACTACAAACCACGGCGACTAAAGCTAGTGTTATCAAGGTAAATAAAATCCCTTTCATTATAATAGCCTATCCAATAACTTATGATGGTTGTAGCGAGTACCGTAAGAAGCGATACTCGCTGCGCATAATTGTAAATTGAAGCCTTTTAAGGGTTTCTACGCTTGGCTTAGCGAAGAACCGCACCTCTTAATGAGCTCTAAAATTGAGCTTCGAAGTTCCCTTGTTCGGTTATATCCACTTTTGTCTTGAGGTACTCGTAATCCTCTTTAGAAAGGTAAAATCCCGTGGGTATTCTATAGCGCTTATCACCGTAGTAAAAAAGCACATAAGGAGCTCCCAAAAACCTTGTCCATAAGGGCTTGCGAAGCACATAGACCATTTTATTAAGAGGAACCTCTTTAACTCTTCCAAACTTTTTAATGAAAAGGATATCGTTTTCTATCCAATACGAAAAAAATAGTTCAGTGATTATTCTATACGGCATGTAAATAAACACTGAGAAAATTCCTATAGTCATCCCAATCGTCACTATCGCCTCAAACCGAGTACCCTCACCTGTTCGATAAAAGTTAATGGCCGTATCTTTATCTGGCCAAAGAAAGTAAAGAAAACTACAAAAAAACAGCAGCATGAAAACGAACCAAAAGTAGTTAAATTTAAATTTTATCAATTTAATGATCCTGTTAAATACCTAATAAGAATGTGATTGCCCGCTATGGCTTGGCATGAGAGCACCAAACACCCAATAGTCATCTCTTGAACTTAACTATGCCACCTAGCCTTTAATTATTGAACCCTAGTCGTTTTGCGAACGGACTCAGTCTGTTTGCGCAACTGGGGTACTAGCAAGACCAGCCAAGTAAAGCTCTTAGACGAATCCGTATTTTTACGGTAATGTCTATTTAAAGTCGCTTAGTCAGCTTAAGGAGCCATTATGGAGAATTTCATATCGCTATGGGGTGAATCGGCCTACACCAGTCTCGGCTTTTTCTGGATGGCATTGTGGGCGTTTGTATTAGGCTATTTAATCAGTAGCTTAATCCAAGTGCTTGTTACAAAACAACGAATGCGTAAGTCCATGGGCGGGAACGATCTTAAATCGGTATCGCTTGGTACGTTCTTTGGGTTTATCTCCAGTTCGTGCAGTTTCGCTGCGCTTTCAACCACCCGCGCGTTGTTCAATAAAGGGGCGGCGTTCAGTGCTTCAATGGCCTTTATGCTGGCATCAACCAACTTAGTTATCGAGTTAGGGTTTGTTATTGCTCTTTTTCTGGGTTGGCAGTTTGTGGTTGGTGAGTATGTCGGTGGGCTGTTGCTCATTCTATTTGCTTGGCTTTTTATTACGCTAACCAACCCCCAAAAACTAATTAAAAATGCTCGTCAGGAAGATGAAGAAGATGAGCACCATCGCGAAAGCACACTATCGGACCTCCTCAGTAAAGATACCTGGCAACAAGTTGGCCAAAAGTACGTGATGGAATGGCAGATGGTTTGGAAAGACGTTCTCATTGGCTTTACTGTGGCCGGCGTCATTTCAGCCTTTGTACCCAGTGCGTTTTTTGAGTGGTTGTTTGTTGGTGTCGGCACGGAAGGTGATCCTGGTTTCTGGTCGCTCCTGCAACAAGCTGTTGTAGGCCCTGTTGCAGCTTTCTTCACTTTTATTGGTTCTATGGGAAACATTCCGCTGGCAGCGGTACTTTTCGGTGAGGGTGTCGCCTTTGCTGGCGTTATGGCATTTATCTTCTCCGATTTGATTGTGCTTCCGGTCATCAAAATTAACGCCCGTTATTACGGCTGGAAAATGGCGCTGTATATTACGTTAATGCTTTTCACCTGTTTGGTTGCTACATCGCTGGCTATGCATTACGGATTATTGGCTTTTGATTTACTTCCGGACGTTTCTCAGTGGTCCTCACCTGCAAATCAGGAGCATTTTAAATTCGACTATGGCTTTGTTTTGAATATCATTTTCTTATTATTCAGCGCGATTATGATTTTCCTTTGGAAACAGAAGCAAAAGGAACACGAACACCACCACCACCATGATCATGGTGGCTCTTCTTCCATTAGCGATAAGGTCATGACAGGGCTTTGTGGAGTGAGTGTCCTTTGGCTTTTGGCCGGAATGGGGGCTTATCTAATGGGCGGTTAACCTGAGCAGCGTTCGTGCTTTAGGTGGAGAAAATGGCCAGATATAAGTGTGACTGATCCTATGACGGTGAATAATAGCTCCTCAACACCTTGGAAAAACTGAGCACTGATAACCAAGATGCATCCGGATGTGAGTAATATCCGGCTGTATTTTGCTCGTGGGTTCCTCCAGCTGTAATAGCCTTGATACAGTCCCATGGCTAATACCGGAAGCAGCATTATCTGGTGCAATAATTCTGTCTCTAGCGTACTTAACAAGGAATTTGTTCCCAACAGAACAATCAATAACGGTGTTGCCAGGCAATGGCAAAAGCAAAGCCCGGAGAAAAACATGCCCAGTCGGTCATTCATTTCTTTTCCTCATAGGTACACTCAGCTATAAAATGTAATGTTATAATATAACAGCCTAGTTCTGCTGTCGAGATTCGTTGGGCAAGAAAGATGAACTATGGTTAATCACTATCTAAACTTGAATACGAAGAGAATTGTAAATCGACTTAACGAATAGAGCTCTCTATGGCATGGTGAAATTATGAAAGTGCTAATTTGTGATGACTCTAAGGTTGCACGAAAAAGTATTGAACAGGCCTTACCTCGCGGGTGGGACGTTGAGGTGCGTTTTGCTGAAAACGGGGAGGAGGCACTAGACCTAATACAAAAAGGCTTTGCAGAGCTTCTTTTTCTCGACTTAACTATGCCCGTCATGGACGGCTTTGAGGTGCTAAAGAATATTAGGGAGAAGCAACTCGATTGCCTGACAATTGTTGTTTCGGGAGATGTGCAGGAAGCATCGCAACGGAGAGTCGAAAAATTAGGGGCTCTGGGTTTTATAAAGAAACCGATTGTGACTGAAGAACTGCAGAGTCTACTTCAACGCTACGGCCTGATAAGAGAGCTTCTGCCTGCTGATCATCAGCGGCAATTAAGTGAAGCTGCGCACATTGAGCCCATCGATATCCTAAAAGAAGTGAGTAATATTGCCCTTGGTGACGCAGCTAAGTTGCTTGGCGATATGTTGGGTTCCTTTATCCAATTGCCTGTTCCCGATGTCGCTAAGCGGCCATACAACGCTCTAATTAACGAACTCCATGATGGCAATGCTCGAGTCAACATGGTGTCTGAAGGCTTTGTCGGTAACGCTATAGCCGGAGAAGCCATCCTTTGCGTTGATAATCGCACCCTCAATGATTTGCCATCCAAACTGTCAGACTATCATGGTTACGAATTTAAGGATGACAGCAGAAGCGTACTTTTGGATGTTGCTTCAACGCTTATTGCTGCTTTTTTGAAGCGCTTCTCATCTCAGTTGGATTTAGAGTTGAATATTAGTCAGCCAGCCTTTTTGGGAATGAGCGAAACCATTAATAATGTCTTTAAAGAAGATGTTAAAGATAAGCGTGTTTTAGTAATAACCATTGATTATGAGATCCCGGACTACCATCTAAACTGTGACCTCTTTGTTATTTTTACTGAGACTTCAATTGCCGCACTTGAAGAGCGAGCTGGGTATTTTATCGATGAATAAAGATGAACTGGATATCACCAATCTACATTGGGTATTACAAATTCTTCAGAATATTGAGGTTGGACTGATTGTTTTTGATCGGGACTACGACGTTAAAGTGTGGAATGGGTTTATGGAGAACCATAGCGGCATTAGCAGTGTTGCAGCCAGGGATGAAAATTTATTTAAGTTATTACCCACCCTGCCTAAAAGATGGTTCGAGTATAAGACAGCCTCGGTATTAAAGCTGGGCATTCAGGCTCACTGTAACTGGCAGCAAGAGCCTCATATTCTGAACTTTGAGAATACCAGGCCGTTCACAGCAGAATCTGAGTTGATGTTTCAAAACGTGACACTGTTTCCCTTATTTTCTACGGATAAGGAAATTCATCATATCTGCGCGCTGGTTTATGATGTCAGTGAAGAGGCGAATAACCTATTAAAACTAACAACCATCAGTCAGACAGATGCATTAACACAGTTATTTAATCGCGGCCATTGGCAGCAAGCATTTGAACAAGAGTATCTTCGCTGTCAGCGCTATGAGGATACAGCTTCTGTCATCATGATGGATATTGATAACTTTAAGCAGGTTAATGACACCTATGGTCATCAGGTTGGTGACAGGGCCATTCAACTCATAGCGAAAATCATAGTAGATTGCCAACGAGAAACGGATGTCTGTGGCCGATATGGCGGAGAAGAGTTTGCGATACTCTTACCGAAAACATCGTTAGACGACGGTGTGTTAGTTGCTGAACGGCTTAGAAAGCAAATAGAGGAAACGGCTTTGCCTTTAGGCAAAGACTATAATGACGAGCAACTGAAACTGACAATTAGTGCCGGTGTTGCTGAGTTTTCCTGTGAATTTTCAAGTGCTGAGAACTGGTTGGAAAAAGCCGATGCTGCGTTATACGACGCCAAAGAAAATGGCAGAAATCAGGTGTCGAAGTAAAACCTTCGGCAAGCAGCCGAAGGTTTTATCAGCATGAATTAGAAAGTGGCGATAATATTTAATTTATCCGTCACTTTGCTTTTATCTGAGATATACCCAATACCTTGCGGGTTATTCATTAAAAATTCTATAACCGCAGCATCGTTTGCGGCCGTTTCAAGTGGTGTTGCGCGACCGGTAAATTTAAGCTTTGCCCAATGACGGTTAAGCTGTTCACCTGACTTACCCACTAAGGCCTTTTCAAATGCAGAGCGTGTAGCGGAGTCCTCCGGAAGGTTTATGCCGGTTAAAACCCGAGATTGCCCCAAATAGATTCGAGCAATGGATTCTTCGTTAATCTCTGTTTGGGAAACAACGACACCATTTTGCGCAAGCGCTGAAAAGCTCAGCAGGCTTGTCGCTATAACGATGAGAAATACAGCAAACTTTTTCATCACAATTCCTTAAAATACAAATTGAACAGCAGCGGATACTAATACGTCAGATTCATCCGCTAAGGTGTCGTCAGAATGAGTGACGTCGAACTTCAATACCGCGCTTGGAGCGATGTTAAAGTTGGCACCGACAGAGGTGTATGTGGTTTCGCTAAGCACACCGGTGGCTACTTGGGTTACGACGGCCTGTAACTGTGGAACCGGGACCGTGAAACGCGCAGCATCTACGACTTCATCATCGGTCTGACCGACAGTAGCGTGCAATGCCCAGCCTTCGAAACGTTTCCCTGCGGTGATGTAACTTGAGCGCTGCTTAGGAATGTAACTGTTTTCAACTTCAAGCTGCGTGTATTCACCACCAACAAACCAGTTAAAGTTGTCGTACATAAAGCCAACGCTAGCGAACGTTCCTTTATCTTCAGCAACTTCCAGTTCTGAAGCAACTTGTCCGGCACCGGCTTGTCTTAACGTCGACAGTAAGCCTTCAATTTCGTTTAGTTGAATATTGGTGTCGTTACTTTGGAAATAAGCAACCCGCATTGTCAGGTTGTTGTAGATTGCGCTGGTGTTAAAACCAATCAGATTATTTAATTCAGCTTTTGCGGAGTCAGAGCCCCCTGCATCGATGTCGTCATGCATTGTGCCGGCAACCACTTGTGTATTGATAGTAAAGTCACCAACAAACGCGTTGTGCTGGAAGCTTACGCCAGTGTAGTTGTCAAAGGCTACCCGATAGACACTCTGCGGTGTGCGTAACCAATGATAACTGTAACCAACATCGAGGTAATCGGAATACATATAGAAGGGTAGGCGTAGCTTCCCTACGTTAACGCTGGCTGAGTCAGTAAGTTGATACTGTAAGTAAGCCCACTCAACACCTAAGTTAAAGTCGTCAGAACCACGCGACATAATTTGTGTGGTTACGCTGAGCTTATCAGAAAGGTTAGCCTTTGCTTGCAATGCAAATAGGCTTTCAGGATTAAAATCCAGATCATTATCGTAGCCGAATAGCTGATCATCGCTACCGGTCGTCATACCCGCGGCAATGCTACCAAAGCCACTCCACTGAATATTGTCCTGTGCCTGAGACGGAAGGCTCATTACAAGTGCTGAAGCACCTATACAAGCTAGCAAAGAATACTTCATTTAAAGCTCCTGAGAAGTTTACAACGTTATAATTTAGGGAATTCTAAATTTGGCGGAATTTTGCACGTTCAAGAGAGTGCAAGCAATACTTCATTTGCCGTACAAAAGAGTGTTAAATTAACAATAACACTCATTTTTGTGCGTTTTTTAGTCGTAAAAAGCACATTTACTTAACAATTAAGGGCATTATGCATCATCACCATGACCACGGAAGCTCATCAGAGCGCATCGGTTGGGCGTTTTTCCTAAACCTGTGCTTTACCATCATAGAGTTTATCGGTGGAATGCTGACGAACAGTACGGCTATTTTAGCCGATGCAGTACACGACCTGGGCGATAGTATTTCCATTGGCATGGCGTGGTTGCTGGATAAGTTTAGCCGTAAAGATGCCACCCATACCTTTACCTATGGTTATCAACGCTTATCTTTGGTCGGGGCTTTTATTAATGCCGTTGTACTAACGGCCGGCTCAATTTGGATTCTATTTGAAGCCATTCCCCGGCTTTGGAACCCTGTAATGCCGATGGCTGAAGGAATGGCCTTACTGGCAGTGTTCGGCGTGATTGTGAATGGTTACGCGGCGTTTAAACTCTCCCATGGTAAGTCGTTAAACGAACGCGTGCTTAATTGGCACCTGCTTGAAGATGTGCTTGGCTGGGTTGCCGTTTTAATTGTGTCCATCATTCTGATGTTCGTCGACTGGCCTATTTTAGACCCGCTGTTATCTATAGCTTTCACTTTGTTCATTTTGGTGAATGTTATTCGTCACCTTGGTTCGACTATCAAACTGTTCGTGCAGGCGTCACCGGATCCGGAAGTTTATCGGCAGATACGAGATCAGCTTATCTCGTTGGAGTTAGTCAATGACGCCCACCATTTACATTTTTGGTCTTTGGATGGTGAGCGTCATGTATTAACGGCGCATATTGTGGTATCAAAAGAACTGGAATGCGCAGAGCGCTCACGTTTAAAACAACAAATATCAGAACAACTGGCAGCGTTTGAATTGGCTCATACAACAATAGAGCTGGAATATCCTGACGAAGCTTGTCGAGATCATTAACAGGAGAAGATCATGGAATTGTTCGGAAGCTATACTTCACCCTTTGTAAGGCACTGTCGGATTGCCTTATTGGAGACTAAAACAAAGTTTTCATTTACCGAAACTGACTTTGAAACCAGTGCGAAATTAAGCCCTGCGAAAAAAGTGCCCTTTCTTCACCATAATGATCTTCGTCTCCACGACTCCGCGAGCATTTTGAAGTACGTTCGGGAGAAGGCGGATGAGCGTTTTTTCGCTGATGCGAAAGACTTTGATCAGTTTTGTTTAGTTAATACGGCTATGGATACAGCAATTAACGTATTTTTACTGGAAAAAGAAGGGGTAACGGCGGACAGTGTCAAGTATCTCAAGCGCCAGCAGCAGCGTATTGATGACATATTGCAGTTGATGGAAGACAAAGATCACGCCGTGGCTTACGAAGGGCCACACCCCTTCAGTGACGGTGAGTTACGTTTAGGCTGTTTCTTGAGCTGGGGATTATTCCGTAAGCGTTTTAATTTGGATAAGTATCCGCGACTGCAGGCATTTGTCGATAAGTTAAACGACTACCCTTACTTCGCGGATACCGATCCAGGCCGTTCTTAATCGGCTTTAATGGCACGGCTGCGTTCGGGGATTTCCTCGTTCAGCAGCCGGTCGTTTTGTGAATAGTCTACCGGCACATCAATAAGATGAACGCCCGGTTTATTCAGACAGTCTTTTAGCAGCGGAATCAGGTTTTCCGTTTTATCTAAACGATACCCGTTAGCGCCATAAGACTCAGCGTATTTCACAAAGTCCGGGTTACCGAAATCTAAGCCATAGTCGCTCAGTTTCATATGTTGCTGCTTCCATTTAATCATGCCGTAACCGCTGTCATTCAGTATGACCACAACAATGTCTAAGCCCATACGAACCGCCGTTTCAAGCTCCTGCGAGTTCATCATAAAGCCGCCGTCGCCACATATCGCCATGACTTTCTTCTCGGGGTTAACCAATTTAGCGGCCATTGCCGATGGCAGGCCTGCGCCCATGGAGGCAAGAGCGTTATCCAGCAACACGGTATTAGGCTGACGAGCCGGATAATTTCGGGCAAACCAAATTTTGTAAATACCATTATCCAGCGCAATAATACCATCGTCGGGCATCACATCGCGCACATCTTCGACCAGACGTTGAGGTAGCACCGGGAAGCTGCCGTCATCGGCCCCTTCATCGGTGTGGTCGCGCATATGATCGCGAACTTTCAGCATAAAGTCGAAATCCCAATGATCTTGAGGCTCTATACCTTCCTTTAACTGCCAGATACTGTTGCCAATATCACCAATCATGCTGGCATGTGGGAAGTAAACAGAGTCGACTTGAGCGCCCTGGAAGTTGATGTGTACCACCTTGCGATTGTCATTTTCTCCGGTTTTCATCATGAAAGGCGGCTTTTCGACGACATCGTGACCTACATTCAAAATTAAATCGGCTTTCTCAATAGCGCGGTGCGGATAGTCGCCGTCGGAAACTGCGGCATTGCCAAGCCAGCGAGGGTGGTCTTCATTGATGACGCCTTTACCCATTTGCGTGGTAATAAAAGGAATTCCGGTTTTATCCACGAATGCACGTAGCATTTTTGCGGTGATCTTGCGGTTTGCCGCTGCGCCTATTAGCAGTACCGGGTGCTTAGCGTCACGCAGTAAATCCAGTACATGGCGAACCGATTTATGCTCGGTAATAGGGCGCCGTGAATGGCTTGGCTCTATCGGCAAAGCATTGACTTCTTCGCGGCTGATGTCGTCGGACAATTCAAGATGTGAAGCACCTGGACGTTCGTCTTCTGCTCTGCGGAAGGCTTCACGGATGAGTGCCGGGATACCGTTGGCACTGATAATGGCCTGCGTAAATTTAGTGATGGGTGTCATCATGTCGACCACATCAATAATCTGGAACTGACCCTGATGACGTTCTTTAATGGGCTTCTGTCCCGTCACCACAACCATGGGCATAGCGCCAAGTTGGGCATAGGCGACAGGAGTGACGAGATTGGTTGCACCGGGGCCGAGAGTTGACAGGCACACACCGGGCTTACCCGTCAGGCGGCCGTAAGTGGCTGCCATGAAACCAGCGCCCTGCTCATGGCGAGTCAAAATAAGTTCTATATCGGACTTTGAGAGGGACTCAAGTAAGTCGAGGTTTTCTTCGCCGGGAATGCCGAAAATGTACTTCACACCCTCGTTTTCAAGTGCTTTTACGAATAAATCGGATGCTTTCACTTCGCTTTCTCCTTGCGTTAAAGACTGATTTTCTTACTATGCGTACGCAAAGCATAGGCGATATGATCAAAAAAGGCAGCCGATTGGCTGCCTTTTTCAATTAATAATCGAACCAGTCGATTAAGATTTTCCGTCACCTGTCAGCTCTTCCAAGCGTGCACGAAGTTCTTCATTATTCTGCGCCTGCTGAATAATCATGTTGTACTCTTTAGGCGTCAGCCCTGCATTTTCAACCGCTGCGAGCATTTCTTTCTGTGCAGACTGCTGAATTTTACGCGCTTCTTCCTGGTTCTTTGCTTCCTGGAATTGGTCACGATACTTTTGGGTAACGCTTTGTACTTCTTCCATAGCGGTTACAAACTTAACCAGCATGCCTTGAGAAATTTCTTTAGCTGGCTGCTGTTGAGCCATTGAATTCTGGTTCTGTGCATTCTGAGCCTGCTGAGGTTGAGCTATGGCTGCTGTGCTGCCCATAGCGACGACTGTTGCTAATGCGATAAGTGTCTTCTGCATGATAATCTCCTAAATGAATTTATCTTTTTTAATCACACACCAGTAAAAGCGAAGACCGTGCCAACTTTTCAAGTTATTGATACTTATAGGTATTTTAAAATTCATTGGCACACTTCAAAAAAACACCTCAAAAATGTGTATCCTTAATACACAATCAAAGGAGGCTATGTGACAAAACGATACAGTTGGCCATTGTCCAGTTTACAGAGGCGCCTGCTGCTTTACGTGGTTGTGCCCATGCTACTTATTTCAGGGGCCGCGATAAGCGTTGGGTTGCAAGTGGCTTCTGAGGAAGCGAGTGAACGCCTTAAAAGCGATCTGGAATTATTAGGACGAGCCATCAGTTTACCCATTAGTGACGCTTTGCTTAAGAACGACCTGGCAACGGTTCAGGCAAATTTGGATTCGGTCTTTAATATTGGCCGTGTTTATGGTGCGTCTGTTTACAACGTTTACGGTGAGCAGGTTGCCGAAGCCGGGGTGACAGAAACCGATTTGAGTAACAGCCAGCTCGCATTACAAACGGTTCAGACCGGAGTGAAGCAAGACGATTATCGTCGTGTAGAAGGCCGTGATGTGTTTTCTCAGTTCCACCCTATTGTTGACCGTGGTGGTCGCATTATTGGTTTATTGCAGATAAACCGACGTGCCAGTGATTTCGACGAATCTTTTGACGTTTTGAGTCGCTATGCCTGGTTAAGCTGGGCGGCTTTTGGCTTAATTACTATTGCGGTGCTGGTGTTTGGTCATTACCGAGGGGTGGGGCGACACGTGGTCGCGTTAAAAGATGCCATGTTGCAGGTCGCAAAAGGTAATCGCGATACCCGGGTGACACCGGCGGGCCCTTCCGAGCTGAAGGAAGTGGCGCATGGCTTTAATCGCATGCTGGATAGCATGGCTGAAGCAGCGCGAGAGCTGGAACAGCGTCGCCAGCATGAGGCGTCCTTACAACAGGCATTGCGGGAACAGGAAAAAATGGCGGCCATTGGCAGTGTTGCCAGTGGTGTTGCACACGAGTTAGGTGCTCCATTGACCGTTATTGACGGACGGGCCAGCCGCTTACTGCGGAGCCATAAAGACGAGGACAGCCAACGTCAATTGCAGGCGGTACGAGGTCAGGTGCAACGGTTAACCGGCCTGGTGAATCAGTTATTGGCATTTTCACGGACGCCTGTGCAGCAACGCGAGTCCATTTCGTTGCGAGACTTAATGACGACGGCAATGACCAGTATTGAATTCGAGCAAGATAAGGGATCAGCAAACGTCATTATTGAATCGCTCGTGGACGTTATTTTGCTGGTTGATATAAAACGACTGGAGCTGGCGTTGGTGAACGTGTTGCGCAACGGGCTGCAAGCGAGTGCATCCAAGGTCGTTATCTCGGCAGGCTTTACAGAGCAGGAGCAAGGCTTGGTTATCACCATAGATGATGACGGTGAAGGCTTACCTGAAACGATGAAGGATAAGGCGATACAGCCATTTGAAACGAATAAGCCGCAGGGAAAGGGAACGGGATTGGGCTTAACCATAGTGAAACATGTATTAAACGATCACGGTGGAGAACTCTCTTTGACCAACAACCCGGAAGGTGGCTGTCGAGTCATCTTACGTTTACCTGCGCAATGCTTGCGGCAAGCGGCTACCACTGGAGGCAATGAATGACAGCAGCTAAAGCCATTATCGGTGTTATTGAGGATGATCCGGCACTGCAAGAATTATTGATTGAAGAGTTAGAAGCCGAAGGCTACAAAGTAAAAGCCTGGGGAAGTGTCGAAGCCTTTGAAAAAGAGGCTCCTGGGTTGGATTTGCTCATTAGTGATATTCGTTTGCCGGGCCAATCGGGGTTGTCGTTACTGGACAGTTTGAGGGATAAAGACAGTGCACCCGCCCTGTTACTTATCACCGCTTTTGGCACTGTTGATCAGGCGGTTGACGCATTAAAACAGGGAGCCGATGACTTCTTAACCAAGCCGCTGGATGTTGAGCACTTGCTGCTGAGTATAAAACGTATACTTGAACACCGCTCACTACAGCAAGAACTTAAGCGTTATCGGCAACAACAAAAAGGTCCGGGAGGCTTAATTGGGCAAAGCCCTTCTATGCGTAAGCTGTATGATCAGATAGAGCGGGTTGCGCCAGCGGACGGTAGTGTCTTAATCACGGGCGAAAGCGGTACAGGTAAAGAATTGGTGGCCAAGGCGCTGCATCAATTAAGCGATCGCGCAGAGTACAGTTTTCAGGCGGTAAACTGTGCGGGTATTCCGGCAGATTTGATGGAAAGTGAGTTTTTCGGTCACGCTGCGGGAGCCTTTACCGGTGCTCAGAAAAAGCGACAAGGTCTACTTAAGCAGGCAGACGGTGGCACGTTGCTATTGGATGAGATTGGCGAAATGCCAATGGCATTACAGGCTAAACTGCTAAGGGTATTACAGGAAGGTACCATTCGTGCCGTGGGCAGCGATTCGGAAGAAACCGTAAATGTGAGGATTTTGGCCGCTACCCACCAGGACTTAGAACAACAGGTGGAGGAAGGACGTTTTCGGCAGGACTTATTTTATCGGCTGGAGACTTTTAGTCTACGCGTACCGCCTTTGCGAGAGCGAGGGGAAGACATTGAGCGTTTAGCTAATTATTTTTTACAGCAGCTACAGAAAAACAGCGATAAAGCGGTACGCAGTATTTCTTCTGCAGCCATTGAGCAACTTTATCGTTACCGGTTTCCGGGCAATGTTCGGGAACTTCAAAACGCGATTGAACGTGCCTTTACGTTTTCCCGCGATGATAAGATAACGGTTGAAGATTTACCTCAAAGAATACTCGACAGCGATCACGAGCCTGAGGTGGAACATGTGGCTGAATGGCCTACTCTTGAGGAGTATCAGAGTCAGTATGTTCGTAAAGTTTTAACTTATACTGAAGGTAACAAGTCCAAAGCGGCCGATATTTTAGGCATAACAAGACGTACTTTGTACCGGTGGCTGGAACAGCATGGTGAGTGATCAAGCGAGCGTTTTATTGCGTAAGCTATAATAAGTTTTGAATGGTTTAATGGGAGTGCTAAGTGAAAATATTAATGGTGTTAACCTCACACGATAAACTCGGTGACACAGAACATAAAACGGGTTTCTGGGTAGAAGAATTTGCCGCCCCTTATTATGTGTTTACTGATGCTGGCGTGGATGTCACATTGGCGTCGCCTAAAGGCGGTAAGCCGCCAGTGGATCCAAACAGCACCTCGCCTGATGCGCAGACGGAAGCCACAGAGCGTTTCGATAAAGACGAAACCGCACAGCATAAATTAGAAACCACATGTAAACTCGATGAAGTTGATCCGGAAGGTTTTGATGCAATTTTCTATCCGGGTGGCCATGGGCCGTTGTGGGACTTAACCAACGACCAGCACTCAATTAAGTTGATTGAACATTTCTGGAGTAAAGGTAAGCCGGTTTCTGCGGTCTGCCACGCGCCAGCGGTGTTATTAAATGCAAAAACACCCAGTGGCGATCCCATTGTTCAAGGTCGTACTGTCACGGGGTTCAGCAACAGCGAAGAAGCTGCAGTAGAGCTGACCGAAGTGGTTCCGTTCTTGTTAGAGGACGAGTTGAACGCTAAGGGTGGTCATTATCGTAAAGTCGATGACTGGGAGGCCTACGCAGTGCAAGATGGAATGCTGATTACCGGTCAGAATCCAGCGTCCTCAGAGCAGACGGCACAGCGCCTGCTCGATGTATTGAGGACACACCTGTAGACTCGATTAAAAGCGTCGGCGCCAACTAATGCCGACGCTTGCTTGTCTGCCCACTGCGGGCTCAAATGAGCGGCCACTGCCTTGATTCACCACAACCGCTCCGACATAGTCTTTGTCTGTAATATTATCGATACGGATCCACGTATCTAACTCGCTTTTAGACCACTGCCAGCTGCGGCTTGCCGCAATATCCCAAGTTGTGTAAGACGGTGCGAACGTGCTGTTTTGGTCATTCACCGGTGTTTCATTCCGGTACTGCCCCGCCAACTGAACCAGCCATTGTTCTGCAGGCTGCCAGTTTAAGCGCAAATACCCTTGGCTTTTTGCGACCCCGGGTAACTGATTTCCCTGCAATGGACCGGCACCGAAAGTGGCGTCAATATAGCTGTACGACAGCAGAACATTTAGTGTTTGTGTCAACTCCCCTTCAGCCGTCAGCTCGGCACCCTCTCGCTTGGTTTCAGAGGCGTTACGATAGGTTGTGCGGCCGTTGTTTGACTGATCCACGAGTATCTCGTCTTCGCTCCTGATACCAAAAAAGGCAAAGTGCAAACGCCAATTTTGCGGTAGCTGATGCTTAATACCCCACTCCCACTGATCATTTGTCGATGGACCCAGATCGCGGTTCAATCCTGAGCCTTGATTACGGTAGGCCAGCTCAGTAAGCGTTGGTGTTTCAAACCCCTGCCCGACGCTCAGGTAAGTTGCTGATGTTGGCAGAAATTGCCAGGTAAGCGCCAGTGCTGTAGTGGTTTCACTAAAGTCGCGGCTGCCGCTGTCATCAGAGTTATCTAACTCAGTGAAATAATCTTTCACCTCATAATTGATACTGCTGTAACGAACCCCGCCATTGGCTGACCATTCTTTGCTGAGCTGCCATTGAAAGCGCAGATAGGCTGAGGTGTTTTCAATCCAATTAAACTCATTGCGGCGTAACTCGCCTTTTTCTCCGCTGTTATTTACGTAGCCAAAGCGATGATCCTGCTGACGCTCTACTTGTGCGCCAACTGTGGCTGACCAACGAGTCCCTATTTGACGCCAGCGCGCATGGGCCCCTTCAAATTGGCGGGAAATATCAAGAACGGCACCGGAACTGGTATTATCATCACCAGCAAAAGGCAGGAACTGCTCAACATCGCGATCGCCCTGCCACAATGAAAGCAAGCCCTCGCCATTCTCGCGCTCATGAAACCAACTAAACGATCCCTGGCGGTGATGAATATCCTTGCGTGTATTGAAATCAATGGCCCGCTGTACCGTTTGAGTTGGATCTTCTCGCCAGTCTTCCGGTGTTAATGCACTGGGGTCCTGCAATAGAGGGGCATTGTTATTATCGTAGCGGATCACAAAGCGGTTTTGCTCATTCCACTGATGATACCAACGTACGGCTTGTTGCTGGCGCTCGGCGGAATTATGCCGGCGGGGTCCATCGGTCTGGAAGTCCGACGCTAAAATCTGCAGCTGCTTATTCTCAGTCGCCCATTGAGCATTCAGGTTATAGCGTTGCGTGTCATTTTCGCTGAACTGACCGCCCCACTTCAGAGCGGTTTCTCTCGGCTTACGGCTGAACCACTCAACTACGCCACCACCGGCGTTACCGTATAAGGTGGCTAGTGGGCCGCGTAATACTTCTAATGATTCAATGCTGTCGAGGAATATACTGGAGGTTTGTGCCTGACCATCAGGCATCGATAAAGGAATGCCGTCGACATTCAATTGTAACCCCCTGACCCCGAAAGCGGCCCGCGAACCAAAGCCACGCACCACAAGTCGAGTGTCTTGTGCGTAGTTATAGCGGTTATCGGCCTGAATACCGGCCACTCCGGCTAGCGCATCACCAGCATCAATATTTAACGACGGCAAGGTGTCTGACACGTCAACGCGGTCAATACTGGCGGCAGTCGTCAGCCAGGGCGTTTCGCTTTGGGTTGCGGTCACAACCATCGTTTCATCCACTTCTGCCGAGTTAACAATGAAAGAGGCCGCCAATAAAGGCAGCCCCGTGTAAGTTAATTTTCGAAATACAGCTGAATAGAGCATGAGTTAATCCGTTGGTTTTATTTGGATGACAGCACCATTTGGCTGATCGGTGAGCAGGTACAGGTAGCCATCAGGCCCTTGGTTAATATCCCGAATACGTGCATCAATGGCGTCTTCAAATAACCGCTCTTCGTGCATCATTCGGCCTTCATACAAGTCCAGACGGGCAACCAGTGAGCTTTTCAGTGCGGCAACAAAGAAGTCGCCTTTCCACTCAGGGAAAGCATCCCCGGTGTAAAAGGTAGCACCGGCAGTCGCAATTGAGGGAACCCAGTAATAAAACGGTTGCTCAGTACCTTCTTTTACTGCGACATCGCTAATGATAGCGCCACCGTAGTCAACGCCGTAGGTGACTTCTGGCCAGCCATAATTTTTGCCTGCTTTAGGAATGTTAACTTCATCACCACCCTGAGGACCGTGCTCTACGGACCATAGTTCACCGGTGTCTGGATGAATATCGGCACCTTGAACATTGCGGTGACCATAGGACCAAATTTCGTCAAGTGCCTGATCGTTACCGACAAAGGGGTTATCTTTCGGAATGCTGCCATCGGGCCAGATACGTACGATTTTGCCGTGATGGTTATCGAGTGTTTGTGCATCTTCCATACGGGAGTAGCGGTCGCCTAGCGTGATGTAAAGGTGACCTTCTGGTGAAAAGGCCAGACGGGATCCAAAATGAGCGGTACTCTCATATTTTGGCGCCTGCCTGAAAATGACTTCTTTATCGGTGAAGCTGTTATCGGAAATCTTAGCGCGCATAACCGCAGTGCTGTTGCCTTTACCCTCTGCCGCAGCTTCTGAATAGCTGATATAAACCCAACCGTTTTCAGAGTAATTCGGATCGACCACAACGTCTAGCAGACCGCCCTGGCCCTGAGCAACCACCTCGGGAACGTCACTGATTTTCTTTCTTTTGCTACCATCTTCAGATAACCAATAAAGATTGCCGGAGCGCTCAGTAACCAGCATATTGCCGTTGGGCAGAAAAGCCATGCCCCAAGGATGCGTGAAGCCGTCAGCCAGAGTCGTAATGCTAACAGTATGACGTTCGGTCTCGACGGTTTCAGCGGTTGCGGCTGTACTCATCGATGCCGCTAACATTGCGGTAAAAATAAACTTTGGATTGAACATCGGTCTCTCCTTTGTATTGAATTATTATCAGTATACGCCATTCATCAAAATTTTGATGACACTGAGCTTGATCTGTTTGTCGCTTTGACCGTTAATACTCTTATCAACAGATTAAATTTAATGGATAGACATGAGCGGCAGCGTTTTTAGTACGAGTTCGTTACTGACTTTAGCGCAGTGGTTAGCAGCCACCTTTGTGCTAGTGATTATTGCGTTGATTGTCTCTGTTGGCGTTATGTATGTGGTCGATAAGACGCAGAACCGTCATACCATTCGGCACAATTACCCTGTTATTGGGCGATTTCGTTATTTGTTTGAGCGCATGGGCGAATTTATGCGCCAGTATTTCTTTGCAATGGATCGCGAGGAAATGCCATTCAACCGGGCTCAGCGTGCCTGGGTCTACCGCGCCGCGAAAAATGCAGACCGAAATGTCGCCTTTGGTTCAACTCGGGATCTCAGCCGGACCGGAACCATTATATTCAGTAATGCGCCATACCCTCCTATGGCTGAGCAGGCAACTTCCCCTGAACCCGTTATTATTGGACCCTATTGCGAAACACCTTACTCTCCGGTTTCCTATTTTCATATTTCCGGGATGAGCTATGGGGCGTTATCACCCGTTGCGGTTAAATCTTTATCGCAGGGGGCTGCTCAAGCAGGCTGTTGGTTAAATACCGGAGAAGGCGGCTTATCCCCTTATCATTTGATAGGACACTGCGACATTGTTTTTCAAATGGGTACAGCAAAATTTGGCGTTCGTGACCAGGAAGGTCGACTAGATGAGGGGCGCCTGGCAGAGCTGGGCCGGCATGACAACGTAAAAATGTTTGAAATCAAACTGAGCCAAGGCGCAAAACCCGGGAAAGGCGGGATTTTGCCGGGTATTAAAGTCAACAGTGAAATTGCACAAATCCGCGGTATCGTGGAAGGTAAAGACGCCATAAGCCCCAATAGGCACCCTGAAATTAGTAACAACGAAGAGCTGCTGGATTTTATCACTAAAGTACGAGAGATAACCGGTAAGCCTACGGGCTTTAAGTTCGTGATGGGCGACCCTTCGTGGATCGATGAATTGATAGATTGCATTTTGGCCAGGGGTGAAGAATACGCTCCTGACTTTATTACCCTGGATAGCGCTGATGGCGGGACAGGCGCAGCACCACAACCGCTGTTAGATTACGTTGGATTAAGAGTTACTGAAAGTTTGCCTTTGCTGATTGATAAGCTGACAGAGGCCGGTCTGCATGAACGAGTCAGGGTCATCGTATCCGGAAAAATGATAACGCCATCCGATGTTGCCTGGGCTATTGCCATGGGGGCTGATTTTGTCACCTCTGCCCGCGGTTTTATGTTTTCGCTCGGCTGCATTCAGGCGATGCAATGCAACAAAAATACCTGCCCGACCGGCGTCACAACCGACGACCCTAAATTGATGAGAGGGCTGGATCCGGAAAATAAATCGGTACGCGCAGCGAATTATCACAAGTATATGGAATATGGCGTTAATATTATTGCGCATTCTTGTGGCGTAACTGACCCACGCCGGCTTACTCGCAGTCACGCGCGTGTTATTAAGCCTGACGGAGAAAGTATTAGCCTGGCCGAACGTTATCCCTTGCCGCCGGCCAGACGTCGTTAATTTAGTGTGTTGATGGGCAGCAGCCGGGCAATTTCTTCAGCAACTTTACGGAACGTCTGTCGGCGGCTGGTGGTTGGACGATAAACCAGCCCGATGTCGCGGGAAGCTTCCTGGCCGGTTGGTTTTAGAGCAACCAGGTCGGTGTTTTCTAAAATGTCCCGGTCAATGGCCATTTGCGGGATAAAGGTAGCGCCTAGCCGGGCATCAGCCATTTGCACCAGGCTGTGCAGACTGGTCGCGGTAAAGGGATTCATTTTGATGGAATCAGTTAATTGACAGGCGGCGACCGCATGACCAGCCATACAATGCTCTTTCTCCAGCAGGAAGATACTGCGATCCGGCAGCTTGTCGTAATCAACCGGTTCTCCGACCGTTTCTGCTAACTCTTTATGCACAACCAGTTTGAACGGGTCTCGCCCCAGCACCCATTTTTGATTGCCCTGAATGTCCATCGGTAAGGCCAGTAAAAGGATATCCAGCTCGCCGTTGCGTAAGCGGTGCAATAAATTTTGGGTGGTATCCTCCGAGAGTTGTAATAGCAACTTAGGAAACTTGTTCTGTAAATTTTTACTGAGCTCACCAATGACAAACGGGGCTATGGTCGGAATAATGCCAAGTCTTAGTGGCCCTTCCATAATGTTGCCCTGGCCTTGTGCATAGTGCAGTAGCTCTTCAGAGGCGCTGATAATGTCCCGCGCTTTCTCCACAACTTCTTCGCCTAACGCAGTAAAGAGAAAGGATTTATGGTCGCGCTCAATAAGCTGGCAATTTAGCTGTTCTTCCAGGTTTTGAATACCACTGCTTAACGTGGACTGGCTGACATTGCACTCGGCCGCCGCACGATTAAAGTTTTGTTCCTGATGCAGCGCCAGCAGGTAACTTAAGTTTTTCAGGCTTGGCAATTTACTCATAGGGTACCCGTTTTATTTTTAATTGGTATTTCCGATTATCATAATCCGTTTTATTCGTTTTATCCAATCTGCCTACATCCTTACACTAGCTCTCGACTCGTTAAGGAACGAATACATTTTAAATCCCAATCAAGGAGACTATTCATGTTAACAGTAGGCGATAAACTACCAGAATTCAGCGTAATTGCGGCGAAACCTAAGTTCAACATGCCAGAAGAGAATGGCGAAAGCGCTTTTGAAACTATCGACAACAACAGTTTTGAAGGAAAGTGGAAAATCATTTTCTTCTACCCAAAAGATTTCACTTTTGTTTGCCCTACTGAAATTGTTGAGTTTGCAAAACTGAACGAAGACTTTGCTGATCGCGATGCAGTAGTGATGGGTGGCAGTACAGACAACGAATTTGTGAAACTGGCATGGCGCCGTGAGCATCCGGATCTTGACCGTTTGAACCAATACTCTTTTGCCGATGACGGTTCATTGGTTGATGGCCTGGGTGTTCGTGACAAAGCGGAAAACGTTGCTTTGCGTGCTACTTTCATTGTTGATCCGCACAACGTTATCCAGCACGTATCGGTTAACAACCTGAACGTGGGCCGTAACCCGGCAGAAATCGTCCGTATTCTGGACGGTTTGCAAACAGACGAGTTATGCCCTTGTAACCGTGCATTAGGCGGCGACACTCTTTAATCGGTGTCAATGTCCCCGAAATAAGCGCTGATGGCATTGTCATTGGCGTTTATTCCGCACTTTCAATGGATTTCAGGAGTTAAGCATGGCAATTGCAGACTACAAACAGTTACTGGGTGATCACAGTAAAGACACCAAACTCAACCTGTCGAGCTTGTTCTCAAATGTTGAACAGTCAGGGTTAACCAGCGACCAATTCTACGGCACAGCGCTTTCGCTTGTTTACACTTTGGCGAATGACGAACTGACTCAGGCAGTGGAAGAAGAAGCAGAAGGTAAAATTGAAGATAACGTTAAGACCGCAGCGAAAACCGCAGCGTCGTTAATGGCAATGAACAATATTTATTATCGCTTCCTGCACTTATCGAGCGATAAACAATTTTCTAAACTTCCTGCGGGACTCCGCATGAATGCAATGGCTAATCCGGGTGTGGATAAAGCGGACTTTGAGTTGTTCTCACTGGCTGTATCGGCACTGAACGGTTGCGGTATGTGTATTGATTCGCACGTACAAACGCTGCTGAAGCATGAGGTTTCAGCGCAGGCGATTCAATCGTCGATTAAGTTGGCGGCGGTACTTAATGCAGCCGTAACTGCACGTAAACTGTCGTAAACCCTCTAGGGGCTCCCCTTTGCCCCGAGCAACGTTTGCCCGTGCCTTTTGGTGCGGGCTTTTTTTTGCGGCTTTGGTGCTCTTTAGTTTATGTCCTACGCTTAATAACAGAAGCTAAGGAGGTAATTATGCTGAGCATTAATGCTGACCGTCTCAAGAAAACCGTACGTGACCTATCGAAAATTGGGTATAACGAAACCGACCATGGTGTTTACCGTTGGGGTTTTACCGATGCGGACATGGAAGCACGACGTTGGATGATGGATCAGGCAAAAGCAGAAGGTTTCGAAACCTTTATGGATGGTGCCGGTAATGTGTTCTTTGGTATGGGCGATTACCGTAAGAAGGCGGCTGTTCTTACCGGTTCGCACCTGGATACCGTTCCGGCTGGCGGTATTTTTGATGGGGCACTTGGTGTACTGGCAGGGTTCGAAGTTTTGCGCTCGATCAAAGAAAACGAGATTAAATTAGCGCACCCTGTCTGGGTGGTGGGTACGGCTGAAGAAGAAGGTCGTTTCGGCGGCATGATGGGGTCGCAGGCTATTGCTGGTGTGCTCAACCCGGACTGGCTTATGTCGGCGCACGATGCCGACAATGTGTACTTGAAAGATGCGATGGCCGCCCATGGTATGAATGTTATGGATGCGCTGGATGCTGCCTGGCCTCCGGAGCGGCTAAAAGCCTTTTATGAACTGCACATAGAGCAGGGACCCGTGCTTTTTCAAAAAGAGCTGACCATTGGTGCGGTGGAAGGTATTTCCGGCGTTTTCAAATGGATTGTTCATTTAAAAGGAAAAGCCGATCACGCAGGTACCGCACCAATGAATATGCGCAGTGACGCCTTTATGGGCTTGGCGGATTTTGCCCACGAAATTGAGCGCATTATTGCTGAAGACGGCACCGATAAAACGCGCATTACGGTAGGCAAAGTGGATTTGAAGCCGGGTAGTCCGCATACGGTTCCGGGAGAAGCGGTGTTCACTATTGTTGGGCGTGATATGAGTCGTGATGTCATGAAAGAACTTGCGGACTCTTGTAATAAGGCTTTGTCGGCTATTGCCAGAAAGCATCGGTTAAAGTTTGAGTACGAGGAAGTCAGCTGGTTAAACCCGCAAGCGTGTTCAGAAAAGTTGACAAAGCAAATAGAAGACAAGGCAAAGGCCAGAAACTATTCGTGTCTTAAAATGCCCAGCGGAGCCGGACATGATGCGCAGTTTTTCACAGAAATTACGGAGTCCGGGCTGATATTTATTCCGTCTGTTAACGGTGTCAGTCACGCCCCCGATGAGTGGTCCCACTGGCATGATGTCGAAGCCGGTTGTAACATACTTTTAGATTGTATTATTGATTCAGCCCAGTGAGCTGCGCAACCGGATAATATCCGTTATACTGTGCGTACCTCGCCGTGGCACTAAGTGGTATCGCTCATGGAACAGAAAATAACGGTTCAGTCGGCCGACAAAGTCAAAATTCAACGTCCTGACGGACAAAAACACAACGATAACTATGCCCCCCGTAGCCGTATTTATGTGCGTGATATTAAAGGGGTAATGGAATACTTCCGACGCGGGTTTGGTTTTCTTCTGCTGGCGGTCTTCGCGCTTATCCCGTGGCTCACTTATCAGGGCGAGCAGGCAGTTCTACTCGATATTATGGAACAGCGCTTTCGTATTTACGGCTTAACGCTTTGGCCGCAGGACTTTACCGTGGTTGCCTGGTTTGCAATTGTCGCCGCTGTAGCTCTGTTTTTTGTGACCACGGTTTTTGGCCGCGTCTGGTGTGGGTTTATGTGCCCGCAAACCACCTGGACGTTCATTTTTATGTGGTTCGAGAAAAAGTTTGAGGGTCCGCGCAATAAGCGTATTAAGCTGGATGAGCGAAAAATGGATTTTGATAAGCTCTGGCGCAAAACGGGCAAGCAAGTCAGCTGGGTGCTGGTGGCTTTATTAACCTCTATGACTTTCGTCGGCTACTTTACTGACATCAGCGAGTTGTTCGTCAATTTCTTTACGTTAGATGCGGGTTTCTGGGCAACGTTCAGCGTTCTGTTCTTCACTTTCTGTACCTATGGTAACGCGGGTTACATGCGGGAAATTATGTGCACGCATATGTGCCCTTACGCTCGCTTCCAGTCGGCTATGTTTGACAAGGACACCTACACGGTTTCGTATGATGCCGAACGAGGAGAGCCCCGGGGACCGCGTTCGCGTAAAGCTGATTTGGAAGAAAAGAACCTGGGGCACTGCATTGATTGCTATATGTGCGTTCAAGTCTGTCCAACGGGTATTGATATTCGTAACGGTTTGCAGTACGAGTGCATTGACTGTGGAGCCTGCGTCGACGCCTGTAATGATGTGATGGATAAAATGAAGTACCCAAGAGGCCTTATCCGCTTTACGACAGAACGAAACCTGGCGGCGAAAGATAAGAAAGAGAAGACCAACCCCTGGCGAATGAAAAGTATTGGCTACTTTATTATGGTGGTTGCGGTGAGTGCAGTATTGGTGTGGGACGTAGCTACCCGGGTACCTCTGGAAGTGGATGTCCTGCGGGACCGTAATCAGCTTTTCAGAGAAAACATTGAAGGCCAAATTGAAAATGTCTTTACCCTAAAGCTGGTCAATAAGTCGCAGCAGGACCGAACTTATCGTATCGAAGTTAAAGGTTTTGAAGAGTTTGAGCTTATCGGCGATGCCACTAAAGAAGTTGAAGCTGGCGAAGTTGGAACTTTACCTTTAACTGTGGCGGTTCCACCGTCTTTATTGAAAGAGCAGGTGACAGAGTTTTACTTCGTGGTCACAGCGGTTGATAATGCGGAGATAACCAATACGCATCAGAGCCGCTTTTTATATGAGTAATCTTACAGAGAGCGCGTCAGACTTCGCTTTTCAGGGACTGACGCCGGATCTCGTTGTTAATGCCTTAGAGAGTGTTGGTTTGTATCCGGCTTCGGGTTTATTAGCGCTTAACAGCTATGAGAACCGGGTTTACCAGTTTGCTGACGATGAACGCCAGCGCTATGTCGCAAAGTTTTACAGACCGCAGCGCTGGCGCACAGAGCAGATTCAGGAAGAGATTGAATTTATTGAGGAGCTTGCTCAAGCCGAAGTTCCGGCCGTTTCGGCGCTGGTGTTACAAGACAAGCGGCTGCATGAATTTGAGGGTTACCGCTTTTGCGTTTATCCCAGTATTGGCGGACGGGCGTTTGAGCCGAACGACTTGGATGAGTTAGAGCGTCTCGGTCGTCAAATTGGGCGCATGCATGCGGTGGCTCAGGCAGGTCAATTTAAGGTTCGGGAAACTATAGATTATGATGGCTTTGTCGAGCAGTCCGTTGCTGAGTTGAGACAGTCCGCTTTATTGCCCACTGAGCTAAAAGACGCCTTTTTTGCCATTCTTGATCCCTTAAGTGAACGTCTACGTTCTACACCGTTGAAGGATTTTGATTACCAGCGTCTGCACGGCGACTGCCATATCGGGAATATTCTGCAGTATGAAGAAAAGCTGACCTTCGTCGATTTTGATGATTGTCGCTCTGGCCCTGCGGTACAGGATTTATGGATGATGCTGAATGGGCCGCATCAGGAGCAGACGTTGCAGATGGACGCTATGCTGACCGGCTATGAGGATTTTTGTGAATTCGATACCGCTCAGCTGATATTAATTGAACCTTTGCGCAGTTTCAGAATCATTCAATATATGGCATGGTTATCGCGTCGCTGGCAAGATAGTGCTTTTCAGAGAGCGTTTCCCTGGTTTTCGGAAAGCCGTTATTGGGAACAGCAGATTCTGGCATTGAAAGAACAATTAGCGGGGTTGGATGAAGCCCCGATAAACCTTGGCTTTAACGGATAGTTTAAACCGATAATTTAAATCGATAGTGTTAACAGATAACAGGAAATGACAATGAAAAAGTGGTTAATGGGTTTTGTCGGAGCATTAATGCTAACAGCAGGTTTTGCTCAGGCTCAGGATTTTGAAGAAGGTGTTCACTATGAAGTAATAGCCGATGAAGCGACCAGTACTCCGGAAATTGCAGAGTTTTTCTCATTTTACTGTGTTCACTGCTACCGGTTCGAGCCGATAGCAAAAGAGCTGGAAGCAACGTACCCGGAAGCTTTCGAAAAGTCGCATGTGTCTTTTATCAGCCCTACCGGTGATGTTGGTGAAACCATGACTCAAGCGTTTGTGGTCGCACAGAAGCTAGATAAAGAAGATGAGCTTACCGCTGCAATTTTTGATTATAACTTTAATAAAAATAGCATGCTGACCAGCAAACAAGATATTCGCAACGTCTTTATTGTAAACGGCGTTTCTGGTGAGGAATTTGATAAAGCGATGGCGAGCTTCAGTGTTCGTGCTGCTGCCGCGAATATGGATCGTCGTGCAACAGAATTGGGTGTTAATGCAACTCCAACCTTTATCGTCAATGGAAAGTACAAAATGCTGCCACAGGGCTTCCGTGACAGCAATAATTTTGCTGAAGACTTCTCTGACTTAGCTGGTTACCTGTTAGAAAAGTAACTCAGGACTCTGGTTTGTACTGACAATATGCGCCTTCTTCAGTCTGGGAGAAGGCCTGATTGTTATTTAAATATTGGTAATTTTTCAGTCCAAAGTCCGGCATCACACTATATAAATATTCTACAATAGAGCTTTGTACTGCCTCGTATTTTGTCCAGTCTGTTTGTTTGCAAAACGCGTAAATCTCCAATGGTAATCCTGCTGGGGTGGGTTGCATCAGACGCGCCATGAGAGTGAGGTCGTCGCGTACCTGCTTATGGTTTCTCAGATAGTTTTCCGTAAAGACCCGAAACACCGTTAAGTTGCTGACAGGCTTTTCCAGCTCATTGGCTTTTAACCAGTCGTCGACAGATTGATTGAAGTGTTTTTTAGCAAGTTCTTCTAGTTGTTCTTCGGAAAGAAGTTTGGAACTGTCCAGGTCAATCATTAATGATCGACGCATGCGACGGCCACCGGTATTAATCATTCCCTGCCAGTTTTTAAACGACTCATGAATTAATACGTAGGTGGGTAAATACACAATGGTTTTATCCCAGTTCTCAACTTGCACCGTAATTAGCCCAACCTCCTGGACGGTGCCGTCAACATTGTGATCAGGCAGCTCAATCCAGTCACCAATAGCGACCATACGGTTGGTTGCCAGTTGCACTCCGGCCACAAAGCCCATTAGCGTGTCCCTGAAGACCACCATTAAAATAGCTGTCATGGCACCAAAGCCGCTGAGCAGATACATGGGAGACTTGTTCATAATAATAGCGATGGTAATAATGATTGCCATCAATACCAGAATCAATTTTATGACCTGTATAACACCGGTAATAGGCACTTCACGTGCTTTGTAACTGTAGTCATAAGCAATAGAGACGACGTTTGCTAACGCGGTAAGGATGCTGGTGATCACCCAGGTGAGGTAAATTCCGACGACTGTGCGCAGCGGTGACTGCCAGCTCTCAAAGTTATCTATGAACAGAATAGGTATGAAGCTGTGTATGACGACAATTGGAGCCAGGTTGGCACAGCGCTTAAAAAATCCGCTATTAACCAGCGCTTTATACCATCGCTCGGGTGCTTTGCTTAGCAGCCGGTCGATGGCGTGGTTGATAATCCAACGCGCTAAGGCATAGACAAAGTAACAGCCAAATAAAACCAGTAGTGAGCTGATGGCAAGGCTCAATTCCTGTAGGTTGCTCTCAATTCCGAACTTTTGCAGCCATTCTTTTATAAACTCAAAGTCCATTATAAAACTCCCTTAGCGGGTGCTGTGAATTTCCTTACGCATTGCATCAATGGTTTGGTCTTTTTCTTGCCAGCGTTTATTTAACCACTCTTGAAAGTGGTTCCTAAACGCCTCATCACTAGCGTAATCACCGATTAAATCGTCAGTAATAGGTAATGTCTTTATATCAACATAGACGTTTTTGAGCTGTCCGCTGAGTAGATGCCAGACGACAGGGCGCTTATCACTACCTGGATAGACAATGGTAATGTCTAAAATTGCTTCAAACTGACTTCCCATTATTTGTAGCGAAAACGCGGTACCACCTGCTTTTGGCGGTAGTAGGTTACGAAAAGGGCTGTGTTTTTTCTTGTGTTTTTCTGGAGTAAAGCGCGTACCTTCGCAAAAGTTCACAACGGTTGTCGGAATGTGACGAAACTTTGCGCAGGAGCGGGTCGTAGTGGCAATGTCCCTGCCTTTTAAGTGTGGCTTTTTCTCTAATAAAGCCTTTGAGTAACGTTTCATGAAAGGCATATCCAGTACCCAGCAGCCCCAGCCAATAACCGGTACCCACATAAGTTGTGATTTTAAAAAAAAGCGAGGCATTGGCATGTGTCGGCGGGTCAAGTGCATCAGTACGGCGACATCGACCCAGCTACGGTGATTTGCCATGACCATATACCAACCCTTTTCATGGATATCGAGGTCGCCCTTGATATGCCACTGCATGCGTTGAGTCAGCTGGAACATCATCGACATACAGTAAGCCCAAACTCTGAACAATCCATTGCCCAGTTGCGAGCAAATACGTTGAGGGGCTTTAAAAGGTAATAAGACTTTAAATACACCGACAGCAATAATCAGTCCGCCGATAATGGCGGTAGTGATAATTCCCCATAAAAGGTTAATAACGACTCTAAAGGGAATAAGTATTGATGTCAGCATGTTGCCTTACCCTAATTATAAATAATGTAATAAATGATAACTGAAGCTAAGAATGATGTCTGTTGCTAACCCGTAAAAATTAATGTTACTGTATAAATATACAGTGTTGGAGGTGTTATGCAAACAAAGCTTCAGACTCTTATTAAACAGGGGCTTATCTGGCATGGCCAGGTCGAAGGCAGCCAGGATACAACGTTAAGCACAGGCTTTCCGGCGCTAGACAAGGCACTTGGAGGGGGCTGGCAGTCTCCGGGATTACATGAATGGCAGTTGCAAACCCCATTCTCTGAGCAGGCGCTATTGTTGCCGCTAATTCAGCAGGCGGTGCAGCAAAACCACTCAGTTTTCTGGATAAACCCGCCGGCTTGGTTATCTGCTGCAGGCCTACATTACTATGGGCTTAGTGAATCTATGCAGGTGGTCATTCAAACGAGTGTGGATAAAGCCGCCTGGGCTTTTGAGCAGGTATTGCAAACAAAAAACGCAGTGGCTTTGGGCTGGTTTGGACAAAAAAACGCTTCAGCTCACTGTGTTCGTCGTTGGTATAAGGCCACTCAAACTGGGCAAATGGGGGTTGTGTTGAGTGAGCCCGCTTTAACTGAAGAAGCCCGGGCTTACTCGAACCGATTACGGTTAAAGCTCTCAGATACAGGCGTCAGAGTCGATCTGCTAAAACGCAAAGCGGGCTGGCCACTGGAAAATATTGGCCTAAATTAAATGTGGCTATACTGTCATTTTCCACAATTATTGCTGGATAACCGAAGCCGGTTACAGCCTGATATCAACACCCTGCCTTTGGCTTTTTATCAGTTGCAGAGCAATCACTCTGTTATCGTACAATGCAACGTTTTAGCGCAGGAAGCTGGCGTGAAGCCATTGCTGCAAACAGTGATGGCTATTTCGCTTTGTGAGCAGCTTCAGTTAGTGGAGTACTGTCCTGAGCGGGAACAACAGGTGTTGCACCAGCTGGCTACCCGTCTATATCAATGGGCTGCTAAGTTGGTTCTCTATCCACCCCAAGGCATTGCCATTGAACTGAGCAGCTTGAGTCAGTTGTACGGCGGGTTAAATGCAGTATCTGATGTTTTACACCGAGAGGTTCGTGCGTTACCGGTTACCGCTCAACTGGCTTGTGCGGATAACCCGTTAGCGGCAAAGCTTTTAGCGGAATACGATAGCCCCGTTTCGCTAAGCACCGACGAGTCAGCTCAGTTGCTGGCCCAACTGCCTATTAACGCGGCCGGTTTAAGCGCAAAAGTAGAAAAAGACTGCCAGGCGACCGGCTTTCGTCAATTGGGTGAACTGATGCAGCTATCCGCAGCCGAAGTCGGCGGTCAGTTTGGTTTAGAGACACAGTTACACCTGGAGCGCTTGCAGGGGCGAAGTCAGAAAAGTTATGACTTTTTTATACCACCGGAAACGTTTCAGCAAAGCTTGGATCTGGTAACGGAAATACCTCACTGGCAAGGTTTGTTGTTCCCGCTAAAGCGACTATTTGGTGAGATGGAAGACTTTTTCTACCAGCGGCAAAAAGTAGTTCAGCAGATAAGCATTGAACTGCACCATCGAGATGCTCCGCCCTCTATTATTCCGGTCGCGCTAGCCGACAAAGGCTGGCGCGGCCACAGCTTTCTGTCTTTATTACAGTTGAAAATGGAGTCTTATCCTTTGCCGGCACCGGTTTTGGAAATTAGATTGGTGGCTGGCGAACTACTGTGTGCTGAGCAGCGCAATGAGCACTTTTTTGGTGGGCAACAGCATCGTCATGAAACCTTGCAGCTTATCGGCCGGCTGCAGGCAAAATTAGGTGACCGGGCCGTGTTTTCTCCTGCAATGAATGACGACCCCAGACCTGGCACGAATGAATTCCCGCGGCCGCCGGGTGAAAAGCCTCCTTCACTGTCCGCATCACCAAAGCGCCCTCTTTGGTTATTAACGTCTCCAGAGCCAACCTCAATAGATTTATGGCAACTAAGGGAGGGACCTGAACGAAAGACCTGCGGTTGGTGGGATGCCAGAAACATAACTCGGGATTACTGGACTGCAAAAGATGTACGTCAGCGTGTTGGGTGGCTCTACTTTGAAGACGGGCAATGGTATCTGCAAGGCTGGTTTAGTTGATATGCAGGAGATTTTTGCTGAACTACACAGTTTAAGCCACTACAGCTTTTTGCGCTCTGCGGCTTCGCCGGAGGACTTGGTCATTCGCGCCGATGAACTCGGTTATTCTGCCATAGCGATAACGGACGAATGCTCGGTAGCAGGTATTGTTAAAGCCTATCAGGCGTCGAAAGCACGAGATATTAAACTCATTGTTGGTAGTGAGTTTCGGGTAACCAATATAGGTGTTTTTGTTTTGCTGGCCCCAACCCGTGAAGCCTATGCGCAGCTTTGCAGAAAGATTACTTTGTTTCGCAGCCGCAGTGAAAAAGGCCACTATCAGGCTAGTATCGATGACTTTTTTAACGGGCTTTCTCAATGCTTTTTACTCTGGCAGCCTGCGTTTGAGCAAACTCAGCTTATGGCGATTGGTAAAAAGCTTAAGTCTGTATGGCAGCAGCGGTTTTGGTTGCTGTACGAGCGTCATTATCAGGCTAATGATAAACAGGCATTTAAGGCCATGGTTGATTTGCAAAAGGCACTTAAAGTGAAAGTCACTTGCGCCGGTGATGTCCGAATGGTGAATGCAAATCAGCAACCGTTACACGACATTCTTAATGCGATTCAACAGGGTGGCTCGTTAGTACATCAACCCGGGTTAGCCAGTGATAATGCCGAGCGACACTTACGCAGTATCAGTGAATTGCAACAGTGCTACCCGCAAAAATGGTTAGCAGAAAGCGTGATTATTGCTAACCAGTGCCGGTTTTGCCTGTCTGAACTTCGCTATGAGTACCCGGCAGAGCTGGTTCCTGAGGGTATAAGTGCCTCAGATTATTTAAAACAGTTAACCGAGCAAGGAGCTCGCTGGCGATATCCGGAAGGTGTTCCTGCGTCAGTCAAAGCGCTTTATATTAAAGAACTTGCCCTGATAAAAGAGCAACGTTATGAACCCTTCTTTTTGACCATTCACGATTTGGTCTGTTTTGCGCGTGATCGGGGTATTCTGTTTCAGGGGCGCGGTTCCGCAGCAAACTCCGTTGTGTGTTATTGCCTGGGGATTACTGCCGTTAACCCGGCGCAAATTCAGGTACTGTTCGAGCGGTTTATTTCTAAGGAGCGAAATGAGCCGCCGGATATTGATGTGGACTTTGAGCACGAACGGCGTGAAGAAGTCATTCAATACATTTATCAAAAGTACGGTCGGCAGCGGGCAGCTTTGGCCGCAACTGTTATTACTTATCGTTTTAAAAGTGCTTTTCGTGATGTTGGTAAAGTGCTGGGGTTTAGTGAACAGCAATTAGACTATTACCGCAGTAACTTAGATCCGCGAGACAAAGAGCTAAGCTGGCAGCAACAGTTAACACAGCAGCATCCTGAAGTGACCAGCTCGGTGCGTGGCCAGCATCTCCTGCATTTTACCGGGCAATTGATGGGCACACCCAGGCACTTGTCTCAACACGTTGGTGGCTTTGTGATTGCTGCGGATGAATTATCACGACTGGTTCCGGTAGAAAATGCGTCAATGACGGGCAGAACCGTTATTCAGTGGGATAAGACCGATTTGGAAAGTCTGGGATTATTGAAGGTGGATGTGCTGGCGCTGGGCATGTTAACGGCATTACGAAAAATGCTGGCGCTCATTAATGCTCGTAATGAACAGCAACTGACTATGGCAACTATTCCTCAGGAAGACAGCCGGGTTTATCAACAACTGCAAACTGCCGACTCTATGGGTATTTTCCAGATTGAGTCGCGGGCACAAATGAACATGCTGCCCCGGTTAAAGCCAAAAACCTTTTATGACTTAGTCATTCAAATTGCAATTGTGCGGCCCGGGCCGATACAAGGTGACATGGTCCACCCTTTCTTACGTCGTCGGGCGGGTCTTGAAGCGGTGGAGTACCCCAGCAATGAGGTGAAGTCTGTATTAGAAAGAACCCTTGGGGTGCCAATTTTCCAGGAGCAGGTGATCAAGCTGGCTATGGTTGCGGCCGGCTTTAGCGGCGGAGAGGCTGACCAACTCCGTCGAGCGATGGCTTCATGGGGACAAAGTGGGCACTTAACCCGCTTTGAAGACAAGTTGATTAGCGGCATGCTGGAACGGGGGTATAAACAAGAGTTTGCAGAACGTCTATTTCGGCAAATTTGTGGTTTTGGACAATACGGTTTTCCTGAGTCTCACTCTGCTAGCTTCGCTAATCTGGCTTATGTGTCAGCCTGGTTTAAGACTTATCACCCAGCCGCATTTTATGTGGGGTTGCTTAATAGCCTGCCAATGGGGTTTTATTCGGCATCTCAGCTAGTGCAGGATGCACAACGGCACAGCGTCAAATTCCTTCCGGCAGATATTAACAGCAGCGGCTGGGACTACTGTTGGCTACCTAAAAGTGATTCGAATTCTAGCGAAACCGTACGCATCGGGTTAAGACAAATTCAGGGAATATCCGAAACCAGAGTTAAACAAACATTGAGCCAAAGACCGGAAGAAGGTTTTGCCAGTCTTCATGAGTTACGACAAAGCGGATTGCGAGATTCCGATATCAACGCACTGGCCCGTGCCGATGCTTTAAAAAGCATCGTCGGGCATCGCCATCAGGCGCATTGGGAAAGTCTGTCCATGAGTGATCAGCAAATGCCGTTGTTTGCTAAAGTCCAGGATCGCCCTACCCGTCAGTTAACAGCACCGAGCGAGCCAGACAATATAAAAGCAGACTATGAGTCGACAGGTCTGACATTAGGTCGCCACCCACTGGCTTTATTAAGGAATAATCCAGAGCTAAAGAACTGCGTAATGGCAAGCGACCTACTCGCTTGTCGATCGGGGCAAGTACTTACTGTGGCGGGGTTGGTTACTTGCCGGCAGCGGCCGGGAACTCGTAGCGGCGTCACCTTTTTAACTCTGGAGGATGAAAGTGGCAACAGTAACGTTGTGGTTTGGGCGCATACGGCTCGCCAGTTTCGGCAAAGTTTCCTGACCAGCAATTTACTTTGGGTGAAAGGTATTGTCGAAATTCATGAGGGAGTCGTACATATTGTTGCAGGCCGGTTAAAGGACTTATCCGGCCTGCTGACTTTTTCGAGACTAGAAAGTCGACGCTTTCATTAAATTAAGACACTGGGCCTACCTGCAAAAGGTAGTCATCTTTCAATTCAACGTAGTTTTGCGCTGACTGGCTTAAAAAGCTGGTTTCACTGTTATTAAGGCGACGTTTCTTTTCCGCCGGACTGCCCACATATAAATAGCCGCTCTCCAGACGCTTGCCCGGAGGGATAAGACTGCCTGCGCCAATAATGACATCATCTTCGATAACTACATCATCCATTATGACCGCGGACATCCCAACCAGGATGCGATTGCCCAGCTTGCAACCATGCAACATACAGTGGTGCCCTACCGTGACGTCATCGCCAATAACGAGGGGGTGTCCGTCTGGGTTAGCGTTGGATTTGCGTGTGACGTGAAGAACGGTTCCGTCCTGAATGTTGCTGCGTTTACCAATAGTAATGCTGTTAACGTCGCCTCGTGCTGAAACCATTGGCCATACACTACTGTCATCACCAATCGAAATATTACCGACAATAACTGAGCTCGGGTCTAAATAGACTCGTTCTCCTATAGTTGGCTCATATTCAGCGTAACTGCGGATATCGGCCATAAGTGTGCTCCTAGGTTAAAAGCTATTATCACCTTTATAGCAGATAGAGGATAATAGGTCATGTCTGGCCTTAGTTTGGTGAGAAAAACAGCGTGTTGCTGAAACTTTACGCAGTCAGTAAAGAAACAGTTAAAAAGGCAGGAAAAGCGCTTGACGGGGCGAGATAAATCTC
>NZ_JAVFHZ010000010.1:0-36835 GCF_033052755.1 Idiomarina solivarensis | reverse complement strand
TAACTTGTCCGGATGACACCGGAACGCTTGTCCGAATGATGCCGGAATCGCTGTCCGGATAGACCGAAATACGCAGCAACGTGTCACGTATTTAATATTGGCAAAGTTTAAAGCTCGCATGAGCTCCGGTAACTCATCAGGAGCCAGTGTTGGCATGTTCTTAACATCTGATGATGGGATCACCTTTTTAATCCCTGTAAGAGGGTTATGTTTGATGTAACCGACGTTACAGGCGAAAGACATTACGTTATTCATCCGGCGAGCGACCTTACGTGCCATTTCAAAGCTATTGCGTTTGGTAAGTGCCTCAATGGCTTCTATGGCTTTCGGTGCCGTTAACTGCTTAATGGGGATTGATCCGATTCGTGGGAACACGTCATTCTCTAGCGAGCGCCAGAGCTTTTGAGCTGTGCCAGGCTTTAAGTCCTTGCTGTGTATCTCGAACCAACGCTCAGCTACTGCTTTGAATGTATTGCCAGCGGCAGCCCGCTTTGCCTCGAATTGCTCGTCACGATGAGATATGGGATCGATATCCTGGGCGAGTAGCTCCCTATTTTGCTGGCGCTTTTCACGTGCTAGCGCTAGAGACAAATCAGGGAAAGTACCAAGCGTTAAATTTCTGCGGCGTTTAGTGAAAGGCTCAAAATAATTAAAGACCCAAACCTTCTTACCAGAAGGTTTAACTCTTAGTTGAAGTCCTTGCCCATCATAAAGATTGTATTCTTTGTCTTTAGGCTTAGCTTCACTGACTTCTCGAGCACTTAACGGTTTAGTTATACGAGCCATTTTAGTAACACGCCTTTAGTACATTTTGTTCTGTGTTACTAAACAGTGTACTAAAAAGTGTGGATGTTACTGAACCAGAAAGGACTAAAAAAGACTCCAACCCCGTCCAAGTACTTGATTAATAAAGGCTTAAAGTACAAGTATGGACGGCATTGGAAGGGATGGTGGTGCCCGGAGGCGGAATCGAACCACCGACACGAGGATTTTCAATCCTCTGCTCTACCGACTGAGCTATCCGGGCAACGGCGTGTATTAAACGTTTTTTTCGGTTTCGAGTCAACCGCTTTTCGTTGCTTTTTTACTGTTTGCTCAGTAATTGCGCACTACACGCCTGTTTTGCTGAATTATTCAACACGCAAGTAGGTGCTGCCGGCTAAGCAGTGCTCGTAGAAGTTGGTCCAGCGAACCCCTTCACGTGGAGCCAGTGAGCCTTTACGCACTTGACGGTCAATTTGCTTCTTCACGGTTTTGGCCATGTACTCGGTATTGTATTGCATGGTTTGCAGTACTTTTTCGGCCGAGGTGCCCGGTACCACTTCTTCAATATAGAAGTCACCGGGTTCGTCGTCGTGGCAGTACACGTGAACCTCGGTGAGCCGACCAAACAGATTATGCATGTCGCCCATAACGTCCTGATACGCACCGGTCAGAAATAAACCCACATGGTAGTCCTCACCTTTGCGCAGGTTGTGCATGGGAATATGATCGCTGATTTCAGTCCCTTCAATGTATTTACTGAGCTTACCGTCACTATCGCAGGTAATATCGACAATAGAGCAGCGTACCTCGGGTTGCTCGTCCAGACGTGAAATTGGCACTACGGGTAACACTTGGCCTATGGCCCAGGTATCTGCGGCAGACTGGAACACTGAGAAGTTACACAGGTATTGGCTGGCGAGCATGTCTTCCAACTCTTCCAGCTCTTGCATGACATAACTGTCTTTATCCAGTGCTTGATGAATGTCGGCCAGTATCTGCCAGTACATGGTATCCAGCTTAGCCATCTCGGTGAGCGACAAAATACCCAGCTTAAAAGCTTCATAAGCATTTTGTTTGTAACCCGCGGCGTCGTTGTAACGTTCCTGCGGGTGGAATTGGTCGCCGGAGCTGTGCAACTCGCGCATATTCTTGACCAGAATGTGCTCGTCTTCGCTGGCGCTGATATCAAATTGTGTACCAGCGGGCTTCATTTCACCAACAATATTGGTAACAACGCAGCTGTGGTGCGCGGTCATTGCCCGGCCGCTTTCGCTGACTAAGTTCGGGTGCGGGACTTCTTCTAAATCACAAATTTGTTTCACGCCCCAGACCACGTCGGCAACATACTCCTCGGTTGAATAGTTGCGTGAGGAGTCACTGGTGGTGCTGGTGCCGTCGTAATCAATGCCGAGGCCACCACCAATATCCAGGTATTCTAGCGGCACACCTTCTTGTACCAGCTTGGCGTACAGGCGCGCGCCTTCATTCACGGCTTCTTTAATTTTGCGAATATCGGATAACTGGCTGCCAATATGGAAATGCAGCAATTTGGCGCAGTGCAGCATGTCTTCTTCGCGCAGGCGCTCAATAACATTCAGAATTTCAGCAATGCTTAAACCGAACTTAGCCCGGTCACCGCTGGAGCCTGCCCATTTACCTGAGCTTTTCACCATCATTTTTGAGCGCAGGCCAATCATGGGTTCAACACCCATTTCTTTCGCCAAGGGTATCAGCATTTCCAGTTCGCTGAACTTTTCAATCACAATGATCATTTTGCGTTTAAGCTGACGGCCCAACAGTGCCAGTTTGAGATAATCTTTGTCTTTGTAGCCATTAAGAATGGTCAGCGCGTCGGGGTTGTCGTTGTACGCCATCACTGCCATCAACTCTGGTTTAGAACCTGCTTCTAAACCGTAATTGTAGGGTTCGCCCGCATCCATGATCTCCTCGACCACTTCGCGCATCTGGTTAACCTTAATGGGAAATACACCGCAGTACTCGCCCTGATAATTGGCGTCGGTAATTAATTTACCGAAGGTCTCGTTAATGATTTCAACCTGCGAGCGCAAAATGTCATGGAAGCGGATAACGGCCGGAAACTGAATGCCTTCCGACACAATTTCATCCACCACTTCTTTCATATCAATAGTGACATCGGGCAAGCGATGGTTCGGACGGATTTGAATATTGCCATTGTCTCCAATAGAAAAATACCCGGCACCCCAGCGATTAACGCCGTACAACTCTTCTGCTTGATCGATATTCCAGTCTGACATCTCAGGCTCCCGACTGTTGTAAAACGAGGAGTAATTCGCGAACAATTTTAGCAGCGAACACGTCGGAATTGCCGGTAGGGTCTATTTGCGGCGACAGTTCAACCACATCGGCACCGACCAGATTTTTTTGCCGCAACAGCTTCATCAGGCTGACAAAAGAATGGAAATCTTCGCCGCCTGGCTCTGGCGTGCCTGTGCCAGGGAAAAAGGAGGGGTCGAAGTAATCCAGGTCTAAGGTCAAATAAACCGGACGGTCTTTAGCAATAGCTTCCACACTGTCGAGGAACTCTTTGCGCGAGCTGCGGATGGTTTTATTTTCTTTCATCCATTGGTATTCGTCGCGGGTTCCTGAGCGAATGCCATATTGAATCAACTCATGGCCCGGACCAAAGTGGTCAACGGAACGACGAATAATGGACGCATGCGAATAGTGGTAACCAAGAAAACCATCACGTAAGTCAGCGTGCGCGTCTAGGTGTAGCAACACCATGTCAGGGTATTGCTTTAAATACTTAACGATAGGCGCATAGGAAATTGAGTGCTCTCCGCCCAGCGTCAGCAGTTTGATGTTTTCCTTCGCTAAATCGCACGAATCAAAAATAGCGTTAAAGTCATGCACAGCATGATGCCACTGTTTCTCTTCGTCTTCATCGAAGCCCAGCCGCAAATTGCCTAAATCGTAGAAGGTTTGGTCTTCTAGATCGGCATCCAGATAGGGCGAGTACGATTCGATGTCCTCAGAAACCGCGCGTAAACCGTCGGGGCCTTCTTTGGTGCCTTTACGAAAACAAGCGGTACCATCAAAACCAAACCCCAGAATATGGGTATGCCCCGAATGGAGATCGGTGCTGTGTTGTGCGCCAAAAAAAGGGCGGCTCGGATCATTTAATGGTACGGGTAGTGGCACCGTTAGTTGCGTTACGGGCATTGTCGTTACAGACCTCTGTTACTTTGTCGATTTATTGCGATCTTTTTTGATCGGATTAAACAGACTTTGTTGAATATTAATCAGTTCTTCGCTGAGTTTTTTACGTTGAGTCCACGTGTCTACAAAAGGGGTCTCACTTAACTCATTTGCAGTAACACCCGCCATAACCGCTGTTTTATGCTGGCGAACGAGTTCCACTGCATGCACCCCCAACCGGGTCGCCAAAATACGATCCATGGCGGTAGGCCGGCCACCACGCTGCACGTGCCCCAGTAAGCATGGCCGACATGGAAAATTAAGACGGCCCTCTAACTGCTCAGCAAGTCGAACTGCACCGCCAGGCCATTGGTTTTCGCACAATACCATCACGTAGCTGGAGTCTCCACGAACCCGTTGTACGGATTCTATATGCTTAACCAGCGCATCAACAGTTAATGGCTTGTCTTTTTGCAGCTCCGGCAAAATCATTCGTTCGGCACCACTGGCCATGGCACTACTAATACCAATATAGCCGGCATTGCGTCCCATGACTTCGACAATAAAGACGCGGTCCATGGCTTCGGCGGTATCCCGGATTTTATCCAACGCGTCCATAGCGGTTTCGACCGCTGTGTCATAGCCAATAGTGTGATCAGTGCCAAACAGATCATTATCGATAGTGCCGGGAATGCCGACAATGGGTCCTTCCCAGAAGTTTGACAGGTGCTCAGCGCCGCGGAACGAGCCGTCACCACCAATGACAATAAAGGCATCAATTTGATGAGCATCCAGGTTGGTCGCTGCTTCACGCCCACCTTCTTCGGTTTTAAAACGTTCGCTACGGGCACTTTTAATAATGGTGCCGGAATATTGCAAAATATGCTCAACGTCTTCGCGGTCAAGTTTTACAAACTCGTTATTCAACAGTCCTTCATAGCCATGGCGAAAGCCCATGACTTCAATACCGTAGTTTTCCGCTGTAAGAACCACTGCGCGGATAGCGGCATTCATGCCGGGTGCATCACCGCCACTGGTTATTAGGGCAATGCGGTTTATTGTGTTTGCTGATGACACAATCTCTACTCCTTGATAATGTCGTATACGTAGCTTAAACGACCTGCAGGCCGTGACCAAGAGGAAATTTCATGAGTACTGATGTTGTTTGTTTTGATTATTCAAAATTATCGAACTGGGCGCGTGACTGTTTGACTGAAGCCGGAGCGTCCGGCGAGGTGGCACGTCATGTGAGTTACTATTTGCTGGAAGGCGATTTATTAGGGTTTAGCACCCATGGATTAATTCGTTTGTTAAATAATTGCCAGTGGCTGCGGGACGGCAAGAGTCTGGCGAAAGGGGAACCGTTGGTGTTAAGTGAGCGCGCGGCGGTTGCTAACTGGGACGCGCAGCTTTTGCCCGGACCCTATGTGGTACCGCAGGCTATTGATGCGGCCAGCAAAATGGCGAAAAAGGCAGGTACCGGAACAATTGTGGTACGTCGTAGCCAGCACGTGGCATCTTTGGCCGCTTATTTGACGATAGCAACAGAACAGGGGTTGGTTGTTAGCCTCATGTGCTCGACGCCGGGGCAGCGCGCTGTGGCCGCGTTTGGCGGTAAAGAACCCGTGTTTTCTCCTAATCCTTTTGCCATTGGCGTGCCCAGCTCCAGCGAGCCTTTATTATTGGATATTAGCTTTTCTATGACGGCAGCCGGGAAAGTACGCCAGGCTAAAGCAAACGGTACTAAGTTACCTTACAAAGCCTTAATTCAACCGGATGGTGAGTGGACCGACGATCCGCTTACCTTTTTCGAGTCGCCAGGCAGCGCGATTGCGCCATTGGGCGGTGAACAGTTGGGTTATAAAGGTTATGGGTTGACGCTGTTCAGCGAAATTTGGTCTATGGCCTTGAGTCAGTATGGCCGCCGGCAGGGCGCTGAAGACGGTGATGCAAATTCAATCTGGGTACAGGTAATTGACCCGGAAGCCTTTGGCGACAAACAAGAGTTTTTACAGCAGGTTGATGACTTATTGGACGACAGTCGAAAGAGTGCGGCGGTGAATCCTGAGCAACCGGTGCGCATTCCCGGGGAGGCGGCGCAGCAGCGCAAACGGGAGCAGTTGCAAAACGGGGTTTGTTACAGCAACGCTACCTTGAAGGTTCTGCAGCGTTGCGCTGAATTCTGTGATGTAAAGCTGCCTATGGCTGTAAACGAGTAATACGCCAGTTGGCTCTGTCCTGAGTGTAAACATAGCGGTCATGCAGTCGATGCTGGCCGCCTTGCCAGAATTCGAATTGCTGTGGTTCAACACAGTAACCACCCCAGTGACGGGGGCGTGGTACTTCAGTGTGCTGGTATTCTTTCAGTAGCGACTGATAATGGCTCTCCAGCACGTCACGACTTTCTACCGGACGGCTTTGTTGCGAAGCAAGAGCTGCAATCTGGCTTTCTTTAGGGCGCGAATGAAAGTAACGGTCGTTGGCTTCATCGTCCAGCGGCACGGCGTTACCAATAATACTGATTTGCCGCTCTAAGGGGAGCCAGGCAAAGTGCAGGGAGACCGTAGGGTTTGCGCTGATGTCCTGGCCTTTATGGCTGTTTTTGTTGGTGTAAAAACGAAAGCCCTTAAGGTCGTAACCTTTCAGCAACACAATACGTTGACTGGGCATCTGTTCAGCATTGACCGTGGCCAGAGTCATAGCGGTAGGATCACTTAGCAGATTGCTGTCTATTGCTTGCTGCATCCACCTTTCAAATTGTTTTACCGGATCCGATTCCAGCTGCTCGCGGTGCAGGCTGCCTAGCCCGTATTCGCGGCGCATTGCTTGTAAATCCATGGTAACTCCTTATGGATTAGGGACGTCTGTCCCATTATATCTCACTTTTTGTCTAAGTAGCGCTGGCGTATTTTTTCCATAGCATCCAGATTATCCAGCATCAGGCCGACCAGCTCCGGGTCGAAAAATTTACCACTGTGTTGTAACAGGTAATCCGCCGCATCTTCCGATTCTTTCGCGTCACGATAAGTGCGTTGCGTGCGCAGTGCATCAAAGTGACTGGTAATGGTCAGTATGCGCGCATTTAGATCGATGTCCTTGCCCACTTTCTGACTTGGGAAGCCCGATCCGTTCCAGCGTTCGTGAATATCCTGTGCGATAGCGGCGGCAATTTTGGCTACCGCGGTATCGGTCTGGTTCAGGTAATCGTGCCCTTGAATGACTTTTTGCATAATTTCTTCATAGTCATGAATAGTCAGAACATCGGCTCGTTGCGCTAACTCCATTTGCACAGACACTTTGCCAATATCGTAAACCGAAGCGGCTTGCTTTAAGGCTTCCGCTTGCTCGTGCGTGGCTCCCGAGAAAATGGCCAATTGCCCAGCCATTTCCGCGGAACGTTTTACATGGTGGCTGATTTCGTCAATTGAATGCTTTTCAATGGCTTCGCCGACGCTGTAAAGGAGCTCGCGTTGAGCTTCCCGCTCGTTCTCTGTGGCTTGCAGGTTATCGATAGCAATAGAGCTATTATTCACAAAAAGACCGAGTAGATTTTGATCCAGCTCAGATAAGTCACGGACCCCACGAATAAACAGTAAGTACTGACGTGAGCTGCTGGTTTTATAGAGCCCATAATAATTGCCGTCCACAATTCGAAAGTCCACATTTTGCGAGCTTTGCTGCATGGGCTTGACAATGTCCCAGTCAATTTCACTTTGGATGGGCTGTCCTGCCGCATTTTCATACTCGCCGGTACCACCGATAATTTCAAATGGATCGTTAGTATCCGAACTGGCGGTAAGAGAATCCATTCGACAATACATGGCATCGTCGGAAAGAGTAATTAACGCCACTAATTGTTCTAGTATCCCCTGACAAAGCCCTTGCATGGAGCGCGCAGAAAACACCTCAGCGGAGGCGTTGATGACTTTTTCCAGCCCCCGCTTATTGCGCTCAATGGATTTTAAATCGCGGTAGGCGCGGAGACAGGAGTACATCAGAGTGACCAACTTACGATAGGTCAGCTCGGTTTTCTCTTTATAGTCGTCGATGTCATAGCGCGCGATGACGTCTTCCTCTGGTGCCTGGCCCGGTTGTCCGGTGCGCAAAACAATTCTGACCAGACGGTTTTTCAGGCTCTCCCGCACCCAGCGGGCAACGTCTAAGCCTGCATGGTCGGTTTCCATCACCACGTCGAGTAGCATCATGGCAATGTTGCTATTGTCCTGCAAAAACGCGATAGCGTCTTGGCCGGAATAAACGGAATGAAACTTAAGTGGACGCCCGTCCAGCTTAAATTCACCCAAAGCCATTTTGGTGATGGTGTGAATCTCTTCATCGTCATCAACAATCAGGACATTATAGGGTTCCGCTTCTTCCTCTTCGAGTGTTTCGGGCTCGTCTTCGGAAAACAGAAAATCATCGTTCATTATGGTGCATCCTTTCTAATAAACACGTTCGCCGGCAACATAAGTTTGTTCAACATTGGTTTGCCAAATATCGCTGGATTCAATCGCAAAGGGATTCTGGTCCAACACGATAAAGTCAGCCCATTTGCCCGGCTCGAGTGAGCCTAGTGACTTCTCCTGCCAGGCGCTGTAAGCAGCATCAATGGTAAACGCCCGTAATGCTTGTTCCAGGCTCATCTTTTCTTCTGGATACCAGCCACCGGCAGGCATATTGCTTCTGTCTTGGCGTGTAACGGCTGCGTGCAGTCCGTAAAACGGGTTAGCCAGTTCGACCGGGAAGTCTGAGCCGGCGGCAATAACCGTTCCCTGATCCAATAATGTCTGCCACGCATAAGCACCCGCCATGCGCTCGGTACCCAGTCGGTCTTCTGCCATGTTTTTGTCGCTGGTGGCGTGTGTGGGTTGCATTGAAGCAATCAGATTAAGGTCGTCAAAGCGTTTTAAGTCATCAGGATGCACAATTTGAGCGTGTTCAATACGGTTGCGTAAATTGCGGCCACCCAGTTGGTCGTATACTTTAGCCAGGTTATCTAAAACTACGCGATTCGCGCGATCGCCAATGGCGTGAGTGTTCACTTGAAAACCGTGTGGAATGATTAACTGGTAAAGGTCTTGAATTTTCTCTTCTGACGTGACCATAAGACCGTGGTTGCCGTGGTCGTCACTGTAGGGTTCCAGCAGCGCCGCACCGCGACTTCCCAGAGCTCCGTCAGCGTATATTTTTACGCTGCGAATGGTGAGCCTCTGGTCGTCGGTCTGGTAAGGTCCTTCTGCCAAAAGCTGGGCCAGTTTAGGCTCAGTCGCTGCTATCATACCGTAAACCCGAAGAGGCATACGGCCCTGGTTATGAAGTCCTTTGTAAACTGAGATTTCGTCAGCGTTAATGCCGGCATCGTGCACACTGGTGATGCCTAACTTAATTAAATGTTCGAGAGCAAGTTCATAGGCTGCGCGTTGTTGCTGAAGTGAGGGCGCCGGGATAATGTCTTCAACCAGCTGCATGGCGTTATCGACCAGCACGCCGGTTGGATTGCCTTGCTCATCACGAATAATTTCGCCACCTTCTGGTGCAACAGTGTCTTTATCAATACCAGCCCGGCGTAAGGTTTCGCTGTTTGCCCAACCGGCATGAGCGTCTATCCGCATAAGCCAGACTGGACGATCACTGACCACTTCATCGAGATGGGCTGCACTGGGGAATACTTTTTGTTGCCACTGTTCCTGATTCCAGCCGCGACCGGTAATCCATTCCATTTGAGGCTGGTCTTCGGCGTAAGTTCGTACCTTTTGTACCGCAGCAGAAACGGAGCCGGTATTGCGTAAATCGACTTGCAACAGGCTGTTGCCTAAGCTCTGTATATGCCCGTGAGCATCCGTTAGCCCGGGAAACACCGTCTTGCCTTGCAAATCGACAATCTTATCAGCATCAGCAAAGCGTTCTTCCAGCGAACTATCACCCATTGCCTGAACTTTTCCATTTTCGACTAATAGTGTTGAAAACCTTTTCAGTACAGCGTCCTGGCCGGCTGGGCTGGTCAGGGTATAGCCTTTCATATTGGTATATAAGGTATCGGCAAAGGTTGAAGCGGATAAACTCAGGCTGATGACTAAGCAGGCAATACGTCGCATAGTTGTTTGAACTCCATAGAAAATAACATAGGCCACACTATAGCTTTTTTACTGTACAAGCGACTAGACGTTACCCAAACTTTTTGTTAACGAAGTTAACATAACTACAGTCACGCCTTGAGATATCCGTAAAAAACTTGCTGTCTGTTATATTTTAGGTATGCTAAAAGTTAATTGAATAAGTGCTATTTTGGATTTCAGGATGAAAGTTCTAATTATTGACCCGCAGTTTTTTATGCGCGCGGGTCTTATACAAATTCTAACGAACTATGCGAATCAGCCTTCTATTTATGAAGCTGAATCGTTTGAGATCGCAGAGAATTATTTAGCAGCCGATGATTACGATCTGATTTTTCTTGAAATGGAATTACCGGACGCCGAAATTCGACCTGCGCTGCAACGTTTGAAGAAGCTTGCACCACGCACTCATATTGTGTTGTTTACGCGTCCACGTGCTATTTCTGAGGTTCGTCAGGTACTGGCGGCGGGCGTACGCAGTTATTTACCCAAAGACAGTTCTGCAGAACAGGCAAAACTTGCTCTTCGCTCTCTGTTGAATGGTGATCGTTATATTCCGGATGATCCGCATTTAAATGAACCGCGCGATAAATCCAGCGGTGCGGAAAGCTTTTTGTCACCACGGCAGTTAGAAATTATGCAGTTATTGGCGCAGGGGTTATCAAATAAAGAAATTGCGAATATTCTGGGTATTACCGAAGGCACCATTCGTGTGCATTTATCGGCAATATTTAAAGCCATTAAAGTGTCAAACCGCACTGAAGCTACGCTTTGGTATTTGCTAAGACAGAAAAAACTGGTCGATTAACTTTCGATTTATGTCTCTGAACCGTTTAATCTCTGAGCTAGAAAAGCACCAACATGCACCAACTGAGTTGTGGGATCCACCTTATTGTGGTGAGATCCCCATTTATATCGCGTCTAACGGTGACTGGTTTTATCAGGGCAGTCAGATAAAACGGCAGGCACTGGTTAAATTATTTGCTTCGGTATTAGTGGTTGAAGACGGTGATTATTTTTTAGTAACACCTGCCGAAAAAGTGAAAATTACGGTTGAAGATACTCCTTTTGTCATTGTCGATTGGCAACAACGAGAGGAAGAAGACCAGCAATTCTTGCTGCTAACCACGAATATCGGTGATACTCTGGTATTAAGTTCTGAACATCCGCTCACAATGGAAGAGGGCGTACCCTATATTGTGATGCAAAGAGGATTGACAGCGAGAGTACATCGCAATGTATTTTATCAGTGGGTTTCATTTGCACAGTCACGAACTGTCGATGGACTGGAACAATGGTATCTTTCCAGTGCGGGTGAAACCTTTGTGTTAGGAAATGCGGAATAGGACGTTGCGGTAAACTCGTCTATGACAAAAACAAGAATAGTCTACCTGGTTGAACAGAAGCCAGAGCGTCGTCAGCATTTTGAAACGGTATTAACCTTTATTGGTGAAACCGTTCAAGTCATATCTCCTTCAGACACTCTCAAACTCTCTGCTGCAGACGCACTTTGCGTTATTGCCGGCAATGGCGTTGATAACCTGCATAAATTAGCCGGAGACGCACCACACCTTCCTTTTATATGCGCTAATATTGAACAGCTTCAGGCGTTACAAAAAGCCAATGTTATCGGTCCTCTGGAAGAGTCCTTTGATTACGCCAGTCTATCCAATATGCTGCATTATTGTCAGGCCTATCACCAGCAACTACCGGTAAAGGCGGCCAGAAAAAGGCATCCCGGTAGTGGCAAGCTAGAACAAACGTTAATTGGTAACGGCCGCACAATGAAGCATGTGCGCCAGTTGATAGAGCAGGTGTCAGCCACCGATGCGAACGTGCTGATTCTGGGCGAATCAGGCACGGGTAAAGAAGTGGTTGCGCGCGGAATTCATGATTTATCTGATCGTAACAAAGGGCCTTTTGTTCCGGTTAACTGCGGTGCTATTCCCGGTGATTTGCTGGAGAGTGAGCTCTTCGGGCACGAAAAAGGGGCGTTTACCGGTGCTATTGGCGCACGTAAAGGACGTTTTGAGCTGGCCCAGGGCGGAACGCTTTTTCTTGATGAAATTGGTGATATGCCACTGCCAATGCAGGTGAAGCTACTGCGGGTTTTGCAGGAACGAACCTTTGAGCGTGTCGGTGGCAGCAAAAGTATTATTGCTGATGTGCGGGTAGTTGCGGCAACCCACCGCGAGCTGGAACAGATGATTATTGACGGTAAATTCCGTGAAGATTTGTACTACCGTTTGAATGTCTTTCCAATTGAAGTGCCTGCGCTGCGCGAGCGACAGGAAGACGTACCCTTGTTACTGCAGGAGTTGACTCAGCGTTTTAAGAAAGAGCGTGGCGTTGGTGTACGTTTTACCGAACGGGCGCTGGAGTCGTTGTCTTACCATCGCTGGCCGGGTAACGTACGGGAACTGACCAACCTGATAGAGCGCTTGACCATTATGCATCCTGATAGTTTGGTCGATGTACCTGATTTGCCGCCGAAATATCAGCACGTTGAGCACAGTGCGCCAAGCCCTGATTATCCGGAAGAAATGCTGGAACGCGAAGCACTCAGTGCTATTTTCAACGAATCAGAAGATGCGACTGAAGATGAAGAAAAACGACACTCAGTTGACTCTGAATTACCGGATAACGGTGTCAATCTAAAAGATATGCTGACGGAAATAGAAACCGGGATGATTGCTCAGGCTCTGGAAAAATCGGACTGGGTCGTGGCTAAGGCTGCCGAACTGTTGAGTATGCGACGGACGACCTTAGTTGAGAAAATGAAGAAGTACGGAATTCAAAAAGAGTAAGAGTACAGTGTCAGTCTTTTGACATCCTTCCTTGTGTTTAACTTGCTGAAAATAAAGGTAATTATACTGGCATCTATTTTGCATTGACTTCTCTATAGTCGTTAATTGGAGATGTCAGTATGGCCACCTATCATCAAATTATTGATGCGATGCCTAACGCCGTTATTTTACTGGACAGCCATGGGGTTGTGGATTATTGCAACGACAATGCCACCAGCCTGTTAGGGCACCCACTAAAAAGCCACCTATGGCGTGAACTTGTCAGTGAGCTGTTCGCTCCCAAAGCGGATGACTGGCATGAAGTTTCCCTTCGAAACGGTCGACGGGTCAGGTTGGATACGTCCGTAGTGAATGAAAAGCCAGGGCAGCTGATTGTCTTGACCGACTTAACCGAAACCCGGCGCCTGCAAAACCGAATTAGCCACTTACAGCGTCTATCTTCCATGGGAAAAATGGTTGCTTCGCTGGCGCATCAAATTCGGACGCCGCTGTCCGCTGCTATCCTTTATGCGCAAAACCTTAAACAAGGCACTATTTCTCCCGTGAAGCAGCAACGTTTCTCGGCAAAACTCCTCTCCCGACTGCATTCTCTGGAACAACAGGTAAACGATATGCTGCTGTTTGCTAAGAGTGGTGAGCAGCCGATGTTGGATGATCTCAGTACCCAGAGCCTGGTGGAGCAAGTGATGACAAACATCGAAAGCTATGCGGAGCAACACCAGATACGAATTAACTGCATTGACCCTAATATCGGTGCGGTATTGCGGGCAAACCAAGCCGCGTTGATAGGCGCGATACAGAATCTTATTAACAACGCTATTGATGCCAGCCAGCCGGGACAGGAAGTACTGGTGAAAACCGATGTGGACAGTGAGAACTGGCGCATTTCAGTTATTGATGCGGGCTGTGGGATTACAGCAGAAAAACGAGACAGCGTATTTACCCCGTTCTTTACGGGAAAATCGAATGGCACGGGGTTAGGTCTGGCTGTAGTGCAAACGGTTGTCAAAGCCCATAACGGTCAGATTGACTGGGAGAGCCAGGAAGGCAAAGGCAGTCGCTTTACACTGTCACTGCCGGTGCATCAATGGTCAGGAAGCCAATTGAGCGAGGTGCATTATGGGTGAGCGACAAGTACTGGTTGTTGAAGACGATGTCTCTTTGCGTGAAGCGATTATTGATACACTGGAGTTAGCCGACTGCCAATGTCTGGAAGCGGCTAATGGCGAGGAAGCCTTGCTCATATTGAAAAAGGAATCCGTCGCTCTAGTTATTAGTGACGTACAAATGCCCGGTATCGATGGCTTGCAGTTGTTGCGCAGTATGAATAACCAGCAATATGACATTCCGGTTATTATGATGACGGCTTTTGCCAAGGTGGATGACGCTGTTGTCGCCATGCGTGAAGGCGCGATCGATTATTTAACTAAGCCCTTTTCGATTGAAAGGCTGCAAACCTTGGTTCAGCGTTACTTGCCGGACGGTGCTATTAATGACATTGAGCCAGTTGCTGAGGAAGAATCTAGTCAGGCGATACTGGGTATGGCCCGTAAAGTGGCGAGCAGTGATGCCAGTGTGATGGTGACCGGGCCGAGTGGGACGGGTAAAGAAGTGCTTGCGCGATATATCCATCAGCATTCTGAGCGTGCACAGGGCCCTTTTATTGCAATTAACTGTGCAGCGATACCTGAAAATATGCTGGAGTCGATGCTGTTTGGTTATGAAAAAGGTGCGTTTACCGGTGCTAATCAGTCATCCCCCGGAAAGTTTGAGTTGGCGCAGGGAGGGACTTTGTTGCTCGACGAAGTGACTGAAATGCCAATACACTTGCAGGCAAAACTGCTGAGGGTTATCCAGGAGCGTCAGGTCGAACGACTGGGTTCCCGTAAAACGATTCAACTGGATGTGCGCTTAATTGCCACTTCCAACCGAGACTTGCAACAAGCTGTTAGTGAAGGGCAGCTACGAGAAGATTTAATGTACCGTTTAAACGTTTTTCCTTTGCACTGGAAGTCGCTGCGTGAACGGCCTGCCGATGTTGTTCCTTTAGCCGAAAATTTACTACAACGACATAAGCAGCGCTCAGGCATTAAAAACCCGGTCAGCTTTTCGAACGCAGCAATACAACGTCTGCAACGTTACTCCTGGCCAGGCAATGTTCGTGAACTGGAAAATGTTGTGCAGAGAGCACTTGTATTACACCGTGGTAGTGAAATTCAACCGGATGATTTAATGCTGGAATTGAACGAGGCTTCGGAGTCGGCAAGTGTTTTTCCTGAGCAAGTGAGTACGTCGGAAAGCAAACTGGAAAACCTCGACGAATCGCTTTTCCATCAAGAATATCAGATCATAAAAGAAGCACTTCAGCGTCATCAGGGCAAGCGTCAACCCGTTGCTGATGAACTGGGTATTAGTCCGCGAACCCTGCGCTATAAACTGGCAAAAATTCGTGAACAAGGCCTCGCGCTGACAGGGTCTTAGGGCTTCCTAAAAAGGCGGCAACACAATTAGCCCTGTTTTGCAGGGCTTTTCTTTGCCTAATCGGTCTCTTCCTGAAAGTTGGCATTTAGCTTGCATAGTTATCCCTAAAGACAGTCAGTGATGAATTTTTGACGGGGTGAATTATGAAAGTGGAAGCAAACGCACTTTACCAACAGTTACAGTCGATGGCGACGCAGGCATCTCAGCGTGATCAGCCGACCAATATCAACACCCTGCAAGGCAATACCGCTCAGGCAGACTTCTCCAACATGCTGAAAAATGCGCTGGATAACGTCAATGAGTTGCAGCAAACCTCCGGCGATTTAAAAACGCGAATGGAGCTGGGCGATCCTAATGTGACCCTGGAGCAAACCATGATTGCCAGTCAAAAGTCGAGTATAGCGTTTGAAGCGACTGTTCAGGTACGCAACAAAGTTGTTGAAGCGTACAAAGAAATAATGTCAATGCCGGTATAACCGTAGCAGCACTGGAGATATGAGTCGTGGCTGAATCAACTGATTTAATGGTACAAGATACCGACATACCTGACCGCAATAATTCCGGCGATGATGGTGGCAATGAAAAATCTGGCTTTATGTCAATGTTGGGTAACTTTGATATGTTGCGTCAGGTTATTGTCGTACTGGCTTTGGCCATCTGCGTTGCTATTGCTGTTTTTATTATGTTGTGGGCACAAGAGGCGACTTATCGACCCCTGGGTAATTTAGAAACACCTCAGTTGATCAGCACCCTGGATTACATGGATGCTAATGGTGTTGAGTACAAAGTAGACGGCAACACCGTTTCTGTGCCGGAAGAACAGTATGAGAGTATCAAGCTGCAGTTAACCCGGGCTGGTGTTGATTATGGCAACTCGACAAATAATGGTTCAGAGATATTAATGAGCGAACCAGGCTTTGGTGTTAGCCAGCGGCTGGAACGTGAGCGTCTGATTCACTCCCGCGAAGTGCAGCTTGCGCGGGCCATTGAAGAAATCCAAAAAGTTTCGGCAGCACGAGTGTTACTAGCAGTTCCTAAAGAAAATGTTTTCGCCCGCAGAGAAAAGAACCCGAAAGCGTCTGTCATGTTAGATGTTCGTGGCGGCAGCTCCTTGAACGAAGAGGAAGTGGCTTCCATTGTTGATATGGTTGCGTCGTCTGTTATTGGTTTAAACACGGCGCAAGTGACGGTAACTGACCAGGCTGGACGACTGCTTAACTCGGGTTCGCAGAGCGCTCTGGCGGCAAAAAGTTCTCGAGAATACCAGCTCGAACAAAAGCGAGAAGAAGAGTATCTGGAAAAAATTGACAGCATTTTAATTCCGGTACTGGGTTACGATAATTACACCGCGCAGGTGGATGTGACCATGGACTTTACCCAGCGCGAAGAGACGCAACGTCAGTTTAATCCGGACATGCCTGCTATTCGCAGCGAAATGACGGTAGAAAACCGGAATATCGGCAGTGCAATTGGCGGTATTCCGGGCGCTTTATCAAACCAGCCTCCATTGGATTCCAATATTCCCGAAGAAGCCGGAAACGGCGAAACGGCAGGTGGTGTGAGCGGAAGCACTCACCGGGAAGCGACCAGAAATTACGAGCTTGATAACTCGGTCACTTATACGCGCAGTCAAACCGGCACGGTTGAACGCTTAAGTGTGTCCGTTGCGGTAAATCAAAAAACGACAACGAACGAAGCGGGTGAAACTCAGCCACAGCCAGCGAGTGCTGAAGAGATGGCGGATATTCGCCGACTGCTGCAAGGTGGTTTGGGCTTTGATATTAACCGCGGCGACAGTATTGAAGTGGTGTCGGTTCCTTTTGCGAAGCTACCTGATTTGGGTACGGGCGAAATACCCTTGTGGGAAGAGCCCTGGTTTTGGCGGGCTTTCCGCCTGATTATTGGTGCTCTGGTTATTGTCGTCTTAATCATGGCGGTTGTTCGCCCCATGCTGAAGAAGCTGATGAATCCTGAATCGGGTGTTGAGGACGATGCGGAAGCCTTCCTTGATGAGGAATCAATGGGCGATGAAACCATTGATCTGTTATCCTCACAATTTGATGAGAGTGCGGTTGGTTTCGGTGCTGATGGCAGCCTGCAATTACCGGACCTGCACAAAGATGAAGACTTGCTGAAAGCTGTTCGGGCATTGGTTGCCAATGAGCCTGAATTGTCTTCACAAGTGGTTAAAGCGTGGTTGAACGAAGATGCCTGATCAAAATACTAAAACCAAACGCGGCAAAGTGGAGTTTGATGTCGATACCTTAGAAGGTGTCGAAAAGGCAGCTATCCTGTTGCTCAGCTTGTCCGAAGAGGATGCTGCCCAAATTCTGAAACACCTGGAACCGAAGCAGGTGCAGAAAGTGGGTATGGCCATGGCAAGCTTGGAAGACTTTAACCAGGATAAAGTGAATGCCGTGCACCACTTGTTCCTGGAAGAAATTCAGAAGTTCACCAACATTGGCTTCAAGAGTGAAGAGTTTGTGCGTAAAGCTCTGACATCTGCGCTGGGTGAAGACAAAGCCGGAAACTTGATTGAGCAGATTGTTATGGGCGGTGGCTCAAAAGGTCTGGATTCACTGAAGTGGATGGATTCCAAACAGGTTGCAACCATTATCCGTAATGAACACCCGCAGATTCAGACCATCGTCCTGTCTTATCTGGACCCGGAACAGAGTGCCGAAATTATGGCGCAGTTCCCGGATAAGGTGCGACTGGATCTGATGATGCGCATAGCCAACCTGGAAGAAGTACAGCCAGCGGCATTGCAGGAACTGAACGAAATTATGGAGAAACAGTTTGCTGGTCAGGCAGGTGCTCAGGCAGCGAAGATGGGCGGCCTGAAAGCAGCGGCAAATATTATGAACTACCTGGACACCAACATCGAAGGTCAGCTGATGGACTCCATCCGCGAGCAAGACGAAGAGATGAGTCAGAACATTCAGGATCTGATGTTTGTGTTCGAGAACCTGGTAGATGTCGACGACCGGGGTATCCAGAGCTTGTTGCGTGAGGTTGAAGGTGAAACCTTACAAAAAGCCATGAAGGGTGCAGACGAAGGGGTTCAGGAAAAAATCTTTAAGAACATGTCTAAACGCGCCGGTGATATGTTGCGTGACGACCTCGAAGCGATGGGACCTATTCGCATTAGTGATGTGGAAGCTGCTCAGAAAGATATTCTTGCTGCAGCACGCCGTTTGGCTGACGCCGGTGAAATCATGCTTGGCGGTGGCGGCGGTGACGAATTCTTATAAGGGCTTAACGCGTAATGAGCGATGATAAAGACGTAACCCATCGTTGGGATTTACCTGACATGACTTCTGAAGAGCTCAGACAGGGCTCTCAGGTGAATGCGTTAAACAAACCCCGTCGCTGGCAATATGAGCCACCGGAAGCGGATAACGAACAAGAAGAAGAACTTCAGCCTTTAACGGCGGAACAGCTGGAAGAAATTCGTCAGGCCGCTCGCGAAGAAGGTCATAAAGAAGGCTTCGACGAAGGTCGTGGTGAAGGTTTAAAAAAAGGCTACGACGAAGGTTACGAGGCAGGAAAAGAAGAAGGTTTTGAAGCGGGCAAGCTGGAAGGGGTTGAAGCAGGCAAAGAAGCCATGCAAGAACAACAGCAGCAGCTGGAAAATTTATTGCAGAGTCTGTCGCATCCTAATGAGCGGATCACGGACTCAGTTCAGGACGAACTCATTGATATGGTGACCGAACTGACCCGAGTCATCTGTCTGGACGTTGCTGATCATTCTAAAGAGTTGGTGGTGAATGCGGTTCGGGAAGCTATCGCCGTGCTGCCGGTCACTGATCAACGCGTTATTATTCATCTGAATGAAGAAGATTTAGCCCTGTTACAGAAGGTTTATAGCGACGAGCAGCTGAAAGAAAAAGGTTGGTTGTTAAATAAGGATGAATTACTGGAACGCGGTGGTTGCCGCGTTACCACAGAAAGCTCAACCATTGACTACACGTTGACCAGCCGCATGGAAGACGTGTTCTCCAAGGTAAAGGGTTAACCAATGAGTGTGTCTGAACGCTTAGTAGAACAATTACGCAAAAAGCGGGAACGCATACAAAAACCGTCAGTAGCGGTTTCTGGATATTTAACCCGAGTGGTCGGTTTGATGTTTGAAGCGGTTGGCTGTCGTGCGCCGGTTGGTTCCAGCGTGGCAGTGGAAGCCGACAGCGGTGATATTGAAGCCGAAGTGGTGGGTTTTCAGGGCAACATCAGCTACCTCATGCCAACCGAAGATGCCTACGGCGTTATTCCGGGGGCCAGAGTGCGCCCACTGAACCGGAAAAATCAATTGCCGCTGGGGATGGAACTGCTGGGTCGGGTTATTGACGCACGGGGAGAGCCCCTCGACGGCAAAGGACCTATTTTCTCCGACGGAAAAACCTATCGAAGTAAACCCATGAACCCCTTAAATCGACGTCAGGTTAAGCAACCTCTGGACGTTGGTGTCACGGCTATTAATGCCTGCTTAACGGTGGGGCAGGGGCAACGCATGGGCTTGTTTGCCGGTAGTGGTGTCGGTAAAAGTGTACTGCTGGGTATGATGACGCGCGGTACCACCGCCGATGTGATTGTGGTCGGCCTGATAGGCGAGCGTGGTCGCGAAGTAAAAGAGTTTATTGAAGAAATTTTAGGCGAGGAAGGCCGAGAAAAAGCAGTTGTCATAGCCGCCCCCGCTGACCAGTCACCATTAATTAGATTACGGGGTTGTGAAACTGCCTCTCAAGTGGCGGAGTACTTTCGTGATCAGGGTCTTAACGTATTGTTATTAATGGACTCTTTAACCCGTTATGCAATGGCGCAGCGGGAAATTGCTTTGGCTGTCGGTGAACCACCGGCAACAAAAGGGTATCCGCCTTCGGTCTTCGCTAAACTGCCTGCTTTGGTGGAACGAGCCGGTAACGGAGGCGACGGACAAGGCTCCGTTACTGCGTTTTACACGGTACTCACTGAGGGTGATGACTTGCAGGATCCTATTGCCGATTCGGCCAGGGCTATACTGGACGGGCATATTGTATTAAATCGTGAGTTAGCGGACAGCGGTCATTATCCGGCCATCGATATTGAAGCCTCAATTAGCCGAGTGATGCCACAAGTGGTGTCAGAAGAACATATGCAACAGGCTATTCAAGTACGGCAGTGGTACTCAAGCTATCGTCGAAATCACGATCTCATTTCCATTGGTGCTTATACCCGGGGCAGTGATCCTTCTATTGATCAGGCCATTGCTATGCAACCACGTGTCAGTCAGTTTTTGCAGCAGAAAATGCAGCAAGTTATTAGTTATGATGAAAGCCTGTTGTTGCTTAATCAGTTGGTTAATCCGAATCAAAAGCAGTCGTCAGCCGGGAGTCTTTAATCTATGGCTGGGTTAACGCAGTTGCAAATGCTGCTGGAGCTGGAGCAACGACGGGAAGATAAAGCCATACAGGACTTTGCTCAGGTACAGCAGCAAGTGCAGGAGCAGCAAAGACGTCTGGACGGTATGTCAAAATACCGACTCGATTATTTGAATCAGTTGCAGCAGCGTGGCCAAGGTGGGATAGCTTCTCTGCAGGTGGGTCAGTACCACGCGTTTGTTGGTAAGCTCGATGAGGGCGTTGAGCAGTTGCACCACGACATTATAAAGCTGCAGCAAGTGTTACAACAGCGCAAGGAACGCTGGCTAGCTCAGCGACGTAAGCGTGAATCGGTGGACTTTCTCATTAAGGAAAGAAAAAAACGTGAACAAAAAGCCCAGGACAGAAAAGAGCAGAAGAACCTGGATGACTTTAGCAGTCAGCGTTTTATCCGTGACAGGAAATAGTTGGAACAAAATTTGCTTGTTTGTTGATGTGAAGATTAAGTGAAGCGTCAATAAGCCCTTAATTCAGGAATAAAACTATGCAACAGCTGCTCAATTTAACCGAATCTGCCGATAACTTTGCACGCATTGGCAAGGGAAAGGACCTTTCGTTGAAAGGGATTGAAACTGATAACGGTGAGTTCTCACGGTTAATGTTAAAGCAAAACAATGGCGACAAAGAACTGCAACAATTAGCCGCTCGGATAGAAGCGCATCAGGCAGCCGAAGGTAAGGTGAAAGGTGACGCTGTTGAGCGTAAAAATGTTGGTGAGCCAGTGACCCGTAACTTATGGGAACTGCTGCAGCAAATGCAGCAGGAAAAGGCTGACGTCACGGTGGAAGGTGAAGCGGCCGCTATTGGAGACAAGGGTACTGGAGAGGTATCTGTGGAGGTCGAAGCCAAAGCCCTTGAGCTAAGTGATGAAAAATTGTCGGATATGATGCAGGCATTGTTAGCGAAGCTGGATTCAGCCAATGCAGAGAATAACGAGGCTGCAATGACGGATGCCGAGCGGCAGGAATTTGCCGAACAGCTGTTAGCTGGTATGAGTGAGAGTGATAAGCAAGCATTGCAGGCAAAACTTCAGCAGATGATACAAGCGGTTGAGCAAGGTAAGAATGCGGACCAGGCCGTTGAGGACGCAGGTAAGTTTATTGTGAATTTACTTGAGCCAATACTGCCTAAAGCGGATGCTGACAAGCTGCTAGCAGGAAATGAAAAGGCGTTAACCCAAGCATTGAATGAAGCGGCCGAGAAAGCGATTGCTCAGTTGTCGGGGGAACAAGGAAAAGCGAAACCGCAAAGCGCGGATGATTTAGTGACCTTGTTGAATCAATTGGAGCAACAGGTGTCAGCGCAAAAAGCAAAAGGTGATAATAGCGATTTAAGCCTGGCAGAGCAGAAGAAACTTCAACAATTTACTGCAGAACTGCGTCAATTATTAGCCAATCAAAATAGTGAAGCTGAAAAGTCGCAAACTTTGACGAAAGAACAGTCGGCGAGGGCGGAACAATTATTGGCTGAAGTAAGGCAGTTGTTAAAAGGTCAAACGGGTCAAAACAATAAAACCCAGGATTCAATAAAAGTCGCGGACCAGGCAAAAACAGCTGAGCCGGTCATTACCGCAACAAATAGTAAAGCCGGTAAAGAAAAAGCCGACATGAGCGATGTAACGGCTAAAGGTGATGACAGCAAGCAACAAGCTTCAGTACCTGCAGGCTCTACTAATAGTTCTGTCGATGCTGGCGCACAGCAGACAGCGGCCGTGCAACAGAACCAAGCGTTCCAGGCAAATACCGACGCGTTGACTGACGCCAATGCTGCCAGAGCAATACAGGGTCAAATGGTTTCCACCTCGCAGGGCACAGTTGCTGCCAATGAATCGAGTCAGGCTAATACATTGCAGGCATTACAGCGTCCGTTAGATCTACAACAGACCGAAGCGTCGCAGAAGCTGCAGGAACGCATCAATATTATGATGAGTCGTAATATTCAGCGTGCTGATATTCGGCTTGATCCGCCCGAGCTGGGGAGTGTGCAAATTCGAGTCAATATGAGCGGGGAACAAGCATCAGTCCAGTTCCAGGTACAAAGTGCGCAAGCACGAGATGCCATAGAAACGGCGATGCCGAGACTAAGGGAAATGCTCGAGCAGCAAGGAATTAATTTAGCCGATACGCAGGTTGGTGAGCAGAGCAAAAATGGTGAGCGCACTGCTGGTGGGCAAACCGGTTCCGGCGATGAGTCAGAAGATTGGGCTGTTGAAGGCGAGATAGCGTTAGATAATGGCCAGGTTGTGGCGGATGGACAAGTCGATTTCTACGTTTGAAACGGTGTATCATCTGAAGCTATCAGGCTATAGTGACTGTCTGCGGACAGGAATACAGGAAATAAAGCATGGCAGAAGATAAAAACGACAACGACGATGAGCAAGTCGAAGAAAAAACAGGCAGTAAAAAGAAAAAACTGATTCTGTCAGGCATTATCGGTATTGTTTTAATTGTGACTGTGGTGCTGGTTTTGTGGTTATTCGGCGGCTCATCTTCTCCGGAATCGTCGGCACCAACTGGCAGCAGTACACCAGCGCCATCGACATCGTCGAGCCCGGAAATTGGCAGTGCGCTGTATGTAGGTATGCCACGAGCTTTTGTTTTTATCGTGCCGGGTGATTCGCGTGAGCGCACCGTGCAAATAAAAGCGCAGTTAATGGTGCGCGGTGAAGCGAATGAAGAATTGGCGAAAAAACACATTCCGTTAATAGAGGGAACTCTGCATGAGGTATTCTCTTCGTCAACGGCAGACAGGTTGAAAACCGCTGAAGGCAAGGGACAATTGCGTGAACTTGCCTTAACCGAGGTTCGTTCTGCGCTGCAAGAAATTACCGGAAAACCGGTTGTTGAACAGGTTTTATTTACCAGCTTGGTAATGCAATAAGTGAGCTATTATGGCTGTGAGTGACTTACTCTCTCAAGACGAAATTGATGCGCTGTTACATGGCGTTGATGACGTTGAAGAAGAGGATACAGACAAAGAGTCCGTTTCTGCGGATGCGCTTGATTATGACTTTTCGTCGCAAGATCGAATTGTCCGTGGGCGCATGCCAACGCTGGAGATTGTTAACGAGCGTTTTGCCCGCCACATGCGGGTCAGCTTATTTAACATGATGCGCCGTACGGCAGAAGTGTCGATTAACGGTGTCCAGATGATTAAGTTTGGTGAGTACGTACATACGTTGTTCGTGCCAACCAGCTTGAACATGGTGCGTTTCCGTCCGCTAAAAGGCACGGCACTTATCACCATGGAAGCGCGTTTGGTCTTTATATTGGTGGATAACTTCTTTGGTGGTGACGGACGTTACCATGCCAAAATAGAAGGTCGCGAATTTACGCCGACCGAACGTCGCATTATTCAAATGCTGCTGAAACTGGTCTTTGAGGACTATAAAGAGGCCTGGGCACCCGTAATGGACGTTGGTTTTGAGTACCTGGATTCTGAAGTGAATCCGGCCATGGCGAACATTGTGAGTCCGACGGAAGTTATCGTTATTAGTTCGTTTCATATCGAGTTAGACGGTGGCGGCGGTGACTTCCATATAGCGCTGCCTTATTCCATGCTGGAGCCCATTCGTGAACTGCTGGATGCCGGCGTGCAGTCGGATAAAGAAGACACGGATATGCGCTGGAGCAAAGCGCTGCGCGATGAAATTATGGATGTTCCGGTGGAAATGATAGCGAAGCTGGCGGAGACGGAAATGTCGTTACGGGAAGTCATGGAGTTGCAGGAAGGGGATGTTATCCCGCTTGAACTGCCGGATGATTTAACGGTACTGATTGAAGATTTACCGACGTTCCATGCCAAAATGGGACGGTCAAGAGATAATGTCGCATTGAAGATTTCCGAGAAGATTAAGCGTCCGGAAACAGTGAAATCTGATATTCATATGTTGACCCGCGGGGGCCGCCGTATTGGTGGTGACGCGGAGTTACAACAGTTAGAAGAAGATATTGATTTATAATAATTGCTGCTTGAGAAAGTGAGGTTGCAACATGAGTAACGATGATAAAGATATGGATGACTGGGAAGCAGCAATGGCTGAACAGGAAGCTGCTGAAGATGAAGAAAGTGGCGCGTCGGAAGGTGCAGACAAGGCGTCTAGCCATTCCGGCATGGATAACGTACAAACCGCTGAACTAGAAGAGTTGAGCGAAGATAAGCCGGTAACCGAAGAAGAAAAGCGTAAGCTGGATGCTATTCTTGATATCCCGGTCACCATTTCGATGGAAGTGGGTCGTAGCCAAATTAGTATTCGTAACCTGCTGCAATTAAATCAGGGGTCCGTGGTTGAACTGGAACGTGTTGCCGGTGAACCGCTGGACGTGTTGGTTAACGGTACTTTAATTGCGCACGGCGAAGTGGTTGTTGTTAATGATAAATTCGGGATACGCTTAACCGATGTTATTAGTCAGATTGAACGCATTCGTAAGCTTCGCTAGTTTGCTGCTGCTACCTTCTGTTGTGCAAGCACAAACAGAGGAAAAAGCCGGGATCATCTCGGGCAGTGATATAGGCGCCATGGTTTTGGCGCTTTTTGCCGTTTTATTGCTGATAGTAGTTTTAGCTTCGCTACTCAAACGTTTTAACCTGAAGTTTCAGGGAACGTCGGGTATGAAGGTACTGAGTAGTGTGTCTTTAGGAGCCAAAGAACGCTTGGTGATTGTTGATGTTGGTGGGCAAAAATTACTGCTCGGTGTTACGCAACAACGCATTGAGTGCCTGAAAGAACTTTCAAGCGATATCAACCTGGAAGGAAAACAAGAACAATGAACCGTTGGTTGCTACTGTCTATTGTATCGGTCCTGCTGTTACTGCCTGAACAAGCCTTTGCTTTGCAAGATCTTACTGCGGTGACGGTGAAGACAAACCCAGATGGCACGCAAGAGTATTCGGTGACCTTGCAAATTTTAGCCATAATGACGGCGCTGACGTTTATTCCGGCAATGGTCATTATGATGACATCCTTTACCCGAATTATTATTGTTCTGGCTATATTGCGTCAGGCAATCGGCTTGCAGCAGTCTCCGTCTAATCAGGTTCTGCTTGGTATTGCGCTATTCTTGAGCTTCTTCATTATGACGCCGGTATTAAACGAAATTAATGACAAAGCGCTGCAGCCCTATTTAAACGAAGAAATTAAGTCGATGGAGGCTGTTGACCGGGCGAAGGCACCAGTGAAAGCCTTTATGTTGGCGCAAACGCGCCTAACAGACTTAGAGACCTTTGTTGAGATATCGGGAACTGAAGGGGTCGAAAAACCCGAAGATGTGCCCATGTCAGTTCTGATTCCCTCGTTTATTACGTCGGAACTAAAAACCGCGTTTCAAATTGGCTTCATGCTATTTATTCCGTTTTTAATCATTGACTTGGTGGTTGCCAGTGTTCTAATGGCAATGGGTATGATGATGTTGTCGCCAATGATTGTCTCCTTGCCCTTCAAGTTGATGTTGTTTGTGCTAGTGGATGGCTGGAGCTTAACCATGAGCACCCTGGCCGGCAGCTTCGGGGTTTAGGAGGCGTTATGTCACCAGAAATGTTTCTCGACATTTTTCAGGAAGCCTTGAAAACCATCGTCATTATGGTGGCCTTTATTATTATTCCCGGGCTGTTAGTTGGCCTTGTGGTTGCCGTTTTCCAGGCGGCAACCTCTATTAACGAGCAAACCTTAAGTTTCTTACCACGTTTGTTGGTTACATTAGCTGTGATTGGCCTGGGTGGTCACTTTCTAACAGAAACGGTGATGGATTTTACAATTCAGATGTTTAACCGGATACCCGAAGTGGTCGGCTGATGGATCTGGTCACTTCCGTTGTTATCGGCTGGCTGGAGCAGCATTTGTGGCCTTTGACCCGTGTGTCATCCATGATAATGAGTATGGCGCTTTTTTCCGGCACCATTGTTAACTCTCGCGTCAAAATCTTTTTGTCGTTAGCGATAATCTTTGCAATAGCACCGGCCTTACCGGAAGTTAACACTGGCGTCGAAATGACATCGGTGGGCGGGTTTGTGGTGACGGCCCAGCAAATTGTCATTGGTATCGCTCTGGGCTTAATTTCTATCCTCTTCTTGCAAACTTTTGTTTTGGGCGGACAGATTATTGCCATGCAGATTGGTTTGGGTTTTGCCTCGATGGTGGATCCGACCAATGGGCAACAGGTTCCGGTTATTGCTCAGTTCTTCCTAATGTTAGCGAGTTTGATCTTCTTAGCCTTCGATGGGCACTTGCTCATGATTGAGATGGTGGTCGCAAGCTTTGACGCCATACCGGTGGGCATGACGGGATTAGATGCCGATGCTTTATACGCGGTTGCTAACTGGGGTGTTTACATGTTCTCGGCAGCATTAACGGCTATGCTGTCCGGTATTATCGCGTTGCTGTTAATTAACCTAAGCTTTGGTGTTATGACTCGAGCAGCTCCTCAGTTGAATATTTTTGCGATTGGTTTTCCCATTACCATGGTGAGCGGCCTGGTGGTTATTTGGTTGACGATGGGTGGTTTTATTTTCCACTTTGAGAACCAGTGGGCGCGGGCGGTGCAAACTATGTGTGAAATTTTAGGTAGCCAGTGTGCTTAAGTCGACTTTTCTGACAGAAGGTTATAGAGATGGCAGAGACTGATCAGGAACGCACAGAAGACCCCACGGAGCGACGAAAACAGCAAGCCCGTGAGAAAGGTCAGATTGCCCGATCTAAGGAGATGGGGACTGCGTTTGTGTTGGTTAGCTCGGCCGTTGCTTTTTTTTGGTTTGGAAACGCGTTATATCAAGGCGTACGAAACGTTTTCGAAACCCTGTTCACTATTGACCGGCAGCAAGCCTTTGACACCACCAAACTTTTCGAAGCCCTGGGTATCGCGGTAGGTGAAGTCATGTGGCCCATGTTGACTATCTTCGCCTTTATTGTCGTTTTTACCTTTTTAGGTAACTGCTGGCTTGGGGGCATTAACTTTTCGTCTCAGGCAATGGCACCAAAGTTTAACCGTATGAGCCCTCTTAACGGCTTTAAGCGAATGTTTGGTGTTCAAGCGTTAGTTGAACTGTTAAAAGGCATTGCAAAATTCGGTGTGGTTGCCGTTTCCGCCTACTTTTTATTGAAGTGGCAGTTTGTCGATATCTTACAAATGTCGATGGGTCAGATACCTAATATTATTGCCAATGCATTGGACACCCTATTGTGGATGTTTTTACTGCTGTGCTGTTCGATGTTTCTTATTGTCGTTATTGATGCACCTTTTCAAGTGTGGAAGCACAATAAAGATCTCAAAATGACTCAGCAGGAAGTTAAAGACGAGCACAAGGACACCGAAGGTAGCCCTGAAGTGAAAAGTCGCATCCGTCGCCTGCAAATGGAAATGGCAAATCGCCGAATGATGCAAGAAGTGCCTAAGGCCGATGTGGTTGTGACCAACCCGACACACTATGCTGTGGCATTAAAATATGATGACGGTGGTGTGCAGGCGCCGGTCGTTCTGGCGAAAGGAACGGATGAAACGGCAGCGAAGATTCGTGAAATTGCATTGGAATATGAAATACCTCTGGTTGCATCACCCGGCCTGGCCCGTTCTATCTATCACACCACTGAGCTTGAAAAGGAAATTCCAAAAGGCTTGTTTATAGCGGTGGCCCAGATCCTTGCTTACGTTTATCAATTACGCATGTTTAAACAAGGTCAGGCTAAGCGACCTAAGAAACCACCAACGGATGTCTCTATTCCGGATGACCTGCGTTACTAATTCATCATTTGCGCGTTTGGGCGGGCTGCTATATCATTCGCCACCATTCGCGCCGATATCGGCAGTGGCAAATTTGGACTGAGCAGTTATGGCAAAACTTTCTTTGTGCCTGGCGCAACTGGACTTTACAGTTGGTGCTATTCACAACAATACCGCCCTAATTTTAAAAACGTTGCGTGAGCAAGGTCAGCAGCATGACATCATTGTTTTTCCTGAACTTGCAATTACGGGCTACCCTCCGGAAGATTTGCTGTTCCGCGATGACCTGCATCAAGCGGTGGATAATGCGGTAGAACAGATCAGTGCCGCCGCTTCTGACTGCGTCGTTATTGTAGGTCATCCTCAGGCGGTTGGCGGGGAGCTTTTTAACGCGATGTCCGTTTTACATCGCGGTGAGTGCTTGCTGCGTTATTTTAAACAGCGTTTACCCAATTATGGGGTCTTTGACGAGCAACGCCATTTCATTCCGGGTCATCAGAGTCAGGTGTTTGAGTGGCAGGGCGTTCGTGTTGGGTTGCAAATTTGTGAAGACCTCTGGCACCCACAACCCTTGCAACAGCTACTGCAGGACGATATTGATCTGGTGCTGTCAATTAATGCCTCTCCTTACGAGCTAAACAAGCACGAGCAACGTCTTGGGGTGTTGAAGCAACGTACCGCTGAGTCGAATAAACCTATTGTGTACTTAAACAATTGTGGCGCACAAGACGAGCTGGTATTTGACGGCCACTCCCTGGTTATGGATGCGCAGGGCGAGCTTGTTGCGGAACTGCCGCATTGTGAAATGACCACGGCGACAGTGACTTATGAAGGTAACCATATCACTTGCAGCGGATTTCCGGTTCAGGCAGAGCAGAATAATCTGGCTCATGTGTATGACGCGCTGGTTTTAGCGGTTCGTGATTATGTTACTAAAAACGGCTTTTCCGGCGTGGCCCTGGGCTTGTCAGGTGGTATTGATTCTGCGTTAACGCTGGCGATAGCAAGCGATGCGCTGGGTGCTGATAAAGTTCATGCAGTTATGATGCCGTTTCGTTACACCTCAGATATGAGTCTCGAAGATGCGGAACAACAAGCGAAAACCTTAGGGGTTCGTTACGACGTTGTGCCTATCGAACCGATGTTCGACCAATTTATGAAGCAGCTAGCCCCGCTATTTGGCGAGACAGAGACCGATACGACAGAAGAAAATTTACAATCGCGTTGCCGTGGTGTTTTGCTTATGGCGTTATCAAATAAAACCGGCTCTCTGGTGTTAGCAACCGGTAACAAAAGCGAGATGGCCGTTGGTTACGCGACTTTATATGGCGATATGTGTGGTGGTTTCGCGCCTATTAAGGACATTCCCAAATTATTGGTTTACCAACTGGCCGAATTTCGTAATAGCCGAGGCTCATGTATTCCCCAGCGTGTCATCGACAGACCGCCTTCCGCTGAACTTGCACCTGATCAAGTTGACTCAGACTCCCTGCCAGACTATAGCGATCTGGATCGCATTCTGGCATTGTATGTAGAGAGAGACTGGTCGGTAACCGATATTATCGCGGCCGGGTTTGCGGATGAAGATGTACGTCGGGTGATTCGTTTGGTGGATCTGAACGAATACAAACGCCGTCAATCTGCAACTGGGCCAAAAGTAACGCCACGAAACTTTGGTAAGGATCGTCGTTACCCTATTACCAGTCATTATCGCCATGAATTACAGCGACAAGGTCAATAGGACAAGCACTGATGAAAAAAGTTGAAGCCATTATTAAGCCGTTTAAATTGGACGACGTGCGGGAAGCTCTGTCTGAAGTGGGCATTGCTGGTATGACGGTGTCAGAAGTAAAAGGTTTTGGCCGTCAAAAAGGACACACTGAGCTGTACCGAGGTGCAGAGTATATGGTCGACTTTCTTCCGAAGGTTAAGTTGGAAGTTGTGGTTGCGGATTCTGAAGTTGAGCGTTGCATTGAAGCAATAATGGAAACCGCGCAGACCGGTAAAATTGGTGATGGTAAAATCTTTATCACTGACATCGAACGTGTCATTCGGATTCGCACTGGTGAGGAAAACGAAGACGCGGTTTAAGTGGCCGCGTCATCTATTTCTAACCTTTACTAGCCTGGCTTGTTATTGAGCGGCAACTAACTGATTATCAGGGAAGTTAGCTCGCAGAACTTTCATTGCGTCTTCTCGCAACTCTGGCAGCTCAAGTTGATCATAGCTTTCTACCATAATGGCCAGGGCATTCTCTACTTCCGGGGTCTCGGAAAAATGCTTTAGTACGTAGCGCCCGCGGTTAGCGGCTGCTAAGTAAGCCTGTCGCTGCATGTAGTATTGAGCAACAGCAAGTTCCTTTTGGGCTAAACGGCTTTTTAAAGCAATTAGACGCTTCTTGGCATCGGCAGCGTATTCACTTTCCGGATACTTTTGTACCAGTTCTGCAAAATCTTTAAAAGCCTCTTGTGCCATGGAGGAGTCGCGGTCAGAGCGATCAACTCCCGCAATATCATGTATCGCGTTGTGCTCAGCTCTTTGATTAACCAAACCTCGCATATAAAGCGCGTAGTCAACATCTTTATGATTGGGATTTAGGCTAATAAAACGGTCAATTGCAGCTAATGCCTGATCAGTATTGTCGAGCTTGTAGTTCAAATAGATAAGGTCCAGCTGTATTTGATGAGCAAAAGGACCAAACGGATAGCGACTGCTAAGCTGCGATAGTTGCTCCTGCGCCAGGTTGAGATTACCGTTTGCTATACTTTCCTGAGCGTTAGCGTACTGATATTCGATTGGCGTTTTCGAGACTTGGTTTTCATCAGATTGGCTTGAGCAACCTGCAAGCATCAAACCCAGAACCGAGGATAAAACGACGTTTCGGCCTAACTTATTTCTTAACATAGTATGGAGGATTCCCTTTATTTTTTTGGCGCTGCACTCGCAAACCGTTACACTAGCATATTCTTGCATTCTAACGCAGCCGTAAAGGCTTTGACAGTCGAAACCCAATATATGAACAAAAGCATTGAATTAGAAGCCATTGTTACCGAGCCCCTAGCTGGGAAAAGATTAGACCAGGCACTTGCAGAGTTGTTCCCTGACTACTCCAGGTCGCGCTTGAAAAGCTGGATAACTGACGGAAAAGTAACCGTCGATACAAAAGTGGTCGAAAAGCCACGAGAAAAGGTGGTGGCTGGTACTTTGGTCGCTGTTGACGCAGAAATCGAAGGTGAGGAACGACATCAGGGACAACCCGTTGAGTTGGATATTGTCTATGAAGACGATGATATCCTTGTGATTAATAAACCGGCGGGGCTGGTGGTGCACCCGGGGGCAGGGGCACCAGACAGAACACTGCTGAATGGTCTGCTGCACTATGATCCCCAGCTTGATTTAGTGCCCAGAGCTGGAATTATTCATCGTCTGGATAAAGACACAACCGGTTTGATGGTTGTTGCACGTAACGTACCGGCACAGACGCAGTTAGTGTCTATGATGCAGGAACGTGAAATTACCCGTGAATATGAAGCGGTTTGTAATGGCGTAATGACGGCTGGCGGTATGGTCGATCAACCCATTGGGCGGCATCCGACTAAACGGACTCATATGGCGGTGGTACAGTCAGGAAAGCCGGCGGTTACTCATTACCGTGTGCTGGATCGCTACAGAGCCCATACGTTACTGCGCTTGCGTTTAGAATCTGGTCGAACTCACCAGATACGTGTGCACATGGCCCATATTCGACATCCGCTGGTCGGCGACTTGACCTATGGTGGCAGACCCCGTCCTCCCAAACAGGCCGAAGATCGCCTTTTACAAACCTTGCGTGGATTTAATCGCCAGGCGTTACACGCTGCGTCGCTTGGTTTGCACCATCCAATTACCGGAGACTGGCTGGAATTTAATGTACCGCGACCAAAAGATTTTCAGTATCTAATTGAAGAGTTGCGTATTGATCATGAACGTTTTAAGTCAGCATGAGGGAATAATGTTTCCTGACTGGGCGCTGCCGCCGGGGGTTCATGCGGCAGTTACCAACAGAGCTTTTGGTAACTTGGCTGTGCATGTTGGCGATGACCCTGCTGCGGTTATTTTGCGCCGTCGCAAGTTGCAGCGCTCGTTGGAGTTGCCCCGGGCTATTATCTGGCTACAGCAGCAACATACGAATGATGTGCTGCGCTGGCCTTTTACCTCTTCCATTGCCGATGCAGCCTACGCTTCTGAAGCTGGAAGCATTTGTGCCGTGTTAACAGCCGATTGCCTGCCCATTCTTTGCTGCTCTGACGACGGTAAAGAAATAGCAGCGGTGCACGCCGGTTGGCGGGGCTTAGCGAACGGTGTTTTAAAAAATGCACTGGCAAACTTTAAAACGGCTGCGGCAAACATTCGTATTTGGATAGGTCCCTCAATTGGTGCGCAGGCTTTTGAAGTAGGCGATGACGTTCGACAAACTTTTATTGCCTGTCATCCGTCAAATGCCGAACATTTCATTCCACGAGACGATCGGTGGTTGGCAGACTTAGCGTCTATTGCTGCAGATGAGTGTGATCGTATGGGTGTGCATCAGGTGATAAACAGTAACGAATGCACTGTCGTTAATAATGCGAGCTGGTATTCCTGGCGCGGGGAAAGCGCGGCAGCCAGATTTGCGTCAATTATTTGGCGAAATTAAATTTAATTACTTGAAAATGCGCAAAAAGTACCCACATTTAATCTAACGCAAGAATTAAGTGAGGAAGTATCAATGCGACACGATAAATTTACTAGCAAGTTTCAGATGGCAATTGCAGATGCCCAGTCAATTGCACTGGGGCGAGACCATCAATATATAGAGCCCGTTCATTTAATGCAGGCCCTGTTAGATCAAAACGGGGGCTCAGTGCGCCCCTTGTTTACGATACTCAACGTAGATATCCCTCAATTCAGAGCCGACTTATCTAAGGCTTTAGATGCCATACCTCAAGTGGAAGGTACCGGTGGCGACATTCAGCTGTCTCAAAATACGGCGCAGCTTCTGAACTTGTGTGATAAGTACGCTCAGAAGCGAAATGATTCCTATATATCCTCTGAATTATTTTTGTTGGCGGCAACGGAAGATAAAGGCAAGTTGGGAGAGATATTTCGTCAACAAAAAATCAAACGTGACGCACTCGAAAAGGCTATTAACGACATTCGTGATGGTGAAAAAGTGGATGACCCTAATGCTGAAGAAAAACGACAGGCGTTGGATAAATACACTATCAATTTAACTGAGCGGGCTGAGCAGGGTAAGCTAGACCCTGTTATCGGGCGCGATGAAGAAATTCGCCGTACTATTCAGGTGTTGCAACGACGCACTAAAAATAACCCGGTTCTTATTGGTGATCCCGGGGTGGGTAAAACGGCGATTGTAGAAGGGTTGGCGCAGCGTATCGTTAATGGCGAGGTGCCGGAAGGATTAAAGCATAAGCGCGTGCTGTCTCTGGATTTAGGATCTTTATTAGCTGGCGCAAAATACCGTGGTGAATTTGAAGAACGACTGAAAGCCGTTCTGACCGAGCTATCAAAAGAAGAAGGCCGTATCATTCTGTTCATTGACGAGATGCACACAATGGTTGGTGCAGGTAAAGCGGAAGGTGCAATGGACGCAGGCAATATGCTGAAGCCGGCACTGGCGCGCGGTGAACTGCATTGCGTTGGTGCGACGACACTGGATGAATACCGTCAGTACATCGAAAAAGATGCCGCACTTGAGCGACGTTTCCAGAAAGTGCTTGTGGATGAGCCAAACGTGGAAGACACCATTGCCATTCTGCGTGGGTTGAAGGAACGCTATGAGTTACACCACTCGGTGGAAATTACTGACCCGGCAATTGTTGCTGCAGCGTCGTTGTCACATCGTTACATCAGTGATCGCAAGCTGCCGGATAAAGCCATCGACTTAATCGATGAAGCAGCTTCAAGTATTCGTATGCAGATTGACTCCAAACCGGAAGATCTGGATCGCCTTGAGCGACGGATTATTCAGTTGAAGCTTGAGCGGCAGGCGTTACAAAAAGAGAAAGACGACGCGAGTAAGAAACGACTCGAAATACTTCATGATGAGCTTGATGACCAAGAGAGAAAATATCAGGAGCTTGAAGAAGTCTGGAATACTGAAAAAGCGGCTGTGCAAGGAACTCAGCATATTAAAGCGCAGCTAGAGCAAGCGCGTACCGACATGGATATAGCGCGTCGCGCCGGTGATTTAAACCGTATGTCGGAACTGCAATATGGTCGTATTCCAGAGCTGGAAAGACAGTTAGACTTAGCGTTGCAAGCAGAAATGCAGGATATGAGCTTGTTGAAAAACCGTGTGACCGAAGAAGAGATCGCGGACGTGCTGTCTCGATGGACGGGCATCCCGGTTAACAGAATGCTCGAAGGCGAGCGTGAAAAACTGTTACAGATGGAAGAGCAAATACACCATCGCGTGGTTGGCCAAAATGAAGCGGTTGAAGCGGTCTCTAATGCGATTCGTCGATCACGGGCGGGTCTTGGCGATCCCAACCGTCCTATTGGATCCTTCTTATTCCTGGGACCGACGGGGGTGGGTAAAACCGAATTATCGAAAGCGTTAGCAAACTTTATGTTTGATACGGATGACGCCATGGTGCGTATCGATATGTCGGAGTTTATGGAAAAGCATTCCGTGGCTCGTCTTGTTGGTGCCCCTCCTGGCTACGTGGGATATGAGGAAGGTGGTTATTTAACTGAAGCTGTACGCCGTAAGCCGTACTCGGTTATTTTATTAGACGAAATTGAAAAAGCGCATCCGGATGTCTTTAATATCTTATTGCAGGTGTTAGATGACGGACGTTTAACTGACGGTCAGGGACGTACCGTCGATTTCAAAAATACGGTTATTATTATGACCTCAAATTTAGGTTCGGATTTAATTCAGGAGCATGCAAAAGAGCATACTTATGAACAGATGAAAGCCGAAGTAATGGAAGTGCTGGCGCATCATTTCCGTCCGGAGTTTATTAACCGGGTTGATGAAACGGTTGTCTTTCACCCATTGGGCGAGAGTGAAATCCGTTCTATTGCTGAATTCCAGCTACAGCTTCTTTTTAAGCGTCTGGAAGAAAAAGAATATCAGTTAGAGTTGGATGACCAGGCTTTATCACACCTGGCCAGAACGGGCTTTGATCCGGTCTTTGGTGCTCGTCCATTAAAACGTGCTATTCAGCAGGAACTTGAAAACCCGCTAGCGCAGAAGATCTTGTCAGGGGAACTTGAGACTGCTAAACCGATCAAAGTCAGTGTTAAAAATGAACGGTTAGTAATCACCCAATAGGGGGTTAGGGTTCCGGGTATTTCCTGTTCGGAGCCCTAATGTGATAACCTGACTACTTTCTATTAAGTGACTAAAGAGTGTTTTAATACATGAGTAACGACAGCTCTAATACTGGTGGCAAGAGCCGCGGTATCTATTTACTGCCAAACTTGTTTACAACCGCAGGCCTGTTTTCAGGCTTTTATGCCATTGTTGCATCAATGAACGATCGTTTTATTGAGGCAGCGGTCGCTATATTCATTGCGATGGTTTTTGATGGGCTCGACGGACGTGTTGCAAGAATGACTAACACCGAAAGTGATTTTGGTGCAGAGTTCGACAGCATGGCCGATATTGTTTCTTTTGGTATGGCCCCGGCGTTAGTTATGTATAACTACGCATTAGCTGACTTGGGTAAGATAGGTTGGTTAGCTGCCTTTATTTTTGTGGCTGGTGGTGCTTTGAGGTTAGCGCGATTCAATACGAATCTGGGTTCCTCTGATAAACGCTACTTCCAAGGCCTGGCGATACCCAGCGCAGCGGCAATCGTTGCGGGGTTAGTCTGGGTTGGCTCAGAATATGGTGTCGATGGAACCGATATCGGTGGTATTGCTGCTGTCATCACCATCTGTGCCGGTTTATTAATGGTGACTAATTTCCGTTACCATTCTTTTAAAGATGTTGACTGGAAAGGGAAAGTATCCTTTTTAGTGATTTTGGTTGTTGTATTGGCTTTCGTAGTAGTTGCGACACAGCCATCGTTGGTATTGTTTTCTATTTTCTTCTTGTATGCTTTGTCAGGCCCGGTATTAACCATAAAGAACGTGAAGAAGTTAAAGTTGGGCCATGTGGTTGGTGATGATGACGAAGATGATGCTGACTTTAATGACAACGAAGAGAATAAAAAAGCAGCAGAAAAAGCGGATAAAGACGATTAAAACAGCAACATGGTTATGTTCTGACCAAACGATCGTGATGGACTTAAAAAGATCTTGAAAGGTTCACAGAGATCACTATAATTCGCCGCCGTTGTCATGAGGAATCAGTCAACGGCGTTTTG
>NZ_JAVFHZ010000009.1:0-83512 GCF_033052755.1 Idiomarina solivarensis | reverse complement strand
GGGGCAGGATTCGAACCTGCGAAGGCTGAGCCGTCAGATTTACAGTCTGATCCCTTTGGCCACTCGGGAACCCCTCCCGTGTCTTGCAATTTAAATTGGTGCCGGCACCAAGAGTCGAACTCGGGACCTACTGATTACAAGTCAGTTGCTCTACCAACTGAGCTATGCCGGCACCACCGGTTAGGTGGAGCGCATTCTATGGTACTAGATTTGATAGTGCAATAGGTGCGCGTAATTTTTTTAGTTTTTTCGTACTGACTGGTCAGTTTTTATCTATATCGGATGAAAACTGACCGCCTTTTAGTAACCTATACTATAGTCGCTTACTTCCCAAACGGGTGTCGTAAAACGATGGTTTCTTTACGATCCGGACCTGTGGAGATGATATCCACCGGAACGCCCGTTAGGGCTTCTATGCGAGCAATATACGCAAGCGCTTGCGGCGGTAACTCATTGTGTTGTGTTATGCCAACCGTGCTTTGCTTCCAGCCCGGCATGGTTTCATAGACCGGTTTCACCACTTCGTAATCTTCTGCTGATAACGGTGGATACTCCGATACGCTGCCGTCGGCTAACTCATAACCCGTACAAATCTTCAGTTCTTCCAGGCCGTCTAGCACGTCCAGCTTCGTCAAACAAAAACCACTAATCGAGTTTATTTGTACTGCTCGACGCATGGCAACAGCGTCTATCCAGCCTGTACGGCGTTTACGACCCGTAGTTGCACCGAACTCGTGCCCTTTCTCACCTAAGTGCTGTCCGACTTCGCAATCCAGCTCTGTAGGAAATGGTCCGCTGCCGACCCGAGTCGTATAAGCTTTAACAATACCAAGTACATAATCAATGTAACGCGGTCCGAAGCCGGCTCCGGTCGCAACGCCACCTGCGGTTGTGTTAGATGACGTGACATACGGGTATGTACCATGGTCGATATCCAGTAAGGTGCCCTGTGCACCTTCAAACATAATCGACTCGCCTTTCTTGCGCGCTTGATCCAATAACGCCGGTACATCGGCGACCATTGGCTTCAGAACTTCGGCGAATTCTTCACACTGCTTAAGTACAGTGTCAAAGTCGATAGCATCAGCTTTGTAATATTCCACTAAAGAGAAATTATGGTAATCAACCAACTCTTTTAGTTTTTCAGCAAAACGCTTCATATCGAATAAGTCACCCACTCGCACTCCACGACGGGCCACTTTATCTTCATACGCAGGGCCAATGCCGCGTCCTGTCGTGCCAATAGCTTCTTTACCCAGCGCGCGCTCGCGAGCCTGGTCAAGTGCAATATGAAATGGCAGGATCAAAGGACAGGCTTTACTGATTCTGAGACGATCAGCAACAGGAACATGACGTGCTTCCAGCATCGCCATTTCTTCCATCAGTGCCTCAGGAGACAGGACGACGCCGTTGCCAATAACGCATTGGACATTTGTACGCAAAATACCTGAAGGAATTAGATGCAGAACGGTCTTTTCACCGTCGATAACCAATGTATGTCCGGCATTATGACCTCCCTGATAACGCACAACCATCGTTGCTTTATCGGTTAACAAGTCGACAATTTTGCCTTTGCCTTCATCACCCCATTGGGTGCCTAGAATTACAACGTTCTGACTCATGATTGCCCCGCGTAAAAAAAATCGGAGCGATCTTACCTTTTATCGGAGGGTTTGTACATCGGAGGAGAGCGCCTGATGATTTCACCAGACGCTCTTTCATGATTACTCTTCAGATTTTCCCATCATATTTTGTAGATATCGGAAAAAGTCGCTATTTGCATCCAACACCAGCATATCGTTACCGTTACCAAATGCACTGCTGTAAGCCTGCATGCTGCGGATAAAGGCAAAGAATTCAGCGTCTTTTTGATAGGCGTCAGCATAAATTTCTGCAGCCTGTGCGTCACCTTCACCTCGTAGTTCACGTGACTGACGTTTCGCATCGGCTAGCATAACCGTTATCCGAGCGTCCACGTCGGCACGAATAAATTCAGCTTGCTCGCGACCTTCAGAACGGTGCTCTGTGGCCACAGCCTGACGTTCAGCCCGCATACGCTGATAAATAGACTGACTGACTTCGTCTGGTAAGTTGATTTGCATTACCCGAACATCGATAACCTCAACACCAAGATCAGACGCACTTTCGGCTCCTCGAATTAATGCTTCACGCATCAGTTCGTCACGCTCACCTGATACAATGTCAGAGATTGTCCGGTTACCAAATTCACTACGCAAACCACTATTAATACGACGTGTCAGCAAAGCTTCAGCCTGAAGTATGTTACCGCCGTTCGTGCTCAGGTAAAAAGTAGAGAAGTCATCGATACGCCACATAACGTAAGTATCAACAATCAAATCCTTTTTCTCGCTGGTAATAAAACGATCCGGATCACCGTCCAATGTCTGCAAACGCGCATCGAGCGTTTTTACTTGTTCAATGAAAGGAATTTTAAGATGGAGGCCAGGTTCAAAAACTTTGGCTTCACCGGTTTGTGCGTTGCGCTCAACCTTACCGAACTGGATTAAGATAGCACGTTCGCCTTCCTTCACCACGTAAAGGGAGGACAGACCCAGAGCGACCAGGACCACAACGATAATTGCGATTAGGTTCTTCATTCGTTTCGACCTCCGCTACGATCACTACTGCGCGTATTCTGTGATTGAGTTCCGCTATTCACAGAACCATCGCTATTCACTTCAGGAACGCGCATCGGAGAAAATTCCGTCGTATTTCGACCTTGCTTCTCGAGAAGCTTTTCTAGTGGTAAGTACATCATGTTGTTACCACCTTCGACATCGACCAGCACTTTAGGTGTTTTTCTATAAAGTTCCTGTAAAGTATCCAGGTAGATACGTTCACGAGTGACTTTCGGCGCATTTTGGTATTGCGGTAACAGCTCTTCAAAGCGCGCAACTTCACCCTTAGCTTCCAGGATAATTTGCTCTTTATAAGCTTGCGCTTCCTGCAACATACGACGTACCTGGCCTCTTGCCAACGGCTCTACTTTGCGAGCGTAGGCTTCAGCTTCACGGATGAAACGTTCTTCATCTTCTTGCGCTGCTATAGCATCATCAAAAGCATCTTTTACTGCTTCCGGTGGGCGAGCAGGCAGCAGGTTAACGTCAACGACCTGTAAACCTAACGAATAGCTATTCAGTGTCTGTTCTAGTACTTCCAGAGTGCGGGCACGAACTTCTTCACGGCCACGAGTCAATACTTCGTCCATGGTGGTGTGACCAACCACATAGCGCAACGCACTGTCTGTTGCACGAGACAATACGCCATCGGCATTTTGCACGTTAAATAAATAAGCTCTAGGGTCAACTACCCGATACTGAACGTCCAATTCGACGCGCACAACGTTCTCATCTTGCGTCAGCATGTAGCCTTCGGTTCTGTCCGAACGGATATTGTTCACATCGACATGCTCTACCGAATCGATAAACAACGGGCGCCAATGGAGACCTGACTCAACCAGCGTATGGAATTGTCCAAAACGCAGTACGACGCCTCGATCGGCTTCCTTTACCGTGTAAAAACCAGCAATAAACCAAACAATTAACGCAATAATTGCGATAATACCGATGCCTTTAGCCGGGAGACCTGAACTGCCGCCTGAACCTCCGCCTTTTTTTCCGCCGAAGCCGAATTTAGATAACAGTTTACGAACTGCTTCATCGAGATCAGGCGGCCCTTGATCTTTGCCACCTTGATTTTTCCATGGGTCACGGTCATTGTTGTTTCCGTTCCCCGGTTGATTCCAAGCCATTGAGTGCTCCAAGTTTTTACTAAAACTGTTGCTAAAAAATTATTATTACTGAACGACTAAATCGTCCAGTTGATTGCCATAGGCCTTATGTAAACGCTGCCAGTCTACCGATGACATGCGCACTTGCAATGCAAGTTCACCATTTTCGTTAACATCTTCCGATGTTACGCAATTCCAACGGTATAATGTACCACGTAATTTACCCATTGAGTGCGGGATTTTCAGGGTTAGCTCGACCATCTGTGGACCCAGTATCTGGCGTAGCGCTTCCAGCACATGCCCAATGCCTAGATCTTGCTGAGCTGAAACCCAAACCCTGATTGGCCTTTGGTTATCATCGTAGTCAATTCGCGGTTCAGCACCGTCAACTTGATCGATTTTATTACAAATGATCAGTTGTGGTACATCGCCAGCATCAATTTCTTCTAAAACCTCAGCCACCTGATCGATATTATTTTGCTGCTGTTCATCACTGACATCAACCACATGCAATAATAGATCGGCCTCCTGGGTTTCTTGTAACGTTGCCTTAAATGCTGCTACTAAATCGTGCGGTAAGTGACGTATAAAACCAACAGTATCAGCCAGTATCACATCGCCTATGTCTTCGACTGCGAGTTTACGCAATGTCGGATCCAAAGTTGCAAACAGCTGATCGGCTGCGTAAACCCCGGCTTCGGTCAAACGATTAAATAAGGTCGATTTACCGGCGTTGGTGTAACCCACCAGTGATACCGTTGGGATGTCCGCTTTTTTACGAGCCCGGCGCCCCTGTTCGCGCTGTTTCTGAACTTTTTCCAGCCGTTTTAGAATATTTTTTATTCGTCCGCGAATTAAACGTCTGTCGGTTTCAAGCTGAGTTTCGCCTGGCCCACGCAAGCCAATGCCCCCTTTCTGTCTTTCCAGGTGGGTCCAGCCTCGAACCAGTCGGGTCGATATATGCCGTAGCTGAGCTAATTCGACTTGCAGTTTACCTTCGTGAGTTCTTGCACGCTGGGCAAATATATCGAGGATTAACCCCGTGCGATCTAGCACCCGGCATTTGCAGACCGCTTCCAGGTTTCGCTCCTGGGTGGGTGATAAGGCGTGATTAAAGATGACAATGTTGGCATCCAACGACTTTACCTGCTCGGCAATTTCTTCCGCTTTACCACTACCAACAAAGTATCTCGGGGTTGGGGAGTTACGACTGGACGTCATCACTCCCATTGTTTTAACACCCGAAGAATCAGCTAAGAGTTGTAATTCTGAGAGATCTTCTCGGTCAACTTCTGCGGGTAAATCCACATGAACCAATATTGCGTAGTCGCCACCTTCATACCTATCGAACAAGTTGTTCAGACCTCTCTTTCATCATTAATCTTCTAATTCAGCCATATCTTCGACCGCTTGCTGCGGTAAATAGTTTTGAGGAATACGCGCTGGCACAACCGTCGAGATTGCGTGCTTGTAAACCATTTGGCTAACCGTGTTTTTTAATAAGACAACAAACTGATCAAAAGACTCAATTTGTCCTTGCAGTTTTATGCCATTAACTAAGTAAATAGATACTGGTATACGCTCGCGACGCAACGCATTTAAGAATGGGTCTTGTAAAGTTTGCCCCTTAGCCATCTTGGATTCCTTTTTATCGTTATTAATATCCAATGTGTAAGTAGTAAGCTACAGAACTGCCAATTTGCAGTGACCTGTAAAGACACACTAGACCAGTAAAGAATTTTTGCAATAAGAAAAACGTTAAGAATTACTTATTTAGTTCGTATTTGGATCTGCGGCCTTAATGGATCGATTTCAATCCTTGCTCTCAAATTTCTTTGCCGGCTGTTCTATAGCCGAAAGTACTCTTGCCAGCATATTATCATCGCCAGTCTCCAGCCAATGCACGTCCGGCCAGCCTCTCAACCAGGTCATTTGTCGTTTCGCCAACTGGCGTGTCGCGATAATACCGCGCTCCCTCATCTCGTCGTAGCTGAGTTTTTCTGCCAGGTATTGCCACATTTGGCGATACCCCACACTGCGTATGGAAGGAAGGTCAGGGTGCAAGTCCAACCGCGCAAACAACGTTTTAACTTCTTCTTCGAAGGGCTGTGCCAGCATCTGGTCAAAACGTTGGGCAATTCGTTCGTGTAAAATTTGGCGGTTCGCCGGAGCGACCGCAAATTGATAAATAGGTTTATCCAACTGACCATAGCGCTGCTGAGTCAGCTCCGTCATATTTTTACCTGCAACCTCATAAACTTCCAAAGCACGTAAGATACGCTGAGGGTCATTAGGATGAATACGTTTCGAACTGATGGGATCAACTTCCTGTAGCCGTTGATGCAGAGCCGCTAAACCGCGTTCATGCAAGTCGCTGGTTAATTTTTCGCGCACTTCGGGGTCCGATTCAGGCAAATGCGACAACCCTTCTAACAAGGCCTTAAAATACAGCATGGTCCCGCCAACCAACAATGGCACTTTGCCCCGCTGTTGAATATCGTCAATTAAAATCAACGCGTCTTTCTGGAAATCGGCTGCTGAATAAGTTTCAGCCGGATCCCGAATATCCAATAAGTGATGCGGAACCAGGGCCTGCTCTTCCCGGCTTGGCTTGGCAGTGCCTATATCCATCCCCCGATAAATGAGCGCAGAATCGACAGAAATAATTTCGCAGTCCAATTGTTCGCATAGCGCCAGCGATAAGGCTGTTTTGCCTGATGCCGTTGGGCCGTATATTGCAATAACCGCGTCCTTGCTAAACATCATTCTCTCCAGGGAGGGAAACCCACTGCAAGGCATCCCCGTTTTCTGACAGTTGCAAGCGCCATTGCATAAGCCAGTGTTCTGCCTGTGTTAGGCTGTAGGAATCATGGCAGGCAAATTGTGCCAACCAACCTGCCAGCTCATGGTTATCAACCTCGTCCATTATTAATTTGAGCAAATCGCTAAAACCACTGACCACATTGCCCTGACGCAGCATTTCCGGCATCTGCTCAATAATAACTTGCTCACGCTGGCATCGATACACGACACCGCACTCGTTTAACTGCTGTTGCGGCCACAAGTTTGCCGGACCCGGCAAGTTGGCGAGGTTTATAGCCACAGGGACTAACAATGGCCGACCGTTTAGCCCATCCTGCAGTTGTTTCGTCAGCTTGCGACTCACGCATTCGGTATGCACCTTGGCAAGATTCAACCAGGCCAGAGCGGAGTCATTACGTATTAGTGCATAAACGTCATTAAATACGGTGAGGACTCGCCAGGTTTTCTCTTTCTTTTGCTCAGTATCGGGGCCGGATCTTACTCCACTACTTGGCATTTTTGCCGCATTGGGCAACAACGATCCCGATGCCTTCCTCTCACCCAGAACACTTGAGCCTGACTGAGCTGAAGACGGTGCTCCGCGCGCTGAAAAGGACGACTGCGTCGAGCTATAATGGTGCTGGTGATTCACAATGGGTTGCGAACTCTCTGCTGACACTAACTGCATCAGAGCCTGTTCTATACGAGCCAGAATAAAGTCGTGCACTTGCCGTTGACGATGAAAGCGTACTTCATGCTTTGCCGGATGCACATTCACATCGACTTGGTCGGCCGGCAACTCAAAATACAACACAAAGGTAGGAACACGTTCATTTGGCAGATACTTCTCATATGCCTGACGTACTGCGTGCGACAACAGCTTGTCACGCATCATGCGTCCATTCACAAAAAAGTATTGGATATCCCCCTGATGCCGACAATATTCAGGTGCTACTAGCCACCCATTTAAATGAAAGTCACCGTCAACAGCATCAATGGTCGATGCCTGCTCCGCAAAACCACTGCCGCATATCTTCGCCAGACGCTGTAGCTGCTGCCTTTCAGTTATTGCCTGAGGGAAGTTCCTAACTGACTTGCCATTGTGATTAAGCTGAAACCCAACTTCAAACCGGCTGAGAGCAATACGCTTTATCACTTCATCAATATGGCTGAACTCGGTTTTTTCGGTCCGTAAAAACTTACGTCTTGCCGGCGTATTAAAAAATAAATCTTGTATATCAGCCGTTGTCCCGTTGGGGTGTGCCGCCGGCTCAACATTGACTCGCATGTCTCTGCCTTCTGCCCAGGCTTGCCACGCTTCTTGCTGCTCTGCTGGCTTGGATATTAAGCGTAAGCGGGACACAGAGCTGATACTCGCTAAGGCCTCACCGCGAAACCCCAAACTGCCAATATGCTCCAAATCGTCCAGGTTCTTAATTTTACTCGTGGCATGGCGGCTTAACGCCAAAGTTAGCTCCTGCTGCACTATGCCACAACCATCGTCGCGAATACGGATGCGTTTACTGCCGCCTTGCTCAATATCCAGAACCAACTGTGTAGCGCCAGCGTCCAGTGCATTTTCTACCAGCTCTTTAACTACCGAGGACGGGCGTTCAACCACTTCACCTGCCGCTATTTGGTTCGCAAGCTCTATCGGTAACTGCTGAATAGCCATCAACGACTCGGAATTGTCAGTTTTTGGCCTATTTTCAAGGTGTTGCTGGCCAGTTCATTTTCAGATTTTATTGCTTTCACTGTGGTGTTATAACGCTGCGCTAATACCGATAAAGAGTCCCCTGACTTAACCGTGTAAGTGAAATGACTTTGGTTAGCCAGATAAGTGTTATCTATCGGATTACTCACGAAATACCGGCGGATGCCGTTATAAAGCGCGCGCGCCAGCTTTTGTTGATGCGCATTACTGGTTAACAGTTGCTCTTCTCGTGGATTCGATATGAACCCGGTCTCAACCAATAACGAAGGCTTATCCGGCGATTTTAGGACGGCGAAACTGGCGGCTTGTGGCGTTCGCTTATGCATTTTTGTCACATCGGACATTTCGTCAATAATATGCTTGGCCGCACTGTAAGCCCCGGCAATAGAACTGTCCATCGACATATCGAGCAAGGTTTCAGCTAAATAGGGTTCGTGTCCGTTTTCTTTCAAAATAGCACTTGCACCGCCTAACAACTCGGATTGCTGCTCGCGGTTCTCAAGCCAGCGACCAATTTCAGAGTCTGCGCGTCGTTTCGACAGGACCCAAACAGACCCGCCTCGAGGCTCAGGTTCGTGGAATGCATCGGCGTGAATTGAGACAAAAAAGTCCGCATTTGCTTCCCATGCCTTTTGCGGCCGTTCGTTTAGGCCTACATAGTAATCACTGGTGCGAATTAAGTAGGCCTGCATGCCAGGATCATCGTTAATCAGTTTGGCCAGCGCTCTCGCTATACGGATAACCACATTCTTTTCATAGGTTCCGCGCGGACCAATAGAACCAGGATCGTCACCGCCGTGCCCTGCATCAATCGCAATAGTGACTTTCCTATCCTCCAACTCTGCAACCGACATCGCAGGGCCACTTCGTTCAACCGACTTACCCGGCAAATCCACCACTAAACGGTCTTTATATGAATCATTCGCCGGCAGGGTAAACAAGTTTGCATCACTTTTCGAATCCAACTCGATGACAATACGGGTACTTCGCTTGTCTTTCGGTGTGCTGGTGCGAATTTTATTCACCAACAGCGAGTCTTCCCCCAAGTTCTTCAAGTCGGCCTTTAACGACGTATTATTAAAATCTATCACCAGTCGATAAGGCTTTTGCTGATAAAGCGTAAAATAGGAGTAATCCGGTGTATCTGACAAGTCAAAAACCACCCGGGTTTTATCAGGGGAAGGCCAGACTCTCACATTGTCTACACTGTCATTGCCCCATGCCCATAAAGGCATACAAGCAAACAGGACTATCCAAAATCGCTTTTTTATCATAATGTTTTAATTATTCTATGTCCGGCTTCAGTGAGCGCACTGAAAGTTATTTTACGTCCGTTACCAGCATACTCGATTCGGATCTCAATGTCCGCACTGGGCAGCCAGCCAGCCCCTTTATCAGGCCATTCTATAAAATTTAGCGTATCGTCGGCAAAGTAATCACGAATTCCCATGTATTCAAGTTCTTCGGGATCGGCTAATCGATACAAGTCAAAATGGTGAATGCGCCAACCCTTTAGCTGGTAGGGTTCTACCAAAGTATACGTGGGGCTCTTAACCGCTCCGACGTGACCCAAAGCCTGAATAACACCGCGACAAAATGCGGTCTTGCCCGCGCCTAATTCCCCTCTCAAATAAACCACTAAAGGCACGTGTAAAACTTGCGAAAACGTCTTCGCAAGCGCCAAGGTTTCATCTTCGTTACCAAGCTCAAATTGGTGTACTTCAGTCATCGTCCCTTCCATATCCATTCACCAAACGCCGTATATAGGGCAACAAATCGGAGGCTAAGGTTCCACGTTCGCCGTTTTTTCCTGCCATTTCACCAGCGACGGCGTGCCAGAATGCCCCGGCAATTAACGCCTGCGCCGTTGCCATCCTTTGCGCCAACAACGCCGTAACCACTCCGGTTAGCAAGTCTCCCATACCGCCAGAAGCCATTGCAGGTGAACCCCGATCAATAACACAGCGGCCACGATCAGTGACCAATAATGAGCCAGCACCTTTTAACAATACCTGAGCGCCGTACTTCTCCCGCAACTTAACCGTCGCAGCAAAGCGATCCGATTCAATGACATCCGTCGTTGTCTGCAATAATCTGGCAGCTTCTCCCGGATGCGGAGTCAACAACAGCTTGGGAGACTGTGTCGGATAACTGGCAAGCAGATTTAACCCGTCAGCATCAATCACTTTGAGTACATCAGCTTTCATTACTTGCGTAAAAACATCGTGACTCCAGCGGCTTTGACCAAGCCCGGGCCCAAGCGCCACGGCCGACGCCTGCCCCAATAACGACTGTAGAGTTTCTTCGCCATGAATTGCATGTACCATGGCTTCGGGCTGTGCCGCAGCAACAATAGCCTGTACATCGGGGTGGCATGCCACTGAGACCTTACCGGCACCCGCACGTAACGCCGACTTCATTGCGAGTATCACCGCCCCTGACATGCCGGGTTGGCCCCCAACAATGAGTACATGGCCTTGTTCACCTTTGTGAGTGCAGCGTGTACGTGCCGGCAACCAACTTTCTACCCTACCAGCCTCAACCCGAAACCAGTCGGCTTCGTTTTGCTGCTGGAAGGTGCGGCCAATGCCTAAGTCCTCCAGGAACAAATCGCCCGTGTGATCTTGCGCTTTACCTGTGAATAAACCTCTCTTAAATGCTACCAGGCTGACCGTTATACGGGCACGAACGGCAGCCCCCGGTACATGGCCATTATCCGCATTGAGGCCCGAAGGCACATCAATTGAGAGCACGGGAGTTGTGCTGGCGTTGACGCGTTGCACCCAGCTAACCGGATCGCCCTCAAGCGCCCGATTAAGGCCAACACCAAACAATGCATCGACCACCAAATCAAACTGCTCTGGCGAGCAGTCCAGCAGGGCTTTTTCACTTCCCCCTTGCTCCCGCCAGGCGTTGCGGGCCTTATGTGCATCTGAATCACTTGATTGAGGCAGGTCTGCGTTGGGCTTTAAAGCAAACACCTGCACCTGATAACCGGCTTCCTGGGCGAGCCGCGCCACAATGTAACCATCGCCGCCGTTATTTCCTTCGCCGCAGCACACCGCAATACGGGCCGGCGCCGGAAAATGTGTTTTTAACTGATTAAAAACGGCTTTACCCGCTGCTGACATCAGTTGCATCATCGTCATAGCACAAGACTCAGCGGCTTTTTGCTCACCTTGCTGTAATTGCTCTACACGATAAAGACAGTTTGTAAAATGGTTGCTGTCAGTGTTTGCCACAATGCCTCCTGAATTGGTTTAGTCTGGCTTAAATACGCCAATAACTTGATCAAACTGACGCTGACTTCCACCACCTTGCTCTTTAGGCTCACTGAACCGGTGTTTGCATTGCACACACTCAACTTGTTCGATATCGTTTTCGATAAAGAGCATGAGCGTGTCCATGGCTTCGCATTTAGGGCAAACGGCCCCCGCAATAAATCGCTTCTTTTCTCTAGCCACAACAGCTCCTGTGTTAGAATTGTGAGCAGAACACGTCTATGATACCGCAGCTGAACAGCTGTACAAAATGAAGAGTAGTTTATGATCCGTGCTGAAGCTATCACCTTAATGCGTGGCGGTGATGTTTTATTTGAAGACAGTGACTTACAGGTTTTTCCAGGGCACCGTGTTGGCTTAGTCGGCCGCAACGGCTGTGGTAAGTCCTCCTTGTTTGCGTTACTTCGGGGTGAGCTCAGTGCTGACAGCGGTAATATCCACTTACCCGGCGACTGGCGTATTGCCAGTGTGGCACAAGACACTCCGGCACTCGATAAATCCGCAATCGACTATGTAATGGACGGGGACGCTGAGTTTCGTCAGTTAGAATCTCAGCTTGCTCAGGCCGAAACAGATAATCACGGCGAAGCAATTGCCCACTGCCACGATAAACTTGCCGCTATCGGCGCCTACGATATCCAACCAAGAACAGCTAGCTTAATGGCTGGGCTCGGCTTTACTCAGGAACAACTTCAGCAGCCGGTTAAGGCCTTTTCCGGGGGCTGGCGTATGCGCCTGAATTTGGCACAGGTATTGATAGCGCGCGCCGATTTAATGCTACTGGATGAGCCTACCAACCACCTGGATGTTGATGCTATTTTCTGGCTGGAAAGCTGGCTGAAACAATACGACGGAACCTTGTTGCTTATTTCGCATGACCGTGACTTCCTCGATTCCGTGACCACCGATATTATCCATATTGAACATAAGAAACTGAACAGCTATCGCGGTAACTACTCGCAGTTCGAGCGCCAACGCGCAGAGCACATAGCGCAGCAACAAAGCGAATATGAAAAGGCGCAAGTCATGCGCCAACATTTACAAACGTACGTTGACCGCTTCCGTTACAAAGCCAGCAAGGCCAAGCAAGCACAAAGCCGTTTAAAAGCCATTGAGAAACTGCCTAATCAGGCGCCTTTGCGGGCAGAAAGTGGCATCGACTTCCATTTTCTAACACCTGATAAATTGCCTAACCCGTTACTGACGCTACGTGATGCTAAAGCCGGTTACGGTAACACCACGATTCTTGAACACATTAAACTGAACCTGGTGCCCGGCACCCGCTTAGGTTTACTTGGTCGCAACGGCGCCGGTAAATCAACACTGATAAAATTATTGGCTGGTGAGCTAGAGCCTATGGCCGGTGAGCGGTTGGTGAACCCGGGCCTCAGCATCGGCTACTTTGCTCAGCACCAATTGGAAACACTGGACCTAGCAGCCTCCGCCCTGCTGCATTTACAGCGCATTGACAAACAGGCCAGCGAGCAGAAGCTACGTGATTTTTTGGGTAACTTTGGCTTTTCCGGGGATCAGGCCACTCGCTCAGTCGAGCCGATGTCGGGTGGGGAAAAAGCACGCCTGGCCCTGGCATTGATCATTTATCAACGCCCGAATTTATTATTACTCGATGAGCCGACCAACCACCTTGATCTCGGCTTACGCGATGCCCTGGTAGCCGCTTTGCAGGAATACGAAGGCGCGCTGATAGTGGTTTCGCATGACCGTCATTTATTGCGTACCACAGTTGATGAATTTTGCCTTGTTGCCGCCGGTAAAGCAGAAACTTTCGACGGCGATTTAGAGGCCTACCACGATTGGTTGCAACAGCAGGCAGCGAATGACAAACGAACTGAGCAGCCAACCACACGCCAGCGCGACGATCGTAAACAGCAGAAACGCCAAGAAGCAGAAGCGCGGCAGAAGACCAAACCATTACGTCAGCAAATAGAAAAGGCGGAAAAGAGTATTCATACACTCGAACTCAAATTAGCCGATATTCACGAACAACTCAGCGACAGCAGCTTGTATGACGATGCCAACAAACCAAAGTTACAAAAACTGTTAGACCAACAGGCGCAGGCACAAAAGGAGCTGCAACAACAGGAAGAGCGGTGGATGACTGCGGAAGAAGAACTGGCTGAGCTCAATCAGAAATTACAACAAGCGGAGGATAAATGATTATTCCATGGCAAGAAATTGATCAGGAAACGCTGAACAATTTAATGGAATCGGTGGTGCTAAGAGAAGGCACAGATTACGGCAGTCAGGAGCTGAGCTTTGAAACAAAAGTGGAGCAGTTAAAACAGCGTTTAAAGTCCGGAGCTGCCGTTATTGTTTATTCTGAATTACATGAAAGCGTCGACGTCGTGGACAAAGACAGCGTTACCGGAAGCGTGCCTGACGAGCAATAAAAATGTCGTCCCAGGGCACGTTCTGGTCTCCCAAAACCAAAAAATTGGGGTTGAGCAAACTGACGGTTCGGTTGTAAGTAATAGGCTCAAAGTTCTCATTAACAATACAACCGCCCGCTTCACCCACAATGACTTGCGAAGCGGCGGTGTCCCACTCACCTGTGGGGCCTAGCCTTAAAAAACAATCCGCTTTACCCTCAGCAATAAAACAGGCTTTGAGTGAACAGCTGCCAGTAGGCAAAGGCTGAATATCACGCTCGGTTTTCAAACGGTTCATTACCGATTCTCTTGCCTGTCTGCGGCTAATAGCAATAACAATGGGGTCGGTTTGAGGATCACTGAATTTGCGCACACTAATTGATTTATTTTCAAGCGCATCTTGTTTAAACGCACCCGTGCCTTTTTCAGCGTAATAAAGTGTTTCGCCTACCGGCCAGAAGATGACGCCAATAACCGGTTCGTTCTTTTCCACATAAGCAATATTGACAGCAAAATCACCGGAGCGAGCAATAAACTCCTGGGTGCCATCGATTGGATCAATAATAAAGTAGGCTTTCCACTGACGACGCTCGTTGTAGTCCTGGTGTTCACTTTCTTCTGAAATAACAGGAATATCAGGAAACGATTGTTTCAGCCGGTCTTCAATAAGTTCACTGGCAACAAGATCGGCGGTGGTGACGGGCGAGTCATCGGTTTTTTCTGCGGTGCTGTAGTCACGCCGTTCGTACATGGAAAGAATAACGGCGCCGGCCTCTTGGGCAATTTCTTTGAGTCTATCCAGCATAGTTGCCGCCACTACTGACCCTTATTTTCGTTGCGCAAAAGCATTAAAAGCGCAGCAACGCTGCGGGCCTCTGAAAAGTCCGGCTGCGCCAATAAGTTATCAATGTCGCTTATTGACCAGGTGACCTTTTCCAACGGCTCAGGTTCATCGCCAGGTAAACTCTCAGGGTACAAGTCGCGGGCGACAAACACGCTCATTCTGGCCGAAAAAAACTGAGGCGCCAATGTCACTTCCATCAAAAACTCGAGTTCACGGCTGCCGTAGCCCACTTCCTCTTTTAGCTCACGTTGCGCCGCCTCTTCTGGTGTTTCACCCGGGTCAATAAGACCTTTGGGAAAACCCAGTTGATAGTCGTGGAGGCCCGCTGCGTACTCTCGAATAAGCAACAAAGTGTCATGGTCCAGATAAGGCACAATCATAACGGCGCCACGGCCGCTGCCTTTCATACGCTCAAACTGGCGCTGCTCGCCATTGCTGAACTTAAGATCAACCGCTTCGACGCGCATGAGGCGGCTTTGCGCCACAACGCGGCGGGATAAAATTTGCGGGACTTGTTTTTCTTTACTCATACGACAGATCCAAGTCATTGTCTCTCTTTACTATAACGACTCTGCGCACAGAAAACAGTGTCAATTTACGCTTTTCTTATAGAGTGCTACTATCTAAAGCCCGTCCACCGGTAGTGAAGCGAGTAATATGACTGCAATAAAGCCTGAAACCGAAACTGAATTCGATGTGGTTGTCATCGGTACTGGTCCCGGCGGCGAAGGCGCTGCCATGCAACTGGCCAAAAGCGGCTACAATGTTGCCATAGTAGAAAAGCACAAAGCGTTAGGTGGCGGCTGTACCCACTGGGGCACCATACCTTCAAAAGCGCTGCGTCATTCAGTCAGCCGACTTATTGAGTACAATAATAATCCCTTGTTCTCGGGCCCGGGCTGGCAAAGCGGCATGACTTTCAGCCATATACTGCATTACGCTGAGTCCGTTATTCGCAAACAGGTCAAGCTACGCAGTTCGTTTTACGATCGCAATGACGTGACGGTAATACATGGTAAAGCTTCCTTTTTGGACAAAAATCGCATTCGGGTCACGAAGCTGGATGGCTCTGTCGATGACTTGATAACAAAACACGTGGTTATAGCGACCGGATCGCGCCCCTACAACCCAAAAGACGTCGACTTCTCACATCCTCGAATTTACGACTCAGACAAAGTTCTGTCGTTGTCTCACGAACCTAAAACCATTTTAATTTATGGTGCGGGTGTGGTTGGCAGCGAGTACGCCAGTATCTTTCGCGGTATGGGCGTAAAAGTTGACTTAGTTAACCAACGCGAGCGTTTGCTGTCATTTTTGGATGCCGAAATTTCCGATGCACTCAGTTACCACTTGCGCAACAGCGGTGTAGTCATTCGTCACAACGAAGAGTACGACACCATTACCGGATACGATGACAAAGTCGTGATGAAAACCAAGTCGGGTAAAACCATGACCGCGGACTGTCTGCTATTTGCCAATGGTCGTTCAGGCAATATTGAAGAACTCAACTGCCAGGAAGTAGATCTTGAGCCTAACTACCGCGGACAACTGGAAGTGGATGACAACTACCAGACGGAGGTGGAGAACATCTATGCCGTAGGCGATATTATCGGTTACCCCAGCTTAGCCAGTGCAGCCTACGACCAAGGCCGCATCTGTGCGTCTGCCATTATTAACGGCAATTGCGACAAAGCATTGGTCAGTGATATACCGACGGGTATTTACACTATTCCCGAAATTAGCTCAGTCGGTAAAACCGAAGAAGAACTGACAGAAATGAAAGTTCCCTACGAAGTGGGTCGCGCGCAATTTAAGCACTTAGCAAGAGCGCAAATATCAGGTGCCGATGTTGGCTGCCTGAAGCTATTATTTCATCGTGAGACTCGTGAGCTGCTGGGGCTTCATTGCTTTGGAGAGCGAGCATCAGAAATTGTGCACATTGGTCAGGCTATTATGGAGCAGAAGAACGGTGGCAATACCATCGACTACTTCGTCAACACCACATTTAACTACCCAACCATGGCGGAAGCGTACCGCGTTGCAGCGCTAAACGGTATTAACCGTTTGCTGCAGTAACTAAGGTTTTTGCCAATGCTGATGCAGCGGCAGCTCAATTCGTACACACAAACCGCCTTCCGGGCGGTTTTGTAATTTAATATTACCATCGTGACGGTCAACAATACGCTTAATAATTGCCAGTCCCAGCCCAGAACCAACCCCACCGCGGGCTTTATCACCCTGAGTAAAAGGCTCAAATAACTTTTCTTGCTGCTCTTCAGGAATACCCGGACCGTCATCCGTTACCCGGAACCAGACCCGCTTTTGTTTTTTATCATGACCAGAACTGACCACAACGTGTTTTTTACCGTAACGTTCTGCATTTTCCAGCAAGTTGATAATAACGCGTTTCATTGACAAGGGGCGTAACCAGACTAAGGGCAATTGACCTAAATTAAGCTCGAACTGTTTTTGCCAGTTGTCAGGAATATTGGCCACTGTCTGCTCAATTAGTTCGTTGAGAGATTCTTTACTGCTGCACTCTTGCTGATCAAGCCGAACATAATCGATAAACTGATCAATGATGTCGTTCATGTCATCTATATCTTCAATAATGCCCTGCGCCAAATAGTCTTCTTCCTGAGGCATCATTTCAGCGGCCAGCCGAATACGAGTCAACGGCGTTCTTAAGTCATGTGAAACACCTGCCATCAAGAGGTTTCGGTCATTTTCCAGCTCGCGAATACCACGCGACATTTGATTAAACGCCCGGGTAACCGCAATAATTTCACTTGCTCCTTTTTCGGGGAGTTGCTCAGGAAACTCGCCACGGCCAACCAGACGGGCTGAATCTTCCAGCGCTTTCAACGGCCGGTTCAGCCAATTAGCAAATAAGATACCGCCCAACACACTCAACAAACCAATCAGTACTAAGTACATCACCAAGGGAGAAAACTGCCCACGTTGCATGCTGTCTAATGGCACGCGTATCCAAAAGTCCGGCGCACGGGGTGGCTTCACCCATAAATAGAATTTCTGTCCCTGAGCAATCCGTACTTGTGAAGGCCCGCCCAGCATGTCACTCATGTCATCCGACAAATAACCGTAATAAGTTGAGTTACCCAAACCTTTTTGCTTGGCTTCAGTGTCGTTAAACACCTCAATACCTGTGGCCTCGGTGTAATAGGACATCAGTTCGCGTTCGGTTTCAGCTGAGTGCTGACGGGGAATGAACATGGTGCGAATATGTTTAGCCACCAATTCGTTAATTTGTTCAATTGACGGCTTTACAACATAACTGCTGACCATCACGTAGGAAACGAGCTGGTTAATGAGCAGTACAAAAGCCAGCAGCGCAACCGTGCGGGCAAACGCTGACTTGGGAAATAGCTTCATCAGGATTTCAGTTGGCCATCCGGAACAAATACATAGCCTAATCCCCAGACAGTTTGAATATAACGGGGTTTAGTCGGGTCAACTTCCAGCATGCGGCGTAAACGCGAAACCTGGACATCAATAGAGCGCTCCAAAGCACTGTAATCTCGGCCTCGGGCTAAATGCATGAGCTTATCCCGGGACAGTGGTTGACGCGCGTTACTGACCAACGCTTTAAGTACGGCAAATTCACCACTGGTTAGGGGCATGGGAGTATCGCCACGGAACATCTCACGAGTCCCCAGGTTTAAACGAAACTCACCAAAAGTGACTTCCTGATCTTCCTGTGACGGTGCGCCCGGTGCTTCGGTGCCACGGCGACGCAATACCGCCCGGACACGAGCCAGCAGTTCGCGAGGGTTAAATGGTTTCGCCAGGTAATCATCCGCACCTAATTCCAGACCAATGATGCGATCCACTTCATCGCCTTTGGCGGTCAGCATAATAACCGGCAAGTTGTTACCCTGGCTGCGCAAACGCTTACAAATGGATAGTCCGTCTTCACCCGGCAACATCAAATCCAATACCAATAAATTAAAGTTCTCTCTGTTCAGCAAACGATCCATTTGTTCCGAATCGTGAGCAACCCTGACCTGAAAATTTTGTTCGGTGAGGTAACGTTCCAATAAATTTCGTAGTCGAGCGTCATCATCCACCACTAAAATCTTTAATGTTTCCTGCATCATTGGTTCTATTTCCCAAGCTGTCGAGCTATGACGTTAACGATACACTGAGCCCTGTTTTTATAGAAGTCAGCTTCTGTTAGCAAATGTTTCAGAATTTAGCCAAGAGTTGACGGGCTCGGGCCGGGCAAAATAATAGCCCTGAAACTGGTGACAACCTAGGGCTTCAAGTTTCTTTAATTGCTCTTCGGTTTCAATACCCTCAGCAATCACGTCCATATCCAGGCTTTTCCCCAGTGCCATGATCGTCTGTACAATAGCTACTTCGTTATTATTCTTACTGGTGGTTAAATCTTGCACGAAAGACTGATCTATTTTTAAACGATTAAGAGGCAGGCTCTTTAAATAACCCAATGACGCATAACCAGTGCCAAAATCATCCAGCGCAAAAGCAATCCCCAAGGCTTTCAGCTGTTGCATCGCAGCCGCTGTGTGCTCGATATCGTCGATAAGCAGGCTTTCCGTAATTTCAATCTCTAAAAACTCCCCGCTTAACCCTGATTCGGCAAGTCTCATCTCAATATCCGTCACAAAGCCCGAGTGTTTAAACTGACTTGCGCTGACATTTAACGCCACGCGAAAGTCAGAACGTTTTGACAGCTTCTGTAACTTTGGAATAGCCTCCAACACCTGATCAAGCACCAATCGATGCAGGTCCGGCATAAACCCCTGACTTTCTGCTAACGGAATGAACTCCGCCGGAGAAACCCAGCCTAACTCGTCATCATGCCAACGCAATAAAGCCTCAAAACCTAAACAGCTTATCGGAGAAGAGTGTGTGACTCGCTGGTATTGAGGTTGTAAGTAAATCTCCAATGCGCCATCGCTTATGGCACGCTGTAACGCCACAGCCAGCTTTTGTCGGTAGTTAAATTCTCGCTGTATTCCCGCATTAAAAAACTGTAATTTCGAGTCGTTCGCTTCTTTCGCTTGCGACAACGCGAGATCTGCCGCCTGCAGCAAATCCCCTTTAGTTCGAGCGTCGGAGAACAAAGTAACGCCCATACTGACCGACACCGACTCAAGGTTAGGTCCTAGCTGATAGGGCTCGCTCAGGCACTCTAAAAGGAGTTGCAACCGCTCGCGCAAATTATCGTCATCACGCAGGTTTTGTCCTTTTGTACTTTTTAAAAGCACCATAAACTCGTCCGATCCTAAACGCCCCGCGTTACCCGTCTGACACAATTCAGATTCCAGCCTTTGACCAAATAAAATGAGCAGCTCATCGCCGGTATCGTGACTAAGTCGGTCATTAAACTTCTTAAAATGATCAATATCCAACATGACCAACACACCATCAATGCCTTCATTTTGATAACGTTGAAACTCTTCATTCAAACGTTCCAGCATAAATCGACGATTACCCAGCCCAGTTAATGGGTCAAAATAGGCCAACGACTGAATTTCTTCTTTCATGCTCTGATATTCAGAAATATCCGTAGAAATTCCACACAGGCCACTAACCCGGTTTTGAGCATCAAATAGCGGCATTTTAACTGACCAAAATTGATGTAGCTCTTTCTCTCCGGGCAGATTATTGACCTCCCCCTGAGCCAGGCGTTGACCGCTTTCTAACACTTTACTGTCGTAATTCTTAAGCTGATCAGCCGTGGTCTTATCAAACAGGTCATAATCGGTTTTACCAATAACATCCTCAAGGTTTAGCTTAAACAGATTTAAAACCTGCCAGTTCGCATACTGGTATCTAAGATCTTTGTCTTTAATGTAAATATAGGCTTCAACGCTATCCAAAATTGTATTCAAGCGATACTTACTTTGCGCCAACGCTTTAGTTTTATCTGAAACTCTGCGCCGCAATAATTGATTAAAGGCCAGTGCCGCTAGCGCCAGAATGGTCAGTGCCGCAATTAACCACCAAACGTAGGCCGGAATTTCTATCTTATTTTGCTGCGAGTTCCAGCGTTCCAGAATTTGATAATAAGCTGAGTTTTCATTTGCTTTTAACCGGCTCAACTCTTTATCAATTGCAGCCAATATTTCTGGATTAGCACCTTCAGGCATAGCAAAGAAGAGTTCACTTGGCAGGAACATAATAGGTGTCATTGCAATGTCATAGTCGGCCACGTATTGGTTACCGAAAAACTGATTCGTTGCTACGGCACTAGCCTTACCCTTTAATACCGAGTCAAAACCCTCTTTAAAACTTTGCACAGAGTAAAGCTGGCACTTTAACCCGAAGCTCGCAATCAACTGCTTCAGGTAACTTTCCTGAACAGACCCCTGTAATACCGCCACTCGCTTACCGTTTAAGTCGAGTAAGCTGGTAATTTTCTCGTTTTTAGCTGCGTACAATTGCGACCAGCTGAGTAAGGCAGCTTCATCATGAAAAGCAGCCCATTCAGCTCTACTGTCTGTTTTGGCAACATCGGGTAAAATATCGATACGCCCTTCACGCAGAAACGTCAGACATTGATCCCAGCTGCATTCAACCGGCAGAAGCTGCCAGTTGTTGCGCTTGGCAATCAACGTCAGCAGTTCTCCATGAATACCGCTGAGCTTACCGTACTCATTGAACATGATTTTCGGCGGATTATTGTAAACCCCCACTTTCAGGATCACGTCTTCCGCCATTAATGGTGCCGCAGCCAGCAGTAAAAAAATAACAAGAAGGTTTCGCAAAAAGACACCTTACGTTACTAAGTTGTATAGCCCTAGAATAGGCTTATTTACGTTTTGTTAAAAGGCCTGTTACGGCTGCGGCCTTTTATTCGATAGCACCTTATTTTTTCCTGAAGTACGGCGAAAATATTAGCAGCGCCAGGAGGCTGATAATAAGCCCTACATCAACCCCATATCTGTGAAAGCTAGACAACGTGAATACCAAGTAATACAGGACATCCAACAATAGGTACGCCAAGAATGCCCGCTTGAACCAGTTACGATTTGTCCACAGTCCAACCAGTAATGCCAACTGTAACGGTGCAAAAAGCGCTAATTTCCACGGCAGGCCCAATAAAATGACGTTTTGTAAACTTTCGGCATCAAATACCATGGTAAACGCCATTTCATAGCTGCGGGCATTACCGCTAATGAACATACTAAGGTAGAAAAAACTAAAGGTATAAAGCAGCCCTAAAAGCAGATACAGGGAAATCAGTTTCTTCGGAGCCTGGCTTCTCACCTCAGTATTTTGCGTCGCCTGGCGTGTCGCCATAACCACAAAAGCAATAACGTAAAAAACCTCTAGCGCAATATAAAGAAGAGCACCAAACACCCCCACATCAAGGTCTCGAGCGATATCTTGCGGCCGTGGCCAGGGCAGTTCTGAATAATAACCAACCAAATGCAGTACACTAACGAGCATGACCTCCAGCTCGTATAGCACAGCGTCGAACCATTCCATGGGGTAAATAAGAATTTCTGCCAAATAAATCTGAGATAATGCGCCGACAACAACGGCCAAAGCAAGCAGTGCCATCATTCCGGCTGCAGGCGGCATTTGTCGGGTTAAGGTAAGATGCATAGCAATCATGAGCAGGTAAGTTCCATTATAGTTTTTTGAAAACTATACCGTTTCTTTAACTGGATGTCTTGCGCCCTACCTCAACCGCTCATAAAAATAATAGCTCAGACCCTACTGAGCTGTATAACCACCATCAATAACTAATTCGGTTCCGGTCACAAATTTCGATTCGTCTGACGCCAAATAGAGCACGCCATAAGCAATATCTTCAGACTCTCCAACATGACCAATGGGGTGACGACTATCAAGCTGTTTTCTAAACGCTTCAACGCCCTGCTCAGATTCCTTACCCAGTTGCTCTACAAGCGGTGTCCAGATAAACCCCGGGTGTACTGAATTCACTCTAATTTTGTCTTTAGCGTAAATTAAAGCATCATTTTTACTCATAAGTCTTACCGCACCTTTGGAGGCGTGGTAAGGCGGCAAGTCTGCGGCACCGACCATTCCGTAGATAGAGGACAGATTAATAATGCTGCCACCACCGGCTTTTCTCATCGGCAAAATAGCGTGCTTGGTGCAATAGAATACCCCGCTGACGTTCACATTAATCACCTTATCCCACTCTTCCTTAGTGATTTCGTGCGTCGGTTTGTTTACCCCGGCAATACCCGCGTTATTCACCAGTATGTCGATAGCGCCAAACGTCTCTTCAATTTCAGCAAACGCTTCGCTCACATCCTTTTCGTCCGACGTATCAATATGCCAATACCTGGCCGTCCCGCCGTTCCCCTCAATCTCCTGAACAACGCTCTGACCTTCTTTGTCGGCAATATCGGTTACAGCCACTTTTGCACCTTCTCTGGCCAATTCAAGACAAACTGCCCGACCGATACCTAATGCGCCCCCCGTAACTATTGCGACTTTATTCTCAACTCTCTTCATAATGACCTCTTTTTTAAACAAACCACTGCAATTAAGTATGGGTGAGAATTAGGTATATAGACAGGCACTTTCGATAAGACAGCGAGTCAATCGCAGGGAGCGACTTCATTTGGCCTGACGCAGAGCTCAGCGGCGGGATTTGATATGTCCGCGCCGCTGGCGAGAGGTACCGAACCGCATAAAGATCACCGCGACTCCCCATGAATTCTAGAGGGTACTGGCTCTGCAACGTCTACTTTGATACTGCTCGTTGTCAACAACATCAGGAATGGTTAGCTTTACAATCTCTTTTGGCGTTACCGCTTCACCCGTTTCTATATCAGCAATCCATATCGTTGCTTCGTCACCCTCAACAACGTTTTGGAACACATAGGTTTTACCGCCTTCAAAATCACCGTTCAGTGTTGTGTAAGCATCTAATGACTTGGAGCCAATATTGTTAAAGTCCTGAGTGATGCGAGCCACTATTGAGTGTGAGCCCTCTTCAAAGTCCCTGGCAGCGACAAAGCCTGTTGGCTTGCCTTGATAGCAAAAATTATAAACTCTGATGGTTTCAGCCAGACCATTGTCGAGGAAGTTTCTTAAACGCCAATTAGAATCATCCGGCGAAGTTTCAACTGGAGCGGATGAACAGGCAACCATTAATAGCGCGCCAGCAGTCCCTAAAAATAACTTAATGAGTTTCATAAAATCTCCTTTTGATTAGCAATTTCAATATAGCAATCATTGAGTTGAATTGTTAAGTGATCTGTACATTTTTTTCAATTAGTTTTCGTTACTACTGATCCGAGAGCTATTCCACGCGTAAAAAGGCCACGAGTGAAAAAGATTGAAACCGGTAGAGTTAACAAAGGGAACGTTATGACAACCTACAAAGCTATTAACCTAATTAAACGCCCTGAGCCAGGCCCTGTCTCGGCCGACGTATTTGACGTTGTCGAAAAAGAATTGCCCAAGGCAGGCTCGGGCGAGATGTTAATTAAACAGACTCAGATGTCGCTCGACCCTGCCATGTTCGGTTGGATGAGTCCCGATACCGAAAGCTATATTCCGCCCGTCGAACTAGGCACGGTTATGCGCAGCTCTGGTGTCGGCGAGGTCGTAGAGAGTAACCACCCGGACTTTAAAGCCGGAGACCGGGTTATGGGTATGATGGGTTGGCAAGAATATGCTCTGAGTAATGGCCAGGGCATCAACAAAGTAGAAGCCGATGTGCCGGACGAAACCGTGCTGTCCGTATTTGCGCTACCCGGATTAACAGCTACCCAAGGACTGTTTAATGTCGGTAAGCCAAAAAAAGGCGAAACTCTGGTGGTGACCGGGGCAGCTGGTTCCGTGGGCTCTATAGTCGGACAGCTCGCCAAAGCTGAAGGTCTCACTGTTATTGGTGTTGTTGGTAGCGATGAAAAAGCCAACTGGATTGTCAACGAGCTAGGGTTTGATGGTGCTATCAACTACAAAACCGGCGACTTGCACGATCAGTTAACCAAGCTGACGCCGGACGGCATTGACCTGTACTTTGAGAACACCGGTGGTCCGATTCAAAACTTGGTCATTGACCGTATGAACGCCCACGGTCGAGTAGTGGTTTGCGGTATGATAGCTGACTATGACAAGGCTGTGCCGAGCCCGGGACCAAGCTGGGTGCCGGTGATTAAAAAGCGTTTAACCATTCAGGGTTTTACCATGCCGGATCACTTTGACGAAGTTCCCAGCTTACTGGGCAAACTGACACCATACGTTCAAGCGGGGAAAATTCAGTACCGCTCGCATGTACTGAAAGGGCTGGAGTCGGCTATCGAAGGCCTGAACTTATTCTTCAGCGGCGATAATAAAGGCAAATTGATTGTTAAACTGTAGATAACAAGGCTCTATTTTTTCGCTTTGGAACTGTCTAAGCGACTTGATTACGGCCATTGCGCTTAGCCTGATACAGGCGGCTGTCGGCAGCCTGTATCATCGCCTCAATACTTTGACGCTCCTCCCCATAGGCTGCCACACCAATACTCAAGGTCAGCTCAATGGCCCCAGCCTCAGTATCGATAGCCGTGTCACCAATCAGACTGCGGAGCCGCTCCGCAATTTCTACAGCAGTCTTGTAACTGGTTTCCGGTAATAACACCGCAAACTCTTCACCGCCAATACGAGCCGGTGTATCCGACTCACGCAATACACTCTGACACCTTTCGGCAAAAGCCTGAATCACTTCATCGCCAATAGCGTGGCCATGCTGGTCGTTTATCGGCTTGAAAAGATCGAAATCAATAACCAGCAAACTCAGTTCCCTTTTATAACGCCGTGCGCGCTTTACCTCTTGGCCTGCTTCATTCATAAAGTGCCTACGATTTGGGAGCCCGCTAAGCTCGTCATGAGTCGCCAGGTACCTTAGTTTATCCTCCAGCCGTTTGCGGGCCTCAACTTCATGCTCTAGATTCAGGCGAATCTGCTTCTCTTCTGTTACATCGGTCTGAATTGCTGTAAAGCCACTTAGGTTGCCCTCATTATCAACTTCCGGCTGGCAGGAGATTCTAAGCCAATAAGGCTGCCCACTTTTCGCATAATTGAGAACTTCACAAGTAAATCCAGCACCACGAGATAAACAGTCATGCATATAAGCAACCGTTTGCTCATCAGTTCCCGGCCCTTGCAGCAGATCCCCAGGTTTTTCTCCGCGCACTTCAGTTAAATTGTATCCGCTTACCTTCTCAAACGCCTTATTTGCCCACGTAATTCGGCCCGCGATATCTGTCATTACGATGAGTTCTTCAGTATTCTCCAGCACCCAAGCCAGCCGCTGGTTGTGCAGCCTTTGTTGCTGATCGTCGGTAATGTCCCGAAAAACGCCGAACAGGTATTGGATACCATCGTTCGAAGTGCCTTTCACCTCCCCTAAAACCTCAACCCAGCGCACCTCCCCATCTGCGCGAAGAATTCGTCCCTCAAACGACAGTGGTTTGCCCGTTTCCAAAGTTTCTTTTAACAACGCCTCAATGCGCTCGCGGTCGTCAGGATGGTACAATCCTGCGGCATCATATACGCTCAGCTGCTTTTCAGCTGGCGACATCCCGTGCAACCGAAATAGCTCATCTGACCAAAAGACAGTATTGTCACTAAGCCTGACAAACCAGTGGCCTGACTGTCCGACTTTATGACTCAGTTTGAGAATGTCGCTAGTTTCCAGCAATGCCAACCCCTAAAAATTAGGTTATTAAAGACAGTTTTGATTTCAAACCAGAACAACTGACTTTACCTTAAGAACTATAAGTATCATCTTTTGTTTTTCCTGGGAACAGAATCAACTTGGTCAAGTCATGCTTATTGTGGAAACTCTTCTTTTGATCATTTTTATGCCCTTTCCGGCTAATTTACAATGGATACCGCTTCTTAGTTCAGAGCCAAACATCATTCTTCGCGGTTTTACTCCCTGCCTCTTCGCCAGTATTCACAACACCACGAGGCTCAATGAGCAATACTTTCGCTTCATTCTCCGCAAAAGGTTTGTGCTCTACGCCTTTTGGAACGACGTACATTTCCCCCTCCGACAAGGTCACTTGCCCGTCTCTGAAGTCAATCCTGAGGGAGCCCTCAAGCACAATGAAGGTTTCATCGGTGTCTTTATGGTCATGCCAGACAAAATCCCCCTGAAGCTTAACGACTTTAAACTGGTAATCATTCATCTCCGCAATGACTTTAGGTGACCACTGCTCATTAAAACGACCCAGCTTATCTTTGAAATTTATCGGCTGATGGTTCATTTTTTTCCTCTTGCCACAGCCCAGGGTAATTCGTCACAAAGCCTGAATCATTTACTTCCAGTGTAGAAACAAACGAGCCCCCGGCTGACTCATATTGATAGGTATTCTCCGACTGCCGACGATAAACCTGCAGTAGAACCTTTAATTCTAGCGAAGGAAACTGCAGCCAGGCCGCTTTAACTTCAGCTTCTTCACCGACATTGAGAGCCAAACGACGTATGGGCAATAAGTTGGTCGATGGACTAAATCCTATATCGACATCAAGACATCCGGATAATTCAGGCAAAGCTGAGCCATTGAGAAACCATCGTTTATCGGCATCCACCTGCAATTCAATGACGATTTCTTTATCGCCGATGACACCATGGACATTGACCAACTTGGTCGCCCATGACAAATCACATATAACGGAATAATCAATCCGGCACGGCTTGCCCTCTTCTGAAAAAACGGCTGTACCTAAAAGCTCGCGGCAATTACCTTTTTCATTAAGAGTTGCTATCTCATGCCCGGGATTTTCAAGCTTTCTCCAGAGTATCCTTTCCTGCATAGTTCTTTCCTAAACTTAGATTCTTCCGCTTAACCTACTCGGAGTATTTATAACTTGCTTAAGTATGGCGATAAAAAAGGTGTAACCATTTCAGCACCCAAACCTAACTCAACTTTTACACCTGCGGATTTAAGCAGTTCCACGCCTTTACCATTATTCCTTAAGTCTGGATCAAGCATTGCGATAACCACATATTTTATACCCGCAGCAACCAGAGCACTTGCACAAGCGCCCGTTCTGCCAACAAACGAACAAGGCTCCAACGTAACATATGCAATAACACCGCTTAGGTCTCCGGAATAAGCATTTAAGGCCTCGACTTCGGCATGGTTCCGTCCTATAGCCTGAGTAAATCCTTTTGATACGACTTGGTTATTTTTAACCAATACGCAACCAACCGGTGGATTCGGCTTACAATAAGGAAGCGCCTGTTTAGAAACTGCCAGTGCTTCTAACATGAATTTTTCGGACATATTAACCTTCTGCTAAGCCCAGAACGCTCAACTCAAGAACCTCAGTACACTCATTGCTGAACCGTATAAAAAAGAGCAGCCTGCTGTAGATCACTTCATTCGCAGATGTAATAAGAAACCGTGATTTGCTGGCTTGCCAATTGATGAGTTTGTTGCTGTTTTCTTTTGAACATAAGCTTCAAAGTCACTGTTAGACCGAAACTGCGGAATACAAAAACAAGACCGTCGCCAAAAGACTGAAGCCACTCCGAACCCAATGCAGATGGCCCCATTTGCGCAATAATTTATGCGTTTCAACAAGGGTTCTTCTTCGTTCCGGATCCAGCAGTAATTTGTTTGTTGGCATAATGACTATAAAGGTGAACGGAATAACGGCAAATATCAACGCCGAACCTAGATACCACAAATCCGCGCCTGTATTGAGGCCAGTCGTAAGTCCGGTAACTGTCGCAACCAACGCCAATGATGCCTGCATTACCGAAGCACGTCGGTAACTGGGCCCAAACACGTTTGCCGCAAGCTCAGTGCCGCATTCTAACCGTGCAGGATGTTCGGCAACATTGATATAAATGGCTGCGCCAGCAAATAAAGAACATGACAGCAACGCAATTAATTCAACAATCAACATCTATTGACCCTCTTTTTTTGGCCTATCAAATATAGAAGCTTTCTAACAGGTAGGTTGCTGCCAAACAAATACTAATAATGGCGCTATTAAAAACGGCTCGGGCCACCCATGGGAGGCCAGCATAAGAAACCTTCAAGTATTTGGTCGCCACCACCATTAAGCCCATAAGCAGAAACCAAGGCGTAAAAAAGAAAATAAACTGCCACTTTACGGCACTGACCGCTAAATCGTGCAGTGCACCACTAACGCCAGAACTGATGAAACGAGCCTGCGCCTAAGGCTCTATCTCAGCAACGGATCCAACCACCGCAATGCGGTCCAATTGCCCGATACCACTGACTCAACTCCCCAGATTGGTAAAAATACCCACCGCAAGCTCAGCCCAGACATAAAACAACGTAACAGCGCATAATACCGCCCAAACCAACCAGTACTTACTCGGTACTTTTCTCGCGACCAACACAAATAAGCTACTTATTGAGAATATTAGAATTCCCATTACAATAAAATCAGCAGTCTCCCAGTTAACCTCCGTTGTGAACTGCATGGCAATAAGAGGCAGAAGCAACAGGCAGCCTACCCCTGCAGCTATCCAGGCGAAAACGGCATTACGCATTATTAAATTATTGGCTTTATTTTTCATATTGAATTCACTCTTATTGACTAATGGCTAAGCGAATACACGTACTTTTGAAGGCACAGTACCGCTCTTAATTAACGCATAGCTTGCCAAGGAGTACCACCCCCACATGACCAGCGTTGCTGCGCGCTGTGTAAGGCCGCGGAATCCCTCAGGATCGAATCCGAAAAGCATGAGCCAGAGGTAGACCATAGTGAATAATGCGACCGCTAAAGATAACGTTACAATTTTCCGGTTTTCACAAAACTCAGCAGCAAAACACGCTGGCGCTAACGGCAAGATTAGGGCTGCGCCATAAAGCCCGTGAAGAGGACTGCCCATCACAAACAGGCCATTTGACATCATACTTGCACCGAGAATGCAGGACGTCACTATAGTAAAAAAGAACCGTTTAGGGGCGGAAAGTAATAACCCTAGTGCCAGTAAAAGAAGAGAGACGCCCATAATAATATCAGCAATACGTATAATGAGGGCAATGGGATGGTCAAGCAACGCCAGTTCACTCAGATGCTGGGACACTGAAGAGTACTCAGGTACCGTAAACGCAATTAACATTGGTAAGAGGGCCGCTGCAAACGGAACCACAATGGCCTGTTTTACTAAAATGTCTTTCAAGTTCTTATCCTTATAAAAGAAATTCACGACTTGAGAAAACTCTCAGAAGTCTAACTTTTATAAAACCATGAAAGACGAACCTAGGGCCATAAAAATGATGTTAAATATTGTTTCGGATTTTACATATTAATACCGTACATCTGCTGCACAGCTTCGCGACAATATGCGGTGCAAACGGAAAGAGAGGGCGGCGCATAAATCGCAATTATCTACACCGTGCACCTTGCCCCCTCGAGTAAGAAAGTGAGGTCTTACAGCCACAGCTTCTTACTATCAATCCACCGTATCGACACGGCGTACCAGTAAGCCGAACCCCAGAAAACCATAACTATTGGCATGAAAGGATGAAAATAGACGCCAATCAACCCTAAGCAGCCAATGAGAAAACAAGCAAGCTCCCATCTTAAAACGGTACTTCTTTTTCGGATGCCCCAAACACCCATGCGGATCCACAGAGGGACTTCTTTCCAGGATTCTGCATCTTTATCAATCACGTCAATCTCCTCGGTAAGAAACTAACTTACCGAAAATACAGTGCTGTCGGTAACGACAGGGATACGTCATTAACCCGTCAGAGCAACGTAGCCAAAAAACAACAAAGAACTAAACACAAGGCGATGCGTCTGCCATTCCGAACTGGCCGTAGATAATGCCAGAACTACCAAAGCCAGCCTACCTGTATAGTGATTAACTTAGATTCGGAGAAATCACCGTTACCCACCGTTACTCCGGGCTCGACAAAGAAACTGCCATATTGAAAGGTGCCACTGACCCCCACATACCTCCAGTCTTCATCCTCATATCGCACACGATAACCATCCGGTGTTGAGTCCAAAATAGTGGAATTATCTTCTACTTTGAAAGTTCCGGCTATTACCTGCCATGAGCGCATTGCGCTGTCACGGTTATAGTAGAAGCTATAGCCAGCCTCAATTCCGTAGACTTTGCCAGCGTAACCCACGGCGAGTTGCACCGGGTGCCCGGAAACTTCTTTTTTCATAACAAAGTTAACACCGCCAGGAGTACCTAGAGCAACACCAAATTGAGTGTCGTCAGACTCGGCTGCGTGCAGGGTCATGGGAAGTAAAGCAGCGATCGCAAGAAGATATTTCATTTCAGTCCTTCTTCCATGCTTAACATTTACTTAACACTAAAGGATGAGAAAGAAAAAAACAACAAGGATATATGCAGTCTATTATAGGCAGGGGCCGCAAATAACGTCCGATTCAACGACGATGGTTCAACGCTTCCTTACCTAACCAGCTGTCACGACTCGGTTGCGCCCATCACGCTTGCCCTCGTAAAGCATGTTATCAGCTCGGGTAATTAGGTTATCAAGATCATCTTCTGCGTTCGCTGCAGCAACGCCGATGGTCACGCTAAGCTGTAAGTCGTTTAGTTCGTCGGTTAACGACAGCGCTTCTACGTTTTGCTTAAGACGCTCAGCCACAGCTTTAGCATCACTCGGGCTGGTATGCGGTAACCCTACAACAAATTCTTCGCCACCAAAACGGCCGATAATGTCGGTGGGACGTAGTGATTGCTGACAAACCTCTGCTATTTTGGTCAGAATTGAATCGCCGCGCGTGTGCCCCCAAGTGTCATTAATGCGTTTGAAGTGGTCCACGTCTATCATGAACAAACAAAACGGAGTTTCTTCCAAGCCTGCCCGCTGCAGCAACGCTTCAGCCCGTTTCATAAAGTGGCTGCGACTATCAAGCCCGGTTAGAGCGTCCCGCTCCGCTACCATGCGCAATTGCGCTTCCAGTGATTTGCGATGCTTTATTTCCTTAAGCAGGTCACGATTTTGATCGCGCTCTTCATTGAGTAGTGAATACTGTCGGCGTTGCAGTCGCTCGATACGCAATAAAGCCGTGTAGCCAACGATATTTGTCATGATGAGTAAAAGTGCGATGCGCAGTGCGCCCGTAGGGGTTACGCCTGCATACAGCGCAGTCGCGGCCAAAAAGGTAATGCTTAAAAATAGACTGGCTAGTGTCGCTACTGTCAGCAAGTTAGGGATAAGCAGGTAGAAAGCCATTATCGCCACCACAACGGCGGTTATTTGGGTCGATAAGCTCTCCGGACGCAGCGGCACAATGAGAATAATACCAACAGCCAGTATCCAGAGCGGCAATGCATGCAGCCAGGCTTTTTCAGCATAACCGCCCCCGCGACCAATAACCAACGCCAACACAAAGCATGCGCTCACTACCGCAATGCGCATGGTCAACAATAGATAATACTCGTGGGTAAGCCCCAGCAGGTTGTAGTCGGTAATACCAAACATAGCGAAAATGACCGACACTAAAAGTAGCGCAAGGCGGGAGTCAGATCGGACATTCGGTTCAATGGATTGGCGATATCTCAACTCTTTGCGTTGGTCGAAAAACTGCCCCGTCAGCCAATGTATGTCATCTTGTTTTTGTTGTTGTGACAAAATTTTTCCCTGTTAAGACGGCAGCCATTTTGTGGCTTTTAATCAGTACCAACTTTCTATACTTTGCAAGTATACACCCAAATATTAACATGAAATTAGCATATTTTTATTGGTCAACGAATCAACGTTAAGGAACAATAGCCACGCATACGCCATAGTATTACACCAGTAGCCGAAATATCCTCGCTAAAACGGACAGATTGAGTATTGCTCTGCCATACATAGTAACTACACTTGCTTCAGTTTAAACCTGAACTGCAAGGATGCAGCAATGCTAAGACCTCTTCTTAAATGCCCTTTCACCTGTTTTATTGGCCTTTATTTCACTGCTTTTTTCGCATGTGCCGCACTCTATGAGCAAGAGTCGATACAAGTGCAGCTGGCAGAGGTGTATGACCAAGATAGTGCCAGCAGCATTAACGATTATTTAGTCAGTGAAAAATATGACGGGGTAAGGGCTATCTGGACGGGCGAACAACTTCTGACCAGAAATGGCAATCCGATACACGCTCCCAATTGGTTTACTGCGCCACTACCTGCCGTTTGGCTTGATGGTGAATTATGGACACAGCATCAGGATTTTTCGGCTCTAAGCTCAATTGTGCGAACCAAAATACCAGACGATGACCGCTGGCGTCAGGTGCGCTATATGGTTTTTGATATGCCGAATGCACAGCTTCCCTTTGAACAGCGTTACAAAAACTATTCAAAGTTAATCAAACAGATAAATGCCAAACATATCAAGGCTGTGAAACAACAGCGCTTTTATTCAAACCATGCGCTAAGCAAACACTTGCAAACCATGGTTGAAACGGGCGCAGAGGGCTTGATGCTGCACTTAGCGAGCGCGCATCATTCTTCCGGCAGGAGCAACGCTTTATTGAAGTTAAAACCATATTTTGATGACGAAGCTGTGGTGATTGAGCATTTACCCGGCAACGGCAAATACACAGGCATGCTGGGTTCTCTGCGAGTGAGGAATCAACAAGGGGCTGAGTTTTCCGTAGGCTCTGGCTTCACTGACAAAGAACGAGCTAGCCCTCCACCTGTCGGCAGTGTTATTACCTATAAATATCATGGCTATACCAGTAATGGTCTGCCACGCTTTGCCAGCTTTTTACGGGTTCGGGAAAAACGTGATAAATAGTGGATAAACATTGTTGACCGCAACATAGCCCTGACAGGTGTAAGATCGTTTCCTACAATAAAGTGTAGTTACTTCATCGCAGGAGTTTTTATGTCAAAACGTAAGATCTACCAAAAAACGGAGCAAGGCGGCTTTCAGCTCGGTGCGAGCATCGAAGGCTGGCATGTCGAAGAAGATCACGTTGACTTGTCCCCCAAACAGCGTCCCAAGGGCAAACTTCTTCGTATAGATAGCGATGATATACCAATTATCGAAGATACCCACCGTATGGCCCTTGTCATTGTGGATATGCAGAATGATTTTTGTAGCAAGGGCGGCTGGGCTGACCAAGCTGGGTTTGATACGGCGCAGGGCCGAAAGGTTGTCCCTGGTATCAAGCGCGCCCTTGCGTGGGCGCGAGAACACAACCTTTGGGTTATCTGGGTAGTCTGGGCAAGCCGGCATGATTTGCATAACCTGGGCGCACCAACTCTTTATCAGTACAAAAAGACCATTAAGATGAAAGGCATAGGCGAATCATTAGGTGACTATCAAGCCCTATTGGCCGGTACCTGGGGAACCGAAGTGGTAAAGCCGCTTAAGTGTTTGCAGGAGGATAACGATGTGATCCTGGAAAAAGTTCGTAACAACGGCTTTTACGGTACGCATCTCGATCAGATTTTGCGGGCGCAAGGTCTCAGCACACTTCTCTTTGCGGGAATCAACACAGATCAGTGTGTAGCGACAACCATGGAAGAAGCAAACTTTCGTGATTACAACGTCGTGCTCATCGAGGATGCTACCGGCACCTCAAACCCAGATTTCTGCAAAGAGGCGGTACTGCTCAATACGCGTCAGTGCTGGGGTTTTACAACGGACACCAAGCGACTACAGGAAGCTAAGTCGACTCAGCGCAAGGTTTAACTTTCTTTGATAAATATCACCTCTTTTCTTCATTTATCAAACGCCCCCCTTACCAATCTACCATTCCCCTAATAGCAATAACCCAGTAAAATCATGGGTTACCCATGAACGTAGCCAATAACGAGTCAGCATATGAAAACCAATTTAATTACTCTTGGCGGTTATGAAAAGTTGCAGCAGGAGCTTGAGCACCTTTGGCGTGTCGAGCGGCGCGAAACAGTTGAGAAAGTGTCGTGGGCGGCAAGCCTGGGCGACCGTTCTGAGAACGCGGATTACAAATACAACAAGCAGAAGTTACGCAAAATTGATGGCCGCATTCGCTACTTAACCAAGCGACTGGAGCAGGTAAAGGTCGTGTATTATTCGCCACAACAGAACGGCAAAGTGTTTTTTGGTGCCTGGGTCGAAATTGAAGACGAGGACGAAAACATTCGCGCTTTTCAAATTGTCGGCCCCGATGAAATTTACGACCGTAAAGACGCAGTGTCTATCGATTCGCCCATGGCGCGCGCGTTACTTAAAAAGCAGGTGGACGAGGAGGCTGAGGTTACTACCCCGCAGGGCACTAAGACCTGGTTCATTAATAAGATAAGTTACCAGCAGCCCGCGTAGTCAATTCGTGATAGCATTCGTCCCCATTAATTTAAACGTTACCGGTAAGTTTTCAAAACTAAGAGATGTACTATGAGCCAGATACCGCAGTTACTTGCTAATGAGCTGAAAGTTGATGAACGCCAGATTTCGTCTGTTATCCAGTTGCTGGATGAAGGCTCAACAGTGCCTTTTATTGCGCGCTACCGTAAAGAAGTGACCGGAGGTTTAGACGACACTCAGTTACGTCAATTGCACCAGCGCCTGAACTATTTACGCGAACTAGATGACCGCCGCCAGGTAATACTGAAATCCATTGAAGAACAGGGCAAGCTAACCGGCGAACTGGCTCAGAGCATTAAAAGCGCAGACTCGAAAACCGAGCTGGAAGATTTATACCTGCCCTATAAGCCAAAGCGCCGTACCAAGGGACAGATTGCCATTGAGGCGGGCATTGAGCCGTTGGCAGATTTATTGTGGAACGACCCGGCGCAAAACCCCGAGCAGGCTGCAGCCGAATACATTGACGCCGACAAAGGCTTTGCCGATACCAAAGCCGTTTTAGACGGTGCCCGCGCCATTCTAATGGAGCGCTTTGCCGAACAGGCTGAGCTGTTAAAACGATTGCGTTCGCACTTGTGGCAGAACGCGCACTTAACCAGTACAGTGGCTGCCGGTAAAGAGAAGGAAGGCGCGAAGTTCCGCGACTACTTTGAGTTCTCTGAACTATTTAAAACCATACCATCGCACCGCACACTGGCGCTGCTGCGTGGCCGGAATGAGGGCTTTTTGCAGTTGTCGATGGACGCTGACCCCGGCAGTGAAGACAAAACCACCGGCTCGCACTGCGAGGTAATTGTTGCGGATTTTCTGAATTTTGAGCACAAGGGCCGCGCTGCCGATGACTGGCTGCGACAGGTGATCCAATGGACCTGGCGTGTGAAGCTGTCGTTGCATATGGAAACCGAGTTAATGGCGCGAGTACGTGAACGCGCCGAAGAGGCTGCTATTCAGGTGTTTGCCAGCAACTTAAAAGACTTGCTAATGGCAGCACCTGCTGGTGCCAAAACTACTATGGGCTTGGACCCGGGCGTTCGTACCGGCGTGAAAGTCGCAGTGGTGGATGAAACGGGTAAAGCAGTTGCCACTAATACGGTATTCCCGTTCCAGCCGCAAAACCAGATGGACAAAGCCATGCGCACGCTGGCAACACTGTGCAAGCAGTACAAAGTGGAACTCATCAGCATTGGTAACGGAACCCACTCGCGCGAGACTGATAAAATGGTCGGCGACATGCTAAAGCAACACAGTGAAATTAAAGCCACCAAGGTCATCGTGAATGAAGCGGGCGCCTCTGTTTACTCTGCGTCTGAGCTTGCAGCTCAAGAATTCCCTAATATGGACGTATCGCTGCGTGGCGCAGTGTCTATTGCCCGTCGTTTGCAGGACCCACTGGCGGAGCTGGTGAAGATTGAACCTAAATCTATTGGTGTTGGACAGTATCAGCACGACGTCAGCCAGTCGCAACTGGCGCAAAGCCTGGACGCCGTAGTGGAAGACTGCGTAAACGCGGTAGGAGTGGACGCCAACATGGCGTCTTCTGCACTGCTGCAGCGCGTGTCGGGCCTATCCAGGACCTTAGCTAAAAACCTGGTTGAGTACCGCGATACCAACGGGGCTTTTGCAAACCGTAAACAGCTACTCGATGTACCACGCATGGGGCCAAAAGCGTTTGAACAGGCTGCAGGCTTTTTGCGCATTAACAATGGCGAGCAGCCGCTAGACGCTTCCTCAGTTCACCCCGAGGCTTATACCGTGGTGGAGCGCATCGCTAAAGAAAACTCCCTGCCGGTACAGGAATTGATAGGCAACCAGCAATTGATCAAAAGCCTGAACGCCAAAGACTACACCGACGAGCGTTTTGGTTTACCCACTGTCACCGATATTTTAGCTGAGTTGGAAAAGCCAGGCCGCGACCCGCGCCCGGAATTTAAAACCGCAGAATTTAAAGAAGGTGTAGAAAAAGTCAGTGACCTTAAACCAGGCATGTTGTTAGAGGGGGTGGTGACGAATGTCGCCAACTTTGGTGCCTTCATAGACGTTGGTGTGCATCAGGACGGGTTGGTTCACATTTCGGCACTGGCCGATAAGTTTGTCAGCGACCCGCGCGAAGTGGTCAAAGCCGGCGACATTGTGAAGGTAAAAGTGCTGGAAGTGGATATTGAGCGCAAGCGTATTGGTTTAACCATGCGGTTAAGTGACGAAGCACCGGCCAACGGCGCCAGCAATGCCTCTAACGACAAGCCAAAAGCAAAATCCAACGGCAGTCCTAAGAAAAAGCCTGCGGGAAATAGTCGCAGTGGTGGTCGGGCATCGCAACCACAAAATTCAGCTATGGGTAGTGCGTTGGCAGATGCTTTCGCTAAAGCGAAGAAAGATTAAGCCGTAGCGCTAAAAGAGTCCACGGACGGACGAACGCGCTTATCGTAAAAAGAGGCAATCATTTCGCCTCGATCGGGTGAAGATAACGTTTTTTTACCTTGCTCTGCAGGCGCTGAATCTGATACGGCTGACTTGCTCTCACCGCCCTCTTCAAGGCTTTTATTAAACGGTGCGTTTATGCTGATATCGGGGCTTTTTGCCTCGCTATCACCTTCACCTTGCATTTGTTGTTTGGCTAGTTCAGCCCGTGCCTGAGTAGCTTTATTGGCAGCATCAGCGGCTATGGCACGGTCCGCTGCAGACGGTTGTGCGGGAGCCAATGCCGCACGGCGTACTACCTGCATCTTCTGAATGGTTGCTTGTGGGTCGCCATTGACCGGGCTGACATCAATTTGAACGGCGCCAGCTACTGCGTAAGAGCCGCCGTCAGGACCGCGTTCATATTCATAAGAAGGTGACCCTGCATACTTGCCACCCACCGCGGCATGAGCCTGTTCGTGTACACGCACTTCCTGATTCCGACGTTTCAGTTCATCAAGTTTCTCGATTTCTTCTTCACTGAGTTTTTGCTGATTTTTCTCTGCGCGCTCAGTAACGTCTTTGCTGACTTTGTCGGTAGCTTTTTTTTCGTCACCTTTCTTGTCGGCCTGAGTATCGGCTTTATTACTGGATTGATCAGATTTGGAAGGTTCTTTCACCAGCGGCCGCTCTGCATTATCCCTGATCATCGACTCCGCAGGTGGTGTCGACGTTACAGGGATAGGCGGTAACGCTGTTGAGATATTCATGTTAGAACATTAAGCGCTGGTATCTATCATTGTGCCTAACATCTCGTCAGCAGTTTCTACCGTCCGGGTGTTAGACTCAAAGTTCGTCTGGCCCTCATTAAGGGACACCAACGAATCAGTAGTACTTGCAGCAGTAACGTTTTGGCTGGTTTCTGTGGCGGCTTCTGTCGCAACTTCACCACCGTTAACATTAGCATTATCTTGTTGCTGCACGTCGTTACGACCTGCTGCAGAGGCAATTTCCTGGCTCGCTTGTGATACTTGCTGGTTTGCACGTTGCATACCCTGCAAGCCTGAATTCATTGCTGCACCAATTTCCATCGTCGTTCCTCCCACGCATCAATTAAAGCGTGTCACTGCAAATGTACCTGCCAGTATCGGTCATATTTTAAACATTTTCAAGTACTGGCAGATGTCACTCGTCGCAATGCTTTTTAAGCTACGCGTGCTGCTGAATTTGATTCAACAGCGCTTTCCACGACCGTTTTTGTACTTCCAGGGCATATTTCATTTCATCTACCTGGTGTTTCAGCACATCAATATCGTGATTTACGTGCTCTTTTAATACCTGAGTCTTGGTATCCAGTAGCTTTTTACGCGCCTGATAATAGGCTTTCAACTGCTGCCCCAGTTGTTCGTAATGCTCATGAGCACGCTCAAACAGCGACTCTGGTGCGGCCTGCGCTTTTTGCTGCGCGCGTTTCAACTGCATTTGCAGTTTCGCTCGCTCTACCTGGTAAGGAGAGCTACGCTTTAAGTTCTTTGCCAGGCCCAGCCATTTACTGGCAACAATCAGCCATTTGGTTGGGTCAAACTGCCACCATCGAATGCCGTTACGATAATCGGCAGCAAAAATATGGTGGTAATTATGGTACCCCTCACCAAAGGTCAGAAACGCCAGAACGCCATTGTCGCGCGCCGTATTTTTATCGGTGTAAGGCTGTTTGCCCCAAATGTGCGCCAACGAGTTAATAAAGAACGTTGTATGATGGTTCAATACCAGACGTAACACGCCTATAACCAACAAGCCTGCCCAAACGTCGCCGAGCATAAAGCCCGCTAAAATGGGCCAGCCAAAGTTCACAAACAATGTCAGCGGTAAATAGTATTTGTGCTGCCACATAACGATAGGATCTTTCTGCAAGTCCTTAACATTATCGTAGTCAGTATATCGACTAGCCTGATATTCACGGATCATCCAGCCAATGTGCGAGTACCAAAATCCACGTTTAGCGGAATAAGGGTCTTTGTCATTGTCATCGACATGAGTATGGTGCACGCGATGATCCGAGGACCAATGCAATGCGCTGTTTTGCAGTGCAACGGCACCACCGATAGCAAAAATAAAACGGATAACGGGGTTGGCATCATACGTACGATGCGCCCACAACCGGTGATACCCGGCTGTAATAGACAGCCCGGCAAAACACGCCGTGCCGAACATCACCCACCAGAATCCCGCACCAATACCAACGCTGTAGGCGTATAAAGGCACACCAACAATGGCGATAATAAAGGTAATGGAAAAAACTAAGGTGTTTAACCAAATAATGGGGGGCTTTTCAGAATTCTTTTGCATGCATATAACCTAAAACAATCAAATAGAGGCAGGTGACAAAACAGCGTACACCTGTTCGCTGAATGTACGTGTTTTGCGCTCAAATTACAAGCAGTAAAACGATAAAAAGCTGTGTTATGATTCTTAATACACACGCAAATATGACTCAACAACTATGGCCGGAATTCGCGCAAAGCAAAAAGAGAAGACCCGACAGGCGTTAATCAACGCGGCAATGAATCAGTTAAGCGCGGAAAGTGGGTTTTCCAGCTTAAGCCTGCGCGAAGTGGCTCGAGAAGCCGGCATTGCGCCCACCTCCTTTTATCGGCATTTCCGCGACATGGATGAGTTGGGGCTTACTTTGGTGGATGAGTGCGGCCTGGCCTTGCGGCAGTTATTACGCCAGGCCCGACAGCGAATTGAAACCGGCGGTTCCATCATTCGGGTATCCATTGAAACCTTTATGCAATTTGTAGCAGACAATACCGCAACCTTCCGATTGTTATTGCAGGAACGTTCCGGCCGTTCGCGCAGCTTTCGTTTAGCCGTTGTGCGAGAAATCGATCATTTTAAAGCAGAACTGGAGGACTATCTTGTGAACGAGCAGTCCTTTACTCGCGAGCTGGCAGAACTGCAATCCGATACCATTGCTAAAATAGTATTCAGTGCCGGCGCAGACTGCTTTGACGTCGATGAAGAGGAACGGGAGATAATTACAGAGAAAACGATTCTGCAAGTTCGCTTGGTTGCCAGAGGCGCCGAAGCGACTCGCCGATTACTAAAACGACAATCATAAAAAAACAATCTTAAACAGAACTTAAACCTACATAACAAGACTGGAGATTATTATGCTTTTACGTGCTGTAGGCGGTATGGCATTAGCAGTCTGGGCTGCCGATTTAGACGCCCGCGAAATGACGCTAATGGACACTGTAACCACCCAAGCCATTCGTTCAGCTGATTTATCACCTGACGGCCAGTTCACTGCGGTTATTCGTACAATTCCGCGCACGCCCTACCAAGATGAGGATGGCTCGGACTACCGTGAGTTGGTATTGGTTAACTCGGCAGGCGAAGAAACGACTTACTTAAGCAAAGATAAGAAGTTTAGCCGGGTCAGTTTTGGTCCGCAAAGCGAGTACCTGTACTTCACAGCCAAAGACGAGAACGATGAATATCAGGAATTGTATCGTATTCCTGTACACGGTGGTGGGGTTCAGTCTGTATTCGAATTCGATGGAAATATAGGCAGTTACGCAATCAGCGATGATGGTCAACAATTAGCCTTTTTATCTTCAGGGGCAAAAAATGACGACGAGGAAGCGCTCGCAGAAAAAGGCTTTAAAGCAGAGATTTACGAAGAGGACTTAACCTATACGCAGGTTTACCACGTTACTCTGAACAATGACGAAGCAGAAGCCAAGGCGGTCACTCCAGCGGATCAGCATGCACTTTCGGTGAAATTCCATCCAAACAACCAACAGCTATTGGTAATGACTTCACCAACGCCGCTCATTGATGACTACTACATGAGTAGCCAGTATCAGCTGTTTGGCCTGGATGGCACTGTGGTTAAATCGTTTGCAACGGAAGGTAAGTTAGGTCGCGCGGAGTTTTCGCCCGACGGTCGTTATTTAGCAATGATCCGAGCTGCAGATTATAATGACCCATCGGCTGGCAGGCTCTTTGTTTACGACACCCGTGAGCAAGAGCACCGCAATGTCTTACCTGACTATAAAGGGGCTGTGAAAGACTTTACCTGGCGTACTGACGAAGAATTGGTCTGGTTAGGCCATCGTGGTACTGAGTCAGAGGTTCAGGCATTAACCCTCAAGTTTCTGGAAAGCCGTAGCTTAGTCGAGTTGGGCGAAGCCATCTTTACCGGCCTGGACGGTGAAGCCGGTAAATCAGATTTTGTGCTCACCGGGCACCGCCCCAGCCATCCGAACGAAGCGTTCGAATACACGAATGGGCGTCTGGAGCGTTTAACTAATTCCAACCCCTGGTTGGAAAATATTGAAATGCCTCGTCAGGAAACCATGACCTATAAAGCACGCGATGGTGTTGAGTTACAAGGTATTGTCGTTTATCCAAATGACTATGAAGAAGGCAAACGCTACCCTTTAATGATGGTCATTCATGGCGGTCCTGAGTCGCACTACAGCAACGGCTGGTTGGATCGTTACGCATCGCCGGTTAAACATTCGGCAGCGGAAGGTTATGCACTGTTCTTCCCTAACTATCGCGGCAGCACAGGTCGTGGCGTTGAATTCTCTAAAATGGGTCAGAATGACTACGCAGGAAAAGAGTTCGACGATATTGTTGATGCCAAAAAACACTTAGTCGATATTGGCTTAGCTGACGACGCTCGTGTTGGTATCACCGGTGGTTCATACGGTGGCTATGCATCCGCTTGGGGAGCAACTGCACAAACCGAGCATTTTGCTGCCAGCGTTATGTTTGTCGGCATCAGTGATAACTTATCGAAGTTTGGCACGACTGATATCCCTAAAGAAATGCACGCTGTTCATGCGCGCAGTTATCCTTGGGACAAGTGGCAATGGTACCTTGAGCGCAGCCCAATTTACCACGCAGAAAAGGCTCGTACACCGATTCTGATCATGCACGGCAAAGAAGATACCCGAGTGCATCCTTCTCAGTCTATGGAGCTTTACCGCTACCTGAAAACACACGGCAAAGTGCCGGTTCGTTTGGTACTTTACCCGGGCGAAGGCCACGGCAACCGTAAAGTGGCCGCACAATTGGATTACAGCATGCGGTTAATGCGGTGGATGGATACTTTCCTGGTTGAAAAAGCCGAGAAGAAACCACCCTTCGAGCTTCCTCACGCTGAGAAGCTTAAATAAATTAGCTAGTAAATAATAAAAAAGCCGGGATCCTGATTTATTCAGTCCCGGCTTTTTCTTTTCTTAGGCGCTACGTTTTGCTATTTACCGGAAATAGCCTGCCAAATTTCTTTCCAGCCGGGTTCTTTACCATAATATTGAATACCCATGGCAAATAAACGGCCCGCCACATTCCGCATCCAGTAAACAAAAGCTCCCAGTAACACCAAACTGAGTAGCCACTCCCAAACAGCAACTTCGGTTTGCATTAAGCGCGCTGGCATCATAGCAAACGAACTGACCGGAATGATGCTCATTACCGTGGCTACCGTCGAATCTGGCTCCCCAATCACGCTAAAGCTTAAGAATACCGGCAGCAGCGGTACCAACATCACCGTACTGCGTGACGAATGGTTAGGGTCATCGATGGTCGCAGAAAACCCTGCCAGCATGGCGTTAATCAACACCGTACCCAATAAGATAAATATGATGCTCAGCAAGGCCGCTCCAAAACCCCATTCAAGACCAGATCCACCATCATCTGAGAATGCGGCAACCACCATGCTCACGCCCAGAATCATTAAGCCAATAAAAGTCATGGACTTAAAGCTATGCAAGGTAATACCGATAATTTTACCATCCATCCATTGGGTTGGAGTGACAATGGTCAGCAACTGCTCTGTCACACGCTGCTGCTTCTCGGCGGTAATGGACATCATCATCAATCCGAAACCGGTAAAAACGCCCACCATTATGACCATCAGTAACATACTGGCTGCGGCATCATTGGTATCATCTATAGAAGCGTCTTCGCTTTCCTCTATCGCAAAAGTAATCTCAGGCTTTTCATCTATTACCGTTCTTTGTTCAGGCGTTAAGGGTAATTGCTGAACGCGCAGGCTCTGCAGCTGCTCCTCTAGCTCACTACGCAACTCCTGTTGCCATTTCTGCGACTTTTTCACCCATACCTTGGCAGTTAACTCCGGCGTAATAACAATGAGTGTATCTAAATCGTCTGGCAACTGTGCTTTCCACTGACTCACTTCCATGGTGCCGGCGCTACGCAGGTTCAAATCCTTGGGCGCATCAAACTCCCAGTTTTGAGGCTGACCTTGTTCATAGAAAATCGCCCCCTGATACTCATCTGAAAAGATTTGAGTAATAGCCCCCCAGCCTGCGCTGACGGCGAAAATCCCTACCAAAAGTGCGATAGATAAGAGCTCTTGCTTCCATTTAAAGAACCGCTTAAATTCCCACCAGGCAATGGCTTTTAGTTGTTTTAAATAACCTGGATTCATAGTTTTCATAATGCTGCCTTCCCTGCGTTATGCTGCTCTTGACCCGTTTTTTGTTTGCGAATGGTATCCAGATACAAGTCGTGCAGTCCGGGTTGGATGGGGGCGAAAGCTTTAATAGGAGTCAGCTGCGCTAGCTGCGGCCACAACGTTTCAATATCCGCACCATTGCTGAAAGTCAGTTCAACCTGCTCATCGTTTACTTTGCGAATAGACTCGATTTTCTCAACTTCCCCCCAGCTTTCCATGGCTACTTGAGCGTTTGTCGTAACGCGATAAACTGGCTGGGGTAACAGCGTATTGCGAATTTCCTGCAAACTGCCTTGTGCGACTGCCTTGCCTTTATTCATCAGTAGCATAGTATCGGCTAAACGCTCCACCAATGCCATTTGATGCGCGCTTAAAACCACGGTTTTGCCGCGATCACGCAGTTCACTCAATACCGTCAGCACATGCTCCTGATTAACCGGATCCAGCCCCGAAAAAGGCTCATCCAGAATAACTAATTGCGGATCATGCAGTAGCGTGGCAATAAGCTGTACTTTTTGCTGGTTACCTTTGGACATTTGCCGTAGAGGTTCATCTTTACGATCGGTCAATTCAAACCGCTCCAGCCAGCTATCAATATCGCTGCGTATTTCGCTCAATTTGAGGCCTCGTAAACTCGCAATGTAATTGAGGTTATCCAGAATCGAGCGATCCTGATACAGCCCACGATCTTCGGGTAAGTAGGCAAAATCGTGATAGCTAAGCTCAATATTGCTGCCGTTGTCTTCAACCCGAATCTCTCCGTCATCGGGTTCAGTTAACCCCACCAGCATTCGAACTAATGAGGACTTCCCGGCACCGTTGGGGCCCAGCAGAGCTTGTATTTTTCCGGGTTGAATATCGAGCGAAATAGCATCAACCGCAGTAACCGTGCGATAACGTTTGGTGACATTACTAACTGAAAGGCGCATGTTATTTTTCTGTTATTAATTAAAAGAGGACTATATTAGAAACACAAAGGGCCCGTAACAAGCGTTACGGGCCCTTTAATTTGTTTCAAACTATGAATTTAAAGCTGAGGACCAGCGGCTACCAGAGCTTTACCGTTATCAGTATCAGTAAACTTCTCGAAGTTGGCCACAAAACGCTCGGCTAAATCTTTCGCACGAACGTCCCATTCCCCCGCATCTTCGTACGTTTGACGCGGATCTAAAATGCTGCTGTCTTCAACACCCGCCAGCTCAGTTGGCATAGCCAGATTAAAGTGTGGCAGTTGCACAAATTCTGCGTCTTCAATCGAACCATCTAAAATGGCGTCGATAATAGCCCGGGTTGCTTTAATAGAAATGCGTTTACCGGTGCCGTTCCAACCAGTGTTAACCAGGTAAGCTTCTGCGCCGGCTGCTTCCATACGCTTCACTAACACTTCCGCATACTGGGTTGGGTGCAGGCTTAAGAAGGCCGCGCCAAAACAGCTTGAGAAGGTTGGCGTTGGCTCGGTTACACCGCGCTCAGTACCCGCCAATTTAGCTGTGAAACCTGATAAGAAATGGTACTGCGCCTGCTCTTTAGTCAATTTAGAGACCGGAGGTAACACGCCAAAAGCATCAGCGGTTAAGAAAATCACTTTTTTCGCATGACCAGCCTTTGATACCGGCTTCACAATGTTGTCGATGTGATAAATAGGGTACGAAACGCGTGTATTTTCAGTTTTTGAGTTGTCGTCAAAATCAACTTTATTGTTTTCATCGACAGCAACATTTTCTAACAGTGCATCACGGCGAATCGCATTGTAGATGTCCGGCTCAGCTTCCTTCGACAGATGGATAGTTTTCGCGTAACAACCACCTTCAAAGTTAAAGACACCGTCGTCGTCCCAACCGTGTTCGTCATCGCCAATGAGAGCCCGCTTAGGGTCAGTCGACAAAGTTGTCTTACCGGTACCTGAAAGACCGAAGAAAACCGCCACATCGCCCTTTTCACCCACGTTGGCAGAGCAATGCATTGACGCAATGCCTTTAAGCGGCAAGAAGTAGTTCATCATTGAGAACATACCTTTCTTCATTTCGCCGCCGTACCAAGTGCCGCCAATCAACTGAATTTTTTCAGTCAGGTTAAACGCCACAAAGTTTTCTGAATTCAGTTCTTGTTCCTGCCACTTCGGATTAATGCATTTTGCACCGTTCATCACCACAAAGTCAGGCTCAAAGCTTTCCAGCTCTTCTTCGCTTGGGCGAATAAACATGTTTTTCACAAAGTGTGCCTGCCATGCAACTTCCGTAATAAAACGAACCGCAAGACGCGTGTCTTCGTTTGCCCCACAATAGGTATCGACTACAAACAGGCGCTTTTTAGAAAGCTGCTCTGTGACTAGCCCTTTCAGTTCGTTCCAGGTTTCAGTCGATAGAGGTTTGTTGTCATTTTTACCCTGGTCAGCCCACCAGACGGTGTCGCGGGTGGTGTCATCGCGAACAATATATTTGTCTTTAGGGGAGCGTCCGGTGAAAATTCCGGTATCAACAGCAACCGCACCAAGGTCCGTTACCGTTCCTTTTTCATAACCTTGCAGGTCATCGCGAGTTTCTTCTTCGAACAGCAGGTCGTAGGACGGATTGTGGACAATTTCTTCGACATCTGTGATGCCGTAGCGGCTCAGATCCAGATTAGGCATGACGTAAGGCTCCTGAGATTACGGTCTTTTCGTTAACGTTAACAGCAGCAACACCGCGTAAAGCATCCTGTTTTACAACTTGGTTACTGGCCAATTTTCAGGCCGCGAATGTTAACCCGATTCAAGTAAAAAAGATAGAGCAAAATTTTGTCAGTTCGTTAGAATGCCCGCCTGACTATAAGCAAGCAGCAGTGGGTTTCTAATCATTTATGCGCGATTCCTTTCATAGCCGAATTGGCTTTATATTAGCAGCGGCAGGCTCAGCCGTTGGCCTGGGGAACATTTGGGGCTTCCCGACTCAGGTCGCCAACCACGGTGGCGGTGCATTCCTGCTGGTTTATTTGTGCGTTATTTTTGTTCTGGCCATACCCGCGCTTTACAGCGAAATGCTGATTGGACACAGTGCGCAGGCCAACCCGGTTCGCTCTTTAACCCAACTGTCGGAAGGACGCGCCCGCCCCATTGGTCGTTTAATGGGCTACCTGAACGTATTAGGCTCCTGTTTAATGCTCAGCTTTTATCACGTGGTTGCCGGTTGGATGCTGGTGCATGCGCTGGGTTTTCTCGCCAGAGGTTTCGGTCTGGAGGGTGCCGCTGAGTTTTTACTGAACAGTTCGGTAAGCCGCGATTTAATCTTTACCGGTGTGTTTTTGCTGGCAACTGCTTACGTCGTTTTTCAAGGTGTGGAAAAAGGCATTGAACGCTGGTCAAAACGGCTAATGCCAACCTTAGTTATTCTGCTTGTTGCACTCATTGCTTATATGCTGACCTTACCCGGTGCCGACGCCGGGCTAGAAAAGTATCTTATACCCGACTTTAGCTTACTAACCGATACCAGCATTCTCGTTGCGGCCATGGGACAGGCCTTTTTCTCGCTCTCTATTGGTTTGGGCGGCATGATGATTTACGGCTCGTATTTGAAGCCGGGGGCTAACCTGGGCCGTTTAAGTCTGTCGGTGGCGGCACTGGATACCTTGATAGCCTTTTTAGCTGGCTTACTGATCATTCCGGCCCTATACGCAGGCATTCATCTGGGTGTTAATGTTGGCGAAGGGTCTAAGCTGGTTGGCGAAGGACAACTTATTTTTGCCGTACTGCCTCAGCTGTTTAACAGCATGGGCATTGCCGGCCCTTATGTTGCCTTTTCGTTTTTCATGCTACTGAGCATTGCGGCGCTAACCTCCACTATTGCTCAGGCAGAAGTGCCGGTTTCCTACTGCATAGAAGAACGTAAACTGAAGCGGCCTTTAGCAACAGCGCTGTCGTTAAGCGTTATTGCCCTGTTTTCACTGCTACTGATTCTGTTTTTTGACCCGCTGTTTGACTGGGTTGTTACAGCCGTTACTCAGTTCCAGCTTCCATTATCAGGGCTATTTTACTTGCTCGTGGTTGGTTGGTTGTGGCACCGCAGCAATCACTTAAAAGCCATTGCTGCGGGCAGTATCGGGTTAACCTTGTTACGTTGGCATATCCGTTACTTGTGCCCGGTACTTATGAGCATTGTGTTCTATCACGTGGCCTTTGGCTAATCGCCGGTAGTTACCCTTTCCCCGGACGTTTACCTGAAAACTTCTGCTCTAATGCTGACGCCACTCTGGCGTCAGTGAATCCGGACACATCGCCCCCGTGCAATGCCACTTCTTTTACCAGTGACGAGGAAATAAACGAGTTTTCTTCTGCCGGTGTCAGGAAGACACTTTCTATATTTGGATCCAGACGCCGGTTCATATTGGCCAGCTGAAACTCGTATTCAAAATCAGAAACAGCCCGTAACCCACGAATAAGCACCGTTGCGTCGTACTCGTGCGCGAAATCTACCAGCAATCCTGAAAAACCAACCACAGTCACATTATCGAGGTCTTCTGTGACCTGCTGTGCCAACAGCACCCGCTCCTCCAATGAAAACAAGGGCTTTTTGCTGGGGCTTTCCGCGATACCCACGACAATTTCACTGAACAAAGTGGATGCCCGTTCAATTAAATCAGCATGCCCATTTGTAATGGGATCAAAAGTTCCCGGATAAATTGCTCGGCGATGCATAGAGTCTCCTAAACCGTAATTTAGACAGCTTTTCGTTTTAAGCCATTTCAATACCGTAAAGAGTACACGCAATTGGACACCAAGCAAAAGTCCAATATTCAAATTAAGGATGCGAGTTGCGACTAACATCAGTAAACTAGGGGTAACTTAGTTTTTAAATAGTGGAGTAAATCATGAGCTCAGCCTTTTATCAGCAACTGGCCGACCAACTGGCCGAAACCAAAGCCGAAGGCCTGTACAAAAAAGAACGTATTATCAGTTCCGACCAAAGCTCTGAAATTACGGTAAACAACCGCAAGGTACTGAACTTCTGTGCTAACAACTATCTGGGGCTGGCAAACCACCCGGATCTCATTAAAGCCGCGAAAAAAGGCCTCGATGAACACGGTTTCGGTACGGCTTCGGTACGCTTTATTTGTGGTACTCAGGATATTCACAAAACGCTGGAGCAAAAACTGAGTGAGTTTTTGGGTACTGAAGACACCATTTTGTACTCCTCGTGTTTTGATGCCAACGGCGGTTTATTTGAAACTATAATGGGCCCTGAAGACGCCATTATCAGTGACGAGCTTAACCACGCCAGTATCATCGATGGTATCCGTTTAAGCAAAGCTAAGCGCTACCGCTACAAGAACAACAACTTAGAAGACTTAGAAGCTCAGTTGAAACAAGCTGACACAGACGGCGCGCGCCATAAACTCATCGCAACCGACGGTGTGTTTTCTATGGACGGCGTTATTGCTAATTTAAAAGGCATCTGCGACCTGGCTGACAAATATGGCGCTCTGGTAATGATGGACGACTGTCATGCCACCGGCTTCCTTGGTAAAAAAGGCCGAGGCACGCACGAGTACTGTGACGTTCTTGACCGTGTTGACATTATTACCGGCACCTTAGGTAAAGCATTAGGTGGAGCCTCTGGTGGTTACACCTCCGGCAAGAAAGAAGTGATTGACTGGTTACGCCAGCGTTCACGCCCTTATTTATTCTCGAACTCAGTAGCACCTGCCATTGTACAAGCCTCTATCCGTGTACTGGAAATGCTGGCAGAGGGTGACGAGTTACGCAGTCAGTTGTGGGAAAATGCCAGCTACTTCCGTAAACAAATGACAGACGCTGGTTTCACCCTAAGTGGTGCTGACCACGCAATTATCCCCGTCATGGTTGGCGATGCTAAATTAGCTTCAGAAATGTCTGACCGTCTGTTAGAAGAAGATATTTATGTGATCGGCTTTTCCTTCCCTGTCGTTCCTAAAGGCAAAGCCCGTATCCGCACGCAAATGTCTGCGGCACACACACGCGAACAATTGGATCGCACCATTGAAGCCTTTACCCGCATTGGTAAAGAGCTGGGTGTGATTTAAGGAGTTAAAGAATGAAAGCTTTGTCGAAACTGCACGCAAAACCCGGCATTTGGATGACTGACGTTGAAAAGCCCGAATGTGGTTACAACGACTTGCTGATAAAAATTAAGAAGACCGCTATTTGTGGTACCGACGTCCACATTTATAAATGGGATGACTGGTCACAAAAAACCATTCCGGTTCCTATGGTAGTGGGTCACGAGTATGTAGGCGAAGTAGCCGCTATGGGCGACGGTGTTCGGGGCTTTGAAATTGGCGACCGTGTATCGGGTGAAGGCCATATTACTTGCGGCCATTGCCGTAACTGTCGGGCTGGCCGCCGTCACTTGTGCCGCAATACTTACGGTGTGGGTGTCAACCGTCCGGGTGCTTTTGCGGAGTATTTAGCGCTACCCGCGGAAAATGCTTTCAAACTGCCGGACGACGTCACCGATGAAATGGCAGCAGTATTTGACCCCTTCGGTAACGCTGTTCATACCGCTCTCGCATTCGACTTAGTCGGAGAAGACGTGCTCATTACCGGCGCAGGGCCTATTGGTATTATGGCTGCAGCCGTTGCCCGCCATGTGGGCGCTCGTCATGTGGTGATTACCGATGTGAACGAATACCGTCTGGATTTAGCCCGTAAAATGGGCGTGACCCGCGCGGTTGATGTCAGCAAAGAAAAGCTCGCTGACGTAATGACTGAGCTGGGCATGAAAGAAGGCTTTGATGTGGGACTGGAAATGTCAGGCGTACCGTCAGCCTTTTCACAAATGCTGGAAGCCATGAACCACGGCGGTAAAGTGGCGATGCTGGGTATTCCGCCTGAAAACGTCGCTATTGACTGGAATCAGGTCATCTTCAAAGGCTTGGTTATTAAAGGCATTTATGGCCGGGAAATGTTTGAAACCTGGTACAAAATGGCCAGCTTACTGCAGTCAGGCCTGGATATTTCTCCTATTTTGACGCATGAAATGCCTATTGATGATTACGAAAAAGGCTTTGAAACCATGATTTCAGGTCAGTCAGGTAAAGTCATATTGAACTGGGACTAGCAATAGATGAGTAATTACCAGTTAATGGATTTACCCATCGCCGTGGAACATTGGCAAAATGGTGATGCCGTATTTGTTGATATTCGTGATCCGCAGTCTTTTGCTGGGGGTCACATACCCGGTTCTCAGCACCTGGATAACAGCAATCTAGCGCAGTTCCTGAGCTCGGTTGATAAAAGCCAGAAAGTGGTTGTGGTTTGCTACCATGGCATTAGCAGTCAGGGCGCTGCCGATTACATTGCAAACCAGGGATTTTCCGATGTGCACAGCATGGACGGCGGCTATACAGCGTGGTCCATGACGTTTCCTGACAAGACTGAAAGGGAGTAACCTATGCGCCGATTGCTCAGCAGCCGCGATTCTGACTGGATGCGTAAACTCTACCAATATTTACGCCAGCAAGGTATGCCGGTCAGCGTGACCGAACGCGGAGAGCAATTGGAACTCTGGTTACATCAGAGCAGTTATGAAGCAGCGGCTAAAACGCTCATTCAGCAATTTAAAGAGAACCCCGAACTTGCCGCAGAGCCGATAAAAGAAAACCGCGCGGCGACCCTTGGCCGGAATTCTCTGTCCTTTAATCTGCTACGTCAAAGCGGTTGGGTAACTCGGATTGTTGCTGTGCTAACGCTGCTTGTGTTTATGGCATTACAGATAAGTCCGGAGGCGGTGCTCGATACGCTTAAAATCAGCCGCTATTTTTCTGCACTGCCGTATGATCAGCCCTGGCGCTTTATCACCCCTATTTTCATGCACTTCACTCTACTGCATCTAATCTTTAATATTTTTTGGTGGTGGTATCTGGGCGGTCGTATTGAGCGTTCTCTGGGTATATCCTGGTTATTAGCATTGCTACTGTTTTGTGGTGTCACTGCGAACGTTATTCAATACTTATTCAATGGTCCAAACTTTGGCGGACTTTCCGGCGTTGTCTATGGTCTGCTTGGCTTTTGTTGGATATACAGCCTGAATCGACCCAGTCCGCTTTACCTTCCACCGGGGCTGATTATTTTCATGCTGTTGTGGTTAGTGGTTGGCTATACCGACATGCTGTGGGTAAATGTTGCAAATGAAGCCCATTTAGCCGGCCTTATTTCTGGTTGCTTTGCAGGCTTTGTCGTACGCTCGCTAAACCCAAAAATACGGCCACTTCACTGATACAGGTATTTGGTAAAAATCACTTCCCGGATAACCGGGTTTCCGGTTTCCTGCTGCATAAGCTCACGGGCCCTTTCCAAGCACTTTAAACGCAGTTGGTCACGCCCGGTCATGGTTCTGACCTGATGTTCCGTTGCGGTGCTTAAAATGGATACAAACGCATTGCGCAACAACGGTGCATGATGCTCTACCACACTAATGTAACTGGGGTCCGGTACCATCACCTCAACCGCGACGCGGATAAAGCCCAGTCGGTAGTCATTGCCTTCTTTAATGTAATTGGTGGTGATATCGGGTTCAAAACCATAGTACGCGACATCTTGCGCTGATACGCCCGGCACAGTGCTGAGCCAAAGAAAAATACTTGCAAATACTGTTATCAGAAATTTCATAGCCCTACCCGGCCCGATTGCTGTTCAATTAAATTCTCTCTGCTATCATAGCGACAGAGCTCAATAACGCCAACACAAATGACAACAGAGTTTTATCCGACCCCAGCTTTCCCGATAAGCGAAGCGTTGCAATGGAGACCATCACAACAACTAAAATTGACATCTGATCAAGCCAGTTGGCTGCTTTATGAAGGCTCTCTAACACAACGCTTAAAGCAAGTGGGTCAACAATTTTCCGTAACGTTACTGGGACAGCAGTTACTTTCTCCTCATGCAGAAGAAAAGCAACGCCTGGACTGTAAAGACGCCGTGGTGGTTCGTGAAGTTCTACTATACTGTGATAATCAACCATGGGTTTTTGCGCGCAGCTTATTTTCGCCCAGCGCTGAAAGCACAAGTACACTGAATTTACAAAAGCTCGGAAACCAGTCATTGGGTGAGTCATTGTTTGCCCGTGATGATTTAGAATACGGCCCCATTGAAGTAGCGGAGGTCAGTCCCGAGCACCCGGTTGCACAATTAAATCAACAGTGGTTTCAACAAAAACGGTCACTACTTGGCAGGCGCAGAATGTTTTCAACCGCTGGTGAGCAATTGCTGGTCAGCGAAATTTTTCTGGAACCGTCATCACTCTACCCTTTACCACAATAAAAGGAGTCGGCATGCAAAAGTTAACCGCTTTTTGGCAATTAATGCGCGCAGATAAACCTATCGGTACTTATTTACTTGCCTGGCCTACTATCTGGGCGCTGATGATTGCAGGCGCGGGCGAACCGCCATTACGTATTGTGGTGATATTCCTGCTCGGTACTTTTGTAATGCGATCCGCCGGCTGTGTGATTAACGACTTTGCTGATCGCAACTTTGACGGCCACGTTCGCCGCACCCGTCAGCGCCCTATTCCGGCGGGTAAGATAACCGCAGCCGAAGCCATGATAGGTTTTATTGGCCTTTTGGCTATTGCCTTTGCATTGGTCATACAGTTGAATACGCAGACCGTGATGTTGAGCTTTTTAGCTGCCGGTATCGCTGCGCTTTACCCGTTTTGCAAACGCTGGACGCACCTCCCGCAAATAGTGCTCGGCATTGCGTTCAGCTTTGGTATATTAATGGCCTTTACTGCACTCAACTCTGACCAATGGTTTATTGCCGGATTGCTGTTCATCACAAATGTTATCTGGACGGTAGCCTACGACACTGAATACGCCATGGCCGACAGGGAAGATGATTTAAAAGTTGGCCTGCAAAGCACCGCTATTCTCTTCGGACATTTTGACCGTCTGGCCATTGGCATTATGCAGGTGGCAACGCTTGCTTTGCTGGCGTGGGTGCTTCACTTATTAACGGTGGATTTATGGCTATGGCTGACGCTTGTGGCGATATTGGCGCTATTTGCTTATCAGCAATGGCTTATACGCGAAAGAGAGCCCAGAAAATGCTTCCAGGCCTTTCTCCATAATCATTATGTTGGTATGGTTTTCGCCGTCGGCTTAGCCGCACACTATTGGTTTTAAGATGGCTTGTTGTCCGCTTGCTCTTTTAATTGCTGCACAAATTGTTCAACTGACTGTCTAATAGTTTGCAGCACCGGTCCGTCAATGAGCTCATCGACTTGATCACTAAGCTCACCGACAGGCTCTGCTGCAATCTGCTGGCCATCGTCGTTAATCTCGACTAGACCCTGCTGTTTCAAACTGGCTATCAATGTCGACATCACCTTCTTGTCGTAAAACTCCGGCGCATCAATACCGTGAATGGAGCTTAAACGTTCAGCCAATGTGATTGACTGTTTTTCCAGGTCCGCGCGCATAATAGGCTGCGCCTGTTGTAGTAACTCCAGTACGATACAATAGCGTTGCAGCGTTTCACTGGCACTGTTAGCTAACAAACGTAAACGATACCATTCAGCACTCTCTCGTTGGGCAATAGTGCAAACACCGTCTTCCAGGGTAATCAGTTGCTGACGTGCCAACTCTTCTGCAAGTGCTTCAGTCCAGAGCGATAAGTCCTCAATATCGTGACTTAAATACAGCTCTGCTTTTAGGGAAGGGTAAATGGCTTGTGTTCGCGCAGCAATGTCGGCCACGCTGATTGTCTTCTTCGCCATAATAGTGGAAGCAACAATTCCCGGCACCACCATCATGTGCAGAATATTATTACGATAATACGTCATCGCTATCGCTGACATACGCTCCAACGACACGACCTCGCCCATAGTGTCACTGCTGACGATGAACTTGTCAGTACGTAACGCCTGCTGCCATAACTCTTCAGGAGTCTCATCCGGCACACTGACCATATTACTGTATGGCACCTCACGCAACACGCCAAGGTAGACATCAAGCTGCGCCAATAACTCTTCCTTCATTAAGGCGTGATGTTCCGAGCTCAGTAAAGCCAGCGCGGTCAAGTTCACACTGTTTGCAGCAGCAGAGTCGTTAATTCCCTGCATCACTTGTTCTGCTAACCCACTGACAACAGGGTTAAGCCAGTTCGGCCGTTCAGGCTCTTGCGCGCCCCGGGTGACCGATTCGTGCCAGTTAGGCGCCGCATTATCTAAGTAATGCTTTAAATTAATAGGCTGCCCAAAGGTAACAAAACCCTGGCCAAAATTTCGGAGCTTAGCGACTGTCTTCAGAATCTGAAAGACTGACTCTTTTTCCTTGTCCTTACCTTTAAGTTCCTTCAGGTAAGTCGACACTTCCATAATATGCTCATAACCAAGATACACGGGGACCAGCGATACCGGACGCTGCTGATCCCGCAACATGCCCTGCACAGTCATTGCCAACATACCCGTTTTAGGGGGTAACAGGCGCCCGGTTCTGGAGCGCCCACCCTCACTGAAGTATTCGACCGGATAACCCTTTTGAAACAGCCAACATAAATACTCGCGGAAAACCGCCGAATACAATTTATTACCCCGGAAGCTACGGCGAATAAAGAACGCACCACCTCGGCGAAAAATTCCGCCCACCGGGAAGAAGTTAAGATTAACCCCGGCAGCAATGTGCGGCGGAACCAGACCTTCTTTATAAATAACATAGCTCAGCAGCAAGTAATCCATATGACTACGGTGACAAGGCACATAGATAACTTCATGGCCTTGCTGTGCCAGCCGCCGGATGCTGTCACCCCCCTTCACATGAATACCATTGTAAATTCGGTTCCACATCCAGGTCATAAAACGGTCCAGCACCCGAATCAATGTGGAATTATAGTTTGCAGCTATTTCATCAATGTAAGATAAAGCGCGCTTGCGAGCCGCTTCTTCGTTTATCTTCTTCCCTTTGGCTTCGTCCGCTATCGCCTTTTTTAAAGCGGGGGTATTGATCAGTGCCGACATTAGCTCTTTTCTATGACTGAGCTTTGGCCCTGCAACAGCGTGACGCATTCGCACAAAGTGAACGCGCGCAACCCGCGCAAGCTTGTGTGCTATCCGCATATCAGTGCCGTGATCGTGAGCCATTGTGCCCAGACTCACCGCACGAGAAAAACGTACCAACACCTGTCGCCCGGACAATAATATCAGCCAGAATTTACGCCAATGGCCCGGGTTATCAAGGTCACCCGTCATGGTATTGCCGGCGTGAGCTTCTTGCCCTGCCTGACGGCCCCAAAAAACCCCTGCCGGTATCAGTTGAACATCCAGTTCCGGGTCGTCGTTATGCAATTTGAGTAACTGGTGGAACTCTGAAACCGCTTGCTCTGAGGCATCATTAGCAAGCTCTTCAAGGTACATGATTCGGTTATAAGTTTTACCGTTAGCAACAAGAGGCTCAATAGGATCCGGGAGCCCGCGCTTTAACGCCGCCCGTTGTAAAATAGACAGGTCCGCTTTTGAGGTTGAGCGCATAACATACACAACCGGCTTAGCGACCGTTGCTGAATGCTCTTCTTCAGTACCATCCCAAATTTCCTGAAAGCGCGTCAACCAGCGCAATGGGTGCTTAAGTATTGGGAAAAAGCGGCTTATTCCTTTCATATAGAGACCTCTGTTTTAAACAGACTAGTAGGATACCAACTTCGTTTAAAAATGTCGTTCAAGAAATTACTTGCGAAATGAGTTTACCTGTATATACTCACAGTATCACTGTACAAATAAACAGGTACATTATGCGCCCGTTAACACCAAGACAATCCGAAATTCTAGAGCTTATTAAAGACAATTTGCATGCCACCGGTATGCCTCCAACGCGAGCCGAAATTGCTCACAAGCTCGGGTTTCGTTCAGCGAACTCAGCAGAAGAGCACCTGAAAGCATTAGCACGCAAAGGCGTTATTGAAATACTTCCGGGTATGTCCCGCGGTATTCGCCTAGTGGGTGATGACTACGATATCGCGGATGGCTTGCCGTTGATAGGTCAGGTTGCAGCGGGCGAACCTTTGCTGGCAGAGCAGCATATTGAAGGGCATTACAAAATTGACGAATCGCTTTTTCATCCGGCCGCCAGCTTCTTACTGAAGGTAAACGGCATGAGTATGAAGAACATCGGTATTTTAGATGGCGATCTTCTCGCTGTGCATAAAACGGAACAAGCGCGTAATGGGCAAATTGTCGTTGCCCGAGTGGAAGACGATGTGACAGTTAAACGTTTTGAGCAACGTGGCAAAACCATTCTTCTGCATCCGGAAAACGAAGACTTCTCAACCATTACCGTTGATTTGGCGGATCAGGTTTTTGTCATTGAAGGACTTGCGGTAGGCATTATCAGAAATGGAGCGACCTTATGAAAACTCAATATCAACATAAATTAAGTCATCCGGGTCTATGGACTGCAGAAGGCAGCGCTTCGTCATTCCGGCTTGAGACACAGAAAGCAACGGAAACTCCGAGCACGGACAGTCTATCACCGGCGGTACAACAAGCACTTCAGCTTAAGCCAAGCCAATGGGTTACCGTTATTGGTGGCGATAAAGACCTCATTCAACAACTCATTGCGTGCGGTGTCGCAGAATCACAAATCCGTTGGTTACGCAGCCATTCACCAGAGCGCTGCGAATGGGCCTTAGAGCAAGCTTTGTTGGCTGGTACCAGCAGCATGGTTATCGGATATCTCGATTCGGTTTCAAACCGAACCTGGCAACGCGCCAAAATGGCCAGTAAATTAAGTGAAACACAGTATTTTCTATTTGATAAAAACACACTGACATCCCACCTGCATTAACCCCACCTTTGTCAGTGTGTTTTATTCCCCAAGGCTGCTTTTGCAGCCTTTTTTTAACAGATTCGTCTATTTTTTGTGCGTTTGCTCGATTTGATCTGGATCTTTGGTTGTAAATTCGTTAATAAATGCAGTACCCGACTATAAAAATAATATAATAACGATAATTACAACAAAGAGTCAGTAGAGAAAGCGATTTCTGGGGAGAAGCTGTACCTTTTTCTGCTTACCTCTTTGTTCTTCTAATTCAGGCTAGCAAAATCCTTTGCTGTCTCATTGAAGAATAAGAGGAGAAGCCACGTGAAAATGAAGCCTTTGTGGGCACTATTGGCGCTAACGAGTCTGCCGGCTGCTGCTCAGTCGCGTCTCAATATGACCCAAGGTGTCACTGATGTGAGTAACCAGGTTTACGATCTTCACATGACGATATTTTATATCTGTTGTGTGATAGGTGTCGTTGTATTCGGTCTCATGTTTATTTCTATGATTCGACACAGGAAGTCAAAAAACCCAAGTCCTGCAAATTTCCACGAGAACGTTAAGGTTGAAATCGCCTGGACCATTATACCTCTACTTATATTGGTGGGCATGGCTATTCCGGCAACAACCACATTAATTGCCATGGAAGACACCTCAGACGCTGAGGTTACCATTCAAGTAACTGGCTCGCAGTGGAAGTGGCATTACAAGTACTTCGAAAACGACGTTGAATATTTCAGTCGCCTGGCCACTCAGCAAGAACAAATCGACAACAAATTTGAAAAGAGCGAGAACTACTTATTGGAAGTAGACCGTCCCCTCGTCATTCCAACCAATAAGAAAGTACGCTTCCTGGTTACGTCAGATGATGTTATTCATAGCTGGTGGGTACCGGCCTTTGCCATTAAGAAAGATGCTAACCCAGGCTTTATTAATGAAACCTGGACGAAGGTTAATGAACCGGGCATCTATCGCGGTCAATGTGCCGAACTTTGCGGTAAAGATCACGGCTTTATGCCAATTGTGGTTATCGCCAAAGAGCCTGCTGAATACGAGAAGTGGATTACAGAGAAAGAAAAAGAGCAAAAAGCAGCACGCAAACGTGAACAGGAGTTGCTGGCCATGGAAATGTCAGAAGACGAACTCATGGATCTCGGTGAAAAAGTTTACAACAGCACCTGCGCAGCTTGTCACCAACCAAACGGCCAAGGCGTTAACGGGGTCTTCCCTGCACTTGCCGGAACGGGCGTTGCCGTAGACCCCGAAGCTAAAGCACAACATATCGATATCGTTTTAAACGGCGTTAATGGCACAGCAATGCAGGCCTTTAGCAGCCAGCTGTCGATGCGCGAATTAGCAGCGGTTATCACCTACGAGCGTAATGCCTGGGGTAACGATACCGGAGACCTAATTCAGGCCGCCGATATTAATAAAGCCATGAATCAATAAGGAGACGGTGATGAGCACTGCAGTGGAAGAAACACATCAAGACACACACCACGATCATAAACCGTCTGGTATTGGTCGCTGGCTGTTCACAACAAATCATAAAGACATTGGATCGATGTATTTGTGGTTAAGCTTCACCATGTTTTTGGTCGGCGGCGCTATGGCTATGGTTATACGCGCAGAACTCTTTCAGCCGGGTTTACAGCTGGTGGAGCCACATTTCTTTAACCAAATGACCACCGTTCATGGTCTGGTCATGATTTTTGGTGCGGTCATGCCTGCCTTTGTCGGTTTGGCAAACTGGATGATCCCAATGATGATTGGGGCACCGGATATGGCGCTGCCGAGAATGAATAACTGGAGCTTCTGGATTTTACCCTTTGCTTTCATTGTTTTACTCGGTTCATTGTTTATGGAAGGTGGCGGTCCCGCATTCGGCTGGACAGCTTATGCACCTCTTTCAACAACTTACAGCTCAGATTCAACGGCGTTATTTGTATTTTCGGTTCATATCATGGGGATCTCCTCCATCATGGGCGCGATTAACGTTATCGTTACTATTATGAATATGCGTGCGCCGGGCATGAATTACATGAAGATGCCGCTGTTCGTCTGGACTTGGTTTATTACCGCGTTCTTGTTAATTGCGGTTATGCCAGTATTAGCCGGGGCAGTGACCATGATGCTGACCGATAAATACTTCGGTACCAGCTTCTTCAGTGCAGCCGGCGGGGGCGACCCTGTTATGTACCAGCATATTTTCTGGTTCTTCGGGCATCCGGAAGTGTACATTATGATTTTGCCGTCCTTCGGTATCATTTCCGCCATTATTCCGGCCTTTACCCGAAAACCTCTGTTCGGCTACGCTTCAATGGTTTACGCCACTGCGGCTATCGCCTTATTGTCATTCCTGGTGTGGGCTCACCATATGTTCACCACCGGTATGCCGATATTTGCCGAACTGTTCTTTATGTATTGCACGATGCTCATAGCGGTACCGACCGGGGTTAAGATCTTTAACTGGGTTGCCACCATGTGGCGCGGCTCAATGACTTTTGAAACGCCCATGTTGTTTGCTCTGGCATTCGTCATCCTGTTTACCATTGGCGGCTTCTCTGGGTTAATGCTGGCCATTACTCCGGCAGATTTCCAGTACCATGATACTTACTTTGTGGTGGCACATTTCCATTACGTGCTGGTTACCGGCGCGGTCTTCTCTATTATGGCAGCCGCTTATTACTGGCTGCCTAAATGGACAGGCCACATGTACGATTCAACATTAGCCAAAACCCATTTTTGGACATCGCTTATTTCCGTCAATCTGTTGTTTTTCCCTATGCATTTTGCCGGTTTGGCGGGTATGCCAAGGCGGATACCGGATTACTCGACACAGTTCGCTGATTTGAATCAGTTAACCAGCATTGGGGGCTTCGCGTTTGGTTTATCACAACTGATCTTCCTTTGGGTTGTTATCAAATGTGTGAAAGGCGGTGAAAAAGCAGCCGCTAAACCGTGGGATGGTGCAGAAGGCCTGGAATGGACAGTTCCGTCACCAGCGCCTTATCACACCTTCGAAAAACCACCAAAAGTGGAGTGATAGCTCATGTCTGAACAGCGCCCCGACAACAGCATCCTGGTTAAGCGACTGTTATTAACAGTCGCCGGGATGTTTGCGTTCGGCTTTGCGCTGGTGCCGCTTTACGACGTATTTTGTGAAGTTACCGGCTTTAACGGTCGCACCAGCAATGAAGCTGCGGTTTATCAACAGGTTGAGGTGGATAAATCACGGACGGTCACTGTGCAGTTTATTACACGCAATGCCAAAGGCATCCCCTGGAAATTTGAGCCGTCAGTAAAACAGGTAAAAGTTCACCCGGGTGAAGTCAAAGTCGTTAACTTTCTTGCGGGTAATCCAACCTCGTCCAACATGATCGCCCAGGCTATTCCATCGGTCGCCCCGGCTGAAGCCTCACTTTACTTAAATAAAGTAGAGTGCTTTTGCTTTAACCAACAACCGTTAGCAGCCGGCGCTGAAACAGAGATGCCCATGCAGTTCTATCTGGATCCGGACATTCCGGATCATATTACGACATTTACCCTGTCATACACGCTGTACGATATGACAGCCAATACGTCGGCTGAGCAAATAGCTCAGCTGTTAAAAACAGAATAAGGAAACGACGTTATGGCAGAACAACAGAGTTATTATGTTCCTGCTTCAAGCCCTTGGCCTATTGTTGGTGCAATTGGATTAGGCTTAATTGCCTGGGGTGCGGGACACACCGTCATTGATATGAGTAAAGAGCAGGATGGTTACGGCAGCACAGTGTTAACCATAGGTTTGATTGTGATAGCAGTCATGCTGTTTGGCTGGTTCCGGGACCAGATTCATGAGTCGATGAGCGGTAAATACAGCGATCAACTGGGAGATTCATATAAGCAGGCTATGAGCTGGTTTATCTTTTCCGAGGTGATGTTCTTTGCCGCTTTCTTCGGGGCACTTTTCTACGCCCGCATTATAGCGGTTCAATGGCTTGGAGGAGCAGGCAACAACGCTATGACCCACGAAGTGTTATGGCCCGAGTTTGTTGCTCAATGGCCGTTAGTGAAAACACCCGGCGGGACAGAAACTCAGGCTATGGGCTGGTATGGATTACCGGCGATTAACACAATTATTCTGTTAGTCAGCTCGGTCACCTGCCACTTCGCACATACCGGCCTTGAGCAGGGTAAGCGTAAACAACTCACTGCAATGTTGGGCATTACCATTATTCTGGGCTGTATCTTTCTGTACCTGCAAGGTGCAGAGTATATACACGCCTACCAGGATCTGAATTTAACGCTAGATTCCGGCATTTACGGTAACACTTTTTATATGCTGACCGGATTCCACGGTATGCACGTGACACTGGGAACCATCATGCTGATTATTATGTTCCTGCGCGTGTTAAAAGGCCATTTCACACCAGACAACCATTTTGCTTTTCAGGCAACCAGCTGGTACTGGCACTTTGTTGATGTCGTTTGGTTATGCCTGTTTGTGGTGGTTTACGTTCTATAAGAAAAAACGCCCCGCTTAATAGGGGCGTGGATTTAAAGGTAGGAAACCACTGGCAGTCGCCGCTATCAGTATTATCAGAATAACGGCGGCTACTCCCACTCGTTTTCCCAAATAATGGGACATGGGTGGTTTATTAGGATCATTCCGCAGCATACTGAATAACGCCCGGAAGAGATTCACCACCATATAAAGCAGCAGTAGTACAATAATGATTTTAAAAAAGACCAACATACGTTTTCCTCTTGTCGCTACGTTAGTTACTCTGCTGGCAATTGCGGCATTGGTCAAGTTAGGTTTTTGGCAACTGGAGCGGGCTGAGCAAAAGCGCCAGCTGTTTGCCGATTACGAGCAACAGCAATTAACTAATGAAGCCGCTCAACTGAGTCTTCTGAGCAGCATATCACCCGAGTCACACCGTTTTCATTATGTTGCGATGACCGGCGAATTTGTACACCAACCAGTCTTCTTCCTGGATAACCAAATTGAAGAAGGCATAGTGGGTTACCAAGTCATTGCGCTGTTTCAGCCAAAGACAACGCCTGAATATTACGTTCCTGTCAATATGGGTTGGTTACCGGCACCTGCGACTCGCCAGTCACTACCTGAGATCACGCTTCCCAGAGGGCAATACGACATAACCGGTTTTCTGTATTTTCCGTCAGATAATCAGTTCGTTAATAACCTTTACGAAACCGAGCTCGCTGAAAACCGAATTAGAATACAAGAATTTCAGCCAAGAGAAGTGGCTGAACAGCTGGATCTACCCTTATCCGATTATACGTTTTTACTTAAATCACCAGCGACTATAGGTTGGCAGCGCGACTGGCAGCCCCAGGTCATGCCACCGGAAAAACATCAAGGTTACGCGCTACAGTGGTTCTCGCTGGCTGTTGCGTGCTTGGTAATTTTTCTATTTGCTGTTATAAAACTGAATAAACAACCCAAAAAAGAGGAGACCCGATGAGCTCCCCCAATCGCTCTCGACGCGCTATTATTATTGTTTTCCTGGCCTTTCTTGTGCCCTTACTGGCTGCCTGGCTGATCCTATCTCAAAACTGGTATGAAGCAGGAACCAACAAAGGCAGTTTGTTACAACCCCCCATCACATTAAACCAACAGGCGGACCAACTGCCTGAGGGCTGGCAGTTGGGTTACATAGCGCCACAAAACTGTGAAATCACCTGTGAAAATACCTTATACGTAATGAACCAGGTGGACGTCGCAATTGGCAAAGACACCGATCGTCTGACGCCTGTTGTCCTGCACCCGAGCGAAAGCTCGCAAGCCGAGTTTAATCATAGTGCACCGCACATCACGCAGTTAGTGGCACCGCAGCTCATTAAGCAACTAAGTGACCTGCCTGAAAATACACTATTTATCATCGATCCAATGTACAACGTCATGCTGTACTACCCCACCCATCATGATAAAAAACAAATGATTGTGGAAGGCAAAAACGTGCTCGCGGATCTTCGTAAGCTGCTTAAATTGTCCAGAATCGGGTAAGGAAACACCATGCGTCTACTGGTAAAAATCAGCGTTATTTTTGCTTTTGTGGTCATTGTCCTTGGGGCCTTCACCCGTTTAACCGAGGCTGGCCTCGGCTGTCCGGACTGGCCTGGTTGCTACGGTTTTCTAAAGGTGCCGTCTCAGGTAGAGCACATCCAACAGGCCGAACTACGATTTCCAGAAGCCCCCGTTGAGCAAGACAAAGCCTGGAATGAAATGGTGCACCGCTACTTCGCTGGTACACTCGGTTTATTGATATTCACCATTGCCGTTATATCCTGGATAAAAAGCCGCCGTTACAGTCACTACCCTACCCCGGTTAAACTTCCTACCCTATTACTCGGACTCGTGATATTTCAAGCGGCTCTGGGCATGTGGACGGTTACCATGAACTTACAGCCGTTAATTGTGATGGGCCATTTACTAGGGGGGTTCTCGATTATATCGCTGCTTTACCTCCTGTCATTACGACTGTCATCTTTTCGACTGGCGGGCGGTGACTCGGAGTTAAGACGCTACCGTGGCCTGGCGTTTTTTACCTTGCTGGTTGTTATCGGGCAAATTGCTTTAGGCGGTTGGGTGGCGGCTAATTATGCAGCCGTAGCCTGTACAGAGCTCCCTTTCTGTGAAGGCGACTGGACCTCTAAGCTGGATTTTACCGGGGCGTTTAGCGTCCCCGAAGCGGAAACCTACCAGTTTGGGGCGCACGATTACAATGACCGAATGACAATGCACATAATGCACCGGATTGGAGCAATTATTACAGTCTTAGTGGTTTGTACTTTACTCTTCAAATGCTGGAGAAAAGCCAAATCGCAATTCTTCCGCCGGTCATTAGTTGTTATCGGCATGTTATTGTCTTTGCAAATTCTGCTCGGTATTAGTAACGTAGTCTTTCAATTACCGCTTTGGAACGCAGTAGCACACAATGCTGTTGGTGCTTTATTGTTACTGTCGTTGGTCGGGTTGAATTACAACCTGTCCAGAAAAGCGTAAAGGAGTTGTCACTATGCAGTCCGTTGCCACAAAAAATATAACAAAAACGCGCAACGCTCACTGGCGGGACTACCTGGAGCTGACTAAGCCCAGAGTGGTTGCTTTATTGCTGCTGACCGCAGTGGTTGGCATGTGTCTCGCCACCGAAGAGCTCGTATCGTTAAAGGTGTTGGTGCCTGCTTTAACCGGCATTGGTTTGATGTCGGCCGCTGCCGCTGCCATTAATCATCTGGTCGATCGTCACATTGACGCTAAGATGGCACGCACGCTGCGCCGTCCTCTGCCCTCAGGTCACTTGTCTCCAACCAAAGTCACGGTCTTTGCAGCCACTATTGGAGCTATTGGTTTCGTCACTTTGTACGCCTGGGTTAACCCTTTAACGGCATGGCTAACCTTTGCCAGTATGGTCGGGTATGCGGTGGTGTATACCATGTTCCTAAAACGGGCAACACCACAAAACATTGTTATTGGTGGTTTAGCCGGTGCGGCACCGCCTCTTCTCGGCTGGACAGCGGTAACCAATGAAATTAATGCCCCAGCGGTTTTATTGGTGATGATCATTTTCACCTGGACACCACCTCACTTCTGGGCGCTTGCGGTACACAGAGCCAAAGATTACGCTCGTGCGGAAATTCCAATGCTGCCAGTAACCCATGGCATCGATTTCACCAAAACGTGCATCTTCTTGTACACCGTTTTACTTACCGTCGTCTGCCTACTGCCCTTCTTAATTGGTATGACCGGTATGATTTACCTTGTGGGTGTTAGCTTGCTTAACGCTGTTTTCCTGGCTTACGCCTGGAAGCTTAAGTATGCCCCCAGCAAGAAAACAGCCTTTAATATGTTTGCTTTCTCTATCTGGCATCTCATGCTGCTGTTTGTCATTTTACTGGTCGATCACTACGTGTAATGGAGTAAAAGCATGAGTCGAATGGTCACGTTACTAGCGGCACTGGTTGCCTTAGCCGCCGGGTACGCAGTTTATAACTTCTGGCCGGAAGAAAAGCCCGAGGCCCTGATTTACGAACCGCCGCGAGCATTAAAACCATTTAATTTACAAAGCACCGCTGATGGCGCCATAGAAAATAAGGCGTTGAAAGGTCAGTGGACCCTACTCTTTACCGGTTACACTTTTTGTCCGGATATTTGCCCGACCACAATGTCAGACCTCAAAAGCATTATTCCTGCGTTACAGGAAGAGGTATCAGAACCGGTTAAAATATGGATGATCTCAGTTGACCCCAAACGTGATGACATTGAGCGACTCACACAATACGTTAATTACTTTGGCAGTGAGTTTGTCGGCGTTCGAGCGGAACACAAAAATCTCTTTCCTTTCGTCAGAGACCTAGGGCTAATGTATTCCATTCCGGACGAAGGTGAAGAAAACTACTTGGTCAATCATAGTGCAGCGATTATTTTGGTGAACCCTAATGGTCACCGGAAAGCAATTTTTAATGCCGACCACCAACGCGGTGAAATTCCGGTAGTCGACATGAAGCAATTGAAAAAAGATTTTGCCATTATTGCCGATTAATCGGGCCAGCTGCCCGATTCATTAGGCCGTATAAGCGCCACTGAATACCAATAATAACCCGTTCCGGACGCGCTCGGTGCTGTACAGTTAACCCGTGAACGTCCAATATTGATGTCGTTCTTCAGCATGATACTGAAACGGGTCTCACTCTCCCATTTCGGTTCCAGTACCGAACCACCGGCAAAGCAACGCAGCGCATCGGTTCGCATGTCATTTAAGGTTTCACCTTCTTGCAAAGTAACACTAATCGTTGGCTGCGCATTGCTGTGAGCAACCAGAGGTTCTTCTGGCTGGTAATCGACCACCGGCATCGCCTTTGAGTTAAGCTTCGTTTTCAGGGTTTTTAAATTTGCGTAGATACCCGATGCAGGGAAGCGTGTAATAACCGTGTCTTCGCTCCAGCGCGACCAGGGCCCGGAATGCTGAGCAAAAGCATGAAAGCCCCACTCTTTTAACAGAGCTCGTAACTCGTTGTTGTACTCTCCATAAGGGTATGCAAAGTATTTTTGCTGTTGTCCTAAGTTTTCATCTATTGCTTTTTGCGCTGTGACAATATCGTCATGCATACGTTGACGCCACTCTTCATCGCTTTCGCCCGGCTGTTGTCGAATTAAGTGCGCGTGGGTCTGGCCATGATTAGCAATGGTAGCCCCATTTTGCTGAATGTCTTTCAGCTCTTCCCAGCCCATGTAGTGCCCGCTGTGCTTACGCATTAACTCGGGGTTAACGAACACAGTGTAAGGCATTTCAAACTCTTCCAGAGCGTCTACAGCGTTTTCATAGACATTTTGATAGCCATCGTCAAAGGTAATAACAACCGCTTTTTCCGGAAGCTCACCATTTTTTTCAATCGCATCGCGGGCAGTAGTAATGTCGATGACATTAAAATTATTGTCCTTCAGGTACTGCAGGTGCTCACGAAACGTTTCCGGATCAATCGAGGTAACCGCCGGAGTCGAGCTGCTGACATGATGATACTGCAGCACCACAACACTATCATCGCTCTGTGCCTGGGCCGGTTGTGAGCATCCTAGCAACACTCCTGAAACGGCACTCAAGGCCATTTTGTTCAACATATTCATACTGACTCCTGATAAAATAAAAAATCATTATTTACCGAGTTACTTGAGGCCCCTTATGCAGAAGCTGTTTGGATTTTCATTGTCTGATCACAGCCGCGTCTTTGCGATTGCTTTGCCAATGATTGTTTCCAATATTGCTGCGCCTCTTCTCGGTTTAGTCGATACCGCCATCATAGGTCATTTGCCCGATGCTATCTACTTATCGGCGGTAGCGGTTGGCGCTATGGTGGTCAGCTTTATTTATCTGTTGGCCGTGTTTTTACGCATGGCGACCACAGGCTACATTGCCCAGTCGTATGGTGCCGATGACATCAATGCTCAGCGCCAGCACTTTAATAACGGCATCGTCATTGCGTTAATTTTAGGTCTCCTGATAGCCGCCGCAAGTCCCTGGATTAACGACTTGGCTATGTGGATGGTCGCGCCCGCCACCGAACTTGAAAGCTACGCCCGCGATTACATTGAGATCCGCTTATGGTCTGCACCAGCGTCACTGATAACGCTCGTCGCTCTGGGCGTGTTGCTGGGTCGTCAAAACAGCCGCAAAGCCATGTTACTGGTCATTATCACTAACGCCGTCAATGTCGTTATGGACGTCATATTGATTCTCGGTTTTGGCCTTAACGTAAAAGGTGCAGCCTGGGCGTCATTAAGTGCTGAATGGGTTACCGCTATTGTCGGCTTCTATTGGACGGCTCGCGCCCTTGGTTGGCACTTTCGTCACTGGCAATTAAAGGTACAGCAACTACGAGAGTTTCTCGGCGTGAACGGCAATATATTTGTTCGCAGCCTGATACTGCAACTTTGTATGGCAACCATGACTGGCTACGCAACCCGTTACGGCAGCACCATGGTGGCGGTGAATGCCGTATTAATGCAGTTTTTGATGCTAATATCACTCGGATTGGACGGCATTGCTTATTCGGTGGAGGCTTTAGCCGGCCAGGCTAAAGGTCAGAAGCACTACAATAAAATTAGATACTGGTGCAAAATAACCTTGCTCTGGTCGTCATTATTTGCGGTTGTTTACTCGCTTGTTTTTGCCATGGCAGGCGACGTTATTATTCGTCTCATTACCGATATACCTGAGATAATTCGGGTGGCCGAAGCCTATTTACCCTGGATAGTTTTACTGCCGCTACTGGCGCACTGGAGTTACTGGTTCGATGGCGTATTTATCGGCCTATCTTTCAGCCGGGGTATGCGTAACACGATGATTTTAAGCGCTGTGATTGGCTTTTTGCCGTTGTGGTGGCTTGGATTGCCGCTGGAGAACCACGGTCTGTGGTTAGCTCTCAGCGGCTTTTTATTAATGCGTGGTATAACCCAGGCAATTTGGCTCAAATACCTTAGTTCGCCAAATCATCCATCAGGATAAGCTGCGGAGGAAGTCCGCCGCTAGTCGCATCAACCGCGACTGCGGTATAGATACCGCCACCATCCAGGGTTAACACTGGCGTCTGGATAGCAACATCCGTCGTGCCTGTTGCGGTAACCGTAACCACATAGTCACCCGGTGTTAAAGCCACATTACCAGTACTAACGAGAGCATCTGCGTTAAACGGAATATCCGCAAAGTCGGGTTCAGCCGCACTGATATCATCGGTTTCAGTAATATAAATATCCACATTACCAGCACTTGGCGCGGCATGAACCAGCTGTACCTGAGCAGCGGTGGTCACCCGGCGGCGCTCTTCAGTCAACACCTGCAGACCAATAGTGCTTAATTCACCCACGGCATACACTGAGTAACTCGTCGCATTTTCCAGCACAAGAGCGGCATTTTCGATTACGACCGGAGCACCACCAGCCGCAGCGACATCAACACTGTATTCGGCGGCTGCAAGATTCAGATATCCGGTGGCATTTGGGAAGGCCAGGTTCGGAATCTGCGGCTCTGCCGCATCGTTCAATGTCACATCGACATTTGGCGCATCTGCCACCGCATGTACTACGCGAACATCAGCACCGGCATTGACGTCAGGTAATAACGTTGTCGCTTCGCCATCACTGACCTGCAAAGTTACCGGCGAGTTGTCTAAGTTCGCCGAAACATTGTTCGTCGCGGCAATGATGTAGTCACCACCATCCGCCAGACTAACCGTTCCAGAGTCATAGACAACAGCGTCATCTCCCGCACCGGTTAACCTGATTCGGTAATCACCCGCCTCAACACTGACCTGCCCACTGTCTTCAGCATAAGCCAGAGTTAAAGTCGCTGATGCGGTACTTAAATCAGCGTCCGGAGCGGTCAGATAAACATCGACAGTTGGCGCACCGTAGGCCGCATGGACCACTTGGATGCGACTTTCACCTGCAGTCACTTCTGAGACCGAATTTGAGAGGATGAGCGGCTCTAACGAAGCGTCAGCCAATTGACCAATAGCGAATACTTCATAACGCGTGTCTGCGGCAAAACTTAGGTTAGTCGGTCCAATGGCATCAACGGTACTGCCGTCAGGCAAAATACCCTGAACCGTAATGTCATAATCACCTCCGTCAACTTCGAGAATCGCGGAAGACGCATGGTAAGGCACATCTTCTAATAGCGCTGAATCACCCGCTAACACGTTTACGTTTGGCGAATCAGCAGAAGTGTGGTGTACACGAACAAAGCTAGATTCAGCTTCTGGTACAGGTGTGGTAGTATCGTCATCGTCGCTGTCAAACAAATTGCAGCCACTGATGAGTAAAAGTGATGTCGTTATGACACCCAGTTTTTTGATCCCTTGCATGATTTAAATCCTCGTATTGATTAGGCCTATATCGTTACGAGCATTATTTGTGCAAGGGATCACATATTTTTAACATCAAAAAATCGAAAAATACGAAGTTGTATAATCGAATGGTCTAGTAGTACGAGTGCTCTCCGTGCTCATGATCAGTTATGTCACGAACACCGTTCACTTCATCTGGGAAGCGCTCAAGCAACTCTTTTTCTATGCCGTTTTTCAGAGTGACGTCAATCATGCTACAACCATTACAGCCACCACCAAATTGCAGAATGGCCACACCGTCATCGGTAATTTCAGCTACCATCACCTGACCACCATGGCTAGCCAGTTGCGGGTTAATTTCGGCTTGAATAACGTACTCCACGCGTTCAATTAGCGGCGCATCGTCTGCAACTTTGCGCGCTTTGGCGTTAGGTGCTTTCAGGGTTAACTGCGAACCCATCTCCTGCTCTTCAAAATCAATAGCAGCGTCTTCTAAAAAAGGCGCGCTGCCAGAATCCACCACGGCATCAAAACCGTTAAATGGCAGACGTTCATCGTCCGGTTCGACGGAATCCGGCGGGCAATAAGAAACACCACACTCAGCATTCGCCATCCCCGGATTTACCACAAACACGCGAATACACGTGCCGTCGGGTTGATCGGCTAATAGCTTTTGAAAGTGGGACTGCGCTGCTTCTGAAATACGAATCATAAATACTGACCTCACGGCTTATACCTGAGTAAATTACTAAGGTATAGTGTAACCGAGATGCCCTTCAGTTTCTAGTCGTGCTGGTTATAGACAACGGCCCAGGCATCCACCGCTTTAGCGCCTTTTTTGTAGAGCGCGTCAGCCGCCGCCATCATAGTTGCTCCCGTACTCAGTACGTCGTCAACGACCGCTACGGTACAGCCGCTATAATCGTGAAGCGCAAGTTGACTCCGCCGACTGTTCTCCCAGCGCGACGACTGTGAAGCCATATGTTGCATTGGTACTGAGCGTATTTTACGTAACCCCCCGACAATATAAGGCAACTCCAGCGTTACCGACAAATGCTGTGCCAATAAAGCGGTCTGGTGAAACCCTCTTTTACGCCATGCTTGCTGTGTCATAGGCACCGCAACGACACAATCAGGCAGCGCCTGGTGTTGATAACAAAGGCGTAAATGAGCCGCCAGTTGATTAGCCAACAAAGGGGCTAACTCCGCCTTATTGCGAAACTTAAACAACGCCATCAATTGCTGTACCTGCGGCTCCCAACGCAATGCACCATACCAATAACGACAACGTTTCTGCCCTTCGGACAAATACGGTTCTATATCCGATAAATGCTGGCAGCAACGGGGGTACCAGCGCGGCAAAGCCTCCTCACAATAGGGACAAAGACTTCCGGCAGCGACCTGAGAGTAGCCACAACTCCAGCATACGCCCAGCTCAAAAGCATTGGCGAGACGCCTTAAAAACGCTAGCATATGACCTCTTCATCGATAACTCAGGACAGATAGTATAGTGAGCCTTTCGGTAACGTGCTGTGGCACAGGAACACCTTTTGTTGTACTCCATGGCTGGGGAATGAACGCCAATATCTGGCAACCAATCGTACCCGAGTTAAGCGAGCACTTTCAGTTACACTGCGTTGATTTGCCAGGCTTTGGCGATTCCAACTGGGTAACCGATAACGAGGTGTCGCTGAAAAGCTTTGTTGAACAACTGATGCCTGCCTTGCCAGAACGTTTTCATCTATTGGGCTGGTCTTTAGGTGGGCTTATTGCCACACAAATTGCGCTTAATTACCCCGAACAGGTGTTGTCATTAAACACCGTTGCATCTTCCCCCCATTTTGTTGAAAACCGTGACTGGGCAGGTATTAAGTCTGGTGTGCTGGAGCAGTTTCAGCAGCAACTGGACGGCAATTTCAAAAAAACTATCGAACGCTTTTTAGCCATTCAGGCTATGGGAAGTCCGGACGCAAGGGAACAGGTTAAACAGGTAAAACAACTAATATTCACCAAGCCGATGCCTGACTCCCGCGTTTTAAAAGCTGCGTTAACCATTTTACAAACCGCTGACTTACGAGAGCAGCTATCTAAAATTCAAACACCTTTTAGTCGTTTTTACGGACGCTTGGACAGTCTGGTGCCGGAGAGGGCTATTGACGACATCTCCGCATTGGCACCGGCATCAAAAGCGGTCGTTTTCAGCAAAAGCGCACACGCCCCGTTTCTTTCCGAGCCGAAAAGTTTTGTTAATGAACTGCTGGCGGCGGTGAAAAATTAAATTACCGCTGGCATTGTGTGCAGTAAACCGTGCTACGCTGACCCAGCCTAATTTCTTTTAACCGCTGACTACACACCATGCAAAGCTTTCCACCGCGCCCGTAGACCTGAAGTTTTTGGGCGAAATAACCCGGGTTACCATCAACCTGGGTGAAGTCTTTCAACGTTGTCCCGCCCATTTCAATCGCAGTGGCCAAGGTTTCCTTTATCAGTGGAACTAACTTCTGGTAGCGCATTCTACTGATTTTACCTGCCGCTCTCTTAGGGTTAATGCCTGCCTTGAACAAGGCCTCATTGGCGTAAATATTACCAACTCCCACCACCACTTTATTGTCCATAATAAAGGTTTTCACTGATTGCGTGCGTCCTCGCGAGCGTTCAAATAAATAGTCGATATTAAACGCGTCGGTTAACGGTTCAGGGCCTAGTTGCCTCAGCAAGTCATGCTCTACAACGTCTCTTTCGCTGTATAATAAGGCGCCAAAACGACGCGGATCGTTTAAGCGCAAGGTTTGCCCATTATCAAACTCAATATCAATGTGATCGTGCTTATAGTGGGTCGTTTCTGCCGGCACCACCCGCAGCTTACCCGACATTCCCAAGTGCAGAATCAGGCAGCCATTGTCCGTCTGTAACAGTAAATACTTTGAGCGACGACTGACCGAACGCAAAACATGGCCTTCCACCTGATGCACCGTTTCCGGCACGGGCCAGCGCAGCCGTTTATCATGAACCTGAACAGCCTTAATTTTTTGGCCTTCAATGTGGGGAGAAATGCCTAAACGGCTCACTTCAACTTCCGGTAATTCTGGCATAACCTTGAAACGTCCTTAATGACCCAGCAACTCACTGGCAGTAAATTCTTTCACAAAATAGTTCTGCTGTTGATTCGGCAAACGGATTATCAACTCGGGCTCTGCATAAAGCTCAATACGAGCCTCCTCGCCCCCGGCAAAACGAAAGTAAACGTTCGTTATTAAGTTCTCCGCCTGCTGGCTGGTTGGCTCCATAGTCAATGCCAGCCAATTCTCAGCAACTCTTTGGGCAACATTTTCAGACAAACGGCAAGGCTTCAGGCACTGCCATTTTTGCTCAGTCAGCGCCAATTTAAGCTGATCTATTTGTATCTCATTTAAATTACTGTCCGCGGGCAGCAAACCAATAACGTCACCCGACGCAGATCCTTGCGCTATACTCTGGTCAGGATTTTCCTTAACTGGCGGTGCAACATACCAAAATACCACCATAATAATGAGTATGACGTACACTAGAACGTTATTCCACGCCCGTCGGGTCATGGTCAGTCCAAATATCTTTCGCTTTTCATTCACTTTCATCAGCATGCGCCCTTTGTGCTAACGTATCGAATCATTTTCTTGTTGGCTTACCGGAGAATACCCTATATTCTCGCGCGACAACAAAAATATGGAACCTTATTAGATTATGGTGCTATCTGATATTATCGACAACGTTGCCGATCACGGCTACTGCATTATCGATGATTTTCTGCAGGCGGAACGTTCGCAAGCACTGTATCACTACGCTCAGCAGTTACCTGCACAATTTTGGAATCTGGCCGGCATAGGCCGCCAACAAAGCCAGACCATCAATACGATGGTTCGCAACGACCGCATTTACTGGCTAAGCCAGGAAGAGCCCCGCCATAACGATTACCTCAGTATTATGGAGCAATTACGCACTGAATTTAACCGCGAGCTGTTTCTTGGTTTATTCGATTACGAATGCCATTTGGCACATTACCCTAAGGGCGCTTTCTATAAAAAGCATCTGGACGCCTTTAAAGGCCGGAGTAATCGCGTACTGACCACGGTGTTTTATTTAAACCCAAAGTGGCAGGAAAGTGACGGAGGGCAATTGGTTATGTATGGCGACAAAGGCCAAGCGCTGGAAACCATACTACCTAAACAAGGACGTTTAGTGGTGTTTTTAAGCGACCGCTTTGTGCATGAAGTATTGCGCTCAGAACGTGATCGTTTCAGTATTACTGGCTGGTTCCGCATCAATGCCAGCGTCTCCGGCATTATTGACCCACCGCGCTAGCATTCAAATTTCAGACAATAAAAAACCCAGCCGAGACTGGGTTTTTTGTAAGCATTGAAACCAATTACTTGATTTTAGCTTCTTTGAAGATCACGTGCTTACGAACCACTGGATCGAATTTTTTGATCTCCATCTTTTCTGGCATGGTGCGTTTGTTTTTGTCTGTGGTATAGAAATAACCTGTACCAGCAGATGATACTAAACGAATCTTATCGCGCATAATTTAGTTCCTTAAACCTTAACACCACGGCCGCGGAGATCCGCTAATACCGTATCGATACCGTTTTTATCAATGATACGCATACCTTTAGTAGAAATGCGTAACTTAACCCAACGCTTTTCGCTTTCTACCCAAAAGCGGTGCGATTGTATGTTCGGCAGGAAGCGACGTTTAGTCGCATTGCGTGCGTGCGAGCGGTTGTTACCGACTACCGGACGCTTACCTGTAATTTGGCATATTTGTGACATGTCTCTACTCCAAAATTGCTGCAAGCTCGCCTGTCGCCCAACGTGACCTTGCCTATAAATCCGAGGGCGCATTTTATACAGCAAACTGCCCTTCTAATCAAGCTAATACGACGGAAATTTGATCGTCATCGATCGTTCGGTGCGGATTTTACGTGATTTTTCACCAAACCGCCAGTACAAAACTACAACAATCCGCGCTCTGCAAAAGAAACTGGATTACCGGCGCCTATAACGAAATGATCGAGCAAGGCAACATCGATTAATGTCAGCGCTTTTTTAACTCTTTCAGTTACTCGCTGGTCAGCCTGGCTGGGCTCTGCCACGCCCGATGGGTGGTTGTGTGCCAAAATGACTGCAGCGGCATTATACTGCATAACTAGCTTGATCACCTCACGAGGGTAAACCGGCGCAGCATTAATAGTCCCCTGAAACAATTCTTCATAGCGTAATAGGCGATGCTGACTATCCAGCAGCAAAAGAGCAAAGACTTCGCGGCCCTGATGACGCAACTGTGCAGTTAAATAATCTTTAACCATAGTAGGGTCAGTAAAGCCGTCCGAACGCTCCAGCTGTAAGTTTTAGAGCTAATTGAAAGTGAACATCTTTAAATGAAAGTGTACATTTTTAAATTACAATTTATGGCCTCTACCCTAATACCTATTTGCTCGGAGACACTCAGTTAGGCGACGGTAACCAATCGCCTCTTTAAGGGCTGGTGAAGCTAAAGTTATTTCCGATAAGTGTCAATTCGCATAATAAATGCTACTTTTATTTAACGAACGACGATTATTCCAAGGTTTGAAATTATCGTGTAATATATTGTTTTAAAAGGAATTATTGAGTTTACTTATAAGCTTTAATTTGCATTAAGCTGCCAAAAGACTGGTATCATCACAATAAACTGCTAGGAAGGTTCGTGTTTTGTATGGAGAAATTTGGTTGCGGATCTGTGCTTATCCAGAAGTTGCCTTATTAAATCTAGCCATTCAGAGCTGATTGAGACGCTTGCTTCGTTGGTGTTTTGTTCGTTTTCATCACTATGCGTGTCGCAGGTCACTTTGATAAAGTAAGCATCCGAAATATTTGCCCCTACATTATGCGCTAACGATTGCGCGAAAGTTTCAATTTGCTTTATTAGGGCGTCAACGAAATCCCGCAACAAGTTTAAATTTAAGATGTGCATTTCAGATATGCCATCAACATATCCGTCTAGACACTTTTGCAAATCTATTTTATCGGGAATACGAAGCAACTTTTCTTCGCTGATATGTCTTTTGGAGCATAATTCACGCTTTGAAATTGATGCGCTGACATTAGCCGTTAGTTGGCTTTTTTCGAGGTCTCTTTGTATCCCCCTATGTATAGTCCTGGTCATTATCGAAGCATGTTGGCTGTATGCACGCAGTTCACAGCCCAGCATATATTCACTGTTTTCGGTGAACACTTTTTTACGCAAATTTTCAGCTTTTTGGTGTGCCTCTTCACTTTCGGTGATTTTCTTTATGAATGACTTCTCTTTAAAAAAGTTCTTGTCTAAATAGAGTTTGCCAAGATTCAGTGTATTAAACATGCAGCGATTGAGCTGGTTTCTTGTCTGTTGCACAAATGCTTGGCCTTTAGTTCTTTCAATTGCAGATTGGACACTAAGTTTGTAAAACACAGTCTTGGCTTCTACATGGGAGTCGATAACTTGATCGTAGATGTCGATGAGTTCCATGACCTTAAGTAACTTGGCTTTCTGCTGCGCAATGTCACTGTGCTTTTCAGCTTCAAGTTGAACTCTTTTTGTTTTTACGTCATTGTCGGCTATGACTTGAACAACAAACTCTTCCATTCTTTATAAGTACCATCGGTTTTTATAATTGGTAAAACATTAGCTTATTGGGTTTTAAAATGCTTTTGCAGTTCAGTTTTTGACTCCAGAAGGCTTTTTCTAATCTCGTCCATACTGCTAGGGAAAATGCTATCTACCAACCCATTTAAATACTTACGAACAGGGCCTACAGGGTCATCATCAGTTTCTGGGGAGCCGTGTTCAATAGTTTGTTTAACCTCATCTACTAGAAGTGTTAGATGGATCTCTGAGCCGCTTTGTGCTGTTATTAAATGCTTAGCCGCATCCGCTACCTTGTCGTCTATAATATAAGCTTCCGTACAGACTTCGATTAAAGTACTCTTTAACTTTTTGAACTGAGATTGAATATCTTCCACTCTGCTTAGCAAGTCTTCTTTTTCACTATTATGGCCTTCGAAATGCTTAATGCGCTCACTAAGTTGGTAGTACTGTCGGGTTATGAACTCTACGGTCACCTCAGCTCGAGCATAGTATCGGATGAGCGATTTAACTGCATCTAGCTTACTCGCTTCGACCATAGGCTTTTTCCAGCTTTGGTAACTAACAACAGCTGTTATTAATAGACCTATTGTTCCTGCAGCAGTAACAATGTCCGATATACTGCCTAAAAAGTCGGCTCCTCCGCATAGTATTAGCCCCAGCATAATGCCAGCGTATAACAATGCGGTGGTTCCTATTAGCCATGTGAACGCGTTATAACTTGGATATTTCATAAAAGTTTAGGTGTTCAGTTATTTCTATTAACTGTAACAGCTTATCACTTGAATTAATCAAAACAGGTTAAAAACCAGGCTAAATCTGTGCTAATTTACCCAGTAAGTTACCCATCTAAAAACCTTGATGAGATTAAGGGGGCTGTTAGTGTTACTAGGTTTTTGAGTTAAAACGAGAGGACTTACCGTTGAGCAGAACAAATTTTGAAAAGCAGGTAGCATATATCATTGCTATGATTGAGATGAAAGAGAAAGACTCAATACATCAGAGAGTTTCACGGCATCTGGGGCATGACAGTTACGTTGCTGAACACGTATTTGCGGCTCTGTACCCATTGCTAGGTAATGGTCGAACTATGGAACAGTTTAGGAACTCGATAAGAGGTCAATTAAACGGTGTTAGGAAAGCTATTAATGGTACTGAAAAGTGGAGTCAACCAGGCATAGATTCATTAGGTCCGCTCTACGGTGCTGATTTAGATACACTTGAACACCAGTTTAAGTCTATTGCCGAGGTAGTCTAAAACATACTTTATTAGTTACTTTCTTAAAGTAGTTTTTACGTAGGTGGATTTCCTAGACTTTACTAGACACCTTTTAGGTGGCAAGTAATTAGTTGAAAAGTATTTTCCTCAGATTGAGAGGACTTTTTATGGATACTGACATAAATCAAGCAAGCGAACTGTACAGTGCTTTTGAATTGAACCGTGAGTGTTTTCAATTAACTCAGGAAAAGACAGCTAAAGCTGCAAAAGTAGTGATAAATATCCTTGAGTTCTGGGAGCTGAAGCACAGTCCTGTGTACTCTCATTTCAAAGAAAAGCTGTCTAAATATGAGCTGAATTCCGATTATGAATTTTCCGATGAATTTGCTTTTGTCGCATCGCTTATACTTGGTATCTATGCCGACTTGCGTAAGTTGTTCTTGCAGGATGCGCATCACCTTGAGTGGATGAATTCGCCACATAACCATCTTGAAGATGACCAACCAAGTAAACTGATAGCTAGCGGAAACCCGAAACATATCGAAAAAGTTAGAAATTTTATAAGGTCTTCCTTGTAAGCTATAAGAGTGTTGAAGTAAGATTGATTTGATGGTTAGCAGGTAACTCTGGAGGTGTTTATGCATTCAAACCAAACTTGTAAAGTCTCTGAAAGGAAGGCTGCCGGTTTGCGCATGCTTCACGCCGCTATTGCTAAAGCTAAGCAAGAAGGCAGAGTCCGCACAAAAAACCGTGCCTCATTGAAATAATGCTCTAACAGCTTCGCGTAAAGCCGACATAATGTCGGATTTTTTGTGTCTGCCGTAAATTCACGAGTCTATTATCTCAGTAACGAAAATCATTCTGGAGCATCGGCTGTACAATCTTTTGAAATGTACCGAGAGCTATAGGTCGTTCCTAGGACATTCCCCGCGCGGATGGGTTTATAAACAGTACCTTAAGCGCCTAGAGCGTTAGATGCCTGCATGCCCTTTACCTTATTTACCAACTCTTTGAAGCACCTTTCGCATAAGTCAAAATGAAATGAGTCACCGTCCTGGTTTGAGCCATAACCATACGACGCATGCAGTATTCCATACTCGCTAAAGTCGTTAAGGCTGCCGCGCCGCCCTTTTTGAAAGTCAGGGACAACGCTAGCACTGCAGGCATCACAAAGAATATCAGTAATCACCTCTACTGACTGATTTGCTGTTTTTTTCATAACAGGTTCCTCAATAACAGTGTTCAAATCCAATATAAACCATCACTTAAGTATTGGCTTTCAAAGATACTAGGTGTTCCTAGGCTAAGACCAACCGCAATACCAAATGTCAATTCGCATAATAAATTCTAAATTCGCGCAATAATCGCTACTACTGATTGGTGGACTGCGATCATGATTTCGAGGTGTATGGCAGCTCTTATCCAGAGTTTGTAAATAGAATTCTCGAGGTGCGAAAAAGTTTGAGTCCATAAAAAACTCTTTTAAGAGACAGGGCATTACAATCGTAGTCGTTTACTCAAAAACGCCTGTAGGTAAAGTTGTTGGCGAATTCGATATTGAAGATGTGATATCAGAATCTCCAGAGCTTCTGTGGCAAAAAACGGGGCAAGCGGCTTATATCTAAGGAATTCTTCGACGAGTATTACTTAGAACGTGAAAAAGGATGTCATTTACAACGTAAAAATGGAATATACAACGCTATTTTGTACTTCAACATCGATAATCCCTACTGACAGCTCGACTAATAAATATACTAAATTGCATATATTAATGTAACTTATTCATGGTAATAATACATTAACTATTAACCTCTAAGAGAAATATTATGCCTGGAGCCTTTGCCCACCTTACCGCCGCAAATCTATCTATTAGTTCAAATTCTTTAACTAGTATTGATATGCCTTCAGAAGCAAAAAGAATCCTAGCTCTAAATACCCATTTTGTGGAACTCGGGTGTGTCTCTCCTGATTACCCATACCTTGCAGTAATGGATTCAGATCAGAACCACTGGGCTGACTTGATGCATTACGACAATACTGGTGAATTAGTCAAGGTACTAGCTAAAGCATGTAAGATGCTCGATGACCAGGCTGCAAAGGAAAAGGTATTCTCCTGGCTATGTGGATACACTTCGCACGTTATAGCTGATATCACGATCCATCCCGTAGTGGAATTGAAAGTTGGCGAGTATAAAGAAAACAAAACAGACCATAGAGTATGTGAAATGCACCAAGATACTCATATTTGGCAACGCTTAAACCTTGGAGAGATCGGCTTAGCAGACCGTGTGAAAAGTAATATAGGTGAATGTGTAGATGGAAACGGACACTTAGACACCGACATAACTAAAATCTGGGAAGAAGCTCTTGTTAGCATTCATCAAGATTACTTCAAAAAGATTAAACCAGATTTCAATAAATGGCATGGGGGCTTTCAAACAATAGTAGATAATGCAGATGAGGGGTACCGATTTTTCAAGTGGGCACGACATGTCGCTGCTGATTCAGGCCTGCTATATCCAAGGCCTGACGAAGTCAATGACACTTATATTTTTGATTTAGAAACTCCGGCCGGAGTCATGGATTACGATGATATCTTTGATATGGCCGTAAAAAATATTCAAAGCTATATAGGTATTGTTGGTCGATATGTCTTCTGCGACGAAAGCTTGGATGATATCAAAAATTGGAATTTAGATAATGGACAAGACGAATCAGGAAAGTTAACTGCGTGGGATCTATAATGAAAAAAATACTAACTTTAACGTTATTGTCGCTACTTCTAGTTGCAGGGTGCAATAGCTACGCCGACTCATCTGATCCTGAAAAAATGTATGACATTGCCTCAGATCTAAAAGATTTAGCAGCTGGTGTCGACGCCCTCGTCAAATTCGATAACGGAAAAAACCTTACTAAGTCAGAACTCTTATTAAAAGCCGTTAATCATGACTCGAGTAGACTTGAAATTTTTACCGGTTACGATTTGCAACTGAAAATAGAAGGAGAAAACTCTTCGGTGCTTCTATGCGAAGGAAACAGAGCAATTATAGAAGATTCTGGATGTAGTGCTAAATCAGACATACATCATTGGAAAAATGATTCTGTTATGGCATGTGAGTTCACCCTTGACTTAACTAAAGTTTGTAAGTGAGCTGACAGTAAATTTCTGGTCAGACTTTCTTGCCTATACAGGCTTAGCGATTCTCTGCGAGAATAATACTCTTAAACATATTCTTCGGTCAGGGGTTCTACCAAGATTTTACGGGCACATGGCGCCTTGTTTGGGATATTCTCATAAAATCAGGGAACAATCCTTTACGGCTTGAGATTACTAGCATACTCTATAAAAGAAATGCCCAGAACAGTGAAAAACTGAACTGGGCATTTCTATTGAATAGTTTAAATACGTAGTTAGTAGCTACTAATTAATTTTCTTAATTTTTAACTTCCCATTGACTCTGAACGCGTAAAGACCGCTTTCAACATCAATCGAAATTATCTGGCTTTCCGCTTGAATTCGTTTTTCTTTATTGTGACCTTTTAGGGGAATCAGCAGTAAGTCGCCCTTTTCACTATCATTAATCACCAGCTTATCATTTACGACATCAATACGAGCACCACTCGCTACGATATCACTCACCGCAGCTTCTAAATCAGAATTTGAGTCAAAAACGACTTCCCCTTCTGTATTAACAACAGCAACTCTACCGATATTTTCTTGAAGGATAATGTATTCTGAATCAGTACCGGGCTTGACTTGATCCACAGTAAACATGAACTCTCTATTTGGTATAACCCACTTGCTCTCATTTTTAGAAAGCGCAACCAAACGACGATCTACATTTACAACAACGACTCCATCAGCAATCGGAATTGTCTGGAAAATATCAGCGCCACCAAAACTGTAATTTGTTTTTTCGGAAAATTCCTTACCGTAATACACATCAATGCTACTTACGGAGCTTGAATCTGTTGAAAAGGGCGACACTGCTAACTGTTTTAGATCAGGAGAAATAAAAATAATGCGATATGATGTGCCGCGTGGAAGTATCCCGTCTTTAACTAGTTTACCTTTTTTATCGTAAATTCTTACGGGGGTGTGATTAGATGAAGTTATCTCTCCAATAATAGCAAAGTAATCTCCACCAGGAACAGTTACAACATTCGCAACATTATAAAATTTTTTAATCACCTTATCTTTGTTGAATAATACCACTTGATTAAAAGCGTCAGGATTTGGAGCGCGCTTTAGAGAGGCCGCAAGAAAACGCCCATGGCTAAGGGTCCATGCATGGTTAACTTCCCAATCGAGGGAAACAGTCCGAACCAAATCTTGGTTCTTAGTGTAAAAGTTTACTTTACTTTTTTTCGATTCATCAATAACTGCTATATATTGTGAGTTTAAAATGTAGCTGTAGGAACTGTTTCTCTCACCGAAGTGTAATTCTTGTGAGTTTACTCCTGTACTAACTAGCAACGTTGCTATCAGCGTTATTAATAGTAAAAGTTTCATTCTCTTGTTCCCTATTGGTTTTTTTCACAAGTTGATCCACCCATTCGAGCTACAGGATCTACTGGATCTACTGGGCCTAAAGTCATGTAATTATAAGGTTTCCGGGTTATCGGATTAATACCATCAGGCGATATTGGCGTAGTAATCACTTTCACTTCAAAATGCACATGGTGCCCATCTGAAGCGCCGGTAGAATTGACTGCGCCCACAGGCTGACCAGGGTAAACTACGTCCCCTGGACTAACACTCGGAGAACCTTCAATCATATGAATCATCACAGCCTCATATAGCACTTGATTTTTAATATATCTTATACGCACAAAGGCCCCATTTGGGGAATCGTCGATCATCGAAACCTCCTTGACCTTACCGTAGGCAGGAGACCTAATTATAGTCCCATGTGGGGCTTGTATATCAATTCCATTATGGGCGTCCGGCTCTCCATTCAGAATTCTAGTGCCGAAGTCATCACCACTATCTAAGTAGTAATCGCCGTTTTCAACAACATCTTTCCAACAATCAAACTCGTAATCTCCATCTGTGTCGAATTCGTTCCTAACGTATGCATCGGAGCCATCTGATATACCGCTACCAGTTCCACCAGGCAAAGGGTCAGGACTGCTACTTCCTCCTCCACCGCCGCCCGCTGCTTCCCACCAACATGTTTGACCAGTCCAAACTGTACCACTTCCCACGTCAGTAACAACCGTCGTAACGCACTTGTGGGTAAACTGCACTGCGCTTGCATTTTTAGGCAATACTGCAACTATTATAAGGATAAAGCCAGATGCCAAGAATGCTCCAAAATATTTCATGTGAATTATACCTTTTTTATATTTATTCGAATATAAAATATAAGTCACTATGATATTTGTCAATATCTCCCCATATTGACAATCATTCTTGTTCGGAACAACTAAACCAACTTTAAGATGAGTATAAAAGGAACTAGGTTTAGATAAGCAGTAAGAAGTAATGGCAGGCTGCGTATTTCGGTCTATCCGGACAGCGATTCCGGCATCATTCGGACAAGCGTTCCGGTGTCATCCGGACAAGTTAAC
>NZ_JAVFHZ010000008.1:0-84239 GCF_033052755.1 Idiomarina solivarensis | reverse complement strand
TCCCCAGTAGCTCAGTTGGTTAGAGCGGTGGACTGTTAATCCATGTGTCGTTGGTTCGAATCCAACCTGGGGAGCCACATTCAGAAGAACCGCCTATACGGCGGTTTTTTCGTTTCTGGACCAAAGCTCAGTGCTTAAGTCTGCTATTGGTCGAGTTGCCCCCGCAGCAATCCATTGCGCCAGTGCTTCTGCAACATTTGGCCAATACAGCCTTTGCGCCTCTCGTTCAGTTAACCATTGATCAATTGCACAGGTGTCTATTCGCCTCAAAACAGAGGCTAAGCTCTGCTCTGCCAATAAGCGCGCATTCCAAGTCTGCTCGAACTGCCCAGTTAACGGTTTAACCGCCAGCGATTTTCCCTGACTCAAAGCCTCACAACTGGTTTCAAAGCCAGCATTCGATAAAACAGCGGACGCTTTACTAAAATGAGCGGAAAATTTATCCCGAGAGGGAGAGTAGCACTCAATATGTCCTAATGACTGCCGGGTTAGCTTTGGATGAAAAATCGAGAACTCATAGTTATCAAGTGGCTGTAATTGGTCGATAATGTGCCTTGGATCTTCAAAAGGCAAATACACAACCACTCGCTGCATCAGGCCGCCCCCGTTACTTTCTTCAGGCCTGACAACTGGTGGAACCGTATTCCCGGTAGTAAACCAATGCATTCCCACAGGATCAGAGCAAGGAGCGAAAGACGATATCAGCTGCTGTTGCCACCACGACAAGCGGCTAAATAGCTCCGGTTCCTGAAACGCATACTGTCTGCCAAGGCCAATACATCGTATTCCTGCTTTTTTTGCTGCCCACGCTGTCACCGGCTCATAATCCGTAATCACTAAATCATAATCTTTCACTGGCAGACTTCTTACGTCCTGCCAAAGTTGCCGCCAGTCGTTCTGAAACACGGTTTTTCCTTTGCGCACACGGCCATTTTCAGTGACAAAAGATAACCCGCGACGCCATTGGTAATCCCCAAAAACGTCCATGTCGAATAGGTCGCTAACATCCCGTCCGGATATTAGGTAATCAATATCAACATCATGCTGTGATAAAGCGTGCGCCATGGTGTGGCAGCGGCTTAAGTGGCCATTGCCCGTGCCTTGTATTCCATATAGGATTTTCATAGAACCAACTCCGAGACTAAAAGAGCCAACACTGCACCGGCAACAATATCACTAGGGTAGTGAACCCCCACTACAACACGGGAAGCGCCAATGCCGGTAGCCCAAGCGAAACACACCAGCCCAGAGGTGGGGTAATAGTGATAGGTGATGATGGCAAAAAGAACCGCAGCAGCGGTATGCCCGGAAGGAAAACTAAATTTATCGCTGGCAACAATAAGCGCCGCAAAAGACAAATTTAACTCACTGGGCCGCTGCCTGCGAAAACTGTTTTTCATTATCCAGTAAACAGGAACCTGGAATAAAAAGCCGAGCAGAAGGTGAGTAAAATAGTCATCCCCGTATTCATCGGTAAACCAAGCGATTAGGGAAATAACCAAATAGGCGTAACCGTCGCCACTGCGGGAGGTTAGCAACGCAATTTGTCCGGGCATACCCTTTGCCCGTAAACCAGAGAATAAGCAATAACAATAGCGATCAAAACGCTGTAAATAACTGAGTAAGACCATGTGGTTCAAAACCCAAATTGGCTTCAGTTAGGGCCACTTTGGCAAGGCTTTATGACACTCACTGCGGATTTTCGTGAAGAAAGTATGACAATGCCCAAATTTTCTCCTAAACACCTGCCTTCTGTCTGTTGTTTATAGCGGCCAAAACACCGATAATATGCGGTCTTAAATAACCACAGTACCCGGAAAGGTAAATGACCGATTACTTACTGCTACTGATAGGCACCGTGCTGGTAAACAACTTTGTGTTGGTAAAATTCCTGGGCTTGTGCCCGTTTATGGGCGTTTCCAGCAAGTTGGACACCGCTATTGGTATGTCAGCTGCCACCACTTTTGTGCTGACACTGGCATCGGTGTGTAGCTATCTGGTCAATCAATACCTGTTAGAACCGCTGGACTTAATGTCACTGCAAACGCTCAGTTTTATTCTGGTTATTGCCGTGGTCGTACAATTTACAGAAATGGTGGTGCATAAAACCAGCCCCACGCTGTACCGTTTACTGGGCATTTTCCTGCCGCTTATTACCACCAACTGCGCGGTTTTAGGCGTGGCTTTGCTGAACGTCAACGAGCAGCACAACTTTGTGCAATCCATTGTTTATGGTTTAGGCGCCGCCATTGGCTTTTCTCTGGTACTGATTTTATTCTCAGCTCTGCGCGAGCGCTTAGCTGCCGCCGACGTTCCGGTGGCGTTTAAAGGCTCAGCTATTGCGATGATCACCGCAGGGCTTATGTCTCTTGCCTTTATGGGCTTTAGTGGATTGGTGAGCGGTTAATGAGTTTATTCGGAGCCGTTATTGCGCTGGGCTTATTAGCGCTGATATTCGGGGTGATTCTCGGCTTTGCCGCGGTTAAGTTCCGTGTCGAAAGCGATCCTATTGTCGATCAAATTGATGACATTCTGCCACAGACTCAGTGTGGCCAGTGTGGTTACCCTGGCTGCCGCCCCTACGCACAGGCTATTGCCGATGGCGACGATATCAACAAGTGCCCTCCCGGCGGCGAAGCGACCATCAAACAATTAGCCGACTTAATGGGCGTTGAAGCAAAACCGCTTGACGATGCGCATGGCGAGGAAGACGTTAAAAAAGTCGCGGTAATTCGCGAGGACGAGTGCATTGGTTGCACCAAATGCATTCAGGCTTGCCCGGTTGACGCCATCTTAGGCGCAGCAAAGCAAATGCACACGGTTATTGAACACGAATGCACGGGCTGTGACCTGTGCGTTGAACCCTGTCCGGTAGACTGTATTGATATGGTGGCAGTTAAAACACAACCCGAAACCTGGCAGTGGGATCTAGACTCCGTGAAAGAAAACATCAAAGCCAACAGCATTCCGGTAAAGGTGGTGGAATGAGCGAGCGACAAACCGCAAACCGCACGTTTGATACCGGTATTATTGGTCATTTCCCGGGCGGCGTTCATCCGCCCGAGCGTAAACAGCCAGCCAGCAGTCAGCCCATAAGGAAGCTTGCGCTACCCAAAGAGTTGATTCTGCCGGTTCGCCAACACATTGGCCCCTCCGGGAAAATTTTAGTTGCGGTAGGTGAGCACGTGGATAAAGGCCAGCGCCTGACCGAAGCAGGTATGAGTCAGGGTTTACCCTTGCACGCGCCCACTTCAGGCATTATCGCTGCTATTGAAGAGCGCCCTACTGCGCATGCATCCGGTTTGCCGGAGCAAGCCGTGGTTATCCAACCTGACGGCGAAGACCGCTGGGGTAACAAACACGCCTTACCCGACTATCACGACGTTGAAGTTTCGCGCTTACTGGAACTGATTCAAGAAGCGGGTATCGCCGGCTTAGGTGGCGCGGGGTTCCCTACCGCGCAAAAACTCGCTCAACAAAAACCGCTCAAACATTTAATTATTAACGGTGTTGAGTGTGAACCATACATCGCCGCCGACGACCGGTTAATGCAGGAACATGCCGACGACATTATTGCCGGCACTCGTATATTGCAGTACATCACTCGCTGCAATTCAGTTTTACTTGCTATTGAAGACAATAAGCCCGAAGCAATAAAAGCCATAGCCGCTGCCATTGACGACGACACACAAATAGAACTCAAAGTCGTTCCAACCAAATACCCTTCCGGTGGCGAGAAACAGCTGATTGAACTACTTACCGGTCATCAGGTTCCCAGCGGAAAATTGCCCATGGACATTGGCTTATTAATGCAAAACGTCGGTACGGCCTATGCGGTTAAGCGCGCCATAATACATGGTGAACCTTTATTAGAACGGGTGGTGACGCTAACCGGTGAGTCGCTTAAGAAACGCGGAAACGTCTGGGCGTTATTGGGCACCCCCATTCAGCACTTGCTGAACGAATCCGGCTTCACTCCGGAAAAGAAACAGCGAATTATTATGGGCGGCCCGATGATGGGCTTTACTCTGCCCAGTACTGAAGTGCCAGTCATTAAAACCACCAACTGCATTTTGGCGCCAACCGAGCAGGAACTTCCCTCTCCGGGAGCGGAGCTAGCCTGTATTCGTTGTGGTGCCTGCTCTGATGTTTGTCCTGCCACCCTACAGCCGCAGCAATTGCAGTCGTTAGCCAAAGCCAAAGACTACGACGAACTGGAAAAACACAATTTGTTCGATTGTATTGAGTGCGGTGCCTGCGCTTATGTCTGCCCCAGCGAAATTCCGCTGGTTCACTATTACCGCAAAGCGAAGGCAGAAGTACGCAACCTCGCCCGTGAAAAAGCCAAAGCGGAGCAAGCCCGTAAACGTTTTGAAGCGCGTCAGGAACGGCTGGAGCGTGAAAAGCAGGAGCGTTTGGAGCGCCATCGTAAATCGGCGGAAGCACGTGAAAAAGCACAACAGGAAAAACCGGCCGACCAGAACAAAGGTAACGAAGACAGCAGTGAAAAGCCTGCAGGTAAATCGGCGGCGGTTGCAGCTGCCATTGCCCGTGCAAAAGCCAAAAAGGCCGCTCAGGCAGCTAAAGACAGTTCAGATGAAAGCAACTCAGCCAAAGGAAATGAGTCATGAGTTTCAGAATTGCGTCATCACCCCACGGGCATAATCAACGCACCACCAGCGAGATGATGCGCTGGGTCTGTTACGCACTGGTTCCCGGTGTATTGCTACAAAGTTATTTTTTGGGACCCGGCGTATGGTTCCAAATTTTACTTGCAGTGGGCACCGCCGTGTTAGCCGAAATGGCTTGTACTATAGCTCGCGAGCGCCCGGCTTTTTCCGCTTTGCGCGACAATACCGCTATTGTTACGGCCATTTTATTAGCCATCAGTATTCCGTCACTTGCGCCCTGGTGGATCATTGTTATTGGGACTCTGTTTGCTATTGTGGTGGTCAAACAGGTTTATGGTGGCATGGGACAAAACCTGTTTAATCCCGCAATGGCGGGCTACGTATTGCTATTAATTTCGTTTCCAGTGCAAATGACTAACTGGTTGCCCGTTTCAACCATTAGTGAGCACTCGCTCACCTTGTGGCAAACACTGCATACCATTCTGTTTGAATACACACCCTCGGGTTACAGCGTCGAGCAACTGCGTGCAGGCATAGACGGCGTAACCATGGCCACCCCGCTGGATACCATAAAAACAGAACTGACTCGCGGCTATACACTAACCGAAATTTATAAAGGGCCAGAGTTCAGTTATTTTGCCGGAGCCGGTTGGCAGTGGATAAACCTCGGCTTTTTTGTCGGCGGCTTGTTACTCATTCAACAGCGCATTATTAGCTGGCACATTCCACTCGGCTTTCTTGGTGGACTCTGCATTCCCGCATTTGTCGCTCATATTTTTGCGCCAGACCTTATGCCCGGACCTATCGTACACACGTTAAGCGGTGCCAGCATGCTGGGGGCTTTCTTTATTGCAACCGATCCGGTATCAGCGGCCACATCCAACCGAGGTCGCGTTATTTTTGGGTTACTGATTGGCTTCTTAATCTTTGTTATTCGCACCTGGGGTGGCTATCCCGATGCCGTCGCTTTCGCCGTACTGCTTGCCAATATGTGCGTACCGTTTATAGACCGTTACACACGGCCTACCGTATACGGCCACGGAGACAAATATGACGTTTAACAGTATGCAGAAAAATGGCTTATTGTTGGCCGCCTTTGCCGTTGTTGCCACCGCTTTGGTTATTGGCGTGCAAATTCTCACCGAAGATGAAATTGCAAAACAACAACAGCAACAGGTACTACGCACGTTAAATCAATTAATTCCTCCGACTATGCACGATAACGATTTGTATCAGTCATGCCGGTTGCTTAAAGATCCGGCTCTTGGCAGCAGCAAAGCACAACCTTTGTATCGCGCCTGGGTCAACGATAAGCCTACCGCCCTGGCGGCCGAAATTATCGCGCCCGATGGGTATTCCGGTGCCATTCGTTTATTACTGGCCATTAAGCCTGAAGGCGAATTACTGGGTGTAAGAACCCTGCGACATCAGGAAACTCCGGGGCTTGGCGACAAAATAGAAGTTGAAAAAAGTAACTGGATAAAAAGCTTTGCGGGAAAACGTATTCGCGGTCAGGACGATACTCGCTGGGCGGTGCAACGCGACGGAGGCATGTTTGATCAATTTACCGGCGCGACCATTACACCACGCGCTGTGGTTTCTGCCGTGAAACGCGCGACGCTAAAACTTCAGCAACAAGCAGACGTTTTATTTAATGCCGACTTACCTCAGTGTCGGGAGGGGCAGCAATGAACGAATATAAAAACCTTACCAAACAAGGCCTATGGGAAAACAACCCAGCATTAGTACAGCTATTGGGTTTATGCCCATTATTAGCGGTAACGGCATCAGTAACCAACGCTATGGGCTTAGGCTTAGCCACTTTATTCGTGTTAGTCGGCTCTAATATTACCGTGTCTCTGGTTCGCAGTTTTGTGCCTTCGGAAATTCGCATTCCGGTGTTTGTTATGGTTATCGCTACCTTCGTGACCATTATTCAATTATTAATGAACGCCTACGTATTTCAGCTGTATCAGTCGCTGGGTATCTTCATTCCACTCATTGTGACGAACTGTGCCATTATTGGTCGTGCCGAAGCCTATGCCTCTAAAAATCCCTGGCAGCGGGCCGCGTTTGACGGGCTGGCCATGGGCGTCGGCTTTGCGTTAGTGCTGATGGTATTAGGCGCAATGCGCGAAATTATTGGCAACGGCACATTGTTTGATGGCGCCGAGCTGCTCCTGGGTGAATGGGCAGCACAATTACGAATTGAACTGTTCACCGTTGATTACCCTTTACTGCTGGCCATACTGCCGCCCGGAGCGTTTATCGGCATGGGCTTTATCATTGCCTTAAAAAATAAAATTGACGCCGTACTAAGCGCTCGGGCAGAGAAGAAAACCGTTACCCGTGCACGGGTCACTGCCTAACAAAAATGACTGACTATGAATAAAAACAAACGTTACGAAATTTTAAGCCGGTTACGGGACAACAACCCCAACCCAACCACCGAATTGGAATATAACTCTCCGTTTCAATTGCTGATTGCCGTACTGTTATCGGCACAGGCAACCGATGTTGGTGTTAATAAGGCCACACGCAAACTGTTCCCTGCTGCGCCCACCGCAGAAAGCATGCTGGCACTGGGGGTTGACGGCATCAAAGAGTACATAAAAACCATTGGGCTATTCAATTCAAAAGCAGAAAACGCCTACAAAACCTGTAAAATTCTGGTGGAAGAGTACAGCGGTAAAGTACCGGAAGACCGAGCAGCATTAGAAGCCTTACCGGGCGTTGGCCGTAAAACCGCTAATGTAGTTTTAAACACGGCTTTCGGCTGGCCTACTATTGCCGTGGACACACACATATTCCGGGTGTCTAACCGCACTAAACTGGCACCGGGTAAAAACGTCAAAGAAGTAGAAGAAAAACTGATAAAAGTGGTGCCGGCTGAGTTTAAGGTCGATGTACACCACTGGTTAATTCTGCATGGCCGTTACACCTGCATAGCCCGCAAACCGCGCTGTGGTTCCTGCGTTATTGAGGATTTGTGCGAGTTTAAGGACAAAACCAGCGATTGAGCTTATTACAGCTCAATCGGCGATGGTTTGGTTAACTGCACTATGACGCGCCGGTTAATCTGGCGGTTGAGCTCATTGTCGTTAGACTTGATCGGCCGGTCCTCACCATGACCCACAGTTTTAATGCGCGTTTTATCTATACCCCGCTCAATAAAGAACTGTTCAATTTCTTGCGCCCGCTGCTCAGTTAATGCCTGATTCGGTTCGCGAGCGCCAAGTGAATCGGTATACGCATCCACTAAAACAAGCTCCAGATTACTATCAACTTGTAGATAGTCGCTAATCTGTTTCAACTTCCGCTGCGACGTCAACGTCAATTTTTCGCTCTCCGCTTCATGATTCAGAACGGTATACGCAATATCATCAAAGCTGAAGGGTAACAGAGCGTTCACACAAGTCATAAACTCATCGTAAGCATTGCGGAAATTAACGGATGACAAGGAAACGGCCACCTGATCTCGATTGTTGTACCAATCACTGTAGAAAAAGGTTGGGTAGCGTCCCTTCTCCAGTTCTTTAAGCAGTGTCCACGCCAATTGCTTACGCAGCTCACCATCAAACTGTTTGTACAGCTTCATGCTGCCAATACGGTAACTGGACTCACCCGGCTGCCAGCGCGGTGGAACCGACTCAATAGCTGAAACACCGTAACCATCGGGTAATTGCCGCATTTCCATCTTCATTCGCAAGTTAAGCTCTTTGCTCGCTTCGCTTTGAAAAAAGACTTTACCGTAACGGGGGATTTTATGCTCCATTTCGCAGGTTAAGCGGTTCTCTTCGCTCATCTGCCAGGCGGAATTATCCAGGTTTGCACTGTAATGCCTGACTGAATTTGCTTGTCCCTGCGCTGTAAATAGCAGCAAAGCAACTGAAGCAGCAGTCAACACCGGCCGATTTTTCATAAGCGCCCCTGATTTATTTCTGATACGCCTTTATCGGCACGCATTGCGGTTGCTTTAGTATTTCTGCAAGCAGAATGCGTCTATCTTTGGCATAATGGGCTTATCTTACAGTCACTACGGGAATCCTATGTCTGACAGCTCAGAGTCGCTTATGAAACAACGCTTTCGAGGGTACATGCCGGTGGTTGTCGACGTTGAAACCGCGGGGTTTAACGCCAAAACCGATGCGTTACTGGAAATTGCCGCCGTACTGCTCGATTTTGACGAAAACGGGCTACTAAAACCTGTGGATTCTGTTCATTACCATGTAGAGCCCTTTGAGGGTGCCAACATTGAACAGGCGGCTATCGATTTTAACGGCATTGATCCGCACAACCCGTTGCGTGGAGCGGTGGACGAAGGCGAAGCACTACGTGAGCTGTTTAAGCCCATACGCAAAGCGCAAAAAGCCGCGGGCTGCCAACGCTCCGTTTTAGTCGGGCATAACTCCAACTTTGATCACAGCTTTGTCATGGCTGCTGCCGAACGCGCCAACCTGAAGCGTAATCCGTTTCATCCGTTCGTAAGTTTTGACACCACCTCGCTGGCGGCAATGACCTTAGGGCAAACGGTACTCATTAAAGCCTGCCAGGCCGCCGGTATAGAGTTTGACAGTAAACAGGCACACTCAGCCTTGTACGACACCGAACGCACTGCAGAACTGTACTGCTGGATGATTAACCGCTGGAAGGAGTTGGGGGGCTGGCCGCCAACAAAACCTGAAGATAAACCGTAAGACATAAAAAAAGCCGCTCAATTGAGCGGCTTTTTAGATTCTGCTAACGCTTACAGTTTGTCAGCGTTTTTAGACAGGTAAGAAGCAACGCCTTCTGCGTTCTCTTTCATACCTTCTTTACCTTCTTCCCAGCCTGCTGGGCAAACTTCGCCGTGTTTCTGGTGGAAGTTCAGCGCGTCAACCATACGCAGCATCTCGTCGATGTTACGGCCTAATGGCAAGTCGTTAACGACCTGGTGACGAACCATACCGTCTTCATCAATTAAGAATGAACCACGGAATGCAACACCGGCTTCTGGGTGCTCTACGTCGTACGCTTTACAGATGCTGTGACGAACGTCCGCAACCAGTGGGTATTTCACCTGACCGATACCGCCAGCGTCAGTAGCAGTGTTACGCCATGCGCTGTGAGTGAACTGAGAGTCAATTGAAACACCAATCACTTCTACACCACGTTTTTTGAATTCGTCTAAGCGCTTATCAAAAGCGATAAGCTCAGAAGGACATACGAAAGTGAAGTCCAACGGATAGAAGAAAACAACAGCCTTTTTGCCTTTGATAGCATCTGACAATTTAAAATCTTCAACAATTTCACCTGAGCCTAATACTGCTGCTGCAGTAAAATCAGGTGCTTTACGACCTACTAATACAGACATCGATTCTCTCCATCTAATGTTGAGTGTTAAAGCTTCACCTGTAGTGATGGGGATACCACGAACAAAAAACAAGGGCATCCGCTATTTTCACTACGGATTGTCTACTCTTTGCTTAAACTTTATTCAGCCGATGGCTCTTTGCTATTCCGCTGACGGCTCTGGGTGCCGCTCGGCAACTTCTGAAACCAACTGCTGCAGTTCGCCATTCTGGAACATTTCCATAATAATATCACAACCGCCAACCAGTTCACCTTCAACCCAAAGCTGCGGGAATGTCGGCCAGTTAGCGTAGTTAGGCAGCTCAGCACGAATATCCGGGTTTTGCAGGATATCGACGTAAGCAAACGCCTGACCACAGCCCATTAAGGCTTGTGATGCTTGAGAAGAGAAACCACAACTAGGCAACTTCGGAGAGCCTTTCATGTATAACAAGATTGGGTTTTCTTCGATTTGCTGCTTAATTCTGTCAACCGTTTCCATAACACCTCTGCTTAATAATAATGGTTGATTAAAACACTCGGGTATTTTAACACAGCCTAGAAAGTTTTGTCCTAAATTGAAAGATTTCCTTGAAAAGCAATCTGGTCAGCCCTATATAACGTAGAGTAGAAGAAGAAAAAACTTGCACAAATTAAAGTGCGAGTCGCAAATTTGCACACAAAAAGAACTACGGAGAGAAAATTATGGCATTTGAACTACCAGCTCTTCCATTTGAGAAAAACGCTCTGGAACCACACATTTCAGAAGAGACTCTGGAATATCATTACGGCAAGCATCACGCCACTTACGTGAGCAAGCTTAACGACGCCGTTAAAGGTACTGACCTTGAGAGCAAATCTCTGGAAGACATCATCAAGTCTGAAAAAGGCGGACTGTTCAACAACGCCGCACAAGTATGGAACCACACCTTCTACTGGAACTGCTTAAGCCCGAACGGCGGCGGTGAACCAACAGGCGCAATTGCTGATGCAATTAACTCTAAATTCGGTTCTTTCGACAAGTTTAAAGAAGAGTTCAACGCAAGCGCTGCTGGCAACTTCGGTTCTGGCTGGACATGGCTTGTGAAAAAATCTGACGGCTCTGTTGACCTGTTTAACACCGACGATGCAGATACCCCCGTTGCGCACGACGGTGTAGAGCCACTGTTAACCGTTGATGTGTGGGAACACGCTTACTACATCGACTATCGCAACTCTCGTCCTAACTACTTAGAAGCTTTCTGGAAGCTGGTAAACTGGGACTTCGTGAACAAGAACTTTGCTTAAGGCAAACTTGTGAATGATTAAAAAAGGCGCCAACCGGCGCCTTTTTTATTAATTGTTATTAATCAATGTCCCGAACAAGACGCACTGTATTCCCCGCTTCTTTTGGAGCTTCTCTGGCGGTGCCTTCTTCAAAGTCGACTACGATTGCTCTTTCATCTTTTTCTACAGATGTCCAAAAAATAGGATAAGTAGGATGACCAAATAAAGGTGACATTGATATGGAGAACCTTTCAACTATTTTAGTGCCTTGAGATTTACAATTACTATTCAGAATCGTCATCAACTCTTTTTCAGTTGGTACTCTCCAATCTGTATAGCCTTGTACTTCACTATTTTCTGCCTTAGACATTGCTCCGTCCCAACCAACCCAACGAGTCCCCCCGGTAAGAGTCTCATAAAAGTGATCTTTCGCTGCCCACATTAAATTAGTTTCCGTATCTGTGATAGTCCCGTCTTTGTTATCGACTAAAGAGGGTCGACAGTTCAGCCCGCTAACTTTTTGCGTTGTTGAGGCGCACGCCGAAATAAAAAGAGATACAAGGCTTATAGTTAAAATTTTAAACTTCATTTTTTTCCTTTAAGGGTTTCGTTTATATGAAAAACTTACCGATCATGTCAGCAGTTAGATTCATCAGCATTTATAACTACTTAGCTATAAATGTATAATTTCTAATTTCACCTTTACTATTGGCTCGCAATAAATAGTCAGAATGCAAACTGCCTGTATTTTCATAAAACCTAATTCTGTAACCGCCATTCTGATCACTAGATACTCTATAATTGCTACTCACTTTTTTCTCAATAGACTGCTTATCTACTTTACCGTCTACGATGCTTCCTGACCCTATAATGTAGGTAAGCCGATTTTCGGATAAATCATCGAAAGTAAGAGTAGCGAATCTGTTGCTGGCTGAAGCCGAGCTCAGGGAATCTGAGTTTAGATTAAACTTAGCTAATTGCTCTTCAATTGCCTTTTTTGCTTTTGAGTTCCCTTCGGAGTAATAGAAACCGTTGGTTTTAACTAAAGATTCAAACTCTGCTTCTGGGTTTTGAAAAATAGAAGAACAGCCCGATAAACCCACAATGGCTAAAGTTATTAGCCCCCATTTCTTAAACATCAGTCACCTATTTTAGTTTTAACAACCTCATTAAAATCACCACATTAGTTTACCCGATTTTTCGGTTAAAAGTCGGGGGAATTCCTACTTTTATCCTATAAGAGAGGAGCCTGCTGACTCTATTATTCGTTCCTTTAAAGAAAATCAAAAGATTTTATCCAACTGCTCACGATAACGACCAAAAGCTTCAAACTGCGGCATATGGCCAAGGCCTTCCAGCTCGTACAAATAGCCGTCCGGAATTTTCTCAACAGCAATTTCACCCAGTTGACCGTAGCGGCCGAGTTCATAATCGACGCCTTCTTTTTTCCAGCCACGGCCCGGTCCAGTGGTGTCGCGGGTACCCAAAATTAAATGGGTCGGCACGGTTAACTGATCAAACTCGTTAGACACGTTACCGGTAAAAATCATGTCGTAGGTCAGCGCGTTGTTCCAGGCTACCTGATCCCAGTCGTCGCCGTTTATCCAGCCTTCGTGAATTTTAATCAACGCTTCGTAATCTTCAGACCAGTTGCCGTCATAGTAGTTTTTTCGCTGATAGGCCCTAACTTGCTCAATAGTTTTACCTTGCTCTTTTTCATAAAAGAAGGCTGGGTCCTTGTATTTTACATAGCGCAGATAATCTTCCAGACCGACGGGGTTAACCAGCACCAGTTTTTCAACCATACGGTCATGGTTTAGCGCAAAGCGAGTGGCAAGCATACCGCCCATAGAGTGTCCCATCACCGTCACTTTATCGATTCCCAGCGACTCCACCAACGCCTTTGTATTATTCGCCAAAGCCTCGAACGAGAACTGGTAATGCGCTGGCTTAGAGGACTTACCAAAACCAATCTGATCTGGCATTAGAACGCCGTAGCCTTTTTCATGAAGATAGTTAGCAGTATGTTCCCAGTAATCGGCGGCAAAGTTCTTGCCATGCAACAGCAAGACGGTTGGCTGCCCTTCTTCAGCGGGTAAATGCATATAGGTCATTTCCAGTTTTTGTCTTTGGCTATCAAACTCAAAAACATGAACCTCAAAAGGGTAAGAGTAGCCACTTAAACGGGCATCGTATTCCAGAACGTCGTCATCAGCGAAGCTCGGTGCTGTCAGTCCAAGCAGAAAAACGGTAAATAACGTATAAATCCAGCTACGCATGGAGAGCTCCTTGAAAGCTAGTTTGGCATTGACAGTATCTTGCTCTATTGCGGGATGCAATAATTACGTTTGGGTCTGTTGGTTTGCTCACAGCTGACGCTGAACCCATTCCAGACAAATGAAACTGATTACTGCCGCATCGCCTAAAAAACGGCCGCCGAGCGCCTGAGTCTAATGAGCAGACCCCTGCCGTTTTTTCCGGCCAAATAAGCCAAACCAGAATAGACCTTCAAGGACAAACCCGAGCAGGAGAAATATGCCCCCTCCAGCAGGAACACCGAGGATATAGCATGCTATAGCGGCAAAAAGACAAAACAGCGCGAGCAGCACTCTTAAAGTAACTTTCAATTTAATATCCCTCGTTTCATTAGAATGACTTAACGCAAAGCGCGAAGCCGTACAATATCCAACTCATAAACCTATCTAACTGACTTTAAACGGGTTAAAAAACAAACACAACAATAAGCTATGTCATGTAGCAAATAAAAACGTAGCACTCCAAGTATCTACCTTACACACAAACACGAAGAGTGACGCTGCGCTTATAGGCGTCTACACTGTGCAATATTGGACTTTTTAAAGGGGTTACATTATGCAGAGCAGCTCATTCAGCCGGTTTTGCAATTATCTAAAAGAGAAGTGGGCTTCTCCACGCCGAATTCGGTTCTGGCTGCTTGCCTTGGTCGTTTTGTACACATTGCTGGGCTTTTTTGCCGTGCCCTGGGCTATTCAGTATGTGGCGGTAAATACCGCTAAAGAAGACTTTAACCGCGAGCTTAGCATAAAGTCTGTGCATGCTAACCCTTACACGCTGACGCTCGAAATTAACGGACTTGAGCTTAATGACATCGACAAGAGAAAGTTGCTCGGCTGGGACAAGCTGTTCATTGACCTGGCCTGGTCAAGCATTATTGAAGGAGCCTGGGTGCTTGAAACCATCCGGCTTGACCACCCCGTGCTTCAGGAAGAACGCTTCGCTTCGGGCGAAACTCGCTTATCGCGTCTGCCCGAACAGCCTGCCGAAGAGCCGAAAGACGATAAACCGGCAACACTGCCAGCTTTAAAAATAAACAGTTTTAACTTAAACGACGGTGTTCTGCGCTTCGCTGACAATTTGAAGGCGGCAACGGCGAAGGACGGCACCGAACCTCAACAAGTGTCGCTGGCACTGCAGAATATCGACCTATCCGTGAAAGACTTCGCGCTGCAAAAAAACACCAACTTCCCGGTACGCTTGAACGGGCAGCTTGCAGCAGGCGGTAGGCTGAACTTCGACGGCACTATGCAACTACTGCCGAATACGGCGCTGGAGGGCAATGCCAGCATCAATGAACTAGCACTGAAGCAAGCCACTCCTTATCTGCAACAGTTCGCAAAGGTACAACTCAATAGCGGTACATTAAGCGTAAAAGGGCAGATCAACACCAGTAAACAACAACCCTTTGCCTACAAAGGCTCTGCCGATATCAACACGCTGGATATACGTAAGACAGCTAACAATGAAACGCTGATTGGCTGGCAGAGCCTTCAGGCCAAACAGCTGGATCTGAACATTAAAGACACACACGTTAAAACCGGCCCCATTAAAATTAAAGGTTTGTCCGGTCGGATCATCATTTATGAAGATCAAACCACCAACTTCGGACAATTGTTGACTCAGCGCCAGGAAGAAAACAGCACAAATAAAAACAAGGAAACGTCTCCGTTTACCGTCACTATTGAAGGCGTTGAGCTGGCCGACGGAGCTGTTCATTTCTCTGATAACTCTCTGCCGCTTCCCTTCGCCACCAAAATTCATGCGTTACATGGCGAGGTCTCAACCTTGAGCTCTAAATCGGACCAGCCGGCCAATGTGACGCTAGAGGGTGAAGTTGCACAATACGGCCTGGCACAAGTAAACGGCGCTATCCATGCCTGGCATCCCACCCGCCAGACGAATGTACATTTAAGGTTCCGCAACCTACAGGTACCTGAGTATTCACCCTATACCGTCGATTTCGCCGGCCGCAAAATAGCCGACGGCACCATGGATCTCGACCTCGACTATATCATCGACAATAAGAAACTTGATGGCAAAAATAATCTGGTGCTTCATGACCTGAAGCTTGGCGAAAAAGTCGAATCCAGCAATGCGATGGACCTGCCATTAGATTTGGCTATTGCTTTGCTGCAGGACAGCGATGGTGTGATTGACCTTACTCTGCCGGTAAGCGGCGATGTCGGCAACCCGAAATTTGACTTCGGTGAAGTCATTCAGCAAGCCCTTGGTAACGCCATCACTTCTGTCGTTACAGCGCCCTTCAGTTTTCTGGCGAACCTTGTCGGTGCTGACTCAAAAGAACTTGGCAGAATCGAATTTCTTGCCGGACGTGCTGACCTGCTTCCGCCCCAGCGACAACGTATAGCTAAACTGCGCGAGGCTCTCAACAAGCGCCCGGCACTGGCGCTGGAACTTGCCGGCCCGTTCAGTCGGCAGTTTGATGGTCCGGCCCTGCGACAGGAAAAAGCCATTAACGTACTGCAGCAACGTTTGACTAAGGCGGCCGAGGACGCAGACACCCCCAGTCTGACTGCTGAGTCTAATCAAGAGTTAGTTGAGGCAATGTTCACGAAAAACTATCCGGAAACCGACCTAGAGGCGGTAAAGGCGAGCTTCACCGAAGAAGAGCAATTTGATGCCCTGGCCTATCGTAACTACCTGGCTGAAAAGGTTATTGCTGCTCAACCGGTTACGGAGGCCGATCTTAGAGCTCTCGGCAACGCTCGCGCGCAAGCGGTAAACAAGGCTTTGGTCAACTCAGATGCTGAAAACCCTATCGCGGCTGATAGGGTGCGTGTATTGAAGCCCAAAGACGTTGATTCCGTAGACGGCGAACGCATTGCTATGGAAATTGGCATTAGCGCAGACTAATAACCGACCGGTACTGAGGTTAAGCGTTAGCCTCAGTGCTGTCCTCTGGTTCTTTTGGTTTCTCGGCCAGTTCCAGCATTTTTTCGCGGAACTTGTCGAGCCCCTGCGTGATAAGCTCATGGGTTTTGTCGATATCGCTTTCGACATCCCCTTCATACACTTTTAAACGGCTAAGAATATTTTTAGCATCGGTGAAACCTTTTTCAATACCGCCACCAATAATTTCCAAAAAGTTATTCAGTGTTTCTTCTTCAGACTCGCCCGGGTTCATCTCTTTGTAGCGGCTGTAAAAGTTGGTGGCAAAGGAAACAATACGCTCAGCCGTGGCTTTGGGTGAGGTATCCGTACCGTCGTCATAAGTCTTCTGCACAGCATTTTTACCCATTATCGGCTCTAGCTCAGCGTTAATCCCTTCCAGCGCGGTTTTGTACAGTAAGCTGAGCGACTCATTATTACTGTTTAGTGATACCTTTTCATGAGCACGCAAAATAGCAGCATTTTGTGCCTGCTTAGAGTTCGGAGCCGTTTCTTTAGCATTACGGCCGTCATCCGCTTTTACGCTGCTGGTGCTTTGCTTGCCCGTGCCTGTTACAGAAGTGCTATTGCCTGAGATAATAGACATGATGTTGTTCCTGAAAAATCGGTTATAGCTTGGTTTCAGTATAACCCGTAACAGAATATCGGCAGGTGATGGTTAAAATTTAGGCTTATTTTTTGGCATTTAAGCTCTTCTGCGATGCATCTTTTACGAACAGCTCTACCAATACCTTTTGAAAGACGTACAGGCAGCCTCCAATAGCCAATAAGACAATCCATATTGGTGAAAGGAAATAACCATTAAAAAAGTAGATGTCTAAAACTTCCGCAATCAATGTGATTATGATCACAGCGGCTATTGCTTTTATGCTGTGCTTATTAATTGTTTTCGCGATGTCTTTTTCTGTCATAGAACTATCCTTTGCACTCTGTTCTACTTTTAATGAGGAATTTAACGTTGTGGTCTGGGTCTAACTAATTCATAAAGTGCAAAAACGAGTCCGCAGAATACGCCAACAAAAATAGCCCGGTACCAGTCGGCACCTGACAAACCATGAGTCAACACTTCATATACAGCTACACCGACAGCCACTCCGAAGCCTGTTAGTAATGGACTCTTCATATATCTTCTATAACCTAATTCAACTGCTTGGTCATTGGGATAGTTGCCTAACTACTCACTTCGAGAATGCCATCCGCTTCTTCCGGTTCAAGTTCATTAGTCTCACTAGCGTAAATTATCGTGTTGGCAGCATCAATCTCGCCAAGCTCATAAACAATATGAACTCGCCATACACTTAAAAAAAGGTGTCAATCCACCAAGTCATTCGGCATATCACCGCGCAGGCTATGCCAAATTTCAGCAGACTCATAACCATAGCGGCGCACCAGGTTTACCGACTCGTTAAAGTCACCCTCGCGGGCAACGGTAATCAGGTTGTCATAGTAGTCGCGGGCCAATTGGCGAGCTTCTGGCGACGAGAAGTAATACTGACCAATGCGCGAGTACAGGCCTTTAAAGCCGTTCAGCACCAGAACATATATGGGGTTCCCGGAGGCCATGGCTAAATCGTGGTTTAACTGATAGTCAAATTCGGCAAAGGTCTTTTCGTTGTCTTCCAGCTTGCTGGTGGGTTCCAGCAGCTCAATAACGCGCTGCGGGTTATGACGAATAGCGGCACGAATATAAATGGCGCTAATGTTAGTTCTTGCAGACAGCAGCTGATCAACCAGTTCTGGCATGCCGTCTTCGTCCAGGCGCGCTAAGGTTTCTAAAATATTCAGGCCGGAGGTCTCCCAAAAGTTATTCACTTTAGTGGGCTTTCCGTGCTGAATGGTTAGCCAGCCATCACGAGCCAGGCGCTGCAGCACTTCGCGCAAGGTCGTGCGCGTTACGCCTATAAGTTCAGACAGTTCACGCTCGGCGGGTAAAATAGTGCCGGGGGCAAAATGCCCGTTCCAGATAGATTTTACGATATACTCCTCGGCAAAACCCGCCGGACTTTTCGCTTTTATTATCATATTCCCGCCTGTGTGCTAACTAATAAACGGATTCTAGCAGCCTTCTGTGAGGTCGGACAAGATAACTTCGGGCTTTATATCGACAACACGGCGCTATTTGGGTATGGTTTCTACGTTTTTTACGGTTTCTTAAGGAAAATCATCATGCTATCTGTGGGTCGGTGGCCTAACAAACCGTTTGCCTGGTTATTGTTGTTTATAGGCTGTTCAGGGCTGTTAGCGGCAGCACTTTATTTTCAGATGGTTCTGGACCTAGAACCCTGCGTAAAATGCGTGTATCAACGTATGGCTGTGCTAGGTATTGGTTTAGCAGCTATTGTGGGTTTATTTGGCTCAGGCTTTTGGCTGACTCGCTGGGCCGCTTTACTTGGTTGGCTTTACAGTAGCTATCAGGGCTTGTTAGTTGCTTACGACCACTGGGACTTACAGACCTCTAAAAATGCGTTTTTTGCGGTGTGTGAAAGCGCCCCTAATTTCCCCAGCTGGGCACCACTGCACGAATGGATGCCGGGCCTGTTTGCCGCACCGGGCTTATGTGGTGATATTGACTGGCAGTTTATGGGGTTAGGTATGCCAGGATGGATGACGGTGATTTTTGCCGGTTTTTTACTTATTGGCGTTATTGTCACGCTGTGCCACATTCTTGCGTCGTTTAAGAAAAAAGACAGCTTTGTGCTTTACCACAAATAGCCTCAGCTAGCTTTCACCTTACAAGGGCCAGGTGACTATTCGATCTTCCAGGTCACCTTTAAATTTAACTTCACTCACACAATGGCCGGCCACATGATAGCCGGCTTTTTGCATCGGCTCTTTACTGCCCCCATGTCGTAACGGATGCCACTGAGGTAAAGGCTGCCCTTCTGCCCGTAGCCGATAAGCACAGCTGGCAGGCATAAAATACACATCGTTTAGGTTATCAGGGGTCAACGTAACACAGGCGGGTACACGCTCGCTGCGGCGCGCGTAGTCACTACACGTGGCGGTGTCGGTATCTAATAGACGACAGGCCACGTTTGTGGAATAGAGATTATCTTCTTCGTCCTGCAACTGATTTAAACAGCATTGCCCACAGCCATCGCACAACGCTTCCCATTGAGCATGGGTTAACGTGTGCAATGGCTGTTCATACCATTTCATTAGTACAGACAAGTCGTATTACCGCGGAAAGCGAATGCGATCCGACAAATAGCCAACCGCAGCCACAAAGTAGTGCGAACGGTTCCAACGCATGAGCGCGTCGTAGTTAGCGTATGCCAGATAAACCCGGCCTTCTTTGTCGTCAGGAATCACCACCGAGGCCACAATGTCGTCACGAGTCGGCAATTCCGACCCATCAAAGCGGGTAATGCCTAAGTCAGCCCACTCGGCAAGCTTTTTCTTGGTATCCAGCCCGGCCAGTGACTCGTCGAAGCCTTCTGGCAACTGTACCTGTCGGCCCCAGGTCACGTCTTCGCGCCAGCCAACCGAGCTCAAGTAGTTTGCCGCCGAAGCGAACACATCAGGGTAGCTACCCCAAATGTCTTTTTTGCCGTCGTTGTCGTAATCGACCGCGTAACTCATAAAAGAACTTGGCATAAACTGGGTTTGCCCCATGGCACCGGCCCATGATCCATCCATTTGTTCAGGGGCTATATGACCTTCTTCAATAATGGTTAAAGCTTCCCATAACTGCTTTTTAAAGAATGCTTCACGGCGGCCGTCGAAGGCCAGAGTCGTTAACGCAGAAACCACATCGAAACCGCCAGTATAGGAACCGAAGTTGGTTTCTATACCCCACAAGGCAACAATAAAGCGTGGCTGTACGCCGTATTCTTTACCCACTTTATCCAGCAGCTCTTTGTGTTCATTGTATTTTTCCAATGCTTTTTCAGCTTTCCAGTCTGGAACCGCCCGGGGTAAATAAGTGTCCAGCGTGAGCTTAAACTCTGGCTGGTTTTTATCGAGCTCCACCGCACGTTCATAATATTCAACGTCGGCAAAAGCTTTATCTAAGGTCTCTGGCTTATAACCTTTTTCTATCGCTTCGGCTTTCAGAGCTTCAACGTAATTGACAAACTTTTGTTTAACCGCGTTCTCAGCCGTGGCTTCAGACTGTTCGCCCGACTCCTGATAAGCCAACGCAGGCGCGTTCAGGGCGAATGAGAAAGCTGAAAATAAGGCCAGCCCTGTCACTTTTATTGTGTTTGTTAGCATTGAAGTTCCTCTCGTTTCGGTGGTAACTGCAAATAGAAACCATCGTTATGCAAATGTTCCTGTAACTTTTCGACTGTTAAACGAGCCAACTGTTCACGCTTCGCCAGGTTTATTGTCAAAACCTTTTCGGCGCGACCGAACTGCTCACACAAGACGTCGGGTACATCGTCAAATTCATTACCGTGAGGTAGGTAGAGGTAGGTATCGGCTTTTTTTAAGCTGCGATAAACATCACACAGCATGGCGGTTCTCCTGAATGGGACTCGATTCAATTACAATCGTTAGGTCATTGTAGCCTGTAATTCTGCCCCAATTGCTTGCTGACGCCAACCCATCATTAAGTCGGGTTGAGGTAAACGCTGCCGTTGTTGCGCTGAGTACTGCCAATGAAAGACAATAAAATCATTGATTTGCTTGCGTGAAGCCACCAATGCCACAGGCACTTGTAAAGATTCAGCCAGTTCAGAAACCGATTTTTTAATGGCTTTAAAAGTCGGCTTATAGCCTTCCATGTCATCTAGGCGCTCAAGCGTATCAGGCCACTCGGATTCAGGCACTTGTTGTGCTTGCTGAATGCAGCGAATAATGTCGCGGCCCGAGTACTTTCGTGACATAGGCGCTAAATCTGGAACTCGGGCTAACTCATCGTCGCTTTGCGGCATCCTGCGGGCAAGCTCCAGTAATATGCCATCTTTGGCAATAAAGCCCAGAGGAATGTTCCGTTCGCGCGCTTTGTGCAAGCGCCATGGCGTTAGAATTTTTAACGCGGCTAGCTGGCGTGCGTTTAATTGCCAGGCATTACCCACGGCTAAATACAGCAAATCATCAGGCCAGGTTTGTGTACGTTTACGTACCTGAATTTGTGATTCTTCGTACACAATATCCAAGCAGCCTCTCTCTTCACATAAGGCTTTTAAATAAGGGTACATCACGGCCAGATAGCTCGCGTCAGCGGCAGCATAATCGAGTTGTTCGTCACTTAACGGGCGCTTGAGCCAGTTGGTGCGTGACAAGCTTTTATCCAGCTCAACGCCATCAAACAGTGCGTCAACCAAACGGGCGTAACCCATAGAATCACCCAGACCACAAAAACCGGCAGCTATCTGGCTGTCGAAAATACGCTTGGGCTGGCGACCATTGCTTTGCTGGAAAAACAACTCGATATCTTCACCACCGGCATGGAGTACCGTTTCGATGCTATCGTCGGCTATCAGTTGCCATAAAGGCTCTAAGTCGATATCGGCGAGCGGATCAATCACTGCAGTGGTGCCGTTCGCGTGTATCTGCAATAAGCCCAGTTGAGCATAATACGTCCGCTCGCGAACAAACTCGGAATCAATAGCAAACCAGCCACAATCTTTCGCTTGTTCACAAAGGCTTTCTAGTTCTTGAGTGGCTGTAACGAGTCGGTACTCACGCACCGACTCGGGTAGGTTCAGCGGAGTAGTCAAGCGTCTTCCTCGTCGCGTAACTCGCGGCGAAGTATTTTACCGACGTTTGATTTAGGCAGTTCGTCGCGAAACTCGACCAGTTTAGGCACTTTATACCCAGTCATATTTTCGCGTGAAAAGTCGATAACTTCACGTTCTGTCAGTGATTTATCCTTAGCCACAATAAAAACTTTTACCACTTCACCGGACGACTCGTGCGGTACCCCGATAGCAGCGGACTCAAGAATTTTAGGATGGTCCGCTAACACGTCTTCAATCTCATTCGGGTACACGTTAAAACCTGACACTAAAATCATGTCCTTTTTACGGTCCACAATTTTAAAGTAACCACGCTCATCTGCGGTTGCCATATCGCCGGTAGCAAACCAGCCGTCTTTAATGGATTCAGCCGTAGCATCAGGACGATTTAAATAACCGACCATAACCTGCGGCCCCTTCACTTCCAGCTCGCCAGGCTCACCTAAAGGCACTTCTTCACGCGTTTCAGGATCGACAATACGCACATCCGTGCTCGGCACCGGTAAACCAATGCTGCCAGTGTAATGTTCTATGTCGTAAGGGTTAACGGTAACCACCGGCGCGCACTCTGTTAAGCCATAGCCTTCCAGCAAGCGTGATTTTGTTACTCGTTCCCACTCTTCTGCTACGGCTCTCTGAACGGCCATACCGCCACCCAGAGCTATTTTCAGATTAGAGAAGTTGACGTCTTTAAAGCCTTTGGAATTCAGCAGGCCGTTAAATAACGTATTCACACCCGAAATCATTGAAAAAGGATACTTGTTCAGTTCCTTAACAAAGTTAGGCATGTCTCGTGGATTGGTAATTAAAACGTTTTTACCGCCATGCTTAATAAAGGTCAGGCAGTTCGCCGTTAACGCAAAGATATGATAAAGCGGCAATGCGGTAATGATGGTCTCTTCACCGTCATTCATAATAGGGGTAATACAAGCAGACACTTGCTCGAGGTTTGCCACCATATTCCGATGAGATAACATGGCACCTTTCGCAACACCTGTTGTTCCGCCGGTGTACTGCAGAAACGCAATATCATCGCCTCTCACTTCAGGGCGTTGATAGTCCATCATGGCGCCCTTGGCCATTGCCTGATTTAAGCTAACAGCCTCTTTTAAGTCATGAGACGGCACCATGCGCTTTATGTACTTAACCACCAAGTTAACTAACCATCGCTTGTGCATGGGCAGTTGATCGCCAATTTGGGTGGTCAAGACAAAATCAAGCGGCGCTTCATCTTTTATTTTGTCGTAGGTGTGCGCGAAATTCTCTAAAATAACCAGAGCTTTTGCTTGTGAGTCGGTCAGCTGGTGCTTTAACTCACGCGGGGTGTAAAGCGGATTAACGTTAACCACTGTCATTCCCGCCGCTAAAATACCAAATAAGGCGACTGGATACTGCAATAAGTTAGGCATCATAACCGCAACAGCATCGCCTTTTTTAAGGCCCCGGCTTTGCAGGTAAGCCGCAAACTGTTTCGACTTCTGACCCAGCTCTTTGAAGCTCATTTCAGCGTCCATATTGACGAAAGCCGTTTTTTCGGCGTATTTCTCAATAGACTGTTCCAGAATATCAACCAACGACGCGAAATGATCCGGATCAATGGTTTCCGGAACGCCTGCTGGGTAATTTTTCAGCCAAATTTTTTCCATAAAAGGCTCCGCCTCTCAGTATTTATCGTTATTTTAATGCCGCAATCATCGCATATCCGACCAGTTAATCCTAGTCGTTACCAACGGCTAAACGTGCGATTAAAGCAGTTCGGCTATTTTTTCAGGTTGTTCCATATGTACGTGATGTCCACCTTTTAGCGTCACGCAACTCAAATTGGTCACTTTATCCTGCCACCTTTCTAACGCGTCTTCCAACTTCTCATAGCCGTCGCTCCCGCGCACTACGATAACCGGCATAGTCAGTTCTTCCAGAATGTCGTCCACTGCCGAGCTTGGTAATCGATAAGCGGACACGGTCTTCACTCTGGCATCGGCACGCCAATACCAGCGGCCATCGGGGTTCCGTTCGCAACCACGTTCCACTATCAGTCTGACCAGGTCAGCAGAAAAGTCGGCTTGAGCGGCGCGTGCTTCTACTGCAGAGTCGAGATTCGCATAGCCTCGCCAACGAGGCGTCTGGAGCTTTCTTCGGCTTAGGAAGCCTTGTTTCAGTTGATCGCTTGCGTTTGCTCCGTCAGACACTAACAAACCAAAGGCTTCAATGACTATCAGTTTCTGAATTCGTTCAGGACATAAAGCCGCGACGACATTGCTGACAAAACCACCCATAGAATGGCCTAACAAAGTGACCTGTTGCCAGTCTTGCTGTTGAATTAAATGCCATAAGTCATAGGCGTAATCAATAAAATGATAATAGCTACCGACGGGCCGATGATCGCTGTGACCGTGCCCGGGCCAGTCTAATACTAAAAAGCCGCCGTTGTCAGGCGACCAGTAGTTGGCTACAGGCAGAAAGCTGTGGCAGTTATCTAACCAGCCATGGGTTGCTATAACCTGAATGTTGCTCGGGTCGCCCCAGCACAACCCCTTAACCGTACCCCAGTCAAGTTGATAACTGACCGGGGTAGCTCGTTCCAGAGCCATTCGATAATCCATAGCTAAACGGATTAATTACGGCTTTTAGCGGGTGTTCCTGAATTGTCTTCAACTCGAACACGCACAGGAACGGTAGGATAACGGTATGGGTAATAAGGCGAATAGAAGTTGTGGCGGAACCAAAGTGGTGAGTAGTCAATTTCCACCTGGCTTCTCTGCTTTTCAACATCCCAAAGATAATGGCCGGTAGCTTCAATGACAGGGTATGTGTAAACGTATTCACCAATTTTTCCCTGCTGCGTCTCGCCGATACGGCCTATAAACGTCATTGAGCGTCCTTGTTTGTACACACCTGGATCGATAAAGTCGTCAACCACCGCTAAGAAACGGCCCTGACTGTTATCACTGACCAGAGGACGACCCCAGCGTTTTAACGGGAAACTGACAATTTCGAGAACCGTGTGGTCTTCAGCGTTGCGGACATCCGCAATAACCCCGCCCCAACGAGCTGGTTCACCTTCAACCTTTTCTCCCTGGTGTTTAGCGACTTTGTAACTCACCAGGGCGTCTTCATTTTCCGTCGCAATTTCGTCGGGAAAGGTTGAGCACCCAACCATCGCCAGTGCCATTATTGCTGTACATAGTTTTTTCATAACAGACCTCACTCAAGCGTAAACATCAACACCGAACATTGACGTGATTTGCTCTCTTTTCTCACTTAACGCAATAGTTTGATACGCATGGAGTGCTTTTTGAGAGCGTTGTGGTGGTTCATCGTAAAAGGTATTCAATGACTCCCACCGATCCGCACGCCGCTGACTTTGTCGGGCATCAGGCACCACTTGCCGAGACGCAGCAACTTCCGTCGGCGTTTTAACCTGACGTTGCTGTTCTTCTGGCGCAGAGCGCTGTGGCCCCTGCTGCTGACTGTTTAGCGGCTGAACCGCTTGCGGATTAATTCGCACGTCTACGATGCTCATCTGTTAGTAAGACTAATTTTATTATGGCGAGTTCAGTATTATTCGGCAAGTTACCTTCCCGGAAGTTTTTTCCAGGTGACTTCGTTGCGCACATACAGAGGCTCTAGGCTTTCTGCATCCACAGCAGAAATATCCCCATGAGCCGCTATTGTCAGCATATCTTCGGCCAAAGGCAAGCGACAATCTGCATTCTGTTTCAGCTTATTTTCCGGATCCAGAACGTTAGAGTAATTGTCCCAGCCAGTACCTGCGGTATGAAACCCTTCAAGGTTATGCCTTGAAAATAACTTAACTGATGGCTGCGCAACTGCCGGGTCAGTAAGTGGCTCTGCAATACCATTACTGCTCCGGTATAAGGCGTAGTAGATTTCGCCCATTCTGGCATCTATACAGGCCACTACCGCTTCAGCCTTATGCTTACGGATGGTTTGTTGCGCCAGCGCTTGCAAACTACTGACCGGAAACACCGGTAATTCAGAGCTAAACGCCAGACCCTGCGCCATTGAAACACCAATACGGACACCGGTAAAACTGCCGGGGCCTACGCCCACCACTAATCCGTCCAACTGATTCAGCGCCACATTCCCTTGCTGTAATACCCCCTCAACAAAAGGCAACAGTCGTTGCGAGTGCTCCCGCGGGCTTTCTATTGCTTCGCTGAAAAAGGTCCCCTGCCACTGCAGGGCAACGGAGCAATTCTCGGTCGACGTATCAACTGCTAATAAGTTCGTCATCATTGGTTTCATCTTTCTCTACAACCTGCGCTAAAAAACTCAGCGCCTCATTTAAATTGCGGGTTCGTGACATAGCCGGCAAGCTCGACAGGAATTGCTTTCCGTATTGGCGCGTTACTAAGCGACTGTCGCATACAATTAAAACACCTGAATCGTCTTTATCCCGAATGAGCCGCCCCGCCCCCTGCTTCAACGCTATAATTGCTTGCGGTAATTGTATCGTGCTGAAGGCATCAACGCCACGCAGACGAGCGTCCTCGACACGGGCATTCAGTAAGGGATCATCCGGCGAGGCAAATGGCAGTTTATCGATAATGACGCACTTTAAAGCATCGCCGCGCACGTCCACCCCTTCCCAAAATGACGAAGTGCCTAATAACACGGCATTGCCTTGTTTGGTAAAGGTTTCCAGTAGTTCGGTTTTACCCAGCTCGCCTTGCACCAGAATGTCCCGATCCAGACGTTCGCGCAAAATACTCGCCATTTGCTGCAACATTCGGTGACTGGTAAACAACAGAAAAGTGCCGCCACGGTTTACTTTAACGCACTGCTCAGCAATTTCGGTTAACATTTGATGCCTGTTTGGATCATTTGCTTCCGGCAAATAACGCGGCAAACAGAGCTTTGCCTGCCTGGCAAAGTCGAACGGACTTTCCAGCAAAAGTGTATCGGCGTCTTCTATCCCCAGACGCTTAGTAAAATAATCAAACTGACCATTGACCGCCAACGTCGCCGAGGTGAACACCCAACTCATTTTGTTTCGCTTTATGTAACCGCCAAAGGTTTTCGCCACGCTTAGCGGTGTTTGATGCAAGCTCACATGCCGCGGAGTGGTTTCAAACCAAAAGCTGTAACCCGTGCGCTCAACATCCATAAGCTGACGCCATATATAGAGGTGTTGTTCCGCGCGTTCATGTAAATTATCAAAGTCTTTATTACGACCAATGGCCGTTTTCATTACTTCCGTTAACAACGTCAGACGTTCCTGCACACGCTCGGCCACTTCAGCAACCTCGGGCTTTCGACGCCAGTCACGCCAATTACCGCGCATGGGGTCACGCGGAAATAACAGGCGCCAGTCTTTTAAAGTCTGCAATAGCGTACGCGCCATAGCGCTGGCCTGAGACAAGTCTTTCAGCTCGGTCATACACAAACGCTGCAATTCTTCGCACAGCTCCGTTAATTGCCGGCTGGAAACGGTTTCACCAAAATACTGGCTGGCAATATCGGGGATTTGGTGGGCTTCATCGAAAACCACGGTATCTACACTAGGAATAAGCTCGCCAAAACCCGTATCTTTTAAGGCCATATCGGCAAAGAACAGATGGTGGTTGACCACCACAATGTCGGCTTCCATGGCTTCTTTACGGGCTTTCACCAGGTGACAGTCTTCATAAACCGGACAGTCGCGCCCCAGACAGTTGTCCTGCGTACTGGTCACCTGAGGGCGTACAGCCGCGTCTTCCGGTAAAGCATTGAGTTCACCCATATCACCACTACGGGTCGTTGTAGACCAACGCTTTACCGTAATAAGCTGGTTTTGAATGTCTTTACTGAATTGGCCGGCTTGCTGAGTGGCTTGCTCCATGCGATGCAGGCACAAATAATTGGAACGGCCTTTTAGCAGGGCAACCACTTTTTCAGGCGCCAACACTTTTCTTAAGGTGGGTAGATCGCGATGAAAAAGCTGTTCCTGGAGGTTTTTAGTACCGGTAGAAATAATGGCTTTGCCTTTTCCCAGCAATACAGGTGCAAGATAGGCGAAGGTTTTTCCGGTGCCGGTTTCAGCCTCAACCACCAGTTGCCCTTTCTTTTTTACGGTAGCGGCAATGGCCTCTGCCATTTGTTGCTGAGCGGCACGTGGCTGGAAGTTCGTAATTGCCTGCGCCAGTTCGCCTGTTGGCTTAAATACTGATAAAACCGTTGCCATAACCTTTACCGCCAAAAAAATAGACGCACATTATGACATAGATGTTTGCTCAGGCGTAGGTATCGATATGCCCAGTGGGAGTGGTGCCGTCGTCGTCGCTGGCTTCTCCAGCCTCGGCCGGCGCAGTTGATTGTTGCTGTTGCTGCTGGTGCTGTTGGCTGTTTTCTCTTTTTTCATTATTGTCGATTTTCCCGCTTTCTTCTTCGTCGACAGCGCGCAGTTCTTGTATTTTTTCTACCTGGTTTACTTTCATTTGCTCACGGGCGTGATCCACCGGCACTCGGGTGTCTTTTGGGATCAGCGGAACCATTGCATCAAAGTTAGCCATCGCTTTGTCCTTTGCCTTTCAAAAGGGTGTTGTTATTTGACTATACAACCGTTGGTTAAATAATAACCTGATATCGACTGGATAACCAATAAGTTTACTCTTGCATTACATTTTTCAGATGGTATAGTGCTATACAACTTTACGAAGAAAACGTATTTTTTGGAGTGTTTATTATGCATTTTGTTCACAGCCATCACCACCATCATTTGAATTATATGGTCTAGCCGTGAACTGAATGTTTTGGCTAGCCGTATAAACGCTAGCCTTTCGATTGACTATACAACCCCCGAAAGGCATTAACTTTCGGGGGTTTTTCATTTTAGGAGCTGTTATGACTGACCGTTTAACCATTGCGATACAGAAATCAGGACGACTGAGTAAAGAATCAATGGCATTGCTGAATGCTTGCGGTGTGAAATTTAGCGTTAACGAAGCCCGTTTAATTGCGCACAGTACCAGTCACCCTATCGATTTACTGCGCGTTCGTGATGACGATATTCCAGGTCTGGTCATGGACGGCGTGGTTGATTTAGGTCTGGTTGGCGAAAATGTGCTGGAAGAAGCACGTTTAGAGCGTATTGCCACAGACTCCGTTGCCGCTTACCAACCTTTGCGTGGGTTAGAGTTTGGTCAGTGTCGATTATCACTGGCGGTTCCGAGAGAAAGCCAGTATCAGTCGCTGAAAGATTTAAACGGATTAAGGGTTGCCACTACCTACCCGCAGCTATTGAAGCGCTATCTTAAAGACAACAACGTTAATGCCCGTACCGTGATGCTGACCGGCTCGGTTGAAGTAGCACCTCGCGCCGGCCTGGCTGAAGCCATTTGTGACCTGGTATCTACCGGGGCTACACTAGAAGCTAACGGTTTAGTCGAAAAAGACGTGATATTCCGTTCACAAGCCCAATTAATTCAACGCGCTGACAGCCTGTCGGCAGAAAAGCAGGCCATGATTGACCAATTGCTACCGCGCATCGATGGCGTTCAAATGGCCAGAGAAAGCAAATACATTATGCTGCATGCGCCGAAAGACAAACTAGAGCAAGTGGTCGAATTATTGCCCGGTGCAGAAACGCCGACCATTCTGCCGCTAAGCCACACCGATGAACAAGTTGCCGTGCACATGGTCAGTACCGAAAAGCTGTTTTGGGAAACCATGGAAGATCTAAAATCCATGGGCTGTAGCTCCATACTTGTACTCCCTATTGAAAAAATGATGGGGTGATCATGAGCGAATTGCAGATACCCATTGAGCAATGGCAAAACCTGACTACGACAGAGCAGGCTAAACGTTTAGCCCGCCCCGGCCGGTCGCAGGCTGAGTCACTGCGCGAAAAGGTTGCGGTTATTCTCAGCGATGTGCGTGATAACGGTGAACGCGCAGTGCTTAATTATACCCGCCAGTTCGATAACCCGGATGCAACAGCACTGCGGTTAGACGACGCGCAAATAGAGGCAGCTATTGCGGGTTTAGACGATAAAGTTAAGCGGGCCATAGATACTGCGTATCAGACTATTTACCGTTTCCACGAGGCGCAACGTCCTCAAAACTTAAGTATTGAAACGGCACCAGGCGTGCAATGTGAACTACGCTATGCATCGTTAGATGCAGTGGGCTTATACATCCCGGGCGGCAGTGCGACGCTGCCCTCCACTGCCTTAATGTTGGGCGTGCCGGCACAAATTGCAGGGTGTTCGCGTGTGGTTATGGCCAGCCCACCCAATAAGCAAGGTCAATTACCGGCGGCTCTGCTCTACGCGGCACGGCGCTGCGGCGTGTCTGACATTCTTTTATGCGGCGGAGCCCAGGCCATAGGTGCCTTTGCCTATGGTATAGAATCGTCTCCAGCGGTGGGTAAAGTATTTGGCCCGGGCAACAGCTTTGTAACCGAAGCCAAGCAGCAAGTCAGCCAAAATGACAGCGGCTGTGCCATGGATTTACCGGCAGGCCCCTCAGAACTTTTGGTTATTGCTGATGATAGCGCCAACCCAGCTTATGTAGCCGCTGATTTACTGTCGCAGGCTGAACATGGCCCAGACTCTCAGGTCATTTTGCTGACACCGTCGATGACGGTTGCCGAAAACGTACGGGAAGCGCTCATTGAGCAATGTGCACAGTTAAGCCGTGCGAATATCGCTGAGCAGGCATTGCAGGCAAGCCGCTTGCTGGTGGTGGCTGACATGAATGAAGCTATAGCCATTAGCGAAACCTATGCCCCTGAACACCTCTCTATTCAAACCGACAACGCACGAGAACTCTTACCCCGGTTAACCCAGGCAGGTTCAATCTTTGTGGGGCACTACACTCCGGAGTCCGGTGGCGACTATGCCACCGGCACCAATCACGTGCTGCCGACCTACGGTTATGCGCGTAATTACAGCAGCCTGGGGCTGGTCGATTTTTATCGTCGGTATACGGTACAAGAGGCCAGTCAGGACGGGTTGCGTCAGCTAGCAGACGCCATTACCACCCTGGCCGACGTCGAAGGCTTAGATGCGCACAAACGTGCCGTTACTATTCGTACAGAGAGTCAACTATGAGTATTGTTGATCAATTACAGCGCCAGCACTTAAAGCAATTAACACCCTACGCATCGGCACGACGTAGTATGAGTGGCGGTAACATCTGGCTGAACGCTAATGAGTCGCCGTACTGTAATTCGTATTCTGTTGATGACGGCAAACTTAATCGTTATCCGGAGTTTCAGTCTCAACCACTGAACCAGGCATACGCTGATTACGCGGGTGTTAAAGCGTCGCAGGTATTAAGCAGCCGTGGATCAGATGAAGGCATCGAACTGCTGATAAGAGCCTTTTGCGAACCTGCTGCGGATAAGGTACTGATTTGTCCACCCACTTACGGTATGTACGCCATTTCAGCTAAAACTTTTGCGGTGGGTGTTACCGAGGTGCCCTTGGTGAATAACGGGCAACTAGACACTGAGTCAGTGATAGAAGCCTCGGCGGAATGCAAAGTCATTTTCCTGTGCTCACCGTCAAACCCGCTGGGAAATGCGCTGAACACCGATGATATTGAGCAGGTTCTGCAGCACTCTCCACGCTCTATTGTGGTGGTTGATGAAGCCTATATTGAGTTCAGCTCAGGCAACAGCGTAGCCAACTGGTTAGAGCGCTACCCCAACTTGGTGGTCTTGCGCACCCTGTCAAAAGCCTTTGCTCTGGCCGGCATTCGCTGTGGCTTTTTATTAGCTAACGACGACATTATCGAACTGCTGCAGAAAGTTCTTGCACCTTACCCTTTACCGGATCCAACAGTGCAAATTGCCATTCAGGCATTGCAGCCGAGCTCACTCAAGCGGCTTCAGCAGCAAGTCACTACTCTGCTGACAGAGCGTGAGCGGCTGCAGAGCGCCTTGCAGCAAACACCGCTTAAGCTTGTGTCCGAAAGTGAGACTAACTTTCTGTTGTACCAGTGTGAGGACGCTGCTGCTTTAGTCGCTGCGCTTGCAGGCAACGGCCTGCTAATACGCAACCAGTCAGCGCAACGAGGCCTGTACAATGTAGTTCGCATTACCATCGGTAGCGCGACAGAAAATGATGAACTGATCCAACAGTTACGGGATTACTTTTTATGAACCAACGCGTAGTTAAGAACCCACAAGCTATTTTATTTATTGACCGTGACGGGACTCTGGTCGAAGAGCCCGTTAGTGATAAGCAGCTGGATAGCATTGATAAGTTAGTGTTTGAGCCTAACGTGGTACCTGCCTTGTTACAGCTCCAACAGGCAGGCTATCAACTGGTTATGGTATCCAATCAGGATGGTCTGGGAACCGACAGCTTCCCACAGGCAGATTTTGATGCACCCCATAATTTGATGATGGCGGTATTTGAATCACAAGGCATCCGTTTTGACGACGTGTTAATTTGCCCTCACTTCGACAGTGATAACTGCAGTTGTAGAAAACCGGCCCTTGGGTTGGTCCGTTCTTATCTGAAAGAAGGTCGCGTTGATTTTACCAACTCGTACGTCATTGGCGATCGCGAGACCGATCTGCAACTGGCGGAAAATATGGGCATTGAAGGCCTTCGTTACAGCCGTAACGAGTTTAACTGGGATGCGATTGTTCACCAACTACTGGATAACCCTCGTACTGCGGCAGTGACTCGCACCACACGCGAAACGGACATTAACATTAAGGTCGATTTAGACAGCCAGTCACCACGTGAATTTGATACTGGTATTGGCTTCTTCGACCACATGCTGGAGCAAATAGCGACTCATGCAGGCTTTTCGTTATCGGTGAAAGTACAGGGTGACTTGCACATTGACGACCACCACACCATTGAAGACACTGCTCTGGCGTTAGGTCAGGCTCTGCGCACTGCGTTGGGTGACAAACGCGGTATTGGCCGTTTCGGTTTTGCGCTACCTATGGACGAATGCCGTGCGGAATGCCTGATTGATTTGTCTGGCCGTCCTTATTTGAAATGGGAAGCAGATTTCACCCGCGATAAAGTGGGAGAGCTATCAACTGAAATGGTCGAGCACTTCTTCCGGTCGTTAACCGATGCGATGGCAATGAGCCTGCACTTGTCAACAACGGAAGGCAATACGCACCACCAGGTAGAAAGCCTATTTAAAGTGTTTGGCCGTGCATTGCGACAGGCTATTACCAAAACAGGCGATCATCAACTTCCTTCAAGTAAAGGGATGCTGGCATGAAGGTGGTCATTGTAGATACTGAGTGTGCCAACCTCACTTCGGTACGCTTTGCAGTGGAGCGCCTGGGCTACTCAGTGCTTATTACCGATGATGCAGAGCAGATACGGACAGCTGACCGGGTCATTTTACCGGGAGTGGGAACCGCAGCAGCGGCGATGCGTAATTTGCAGCGTAAGCAACTGGTTCAGCCCCTGCGCGAATTAAAGCAGCCGGTATTGGGGATTTGTCTGGGTATGCAGTTGCTGACGTCTCATTCAGAAGAAGGCAACGTTAACTGCCTTAATTTGATTCCGACAAAAACCCAGCGCCTACGCGACTGTGGTCTGCCTTTGCCCCATATGGGTTGGAATACGCTGCAGCCGACGCCCGACAACCCATTGGTTGACGAAGACAATAACTACTGCTATTTCGTCCACAGCTTTGCCGTTGCGGTGGACGAGTACACAATTGCCAGCAGCGAATATGGTGAGAAATTTGCCTCAATGATACGCCACAACAACTATTTTGGTGCTCAGTTTCACCCCGAACGCTCAGGTAAAACCGGCGAAGCCCTGTTAAAACGTTTTCTGGAGTTAGAGTTATGTTGATCCCTGCGCTGGATTTAATCGACGGCAAAGTTGTACGCCTTTATCAGGGGGATTTTGCTCAAAAAACCGAGTTCAACTTAACCCCACTGGGGCAGGCTCAGCTTTATGCGGAAGCCGGAGCGGAGTGGTTACACTTGGTTGATTTAGACGGTGCTAAAGACCCTGAACGGCGTCAACAGCAGCTGCTTGCAAAGCTGGCAGCTGCCTCAGGTATGAAATGCCAGGCCGGTGGCGGTATTCGCACAACAGCCGATATAGAAACATTGTTTGAAGCCGGTATTGAACGTGCTGTTATTGGATCAACCGCCGTTAGCCAGCCCGAAAAAGTAGCACGGTGGTTCGAAATGTACGGTCACGAAAAAATTGTCCTGGCGCTGGACGTGAATATTAACCAAGACGGCAACGCCATGGTGGCAACTCACGGATGGCAGCAGGCCAGCACTCACACACTGGAGGACATTCTGAATCGCTATCTGGATTTGGGTTGTCGTCATGTATTGTGCACGGATATTAGCAAGGATGGCACAATGACAGGAACCAATGTTGAGCTTTATAAACGCTACAAGCAGCTTTACCCAGAGGTGGTCTGGCAGGCATCCGGTGGGGTCAGCTGCTTAGACGACCTGACAGATTTAAAAGCCGTTAACTGCGATTCCGTTATTTTGGGTAAGTCCTTACTTACCGGAGCTTTCACTATGCAGGAGGCATTAGCATGCTGGCAAAACGCGTAATTCCCTGCCTGGATGTTCGTGACGGACAAGTCGTAAAAGGCGTAAAGTTTCGTAACCACGAAATTATTGGTGACATTCTGCCACTAGCAAAACGCTACGCAGAAAGCGGTGCCGACGAGCTGGTATTTTATGATATTACCGCTTCAGCCGATGGTCGTACGGTAGATAAATCCTGGGTTGAGCGTGTTGCGCGTGAAATCAATATTCCGTTTACTGTGGCAGGTGGTATTCGCTCAATTGAGCAGGCACAGACCATGCTTTCCATGGGCGCGGATAAAATTTCGATTAATTCGCCTGCCCTGCTTAACCCTAATTTAATAAATACTCTGGTTGAGGAGTTCGGCCAGCAGTGTATCGTTATTGGTATCGACAGTTTTTATAATGAACAGTCGGATCAATACGAAGTGCACCAGTTTACCGGTGACGAGAGTAAATCGCATAAATCAGCCTGGCAGACAAAAGACTGGCTGCAGGAAGTGATTTCACGAGGTGCGGGTGAAATTGTACTCAACTGCATGAATCAAGACGGTGTTCGCAATGGCTATGATATCGCGCAGCTGTCTGCTTTACGCGACTACTGCTCGGTCCCCCTGATAGCGTCCGGTGGTGCCGGTGACATTCAGCATTTTGTTGATGCGTTCCAAATGGCGCAGGTGGATGGGGCGCTGGCAGCGTCCGTTTTCCACAAAAACCTATTCAGTATTGCCGACGTCAAAGCGGCTATGGCGGCTAATGGCGTTGCCGTTCGTCCCATCGAAGCGCTTCAGGAGACACGATGAAAATCGAATTAGAAACTATCGACCAGCTGGCCTGGGATAAAATGTCGGGACTACTGCCCTGTACCGTTCAACACGCGTTCACTGGCGAAGTTCTGATGCAGGCGTATATGAACAAAGACGCCATTAAAGAAAGCCTGTCGACCGGCAAAACCACCTTTTACAGCCGCAGCAAAACGCGTTTATGGACCAAAGGTGAAAGCTCAAAAAATTATCTGCATCTGGAAGGTATTTACTCAGATTGTGATAACGATGCCCTGCTGGTTCAGGCGTTACCCGACGGGCCCACCTGTCACTTAGGTAACCGCAGCTGCTTTACTGACGCCCCTAAACCGTTACTGCATGAACTGGATGCCTTAATTGCCAGCCGTAAAGGCGCTGAAGCCAGCGAAAGCTATACCGCCAGCCTCTTTGCCGAAGGGGTAAAACGCGCAGCTCAGAAGGTCGGTGAAGAGGGTGTTGAAGTGGCGCTGGCTGCCGCCACCGAAGACAAAAATGAATTAGTGAATGAAAGCGCCGATTTGCTTTATCACTTGTTAGTTGTGCTTCAGGCTAGCGAGCTCAGCCTGGAAGATGTATTAGAGGTACTAGCTAAGCGCCGCAGTTAAGCGGCACTATTGAGCTGTTCACGAAAGTGCTTACGCTCGTATTTTCGGGATACGCGGCGTAAGCGCAATGATAACAGTACCGCCGCAACACTTAAGCCGCTGATAAAGCCAATCCAGAATCCGGCCGCACCCATTGCAGGCACCAACCAGTCGGTTCGACCCAGAATAAATCCAACGGTCAAGCCAAATGGCCAGTAGGAAATAAAGGCAAGTATCATGGGGTACTTGGTGTCTTTGTAGCCACGCAGGGTGCCAATTGAGATTGCCTGGAATGTGTCTGAGATGGTGAAAATAGCCGCCAACCCCATGAGCGTCGCAGCCAAGTTGATAATGGCCGTGTCCGGCGTATAAAGACTGGCTAACCAACTGCCGCCCAGATACATAATTAACCCGTTAACCGCTGCAAATACACCGCCAAATAACATCGCTATTTTAAAACTTAGCATAGCGTTTTTCGGGTTGCCCGCCCCTAAAGCAAAGCCAACTCGTAAGGTCACTGCCATAGAAATACTCAGCGGCACCATATACACCAAGGAGCTAATGTTCAGTGCAATTTGATGCGCGGAAACCACAGTCGGACCCAAGGGCGCAATCAGTAAGGCTACCGCCGCAAACAAGCTCACCTCGAAAAACAACGACATGGAAATAGGAAAGCCAATACGAATGACATACGTCACGTCATCCCAGTTTGGACGATACCAACGGCGCAGCAACCTTAATCGTTTATAACGCTTAGCTGTAAAGGTATAAATAGCCATAGAAATAGCCATACCCCAAAGTACCATGGCGGTCGCCAGTCCGCAGCCGGCCCCGCCGAGCTCCGGCATACCAAACTCACCATAAACAAAGATGTAGTTTGCCGGTATGTTAATGAGCAGCCCAATAAAGCCAATGATGAGCGACGGCATGGTATTGGACATACCTTCGCAGAAATTTCTCAGTACAGCGTAAATAACAAAGCCGGGTATTCCCCAGGCAATGTAGAATAAGTAGTCCAGAGTGATGGCCCGAAAGTCATCTTCGACCGCCATAATATCAAGTAGCCAGGGGGCCGATGACATGCCAATTAAGGTAATAACCCCCACAATGGCGCAGGCGTAAAAGCCCTGTTGTAATATGTTGGCTACACGCCGATGCGATCCTGAGCCATCGAGATGAGAAATGACCGGAGCGAGTGCCAGAGCCAGTCCGAAGACCAACAGCGTTGCCGGTACGAAGATGCTGCCCCCCACCGATACGGCGGCCAGATCGAGCGCTCCTTTGCGCCCGGCCATAACAGTGTCAACCACACTCATTAACATTTGAGTGAGTTGAGCCACCAGAATAGGACCGGTCAGTTTGGCCAGTTTGCGACATTCGTCTTTATTATTAGTCCACCAATTCACGCGCTGTCATTCTCTGGGTTAGGGTTGGTTAGCGTGAGTTACGCAAAAATTGCATAATGCGCTGATTCACTTCAGCCGGATGAGTTAAGGGCCCCATATGGCCTGCACCCACTGCGCTTCTTTGGAGATGTGGAAGTACGGTCGACAATGCTTCAGCTACCGCTTTTGCACTGCGGCGAGTATATTCGCCCTGAAGTAACAGAACCGGTTGTTCAATGCCACGGTAGTCTTCCAGACGCCGCGGCTCATTCAGCAGCGCGTCAAAGTCCAGAGCCACTTTATCCGCCTGGCCAGTCATTAGCTGTTGAATGCGTTCTGGCAACGCGTCGAAGTAACCGGCATCGTTCCAGTAGTCGACGAAGGTCCGTGTGCATTCAATCGCGTCTTTTCCGTGCATAGCCTGACTAATTTCCTGAATTTCCAGCATTCCCGGAGAGTCATCCGGCAACACGTGGAACGCAACCGGCTCATACACCACAACATCCGCGACTTTAAACGGTTTTTCTAAGGCAAGCTTTAGCGCAACGGCACCGCCATAGGAGTGACCGACCAATTGAACAGGCTGCGATAACTGCAACTGTTCAACCGCAGAAATGATACGCGGTAACTCCTGCTCCAGACGAAAGTTAGCCGTATGTTCAACTTTAGGCGCCTGACCGTAACCGAGTAAATCAACCGCGATAACAAAATGGCTACCGGCCAACTCTCTGATTAATGCACGCCATTGCGTACTCGCGCTTTGTGAGCTGTGCAACAAAATCACCGGAGTATTTTGTTGCTCTCCGTACAAATGGATTCCTGACTCTAATTCAGACATAGCTTCACTTTAAGATAAACTGACACCAACAAACTGGCCAATACCGTAGCCAGCAGCTAATAATAGAACGGCAAACGTCGTTAATACCCCAATAGTTCTCGGTAGACTCACTCCCGCACTACGGGTTAACCCTGCCGCATGGCATAAACGAGCAATGATTAAAGCAATACCCAAACCATGAAGTAAACCTGCGGAGGCGTTTTGCATTTCCATCATAGCAAAAAGAATCAGTGCTAATGGCACATACTCAATAAAATTACCGTGGATGCGTACGGCGATTTTCAATTCTTCTGCTTCGCCAGTACCGAGGCCCACTCTGTGCTTCCAGCGCAAGCGAATAATATGTGCAGCTAACGCAAGATAGATAAGCGTTAAAATGCCGGCATACAAGCCGGTAATGGTTAATTGAGATGTCATTGGGTGCCTCTTTTACTTTGTTTTTTTGGCTTTATAAAGGTTGGCTTCATCAAAAAAGGCTCACCATGTGAGCCTTTTGCTAAAACTGCTATTTTCTAAGCAAACTGCCGAGCTGCTCACTGACTTTCTCAACCGGCTGTGTACCATCAATTTTATGGTACTCCGTTTTACCTTCTTCAGACAGCTTTCGGTAGTACTCCACCAATGGTTCTGTCTGTTCATGGTAAACCGACAGCCTTTTGCGAACCGTTTGCTCTTGATCGTCCGGACGGATAACCAGTTCTTCCCCGGTTTCGTCGTCTTTGCCGTCCACTTTAGGCGGGTTGTGCTCAATATGATAAACACGACCAGACCCCGGATGAACACGGCGTCCGCTCATACGATCAACAATGATTTCATCCGGAACATCAAATTCCAGTACATAGTCAATCTCAATACCATTATCACGCATGGCATCCGCTTGCGGAATGGTTCTTGGGAAGCCATCGAGCAAAAAACCATTTTGACAATCTGGTTCTGCAATTCGTTCTTTGACCAGTTCAATGATGATATCGTCGGACACTAGCTGTCCGGCGTCCATAACTTGCTTGGCCTTTTTTCCCATTTCCGATCCGGATTTAATTGCTGAACGCAACATATCACCCGTGGAAATTTGAGGGATCCCGAAAGTATTCATCAGGAACTGTGCCTGAGTTCCCTTTCCAGCTCCCGGGGCGCCTAACAAAATAATGCGCATAGAAAACCTCTTTGCATGATTCAAAAGTCTGCTCCGAACTTTACCCTGACAGGCAGGCTATTACAAGCTCAGAAAGCCGCTGCAGGCAATGAATTGACCACAGCGGCAGGCTCTAAAGTTATGCGTTAAGCATTAATTTATTAAGGCGAGTAACAAAAGAAGCCGGATCTTTCAGATTACCTCTTTCTGCCAGAGTCGCCTGATCCAATAATACTTCGGCCCACTCTTTAAAGGTATCTTCTTCTTTGGTCAGCATACGCTGAACTAATGGATGCTCCGGGTTAATTTCGAAGATATACTTAGTTTCAGGCACCGTTTGACCGGCGGCTTCCATAAGCTTAGCCATTTGCGTGCTCATATCATTATCATCGGTAATGATACACGCTGGGGAGTTAGTTAAGCGATTGGTGACACGCACCTTCTTCACTTTATCACCCAGGGCCTTTTCGAAACGCTCAAGGTTTTCCTTAAAGGCTTCTTCCGCTTTTTCCTGCTCAGCTTTGTCTTCTTTGTCGTCCAGCTCACCCAAGTCCAGATCACCCCGGGTGACCGACTGTAGTTGCTTTTCCTTAAACTCAGTTAAGTGGCTCATCAACCACTCATCTATACGTTCAGAAAGCAGCAGTACTTCAATGCCTTTCTTATTGAAAATTTCTAACGCAGGATTGTTTCTGGCCGCTTCGTAGCTGTCGGCCACAATGTAGAAAATCTTATCCTGACCTTCTTTCATGCGCTCAATGTAATCATCCAGACTCACAGACTGAACCGCGCCTTCATTATGAGTTGATGCAAAACGCAGCAACTCAGCAATGCGCTCACGGTTGGTGTGATCTTCTGCCGGACCTTCTTTCAGTACGTTGCCGAAGGTATCCCAGAACTGTTGATACTGTTCTTTGTCGTCTTTTGCCAGCTTTTTCAGCATTTGCAGCACTTTTTTGGTGCTACCGTTGCGCATAGCACGGGTAATTTTATTATCCTGCAGAATTTCACGCGAAACGTTCAACGGCAAATCGTTTGAATCCACCAAACCGCGCACGAAACGTAAGTAGGTCGGCATTAACTGCTCGGCGTCATCCATGATGAAGACCCGCTTCACATAAAGCTTAACGCCGTGTTGTTGTTCGCGGTTCCATAAATCCCACGGAGCGCGTTTGGGAATGTACAGCAAGTTAGTGTATTCGGTTGTGCCTTCAACTTTATTGTGGCTCCACAGCAAAGGCTCATCAAAATCGTGAGCGACCGTTTTGTAGAACTCTTTGTACTCTTCATCAGTAATATCTGACTTTTCACGAGTCCACAGTGCCTGGCCTGAGTTAACGGTTTCCCATTCACCCGGCTGACCTTCTACTTTATTGCCTTCGTCGTCCTCTGACTCCGGTACTGGTTCTTTCCACATTTGAACCGGTATGCTCAAATGTTCTGAATATTTGTTAATAATGCCGCGCAAACGATTTTCATCTAAAAACTCATCGGCATCGTCTTTCAGGTGCAAAATAATGTCGGTTCCACGGCGGGCTTTCTCAATATCCGCTATTTCGAATTCGCCTTCGCCTTGCGAGCGCCACTCAACTGCTGATGCGTCTTTTTCCAGCCCAGAGCGCGTTCTGACCGTGACTTCGTCGGCAACAATAAAAGCTGAATAAAAACCAACACCAAACTGACCGATTAACTTGCTGTCTTTTGCCTCGTCACCGGATAACTGACCGAAAAACTCTGCGGTACCCGATTTGGCAATGGTCCCCAGGTTATTCATCACATTGTCGCGGGTCATGCCAACCCCATTGTCACTGATAGTGATGGTCCGGCTGTCTTTATCAACAGAGACACGAACATGAAGGTCACTGTCGTCTCCGTACAGAGAGTTGTCGCTTAATGCTTTAAAACGCAACTTATCCGCTGCGTCGGACGCATTAGAGACCAGTTCGCGTAAGAAAATTTCTTTATTGGAATACAGAGAGTGAATCATCAGGTGAAGCAATTGTTTTACTTCTGTCTGAAATCCATGTTTTTCCATTTGACCGGCTTCCGCCATAATATATTTCTCCTGCTGTTATTACCTATGCCAATAACAATGGGGGCGCAGGAGACATTTTCAAGTCATCGGGAAAATTGTTTTCGGCCGCTGAAGGCATGACCTAATGTGGTTTGATCAACATAACCGAGCTCACCGCCGACCGGCACCCCGTGAGCTATACGGGTGGTATTAATATTTTGTTGGGCAGCAATGTCAGCAATGTAGTGCGCTGTAGCATCACCTTCTACGGTCGGATTGGTTGCCAGTACAATCTCTTCAACCGGTTCATTCTGCAATTGTCGCTCAAGCTCATCTAGCCCGATATCCGCAGGACCTATACCATCCAAAGGTGACAAATGCCCCATCAGTACGAAATAACGCCCCTGAAATTGAGAGGTTTGCTCAATAGCCAGAACATCGGCCGGTGTTTCAACAACACAAAGTACACCGTTTTCGCGGCGTATCGGGTTACTGCAAATTCGACACAATGGTTCTTCAGTTAAAGTCCGGCAACATTCGCAGTGTCCTACCTTTTCAACAGCAGACTGCAAAGATTCAGCAAGCCTTGAGGCACCACCGCGATCACGCTCAAGCAAATGAAACGCCATACGCTGTGCTGACTTTTGGCCAACCCCCGGTAGACGTTTTAGATTATCAACAAGCTGATCGATTGCCGGACTAATACTCATTACTACCTATCCCAATTCTTAGAACGGCATCTTAAAACCCGGGGGCAAACCCATGCCGCCGGTAATTTCTGACATACGCTCTTTACTGGTTTCTTCAACACGGCGCACAGCGTCATTGGTGGCTGCGGCAATTAAGTCCTCCAGCATTTCCTGGTCATCTTCCATCAGGCTTGGGTCGATACTGACCCGTTTAACATTGTGATTGCCGAGCATGGTAATTTTCACTAACCCCGCACCAGCTTCACCAGTGACTTCCATGTTCGCGACTTCTTCCTGTGCTTGCTGCATGCGCTCCTGCATTTGTTGCGCCTGCTTCATCATGTTACCCATTCCACCTTTAAACATAATTTTATTCCTCGTTTAAGCTTCTCAAAAATTAACGCGCCTGAATTGATGACTCATCAATTTGCGCTTGAAACCGTTGCTGTAATTCCTGTACACCCTCGTCGGCTTGTAATATTTGGCAAGCACGTTGATGCCGGAACTCATTAATGTGTTGTTGCACCATAAGAGGCGTTGGCTGAGTCGGTACGCCGATAGTAAACTCGACCTTAGCGCCGGGCCCTAATAATTCAGATAAAGACTCTCTGACGGCCTGACTGGTCGAATCGTTCAATAAACTTTTCTGTTCTTCTGCAACCAATATTAACCACTCATCCCCACCCATCTTCTGGAGTTCTGAGTTTAATAAGACCTGGCGGGCCAAACCGGAAATGTCCATCCCCGCAATCATAGCACTCCACTTATCCACTTCAGCAGCTTCACGGATATCATCATTTAACTCAGGAAACACGTCGTGATTGTTACCTGAGGCTGAGGTAGTTTCAGTTGCTACTATTAGTTCTGGTTCTGGTTCTGGTTCTGGTTGCGGGGCTGGCGTATTGATGCTCTCATCAACCGCAGGTTTTTCTACTGTCTGGCTGTCTTTATTTAGATTTTTTTTTTCAGTTAATTGCTCACGAACGCGCAGCAGATCAGAGACACAGGAATCGTATTGAGCCGGCTCCTCTTTCTGCTCTCCAGTATGATATGAAGGCGGCTCATTATCGTATGTTTCTGGCTCTACCGGATATTCAGGCTGTTCAGGCTCTGCGAGCTGAGGCTCAGGTTGTGGCACTTCCTGCTCGAAGTCAGTCAATTCCGAAGAGGGAATATCATTAGCCTGAGATGAATCTAATTCTGCAATATCATTATGGTCAAGGCTCACACTCTCAGCCGGCCGAAAGCTCAATAAACGCAGTAAGGTCATTTCCAGCCCACTGCGAGCATCGACAGCAAAAGGTTGCTCCCGGCGACCTTCTAGTACAATGCGATAGAAAACCTGAATCAATTCGGCAGGCATACGCCGTAGTAACGGTTTAAGTACGTCGCTGTTTTCAAATGAATTCGCAGCTCCCGGAACTTGCTGAACCAGAGCCAGTTGGTGTAACAAGCTTTGCAGCTCGACCAGCACAGAGCTCAAGTCAGGAACCATGGATACCATGCCATCGACCCGCTGCATGACCCATTCTGCATCGCCTTCGAGAACACTGTTCAGCAATGCCGCAATATCCGCAACAGGAACATTGCCCAGCATGCGCCTGACACTGTCAATGTTCACCGAACCGCCACCTTGTGCAATGGCTTGATCAGTCAAACTCAGGGCGTCGCGCATACTGCCGCGGGCAGATCGTGCCAGCAATGGCAGAGCCTCAGCATCAGCCTGAATTTGCTCCTGCGCCAATACATAATCAAGCTGCTGACTAATGTCATCCTTCGACAAAGCTTTTAAGTTAAACTGCAGACAACGCGACAGAATAGTGACAGGAAGCTTTTGAGGATCGGTCGTCGCCAATAGGAACTTTACGTGCTCCGGCGGCTCCTCAAGGGTCTTAAGCAAGGCGTTAAAACTGTGCCGCGACAGCATGTGTACTTCGTCAATAAGGTACACCTTGTAACGACCTCGGGTTGGACGATACTGAACGTTATCGAGTAACTCCCGGGTATCTTCAACTTTTGTTCTTGATGCGGCATCTATTTCAAGCAAGTCGACAAATCGTCCTTGCTCTATTTCAAGACAGGCACTGCATTGCCCACATGGAGTTGCCGTAATACCTTGCTCACAGTTAAGTGCTTTGGCCAGAATACGGGCAATCGTGGTTTTCCCCACTCCCCGGGTTCCTGTAAACAGGTAGGCATGATGCAGCCGCTGCTTAGCAAGCGCATGCTCAAGCGGTTTCAGAACATGCTGTTGCCCCACAACTTCTGCAAATTGTGAAGGCCGCCATTTTCTTGCCAGTACCTGATAACTCATAAGGCCGATTCTTGACTCTGTCTAGTTAAAACTGACATAAGGTATAGCATGCAACGCCACTCTGCTGCAATTTATCTTCACCACCTAACTCAGGCAGCGACACGACAAAAGCCGCTTCGATAACCTCGGCTCCGGAGGACGCAATGAGTTGGTTTGCTGCAACAACGGTTCCGCCCGTTGCGAGCAGATCATCGACGATCAACACCCGGTCATTTTCCGTGAGTGCGTTTTGATGCATTTGCAGTTCATCCGAACCGTATTCTAACTGGTAGCTTTGGCTTACAACTTCGCCAGGCAGTTTTCCTGGCTTACGTAAAAGCGTGAGTCCGCAGCCCATTGCGTAAGCTAATGCAGAACCAAAAATAAAACCTCGCGCTTCAATTGCTGCGATTTGAGTTATGCCTTGCCCGCTATAGCGTTGCCTTAACGTATTAATAGCTAACTGAAAAGCGTCAGTATTTTGCAATAAAGGCGTTATATCACGAAAGATGATGCCAGGTTTGGGATAGTCCTTAATAGAACCAATGGCGTCCCGGATGTCAGTTACAGTTGAATCCATGTCTTACCCTTTTATTAAGCAACAAAACGAACAGCCCATGCCTTTAACGTATCAAGAAGAAAGTCTTCCTGGAGAGGTTTCGCAAGGCACTGCGTCGCTCCTGCTTTTAACGCTTTAGGCTCTATTTCCACCATGTCTTGAGTTGACATAAATAATAATGGGCTGTGGTGATAGGCTTCTAAATCACGTAAGTTTTTCAATAAAGACAAGCCATCCATAACCGGCATTTTGTGATCAAGCAGGACAATATCAAAATACGTTTGTTTTGCCTTACTTAGGCCATCCAGCCCGTCACGTGCGATGGTCACATCGAAACCAAGCGGTTCTATCGTGCGGCAAATAGACTCAAGAGTTTTGTCTTTATCCTCGACAACGAGCAAAGTGACTGACATAAATGTCGCTTACCTGATAGTTAATGAGGATTTATTTAAGCAGAAAGTATTTGTACTAAGCGCAATATTAATGGCAAACAGCCGGCAACTAAAAATAAGCCAACAGCTATAAGCAAAAATCTTTTCCCTGCGGGTTCCTTAAAGGTTCCTGATGACATAACTTTTACCTCTCAGTGAAATCGGTGCTGATCATACTCGATCCTCCACAACGATAAAAGTTGAAATCAATTCTTTACCATTATTAATAATTGCTGCTCGGAAAAACGTTGTAACGTCTGTAATGCTCCCTGTTGCAGTTGTTCTGCAGGCCACTGGGGAAGCAATTCAGGTAGTCGTTGCAAAAAATTTCTTAATACCACTCCATTGCTATTTTGAAGCTCCGTTAACAACAGATAGGTCATAGCATTTATGCGTATAAAACGAACGCTACTCGCCGTATCGCGGAAAACAACTAAAAACCGGGGTGCCGTAAGTGGCTTTTCTGGTTGGAAGTCAGAGCCTATTTCATCAACGGGATACTCGTATGAAGCCACTATCGCTGTCGGATTAAGCCCAACGATATGATTCTCATTAAGCGGTTGTTGAAAACACGTATAGTTCTGAGGCCACGCCTTTTGCTCTGCGGCTATCTCAGCCCACTCATAGTGAGCAAGCTCCGCAGCGAAAACAAATAATTCGTCATGCTCTCTCAAATACTCAACGAAACTTTCCGCTATACCGGTAAAGTAAGGAGACTGAGATGAAAAGTTACGAAAAAATCGCTCTTTTACTTCTGACCAGGCCTGTTCTCTCGACAGCTTTTTAAGTACCGGGAAAGCATTATCAATAAAACGAAAAAGGTTATTGCGCAGAAGCCTCTGGTAGATGGCAAGACGACGACCTTCAATATCCTTAAGCCAGGTTTCTTCAACCGCCTTTTCTGGTGTCTTCAACTGCTCTACGAAGCGGTTCTGAATTTGCTTTAGTGTTTGGCTACTCATAGCGTGCTTGTATCGCTTTTATCTGTTCTAGCTCTTGGTTTAATTCTGCCAGAGAGGGAAAGTTAAAATCTCTCTCCAATAGAGTTGGATAAACCCCGTGATGCAGATAGGCGTAATCAAGCAATTCAAACACTTTATCTTTTACCTTTGCACCGTGGGTATCAATGAAAAGATCATCGTATTCCTCATGGTGTCCAGCGATATGCCCATAAATAATTCGTTCGGAAGGTAAGTCCTCGATAAATTGATAAGGATCATAACCATGATTAACACTGTTCACGAACACATTATTGACGTCCAGTAAGAGATTGCAGTCGCCAGCTTCGAGCGTTCTCTTGATAAATTCCAGTTCAGTCAATTCAGGAGCGGGGCTGGCATAGTAGGAGACATTTTCAAGAATCAAGGGCCGATTAAGGTGAGTTTGAACATCCAAAATTCGAGAACTGACATAAGAAACAGCCTCTTGCGTAAAAGGTATCGGCAGTAAATCATACAGTTGCCCGTTATGGGAACAATAACTCAGGTGCTCACTGTAAATATCCACTTTAAACTCTGCTAAGAACTGTTTTAGATCATTTAAGAAAACAATGTCTAAAGGATCCTGACTACCGATAGACAAAGACAGCCCATGAGTGGTTAGTGGGTAGTTTTCAGCAATTTTAGCCAACGTCTCTAAACGCTTCCCTTTAAACGGGATCCAGTTTTCCGGAGCGAGTTCTAGAAAATCAGCATTTATGTCGCCAGCAAGTGCCGCATCAACTAACTCATTCCTTAATCCAAGACCTGCCGAATTAGCTCTCATTATGCCCCCTGATAAAACAAAAAACCCGACACTAAGGTCGGGTTTTACTATGCAGTAAGAACAAAAAGCAATCAATCAAGTTCGATGCCTTTCCTCTTCGCAGTTGATTGAATATAGCCTTTCCAACTACGAGCACTGCGACGCTGTCCGTCAAAAGTCGCGGCTTCATCAACATAACGCATTGCCTGGCGATAATCACCTCCGTAGAAATACGCTTCTGCTAATGACATATAAATACGACCTTCTTCGTCACGAGCTAAAAAGTCTAACGCTTTCTTCAAAGGATCCGTTGCTGCGATATATTGCTGGTTTAAAATCATTAAATCGCCTTGCTTACGGTAGTACTCACCCTTGTCTTCTGCATCATCACTTAATTCTGCGGCTCTGCCATACCAAGCAACCGCTTCTTCAAGTTCTTTAGCTCTGTGATAGCTGTTCGCTACTGTCGCATAGTTTTTAGCGGTGTCTTCAATATCACCCGCTTCTATATGCTTTTCCATAGTCGCTGCAGCTTTGTAAGGAATACCTTCATTGTCATAAAGTTGCACCAACATTTTGTATTGGTTTTCTTTATCAAGGTATCCGGCCAAATACGCAACTTCCATGGTTTGAAGAGACTTTCCGTAGTTTTCTTCTAACATATAGAACTGTGCCAATTGGGGCCACCAGCTCGTCACTTCAGGAAGCTTATTTAAGCCTTCTTCCAAAATCCGAATAGCATCTGAATACATTTTACGTTCGTAATAAGACGCCATCATAAGATTGTAGATGTTTTTATTCGGCTCTTCAGAAGCTGCCATAGAAGCTCTGGCAAAAGGAATTATCTTCGCAAAGTTTTTCAGCTGATAATGCGCATTAGCCATGTACTCGAAGACTCCAGCATCGCGCTGACCTGTGAATTGAACCCACTTTCTTAGGTATTCAAGGCTTTGCTCGTACTTTTCTTCTTGTAGACTAATTTGCCCTACCAGTTTCAATCCTGCTGCTTGATCATTCCAGCCCAGTACATTCTGGTCAACGGCATCTTTTAAGATACGAAGAGCGTCACCCATACGTTCGTCAGCTGCATACAGGTTACCAAGGAAACGAGCCAAATAGGCAGAGTCGTATCCCGGCTCCGGATCTTGTTCTTCAAGAACCGCTATCGCTTCCTTAATTTTTTCCTGCTCATACAGTTCAAACGCATCCATTATCGCTCGACCAATACTTTGAGATGCGGCTTTGTTTTCACGAGCCTTTTTCTGCGCCTCAACGGTCTCTTTATCCGGAATATTGAAACCAAGATCCTGTGCCTTCGCTGGCACCGAGGTCGTCAACATGACCGAAATAAAGGCCAGGGCACTAACAAATGCTTTTGCTGTATATTTCATTTCTTAGTCCCCGCTCATTGAAAAGTCGAGCTGTACCGTCATGCCTTCCTGACTGACAGGCTTACCGTCAACAACCTTAGGCTTATACTTCCAGCGCAATAAGGCGCGACGAGCCTCACGATCAAATACTCGACGAGGTTCAGAGTCAATGACTTCAACGTCCGTCACACCACCTTGCGGAGTGATAGTAAAGCGCAGTTGCACCCAACCTTCCGTGCCATTTCTGGCCGCTGATGGCGGATAACGTGGCTCAATACGAACAATTGGCGTTGCATCGCCATCACTGTTTAGCATGCCACCCGGACCAGATAGTCCAGTATCAGCTCCACCAACATTCACATCAAAGCCCATATTCATATTCAGATTCGCATCTGACGTATCAGGCTGAGACTGTGGTTGCTGAGGTGGTTGCTCAGGCGGCGGCGGTGGCGGCGGCGGAGTACGCCGACGCTCTTGAACGTTTGAATCTGGTGGCGACGTTACGATGTCAATAACCGGCGTTGGAGGCGGCGCTTCATTACGTTTCGCCCCTCCACCGATTAAGTAAGCCATGAAAGCAAACAGAGCAAACGTAACGGCGGCACCTAGTAGTAAAGATACTAAAAAGCGCACCATATTAGTTATTCTCCGCAGCTATGGATATCTTATCGATACCCGCTTCCTTAACCTGGTCCATAACTTCGACGACGCGACCATGCTCAGCTTCTTTGTCTGCCTGGATAACAACAATGTCTGTTGGCTGCTCAGCTAACATACGTTCTATGTTCGCTCCTACACGCTCAACATCCACTTGACGTTTATCCATCCAGACTTCACCCGTATCGCGAATTGCGATAAAGATGTTTGCCGACGGTTCTTTTGTCGCCTGACTCGCTTCAGGCTTATTGACCTGAATACCAGCTTCTTTAACAAACGAGGTCGTCACGATAAAGAAGATCAACATAATGAAGACGATGTCGAGCATCGGCGTCATGTCGATCGACGCATCTTCCTCTTCTCGATTACGATTACGTGCCATAGTTTTACTCTCTTAGTGATGTGGCAAACTGTCAACAAGGCCTTCTTTCGCTCTGCGCACTCTGCTCTCGAGGCGTGTAGCGAAGAACATACCGGATAATGCTGCAACCATGCCCGCCATTGTCGGGATTGTTGCCATCGAAATACCCGATGCCATCAGACGAGGGTTACCCGTCCCTTGTACTGCCATGATTTCAAACACTGTAATCATACCAGTTACTGTTCCCAATAGACCCACGAGTGGGCATAAGGCAACACAAGTTTTAATCAACAGAATACGTGCATTCAGTTTATCGTTCGCTTCGGAGATCCATGCTTCACGGATTCTATGGGCGTACCATGAGGTGGTGTCCTTACGGGCGTCCCACTTAGCGATAATATCGTCGCGAAGTTTTGGAAACGCACCGATAAGGTACCAATAACGCTCAATCATCAGTACCCACATTAGAAAGAGCACCCCCATGACGATGAACAAAACATCGCCACCGGTAGCCAGAAAATCCCTGATAGATTCCCAAAGTTCCATCAGGTAAAGCATGGGTTACTCCTTCTCCGAATGCGCAGCTACGATACCCGCAGCCTGCTCGTCCAGAATATGAACAATAGACTTGCCGCGAGAAGCCACAATACTGTGAGCCAAAATCAATGGAATAGCTGCAATTAGACCCATAGCTGTTGTCACCAACGCCATAGAGATATCGCCTGCCATGATCTTCGGATCACCGGTACCAAACAGTGTAATAGACTGGAAAGTACCAATCATACCAACAACCGTACCCAACAGACCAAGCAGTGGTGCGATAGCCGCAAGAATCTTGATGACGTTAATGCCACTCTCAATTCGCGGAGTTTCGCGTAAAATCGCTTCGTCCAGTTTTAACTCAAGGTTTTCAGCATCAGCAGATTTGTTCTCCTGATAAACCTTCAGAATACGGCCTAAGGCGTTATTGTCTTTAGGTTGGCCTACATTTTTCAACTGAGAGCGAATTTTTCCGCCTGCTGCAGTCAATGTAACCAGTTTGAAAACAGAGATTATCAGACCCAGAATTAATACTGCGGTAATAACGTAACCAACAGTGCCACCTTGATGATAACGCTCCATCATAGTCGCTTTTTGAGTCAACAGACTTAAGATTTGCCCTTTAGACGGATCAAGATATACGCCTGCATAACCACTTTCTGTGTTGTAAAACTCTTGCGCTTGGCTGGTTGCGCCACCTTCCGGCTGACGAGGTAACGGCTGAACTTGCTCGGTTACATCGTTGTATATCAGGTACTCATCGCCTGAAATTAAGTTGAACGTACCAAGACGAATCACTTCGCGGTTTTCGACACCACCGTCAAGTAACGTAACATCGGTATTAAAACGAACAACCTTGCCTGATTCGACCATTTCAGTTAGCAGTGCTTGCCAAAGTTCTTCAAGTTCTTCCAGAGTAGGAAGTTCTTTTGCTTCTGACAGGCTTTCCAGAACGTCTTCACGACCTGGATATTGCGCACTGATGATTGAAGTTGCGATACGGCCAATGGTTTCTGTAGCAGCACCACGAACAACACCGAACATTTCTCCCAGAGTACCTTTAGCGTTCTCTAGTTCTTGTTCTTTGTTCGCTAACTTAACTTCGTTTTCAGAAAACTCTTCCTGTAAACGTTTACCACGAGCTTTCTCTTCTTTCAGTTGCTGCTCAGCACGATTTAACAAAGCTTGTTTATCGGCACGCGCTGCGGTGAACTCACGTTCACGTTCAGCATTTAACTGGCGAGAACTGACACGGTTTTTCTCAACAAGCTGCATCAGCTCATCAAGATTTTTAGCTTCGGTGTTATCCTGAGCTTGTGCAGCGAGAGTCGTACCTGCAGAAAGGGTGACTGCTGCTGCAATCATTAACGATTTAACTAATTTATTCATTCTGCACTCTCCGCTGCGAATACTGGAAGTTTCACCAGATCGTAAGCAAGTTGCTTACGTGACATACGAATCGCTTGGGTCAGAGGACGGATAAACTCGTCTTCCAAAGCAGTCCACTCATCGGTATCGTCGTTGTAGATCCAAGCATTTTGTAAGTCTAAAGACTGAGCTAAGAACGCAACACGACCCATGTGGAAATAATCAACAGCAACTTGTTCACCGTCAACTTCCAGGTTGCCCTGATAAGAATTTAGCATGCTGCCATAATCCATTTCCGCTTGATAAGCTTCGATGATTTGGCGGAACTTCTCTGATGTAGAAACGTTAGAGTTGCCCATGGTGTCGCGTAAACCGTCAACACGTTCCATACGCTTTTCACGATGGATAGGCACATCCAGCTTCACAAACTGCTCAAGCGCATCGATCATTTCATACATTAGTGGAACGACGCCCTGCTTAGTGCGTTCGATACCATCGATTTGCTTCTGCAGTGAATCCAGCGTTGCTTCCTGGTCGTTAACCAAGCGCTGAACGTGATCGTTATACATCTTCAAGTTCTCGTACTCAGCTACAACTGAGCGATACTCGATGAGAAGATCCTGGCTCTGCTCAAACAAAGAGTTAATTTTTTCCTGAGACTGAGCACCAGCTTTCAGGATTTGTTGCTCTTCGTTTTGTAGCTTTGCTACGTCTACTTGCTGTGCAGCGGCTACGCCGGTGCCAGCAAACGCCATCACACCCATAAGGGTTGCAGCGAGTTTGGTTCTTTTAATTACTTTGGTCATAGTTCCCAACCAATTTGACTTAACTTCCGCTTCAACGCCTAAGGCGCGAAACACCAGTTGTTTGAATGACGAAAAGATCTAGTTCTACATGCGATTGCTATTGCTAGAAATGCAGCAATACCAAAGAATACTCCCACGATGGCTATACGCTGTCAACCAAGTAAACCGAGTCAACCGCGCTATAACTGTCGTTTTATATCCAGTGTAGAACACGGATCTGGAGCTGTGTAATTTCCAGATATTTTCTCGGACAACATCCTGTCGTCAACTCTTTTCATACCCCAGTTTAGGTGCTTTCCTACCTAACTTTGAATATTACTCCTGCTAGAATAGTATCACTTTTTGATCTTCTAACAACACTGACTTTCTAATTTCAACGTTTTTTAAACAACTAATTTATTAACCTATATGTAATGACAGACCCTATTTCGTGACCTAAGTTCCAAATTCCTTTATTATAAAGGCATGAAAGAGATTTTAAATATAACGTCAATACAACATATTGAGCAGCTACTAACGACTTTAATAGCGCGTGCGGAGCATATTGACGGCGAAAACCGACAGAAAAAGCGTGAGCTGAGCGAAAATTGGTTCAGCACATCCCTTTTTAACCAACGCTCAAATCTTGCCGTTGATTATGTGATGGAGGCCAGGCGGATTTTTGAACAGCTTCAACATAGTCAAAATCAAGCAGCGCAGCAATATCTTGCGGAAAAGTTAGGGGCTCAACTCGAAGCACTAAACACCGCTTTCCGTGCAAATAAGCTCCCCAGTCAAAAACAAGACCATCGAATTACAGCCCAAAATCAACTTCAATCAATGCACCAACAACTGGTCACATATCGAGACTATGAAAGGCGCCTAAAAGAAAACTTGGACAACGCGGTAAACAACAATAACCCTACCCTTATTCACAGTGCTCAACAACGCCTGAATCGCTGCCAGATGGCTATCGATAATTTAGAGAAGAAGATTAGTCGCTATGAAGAAGGTTGAAGTTCCTTTTGTTTATTCACCTTTATACAGTCAACTAGACTTACCGCCCAGGCATCGTTATCCAATAGAAAAATATCGTCTATTGAAAGATTGGGCACTAAAACATGGTGCAAAAGCGAGTCAGTGGTACACGCCAGAGCCCGTTAACTGGGAACAAGTTGCACGCACGCATTGTACCGATTACTTGACCAGGCTGAGTACCAACAGCCTCGATAAGGTCGCATGGCGCCGAATTGGCTTCCCCTGGTCAGAACAATTATTACAACGCACCCTCACATCGGCCGGTGGAACGCTCCGAACAATGGAGCTGGCATTAACTCACCGTGTTGCAATACACTTTTCCGGCGGCTATCACCACGCGCACAAAGACTGGGGAAGTGGCTTTTGTTTACTCAATGATTTAGCCATAGCTTGTAACGAGATTTTACGAAAATATCCACACTTAAAGGTGGCCGTGTTAGACACCGATGTTCACCAAGGTGACGGCACTGCAACGCTATTCGAGAAAGACAGTCGAGTTTTTACGTGCTCACTTCATGGAGAACGAAACTTTCCTTTCTCTAAAGTAAAGTCTGATTTAGATCGACCGCTGAGTAAAAACACTTCTGACCGTGAGTATTTAAGTGCTTTAGGTGAAGTTCTGACATTTATAAGGAAAGAAGTTAAACCTGACATCATTCTATACGATGCCGGCGTCGATATTTATCAGCGCGACGAACTGGGTCATCTCAACATTAGTCTGGCGGGCATTTTTCAACGGGATTTTTCTGTACTAAGCTTTGCTAAGCAGCATGAAATTCCCCTGGCCGCTGTCATTGGGGGCGGTTACCAGCGCAACTTAACTCGTTTAATAAGAGCACATGCTCAGTTACTCAGAGCGGGCTATTATGTTTATACTGATGACAATCAGGAGAAGGAGGCGTAGATGAAATTTGACGATGACATTCACAATTATTACGAACGCTTAGTTGCAGACCGGGTCGAAGAGCTTGAGCTTGAAAAGCAGTACAATCAGGAGTTTCTTTCTGACCTTTGCTGCTTAGTGCTTAATCAGTTGCCTCCCCGCTACATTCGTCACGAAGTGGATATGGCTTTTTTCCTGCCACCTTCCAAACGGTTAGACATGGAAATGCAAGTGCACAAAGCAATAACGGAAGCATTAGAGTTTCTTAAGGGGAGAAAACGCCCGGACGGCGATTAATAAAAATTTGGGTGGCGACTCTACCAGCCACACCTCGGCACACACATCCCTGACTACGGCTGCTCCCTTCCGGGCCTGACCGGGTTCACCAGTTAGCGTTGCGAGGGGACCCGCAGAGTCACCATAAACGCTTTATTCAAAGCGGGCTGCATTATGAACCAGTTGCCCGCCTGACACAACCCGCAGTGAACCTTTTGCTTACTTTTTCTGCAGCTTTGACGCGATTGCCTGACGCGCTTCGTCAGAGCTTAACGCTTTAGCAAAAAATGTCGCTTCCCGACTAATGCGGTCAGCAACAGACTCAGCAGGCTGTTTTAGTAAGTGTTTGGAGACTCTTAGCGACTTGCTTGATTGCTTACGTAACTTATCAAGCGTTTCATTCACAACAATCGGCAAGCGTTCAACAGAAGAGACATGATTAACGAATCCCGCTTGTTGAGCCGACTGCGCGTCGATACTTTCGCCTAATAACAATAATTCTGCCGCTTTCTGATAACCACAAATTTGCGGCAGTAATAAACTGGATGCCGCTTCGGGTAGCAGCCCCAATTGCACAAAAGGCAACGCAAAGACGGCATCGTCACTACAATAGACAATATCACAGTGCAGCAAAAGCGTGGTACCGATACCAATAGCCAGACCATTAACAGCCGCTACTACCGGCACTTCAACGCGAGCTAACGTATGAAGAAACTGAAATGGTGGTGCCGACTCATCTAAGTTTTCAATCGATAAAAAGTCGTTTAAATCGTTACCGGCGGAAAAGCTGTCGCCGCTAGACTCGAAAAGTACCGCGTGAATCGAGTTATCTTTATCCGCCGTTTTTAACGCCTCATTGCAGGCGGTATACATGTCCTGAGTGAAGGCGTTTTTCTTTTCCGGTCGGTTCAGCCGTATCCGAACAATACCATTATCTTCTGAAATTTGAACAAGCTCTTCAGTACTCAAAGTCTGCCTCCCGTCATCTACGACTGACCGCGATTCTTCCACGCTTTTTTGGTCGCTTCGTGCATTGGAACAATTAACTCCAGGGCTGTTTTATCGCCAGCTGGCAATTCCATTTGGTTAGGCCGCTTAGGTGTTACCCTTTGCCCCCATTTAATCAGCCCTGCCCCGCAGGTCAGCCCTCCACCAAAGACCGCTGACATAATACTGTCGCCGGGTTTGATAATGCCATTGTCAGCCGCTTCAGCAAAAGCGATAGGTAACGTGGCTGAAGACGTATTCCCATAATTCTGAATGTTGATCACGGTTTTTTCACTCGGCACTTTACACATTTTGCCAAGAAAGTCGATGAGTCGCTTATTTGCCTGATGAGGGATCAGCGCGTCAATATCGTTGGTTGTCATGCCAGTTTGCTGGAAAACATTTTCGACGGCTGCGCTCATCCCTTTCACAGCCCGTTTGAAAATTTCCTGACCGACAAAATCAAATTGCATAATGCCGTCAAAGCCGAACCGGTCAAAGCTCAAGCCAAAATCAAGACTCAGGACATCGCGCGCATCCGCATCACAACTAATGTGGCTAGCCAAAAGACCAACCTCTTCATCAGATGCTTCCAGCACCATAGCGCCAGCTCCATCACCGAACAGCACCGCGCTTTCACGCTTGGTCCAATCAAGAATACGAGTTAGTCGCTCAGCGCCAATTAACAATACTTTTTTGTGCGCACCTGTTTTTATCCCTTGCGTAGCAACGTGCATAGCATATAAAAAACTACTACAGGCAGCGTTCAAATCGAATGCCGCGGCATCTTTTGCGCCAATATTTCGTTGTACTGCAGAGGCAACATTAGGAATAATTTCATCGGCAGTACAAGTGCCCACAATAATTAAATCTAATTCATTTGGATCTAAGTCTGCGGCTGCCAGCGCATTCCGCGCAGCAACAGTAGCCAACTCGGAGGTACCGACATGGCTCACTCGTCGTTCGGAAATTCCTGTTCTCGACACAATCCATTCGTCGGATGTCTCCAGAAAGGTTGCAAGATCATCATTGGTCATTACAGCCGGCGGCAGACACTTTCCCCAACCGGTAATTTCAGCAAATTTAGTCACGGCAAAACCTTTTACTTCTGTCGGCTAGTATCGGCATAATGATAGGGTGTTTTATGACAATACCGTTTCACCGTATAATAGCACGAATCGACGTCAGGTGAATGACTGCCAGAAAAAAGGATAACTCACATGTTTCGAACATTAGTTGCCGTAAGTTTTACACTTATTCTTAGCGCTTGCCAGAGTCAGCCTGACCCACTGATCATTAGTGCCAACACAGTTGTTGATACACTAAATACTCAGGTTAACCAGTTAAAGGTTGCGGATAAACGCACGTATTCCTACTTATACCGTCATAAGAAAAAGCAGGACAAAGCGGTATTTGCAGCACCTCAGCAACCTTTAACCAGTATCGTTGAAGAAGCATTACAACCAGTGACCGGCTCATACAGCAACACCGGACTCACCTGGTATGTCACTATTGAAAAAGCGCTTATCGAAGCAGAATTACATACCTTGAAATACGAGCTCGAACACAACATCACTCTTCGGGTAGAAGCCACTCGTGATAATCGCCGCTATAGCAACTTTTACTCCGGAACCTACAACTCTTCCGGAGCGATGAAGCCGGCTCAGGCCACCATCGAGCGTCAATTCAAGCAACTGTTAAACTCAGTACTGACGGATATTGCGAAAGATCCTAAACTGCGGTTACCGGAACAAGAGGACTTTTAAAGATGAAATGGCTACGTTATTTTTCGGCAATTATTGCTGTTTTATTTATTAACCTGAGCTATGCCGAAATCCAGCCAGACAACCCCTTCCCACGCGTCAAGATGGTGACATCAATGGGGAATATCGTGGTTGAATTAAACCGGGACGCAGCACCGATAACCGTTAAAAACTTTTTTCGCTATGTAAAAAAAGCACAGTATAACAACACCATATTCCATCGTCTGGTCCCGGGCTTCGTTATTCAGGGCGGTGGGTACAACCAGGAGTTTCAACCCGAACCGGTCTTTGAAAAGATTGTGAATGAGTCGGGTAACGGTTTAAAAAACGAATACGGTACCATCGCGATGGCCCGTGAACGCGAGCCCCACTCAGCTACCCGTCAGTTTTTCTTTAACTTAAATGAAAACACCTCACTTGACCCTGGCAAGGGCGACTGGGGGTATACGGTTTTTGGACATATCGTTGAAGGTCTGGATGTGCTGGAGGCCATGGCGGCAATAGAGTCTCAACCATTCAGTGATGAGATTGGCTGGGCCGATGTACCGGTTAATCCACCTGTTTTACAACGCATTGAAGTGATACCCTAGAGCGAATGAAATCAGTGAAGCCGACGTTCTGGCAAGACCTGCAAGTTTACCGTCAATCGCGCGTATGGGTTATTTTTGTGCTGGGCATTGCCAGTGGTTTCCCATGGGTGATGATTGGCTCAGCACTATCCGCCTGGCTGCAGGAAGTTGGACTCACCCGATCGATTATTGGTTATTTTGGCGCCGTTTTTGGTGCCTACTCCATTAACTTCTTGTGGTCACCTCTCATTGATAATCTGAAGCTCCCTCTACTGACTCGCTGGTTAGGCCAGAGAAGAAGCTGGATATTCCTCTGCCAGATGCTTATCGCCGGCGGCTGCTTCTCATTAGCCAGCCTCGATATCACCAACAACCTGCATGTTGTTGGGCTAATTGCACTGGGCATAGCGATTAGTTCAGCCACTCAGGATATTGCCATTGATGCTTATCGCATCGAGTCATTTTCTGAAGCTGAGGGACGCTTACAAAACGCAGGCGCGGCAATGACAACGGCTGGCTGGTGGACAGGTTACAGCGGTTTAGGGGCTTTACCCTTTTTCATTGTCGATGGGGTGACGTGGCAATGGCAACATGCTTATTTCGGTTTAGGTTGCGTCATGCTCGGATTGGCGGTAATCGTACTTTTTGTCCGGCGAACCACCTATCATCAAGATCCGACGATAAAGACTGAGCTGGTTAACTTCTGGCCGGCAATGAAAGAAAGAGTCAGTATTACCGTTATTCAGCCCATTGGAGAGTTCTTTTCTCGTAATGGTGTCAAATTGGCATTTTCAATTCTTGCTTTTATCTTCCTATTTAAAATAGGAGAAGCTTTTTTGGGCAGAATGTCGATTGTCTTTTATAAAGAAGTTGGGTTTACCAACGCAGAAATAGGGACTTATTCTAAATTAGTAACCTGGTGGGTAACCATTGTTTTTGCCCTTCTTGGCAGCCTCGTCAATTTGCGGGTCGGCATTGTTAAAGGTTTAATGGTGGGTGGCTTGGCCATGGCATCCTCTAACCTCATGTTTTCCTGGATAGCCATGGTCGGTCCTGACACCAACCTATTCTTAAGTGCTGTCTTAATTGACGGATTTACCAGTGCCTGGTCAACTGTTGCCTTCGTTGCTTTTATCAGTTTACTTTGCAACCGCACTTTTACCGCGACTCAATATGCTCTCATGGCCTCACTGGGAACTTTAGGAAAAACTCTGCTCTCCTCCTACAGTGGTGTTATTGTCGATTCGATGAACGGCAATTGGACACTGTTCTTTGTGCTTACCGCTGTGATGGTTATTCCCAGCCTTATTTTTCTTTGGGTAATACGTAAGCCGTTAATAGCTCTGGAGAAAAAGCGTGACGAAGGATAACCTGAACTGGGTGGTACTTGGCCCCGGAGCCATCGGTGGGCTTATTGCCGGAGGTTTACTTGAACAAAGCCAGACCGTTTCGCTGCTGCCCCGTCATACTGCACCTCGCGAACTGAACTGGCGAGTTATCCGCTCTGATGCAACTCGTGACTATCGAGCTACCGCTGTCCAACTTCCGCTGCCCGCTAATAGCATTTTTATTGTTGCGGTTAAGGCCTTTGACGTTATTGATGCATTACAGCGAATATCGGAACTCGACGGCTTTCGCAAATCCATGCCCATTGTACTGAGCCATAATGGCATGGTGGTATTACCAAAATCATTACAAACACTGAATTTACACCATATGGTGACCACTCACGGTGCGGTCAAAAGCCAAGATGAAAATGGGGGCATTTGCATAGAGCACAGGGGTGTCGGCCGCAGTTGGCTGGAAGTAGCGAAAACACCACAGATCCCGCTATATGGCTCAATTTTACAACACGCTTTTCCGCCAATGCATTTTGAGAACGATCTCACGGAAAGACGGTGGCTAAAACTTGTTATTAACAGCGTTATTAACCCGCTAACGGCCATTAACCAATGCCCCAACGGTGAATTACTGGAGCAAAAATGGCAATCGCAAATTTATCGTCTTGTTGAAGAAGCGGTTTCTCTGGCCAAGCAAAAAAAAATACCGCTGACAGTAGAGGGTTGTTACCAGGAAGTTATTCGTGTGGCCCAGGAAACTGCATTGAACCATTCGTCCATGCTGCAAGACGTTGAGCAGCATCGTCGTACTGAGATACAGCAATTAACCGGCTATTTGATTAGCGCCGGTGAGTCAGAGGGTATTGCCACACCAACTCACCAGGCACTTCTGAATGAATTTCAGAAGCGTTATACTTTTTAATCTTTATCTTCAATAAAGTCGACCACTTCCAAACCGAAACCAGACAACGCGGAATACCGTTTTGGCGAACTCATTAAATGCATTTGATGAATGTTAAGATCCGCCAAAATCTGAGAGCCTAAACCAACGTTACGAGACGCATTCGATGCTGATGCTGTCGGTTTGTGCTCACCTCTGTCCTGCGCTTCAAATTCTCGCACCTGAGCAATAATGTTGTCCGCTGTTTGCTGACGACCAATAATCACCAACACCCCGTCATGCTCAGCGATATAGGACATAGCCTTTTGAATTGGCCAGCTACGCTTAGCAGCGCGTTCGGTCAGAAAGGTATCGTGGAAGGTATCCTGTAAGTGAACCCTTACATTGGTTGCTTTGTCTTCCGAAAGATCTCCGTGAACCAGCGCATAATGCACCTGCTGATCAATAGTGTCCTGATAAGTAATTAACCGAAACTTACCAAAGGCAGTAGGCAGGTCACACTCAGCTACTCGTTCTACGGTTTTTTCCCGTATGGAAAGGTACTCAATGAGATCGGCAATAGTACCGACCTTAATATCATGCTCTTGTGCAAAGGCTTCAAGATCCGGACGACGGGCCATGGTGCCGTCTTCATTCAGCACTTCCACAATAACAGACGCAGGCTCAAACCCGGCTAAACGCGCCAGATCGCATCCCGCTTCGGTATGACCTGCACGATTCAGTACCCCACCGGACTTGGCTTTTAACGGAAAGATATGGCCGGGCATCACTAAATCTTCTGGCTTAGCGTCTTTCTTTACAGCATCCAACACCGTTTTTGCCCTATCGGCTGCTGAAATCCCAGTCGTCACCCCTTCTGCCGCTTCAATAGAAACAGTAAAGTTTGTAGCATAAGGTGCGTTGTTCTTATCCACCATTAATGGCAGGTTGAGTTGCTTGCAACGTTCTTCTGTCAGTGTCAGGCAAATAAGTCCACGACCATAACGGGCCATAAAATTAATAGACTCAGGCGTTGCGCATTCGGCTGCAATAATAATATCGCCTTCGTTCTCGCGATCTTCGTCGTCCATCAGGATAACCATTTTACCCTGACGAATGTCTTCGATAATTTCTTCTGTGCTATGCAGTGACATAACGCTTTACCCTTTACTCTTGTGTATGAGGTACGGCAACCAAGCGTTGATCTGGCCCTACCTGCCGACGATCAATAACCTTAAACCTTGGTGCTGACACTAAATTCATTGGTTCGCTCATGTCGATCACCGAGCGACCGTGGTGGCCTAATATCTGACCCGAGCTGTAAATCATAAGTCTGTCGCATAGCTGCTGGTCAATAAGGGCGCCTGCCAGGTTCGCGCCACATTCTGTCCATACCTGATTAATTTCTCGTCTCGCTAGTTCGATCATCAACGCTTTCAGGCAAACCTTGCCGTCGTTATCAGCGTCGATAAGCAGTTCGTGGCAGTGCGGATGCCGGCTACCCTGACCCGCTACTGTCCGCACCAACCAAACCGGTGCCGGAGATTCAAATAGCGTTGCTTCATCAGTCACTCGATGTTGACTGTCGATAATAATACGCACCGGTTGTTTAAGTGGTTCAGGTAATTGACGCAACTTTGGCCACTGTTCGGCGCGCACGGTTAACTTCGGATTATCAGCCAGAACAGTGGTCGCGCCGGTTAAAATAGCATCCGCTTGTGCTCGGAAAAATTGCACGTCGCTACGAGCTTCAGCAGAGGTAATCCACTGACTTCGACCATCAGACAAGGCCGTTTTTCCATCCAGCGATGTCGCCATCTTCAGGGTCAACCAAGGACGCTGACGCGTCATTCGGGAAATAAAGCCTGGGTTTAAACGCTCGGCTGCGGACTGCAAAATTCCGACATCGACGCGAATTCCGGCTTGTTGCAGATGCTTAACACCATTACCGCTAACCCGTGGATTGGGATCCTGCATAGCCACCACCACCCGCGCAACTCCGGCTTCAACTAGTGCGTCCGCACAAGGGGGCGTTCGTCCAATATGGCTACAGGGTTCCAGTGTGACATAAGCGGTAGAACCTTTGGCTCGTTGTCCGGCAATACGTAAAGCATGGGCTTCCGCATGAGGTTCGCCGGCTTGATGGTGCCAACCTTCGGCAAGAAGGTCAGAACCCATTGTGATGACACAGCCTACAGCCGGGTTAGGACGAGTTGTCATCAGCCCGCGCCGCGCTAATACGAGAGCCCGGTGCATCATTTGATGATCAAACCGTTGTTGTTCTAAGTCAGTCATTCAGGCGCGCTATTTCTTCACCAAACTCACGGATGTCTTCGAAGGAGCGATAAACGGAAGCAAAACGAACATAAGCCACTTTATCGACCTGCTTCAAATTCTCCATAACCAGACTACCGATAAAGTTACTGCTGATTTCGCGCTCACCGGTTGAACGGATGCTCGACTTAATTTTGTTAATAGCTTGCTCCATAAGTTCCAGACTTACTGGCCGCTTTTCAAGCGCTCTTAACAAGCCATTGCGCAGCTTATCTTCGTTAAACGGTTCACGCGAGCCATCAGTTTTTATAACTCGCGGCATAACCAGCTCAGCAGTTTCAAAGGTCGTAAAGCGCTCCTTGCAATGATTACACTCACGCCTGCGACGAACAGAGGCACCATCCGCAACCAATCGCGAATCGATAACCTTAGTATCTTGTGTGCCGCAAAATGGACAATGCATTGCCTGACTCCTTTAAGTGCGCTTTGTTACTGGTAACTAACCGTAAACCGGAAACTTAGCGCATAACGCTTTAACTTGCTCGCGAACTTCAACAATTTTATCTTCGTTAGAAATATCGTCCAGAACGTCGCAAATCCAATTAGCCACTTGCTCAGCCTCTGCCACGTTAAAACCACGGCGAGTAATAGCCGGCGTACCTAAACGCAGCCCGGATGTCACGAACGGAGAACGGGGGTCATTAGGAACCGCATTCTTGTTCACGGTAATAAATGCGTTACCTAACGCAGCATCGGCGTCTTTACCGGTAATGTCTTTGTCGATTAGATCAACCAGGAACAAGTGATTCTGTGTGCCATTGGATACGATTTTATAACCTCGCGCCTGCATCGTTTTAACCATTGCATTAGCGTTCAGCAGTACCTGCTTTTGATATTCTTTAAATTCAGGCTGTAACGCTTCCTGAAAAGCCACAGCTTTACCGGCGATAACATGACATAAAGGACCGCCTTGATTCCCCGGGAAGACCGCACTGTTTAATTTTTTATGTAATTTCTCGTCGTCGCTACCGGAAATGATCAAACCACCGCGAGGCCCTGCCAGGGTTTTATGAGTAGTCGTTGTGACAACATGCGCATAAGGCACCGGATTCGGATATTCACCTGCAGCAATTAAACCCGCCACATGAGCCATATCCACCATTAAGTAAGCATCAACCTTGTCCGCAATCTCACGGAATTTTTTCCAGTCGACAATACCTGAATACGCGGAAAAACCAGCAACGATAACTTTAGGTTTATGCTCCTGCGCCAGCTTTTCAACTTCGACGTAATCAATTTCGCCTGTGGCTTCATCCAGACCGTAGGAAACCGCGTTATACAATTTACCTGAAAAATTAACACCGGAGCCGTGAGTCAGGTGACCGCCATGAGCGAGACTCATGCCCAAAAACGTATCGCCAGCTTCCATCAGCGCCATAAAAGCAGCTGTATTCGCCTGAGAACCTGAATGCGGTTGTACGTTTGCGTATTTAGCGCCAAATAGCTGTTTCGCACGCTCAATAGCTAAATCTTCAACTTTATCAACAAACTCACAACCACCGTAATAACGTTTATGTGGATAACCTTCAGCGTATTTGTTCGTTAGCTGCGAGCCCTGAGCTTGCATAACCCGCGGACTGGTGTAGTTTTCTGATGCAATCAGTTCGATGTGTTGTTCCTGACGTTCAACTTCGCCTTGCATCGCCTGCCATAAGTCCGCATCAAAGTCGGCAATGTTCATCTCAGATTTCAGCATTACAGCTCTCCAAATCATTAAATGGTCTTAATTTTCCCGCCATTTTACCTTAAAACACAAATGCATGCCTAGTTCAGCACAACAAAGTTTGGGGATGTTCGTAAATAACAGTAAACTATGGGGTAACTTTTTTGTTGATAAGAAGGATTTTACGTCGCTATGGCGCAATATATCTATTCAATGTCCCAGGTGAGCAAAGTTGTTCCACCGAAGAAAACCATTTTAAAAGACATCTCTCTATCGTTTTTCCCCGGCGCCAAAATTGGTGTTTTGGGTGTTAACGGTGCGGGTAAATCAACCTTGCTGCGCATTATGGCAGGCATTGATAACGAATATGAGGGTGAAGCTCGTGCTTTATCCGGTATTCAAATTGGTTACCTACCGCAGGAACCACAACTGGACGAGAATAAAACGGTAAAAGAAACCGTTGAAGAAGCCGTTGCCGACGTTAAAGAAGCGTTTGCAAAGCTTGATGAAATTTATGCCGCTTACGCCGACGAAAATGCTGACTTTGATGCGTTATCAAAAGAACAAGGTGAATTAGAAGCTTTGTTACAAGCAAAAGACGGTCATAATATTGAAAATATTCTAGAGCGTGCGGCTGACGCACTTCGTCTGCCTGAATGGGATGCCAAAATAGGCAACTTATCGGGTGGTGAAAGACGCCGGGTAGCCATTTGTCGGTTATTGTTATCGAAGCCTGACATGTTACTTCTGGATGAGCCGACCAACCACCTGGATGCTGAATCGGTCGCCTGGCTGGAACGCTTCCTGCACGACTACAACGGCACCGTAGTGGCTATTACCCACGACCGTTATTTCCTTGATAACGTTGCGGGCTGGATCCTGGAACTTGACCGGGGTTACGGCATTCCATGGGAAGGTAATTACTCGTCCTGGCTGGAACAGAAAGAAAAGCGTCTGGAACAGGAAGAGCGTTCAGAGAAAGCTCGTCAGCGCACTATCAAACAAGAGTTGGAGTGGGTGCGTACTAACCCGAAAGGCCGCCAGGCGAAAAGCAAAGCGCGTCTTAACCGCTTTGAAGAATTGCAAAGCGGCGACTACCAAAAACGTAACGAAACCAATGAACTGTTTATCCCGCCAGGTCCTCGTCTGGGTGATAAAGTCATTGAGGTTAATGGCATCAGCAAGGCTTACGAAAAACGTCAGCTCATTGATAACTTAAGCTTTAGCGTTCCGAAAGGCGCTATTGTCGGTATTATTGGTCCAAACGGTGCCGGTAAATCAACCTTATTCCGAATGATAAGCGGCGAGGAAAAACCTGACAGCGGTTCTATCGAGCTTGGAGAAACGGTTCAGTTGGCGAGTGTTGACCAGTTCCGTGACAACATGGATGACAGCAAAACCGTATTCCAGGAAATAACCGACGGTAACGATATTTTGAAAATTGGTAGCTTTGAAGTGAACGGCCGCGCTTATGTAGGCCGCTTCAACTTCCGTGGTACTGATCAGCAAAAACGCATTGGTGAGTTGTCGGGTGGTGAACGTAACCGCGTGCACTTAGCCAAGCTGTTAAAAGCTGGTGGCAACGTATTGTTACTCGATGAGCCGACCAACGACTTAGACGTAGAAACCTTACGAGCATTGGAAGAAGCCATTCTCGAGTTTCCTGGCTCTGTTATGGTTATTTCGCACGACCGTTGGTTCCTTGACCGCATTGCCACGCATATTCTGGATTACCGTGACGAAGGCGAAGTGGTGTTCTACGAAGGTAACTACAGCGACTACGAAGCTTACATGAAAGAAAAATTCGGTGAGCAGGCTATGGAGCCGCACCGCATTAAATACAAACCAATTGGTTAGTAAAGTGAAAAAGGGAGCCTTTTGGCTCCCTTTTTTATGTAAGAGTTACATAACGTCCAGTGCTTGTTGAAGATTCTTCACACCAATGACTTCCATACCTTTGGGTGATGTTTTCGGTGTATTCCCGATAGGCACAATGGCTTTTTTGAAGCCATGTTTAGCGGCCTCATTCAGCCGTTCGAGGCCATTGGGAACAGGACGTATTTCACCCGCCAAGCCAACTTCCCCAAATACGATCAACTCACGTGGCAGCGGTTCTCCTTTAAAACTGGAAACAATGGCCAGCAATAAGGCCAAGTCCGCTGAGGTTTCCGAAACTTTCACTCCCCCGACCACATTCACAAATACGTCCTGATCAGACACTTGTAAGCCGCCATGGCGATGCAAAACCGCCAGCAAAAGCGCCAGTCGTGTTGCCTCAAGCCCCACGGCTACTCTTCGGGGATTCGCGAGCGCGGAATAATCCACCAAGGCCTGAATTTCAACCAGCAACGGTCGGGTACCTTCCCAAATCACCATAACAACCGAGCCCTTTCCCTGGTCTTCCGCTCGCTGCAAGAAGATAGCCGAAGGGTTTGATACTTCTTTGAGCCCGCCACCTGTCATAGCGAAAACACCGAGCTCATTAACGGCACCAAAGCGGTTTTTCGTTCCGCGCAAGGTGCGATAACGAGAATCTGAAGAGCCATCCAGGAGAACCGAGCAGTCAATGCAGTGTTCAAGTACTTTTGGCCCGGCCAAATGCCCTTCTTTCGTTACATGACCGACCATAATAATGGCGACATTTTTTTGTTTTGCGTAACGAGTCAAAAACGCAGCCGATTCACGTACCTGCGACACACTGCCGGGTGCTGACTGAATGTCGGCCATATGCATCACCTGAATGGAATCGATGACCATAATGGCGGGCTTTTCTTTATCCGCCAGCTGACAAATACTTTCGACCGACGTTTCCGATAACATACGCAGCTTATCCGTCGGCAAATTTAACCGTTGCGCACGCATTGCGACCTGTTGCAATGACTCCTCGCCGGTCACGTACAGTGCTGGCATACGTTCAGCCAACTTACAGAGCGCCTGTAAAAGCAGCGTACTTTTACCAGCCCCGGGTGAGCCGCCTATTAAGATTGCCGAGCCCGGTACCACGCCCCCACCCAAAACTCGGTCAAACTCCTGAAATCCGGAGCTGAAACGCGGTACTTCCTGTAAGTCCACCTCGTTAAGGGTTTGTACTCTGGCGTCAGTGATACCACTAAACCCGCGACGATCAGTTGAATTCGTTGTTGTTTTTGACGTCAAACGAATTTCAGTGAGCGTATTCCAGGCCTTACATTCCGGGCACTGCCCCAACCAACGCGGGAAGTCTGCACCACAATCGTTACACACATACGCACTTTTTGCTTTTGCCATTCGTCTGCTTCTCGTTTTATGATGAGGTAATATTCAAGAATAATTATAAAAATAGTAGACTTCGATGCCGAACCATTATTTTGACCAACTTATCGAGCAGTTAAAGCCTGTCGTGTACGATACCGACTTTGACACACTGTTCCAGTCATTAACTGAAAATGAAGATGGTCCCACTCGCTTCAAACTAAAAATGGAGCTTAGACGTTTAGCCGCTCCTTGTCACCGTACGGTTGATCTACGCAACCAAGTGGATGGTGACTGTCATCCATACGAATACAATGGCCGCCGGCATCAGCTTGACGACGTGGCCGTCGAAATTTTTGAGCGGGGCCTTGAAACTTATAAAGGCGTTTTTACGCAAGATACGTTCGAACAGATACTGGATGCCGACAATCACTTACGCCAGGCTCGCGACGAAGAAAGAGCCTTTGCTCAAAGTTTAGCGGACCACAATGCCGAGCCGTTAAGTGGCCAGTCGCCATTTACAAATTCAGATAATGAAGCAGAATCCTATCTTTTAGAAACTTTCCATTTTGGCCGGTATCCATACCGCGCTGAAGAACGAATGAATTTTACCATCGAAGTGGCGCTTGAAGACAGCAATGGGCAAAGTTATCAGGCGGTAACAACCGATATTTCTATCACCGGTATGCGTGTGCGAGTCGATGACAACCATAACCTCAAATACGACGACACTTTATCGCTCTATTTCACTGGTCTGGCTAAAGAGTTCACAATCGACTCCAGCACTCGAATTCCATATCGCGTTGTTGCGGTGCAAACGGCTGACGGTAAAAGTTATCTGAGTTTAAACCGTGACCCAGACTATCAGTCGGCAGAGCTCGATAAATTCTTCCATCGCTTTATCAACGGCTATAAAAAGCGCTATCGGGTGAATATAGACAACACCTATAACACGATTATTAGTAAAGGACATGAGCAGTTTCTGCTGCCACGAATGCAGCAATTACCGGTGTTTTTCTCTGAATCAAACCGGCAACTGATCGCTGATTACGTGTTAACAACCGATAATAATCGTTTCATTTTAAATAACTGGATCAATGAGTTAAATCAAATAAGCTTTGGCTCAATTTTTAATCTTCGCCGGAGCCGTTGGTTGTTGCAAAACCTGGCTCAAAGCCACAGTGCCCGGTTACTGGTTTTGACCTTCTCAATTACGGCAAGAGGAAAAATATACAATTACTCGGCCACCGTTGAAGAACTGCAAAAATCAGGACTGTGGGATACTTACGTTGCTTTTGGTAGTCAAAAAGCTTCCTGGCGAGTCTACCAGGTAGACTTGAGGCCGGTGGACTTAAATAATGCTTGGCAGCCTCAGAGTGTCCCTCAGAATGTGCAAGTCCCGTTTCGATTAAACCCTCCTACGGCAGAAGTTAAAAGAGCGATTTCGCCATTGAGGTACATGGGCGTAGTAAACGATATTACGGACAGCTTAAACGGCTTTTTTGATACTGAGCTTAATAAGGATCAACTGCCATCGTTAAAAGCATTCGCCCACCCTCCGGCAGTGCCGATTCGCACAAAAGAAGCTCGCCTTGAGTTTATTAATTTACGCAGTGAAAAACGTTTCAATTATCGCAGCCGCTGTCGGGTTAAAGTTGGGAAGCTCGTCCGCGACGGTATGATCATTGATCTTTCCGTTAGTGGCTTACAAGTACAGATTGATACGCCAGTCGCAGCAGAAAGGGGCGAGCATGTTGAAATTTCCATGACGGGCTTTAAGAAGCTGTATAAGAAAGCCAAATTAGAACATCTGTCTTATACCATTGCTTCTATCGACGACGCCCACACGACACTGCGTCTAAAAGTTGATAACGACCAGGAACAGCACATGGGTTCGGAATTCATACGCTACCTAATTCGGGAACAGCGTGACATGCTTCAGTTACAAGTCGAAAATACATCGATCAACGGTCTCGCCCTTTGCCTTCGTAATTTATACTGCGACGCACCAGGCTCACTCCCTGTTTTCTTTTATAGGAATAAAAAGCGCAGAACATCGGTACGCCGTGCAGGCCTGTCTAACTGGTCTTCAGGTTGGGGGCAATTGTTATCAAAATTTCCGGGCAGCCAGAAAAATACGCTTAACCTGCAGCCTTTACTGCGAGGCTCTTCAGTGACTAAAAAGCTTCTCCCCCGGCTGGATGACATGGACCGCACATCGGAACCCGCAACCTTGCTATTATTGCTCCGACTTTACCGTCAAAGTGGCGAGGACATTGTTCAGACTCAATGGCTAAAAAGTAATGATAATCACGCTATCGAATCGTTTATTGAGCAATGTTTGCCTAACTCTATTTTCAGGGCTATAACTGTGACTCTATCCAGAACTGGCCGTCCTGACACCCAGTTTATTCAGGCAGAGCTGAATTATATTAGTCGCTACGCCGCTTATCGCGCGCAAGAAATTGAGGAAGACTTATGGCAGGTATACGCGATTGCCGATACCGTTGATGTGACAGAAAGCTTACTTGAGTTTGCGCTTCCCGGAACCGACACAATTCAGGAACAGCAGCAACGTTTAGATGACTGGGTCAATAAGTTTTGATTGCTGGAGACAGCCAATAATTTCCAGTAAGTTACTTGAATTGACTGAGTAGTCTGCGACAGCCTGCAACGCAGGCTTTGCATTATAAGCAACCCCCACAGCCGCCGCTTCCAGCATCAGCGCGTCATTTGCACCGTCACCCACAGCTACGGTTCGCTCAGGAGGGATACTCCACTTTTCAGCAAGCGACTTGAGACGTTGTGCTTTCACGTTAGCATCAACGATGTCACCCAGCAGGTTTCCCGTTAAATAACCGTCGATAACCTCAAGCTGATTAGCGACAATTGCATCCAGATTCAACGCTGATTGAACCTTTTCGGCAAACCAGGTGAAGCCTCCGGAAACTAGCGCCGTTTTCCAGCCAGCGGCTTTTAAAGTATGAATGAGCTCTGCGGCCCCGGGGTTAAATGGAATGGGATTAAACAAAGCCTCTAATTGGCTTTCAGCAATGCCTGCCAAACAAGCAACCCGCAGCTTCAGGCTCTCACCAAAATCAATTTCGCCCCTCATTGCGGCTTCCGTTATTGTAGAGACTTTAGTATAACGGTTATTTAATCGTGCAATTTCGTCGATACACTCAATACCAATTAAGGTAGAATCCATGTCGAATACGATTAAACCTGAACTGTGTTTCATTTAACGGAAAACTCCTGAGCTGAGCCCATGCGACTGACTGAATTTAGGCACTGGCATCAATTAAAAAATGCTTTACTGAGCAACAGAACCAAAGCAATGGTTCGTATAATGACAAAACGTGCTCTGCGTTTAGCCGCGGCCGGTGGGTTACTGTTGATCATTATTAATGTCTGGAATATTGCCAGTGTCCAGTCACAACAGCAACTGTTCTCGCAAACTCAATCCGTTACCCAACTCATGATGGAACAAGCCGAACATGAAGCCTACTATTGGCTGGAGCACCAGAATACCGAGCGCTTAACCGCACTAACCGAACACCTTGCCGGACAACCGGAAATACTATCAGCCACCATTCGCAACCGCTTTGGCGAGCTGCTGGTTCACAGCGGCGTGAGTTCTTCGATTATTGACTGGCCCGAAGCAAAAAATTCATCTGACCCCTGGGTGTTGATAGAAGAAATCAGCCGCGACAGCAACGTCAGCGGCTATTTGCAGGTTGTTTTCGATAAAAACCTTTTGCTCAAGCAAAGTCAGACCGCGCACGAGGGGCTCATGCAACAAGGCAAGTTTTTGTTGCTTCTGGCAATGTTAGCTGGTGTTTTTATTATGCTGGGCTTTAATCGGATACGTGATCGCTACTGGCAGACTGAGAATCATTAAAAAGCTCACAGCTATTTCGCCATAAAGTATCACTGAGCGACTCTTTACCCATTTCTCTGAGTTCAGCCAGAACATCCAGAACTTGCACAACTTTAGCGGGCTCATTACGCTGCCCCTGATAGCCACAGGTTGGCATATCCGGAGAGTCGGTCTCAAGTACCAGCGCAGACAATGGGACTTCCGTTATTGCCTGCCGCGTTTTCTGAGCCCGTGTGTAAGTAATGACTCCGCCAACACCGAGCTTGTAGCCACAGTCAACAAACTTCATCGCTTGCTCATAACTTCCGCTAAATGCGTGTATAACTCCCGACTCCGGGCCATGCTGCTTAACCAGTGGATGCGTTGTTTCGAGGGTCTTACGGTGATGAATAATAGCGGGTAAGCGGTACTCTTTTGCCAGCTTCAGTTGCGCGATAAATAGATCACGCTGAAGTTCTGAATGCTCACAGGTTGCATCCAGACCAATTTCACCAATCGCCAATAAATGCTTCGGCTTTTCATCCAGTGCTTGTTCCAGTTTGCTCAGTTGGTCCTGACTATGCTGCTCAATAAACCAGGGATGAAGACCAAGCCCAAAGCGCCAGCTTGAGTAGTTATTTGCCAACTGCTGTAACCGAGGCCACTGCTCAACACTGACACCCGGCACCATAAAGCGCCCTACTCCCGCTTCACGGGCTTTTTTGATCACTTCCGCCCGGTCATCGTCAAACGCCTTGAAATCAATGTGGCAATGAGTGTCGTAGAGCTTTTGCATAAACCTTAGTGTTCGCGTGTATGGGTAAACTCAATATCAGGATAGCGCTCTTCTGCTAAACTCAAGTTCACCATAGTTGGAGCAATATAAGTCAAGTTATCACCACCGTCTAATGCCAGGTTAGCTTCCGCTTTACGACGAAACTCATCGAGTTTTTTCTCGTCTTTGCTGCTCACCCAACGCGCGGTGGCAACATTAATATTCTCATACATAGCATCTACTTTGTATTCAGTTCTCAGACGGTGAACCACCACGTCAAACTGCAGCACACCGACCGCGCCAACAATCAAATCGTTACTAATAAGCGGACGAAAAACTTGCACTGCACCCTCTTCCGAAAGCTGCACCAGACCTTTCAAAAGCTGCTTCTGTTTCAGCGGATCTTTCAAGCGAATACGACGAAATAGTTCAGGTGCGAAGTTAGGAATACCACTAAATTTAAAGTCTTCTCCGGCAGTGAAGGTATCACCTATCTGAATGGTACCGTGGTTATGCAGGCCAATAATATCGCCGGGATAAGCTTCTTCCACGTGTGAACGGTCACCCGCTAAAAAGGTCAGTGCATCACTAATACGCACATCTTTGCCCGTACGCACTTGGCGCATTTTCATGCCTTTTTCATACTTACCGGAGACAATACGCAAAAACGCCACGCGGTCGCGGTGTCGGGGATCCATATTTGCCTGAATCTTAAAAATAAAACCGGAAAAGTTGTTACTTGCGGCACTAATATTCTCATGTTGATCCGTTTCTCTGCCCTGAGGCTTCGGCGCCCACTCAACCAAGCCATCCAGCATGTGATCAACACCGAAGTTCCCGAGTGCCGTACCAAAGAATACCGGCGTCAACTCACCCGCAAGAAACAATTCTTTATCAAAAGGATTGGAAGCGCCGTTCACCAGTTCAATTTGCTCGCGTAGCTCATCAGCCCATGCCCCAAGCTTCTCATCCAGTTCCGGGTTATCCAGTCCTTTTATAATCGTTTCTTCCTGAATGCGATGCCCTTGCCCGGTCCTGTATAAAATCGTTTCATCTTTAAGTAAGTGATAAACCCCTTTAAAGTTCTTCCCAGAACCAATTGGCCAGGTAATTGGCGCACACATGATTTTCAGAACGTCTTCGACTTCGTCCAGCAACTCAAGCGGATCACGGATGTCGCGATCAAGTTTGTTCATAAAGGTAATAATAGGCGTATCACGTAAGCGAGTGACTTCCATTAATTTAATGGTCCGGTCTTCAACCCCTTTGGCGCCATCAATGACCATCAGGCAAGAATCTACTGCCGTTAATGTGCGATAAGTATCTTCCGAGAAATCTTCGTGCCCGGGCGTATCCAGTAAGTTCACCAAGGCTTCATTATAAGGAAACTGCATGACCGACGTTGTTACAGATATGCCACGCTCCTGCTCCATCTGCATCCAGTCTGACTTTGCATGCTGACCAGATTTTTTGCCTTTAATGGTACCGGCTTTCTGGATCTGATGGCCGTGCAATAAAACCTTTTCGGTAATCGTGGTTTTACCGGCATCAGGGTGAGAAATAATGGCAAAGGTACGGCGTTTTGCAACTTCGTTCTGCAAACTGGATTCAGACATCAATACGGCTCTTATCGGTTAAAGTGGATCATACTGTTTATTTTCGCTTATCTGGTGCTGATACACAAACCAAGGATTGCGATAAACTTCGGAAACTTCACCGCTAGCTCAGCGCTGATAATAAACGGCACACGAGTTACTGTGTTAACGAAGCTTAATTGCCTCACCTTCTTCCATTGGCGACAACTCAAACAGACGGCACAAGGTCTGACCTAAGTCGGCAAAGCTGTCTCGCTTGCCGCGGTCACCAGCCAACACTTTCGGTCCAGAAAGCAACAGAGGAATATACTCGCGCGTATGGTCGGTCCCTTCCCAGGTCGGGTCACAACCATGATCAGCCGTTAATACCAGAACATCGTTGGGTTTCATTGCTGATTCAATTTTCGGCAGCCACTGATCAAACGCTTCCAGCTCTTTTGCGTAACCTTCTATGTTCCTCCGGTGCCCATAAAGCGTGTCAAAATCGACCAAGTTTGTAAAAACTAAGGTCTTATCCGGGGCCTTGCCCATTGCCGCTAATGTAGCCGTTAACAGCCCGTCCAGACCGGACGCTTTGATCGCCTGAGTTACTCCCTGACTGGCAAATATATCGTCTATTTTGCCTATAGCGATAACCTCCCCGCCTTTTTCCTGCAGCTTGTCTAAAACCGTGGGCTTCGGTGGTAAAACGGAGTAATCTTTGCGGTTGCCGGTACGCTCAAAGCTGCCGGCATCCTCTCCCAGAAACGGACGAGCAATAACACGACCAATGTTATAGGGTTCTAACAGCGCACGAACCTTTTCACACACCTTATATAAACGATCTAAGCCAAAATACTTTTCATGCGCGGCTATTTGAAAAACGGAATCGCCGGAAGTATAAAAAATAGGGCGCCCACTGCGGATATGCTGTTCACCTAACTGCTTTATAATCTTCGTTCCCGATGCATGGCAGTTCCCGAGGTATCCTTCCAGCTCACAAGCTTCAGTAATTTCAGCCAGCAACTCATCAGGGAAGCTGTTTTCCTTATCCCTAAAATATCCCCACTCAAAGTGAACCGGCACGCCCATTAACTCCCAGTGACCTGACGGTGTGTCTTTCCCAGAAGAGACTTCTGCGGCATAGGCATAGGCGCCGTTCACTGCAGCTTGGTTAACACCTTTAGCTTGCACACCCGTTGCGCCCTTATGCGCTTCTACCAAGCCTAAACGCGTCAAATTAGGTACCTGCAAAGGCCGTCCCTGTTGCTGCCGGTACTCAGCAATATGGCCAAAGGTATCAGCCCCCTCGTCGCCGAACTTTGCGGCATCCGGAGCGGAACCAATACCAAATGAATCTAAAACGAGAACAATGGCTCTGCTCATTTTGTTTCTCCGGCTATGCGCTCATAAATAACAGCGGTCTTTTCCGATTTGTCGGCAGAGAAAGTCAAGGCACTCAACACACGCTCAGCGGCTTCTCTCCAGCCGGTTTCATTGCTTGCATGTATAGTTGCTAAAACCGTACCCGACTCCACTTTCTTGCCGCGGGTTAAGATATCCGTAATGCCAACGCTCAAGTCTAGTCTGTCATCCGCTTTACGCCTGCCTCCGCCCAGACAGACAACGGCCATCCCCAGCTCACGTGTGTCCACTGCGGACAAATATTGCCCATGATACTCAGCGGGCGTTATCAGTGGTTTGACCAAACTTGCCTTAGGCAGGTGTTGGCCGCTTCTTTCCAAAAAGTCACCCGGTCCTCCCAAAGCTCGGACCATTTTTCCAAAACACTCGGCGGCGCGGCCATTTTGCAACACGTTTTCCACCATAGTTTCGGCAGCCTCAGCCGTGTCCGCCAGCTTACCCGACACCAACAGCTCGGCCGATAACGCTTTTGTTACCTGATGTAAACGGGGATCTCTGTGTTTTCCGGTCAGGTAGTCGACAGCGAGCTGAACTTCTACCGAATTGCCAGCCGCTGATGCGAGAGGTTCATTCATATCAGTAATAAGCGCCGTTGTTTTCACTCCTAACTCACTGCCAACACCCACCAGACTTTGTGCCAATTCCCGCGACTTTTCGTGCGTCGACATAAACGCACCGTTACCAGACTTTACGTCCATTACCAAGCCGTCCAGGCCTTCAGCTAGCTTCTTTGCCAAAATAGAGGCTGTTATTAAAGGAATAGACTCAACTGTTGCCGTGATGTCTCGAGTTGCATAAAAGCGGCTGTCGGCCGGCGCAAGACGCCCGGTCTGTCCGATAATAGCAACGCCAGCCTGCTTTACCGTATCGCGGAAACGCTGATTGTCCGGAGTCGTCTGATAACCCGGAATGGCGTCAAACTTATCTAACGTACCGCCGGTATGTCCAAGCCCTCTTCCTGAAATCATCGGAACATAACCGCCACAAGCGGCCACAACAGGACCCAGCATTAAACTGACTACATCGCCAACCCCACCCGTTGAATGCTTATCCAGCACCGGTCCATTCAGATTTTCCTGAGACCAGTCCATAACATCACCGGAGTCCCTCATGGCGACGGTCAGCGCGGTCTTTTCGCGAGCCGACATTCCCTGAAAATAAACCGCCATGGCCAGTGCCGCAATTTGCCCTTCGCTGACACTCTCATCGCATATGCCGCTGACAAACTGTTGAATATCACTATCGGACAAATCAATGGCATCACGTTTTTTACGAATAACTTCCTGAGCCAGAAACATCCGATTAAGCCTTAACGAGCAGGCTTTGAATATCCTGCAGCAGGCTACTTGCTCCAATCCGGAAATTATCCGGAGTGACCCAGTCCTCACCCAGCAACTGCTCGGCAAGCTCGATATACTCCACCGCATCCTCAACCGTCCGGACACCACCGGCAGCTTTGAAACCACAATTCGTTTTACTGGCTTTTATGACGCCCAACATAGCTTCCGCAGCCTTTAGCGTGGCATTGACCGAGACTTTGCCAGTGGATGTCTTAATAAAATCGGCGCCATTGGCAATGGACAGCTCACTGGCCAAAACAATTTTGTCATGCTGCTCTAACGCACCAGACTCAATAATAACTTTTAACTGAGCAGAGTCACCGCAGATATCTTTGCATTCTCGCACCAGTTCAGCGGGTGTACTTTCGTCGCCCTCCAGCAGTGCTCTATAAGGCAACACTACGTCAACTTCGTCAGCACCCGCGGCTATAGCACGTTCAGTTTCAGCTGCGGCTCTTTCCACGTTGCCACTGCCATCCGGGAAGTTAGTAACCGTAGCGACTTTGGCACTCAGGCCCTGCTCGTCGATAAACTGTTTAGCTAACGCCACCCACTCTGGAAAAACACAAACCGCAGCCACGCTCTGCCCACTAACAGAAGCCTTGTGACATAAGTCTTCAATAACTTTTCGGGTGTCATTGTTATTTAACGTGGTTAAGTCCATAAGAGACAAAACTTGTAGCGCTCGTACGTGTTGCGTTGATGGCATAATCACTCCATTCCTATTATTTTTGGCAGGCCCAACGCATGACTAAAGCGTCTTCATGCCCGCCTTCCATTGGATAGTAATTCACTCTGCGCCCTACCGTATCAAATTCGTTGCGCTCGTATAAGCGAATAGCAGAGAGGTTCGATGCACGAACCTCAAGAAAAACAATACACTGCTTTTCTTTAGCGTAGTCTAGTAAGTCCTTTATGAGGAAGTTGCCAAAGCCCCGGCCTTGGTAGGCAGGATCCACTGCAATATTGTGCAACGTCAACTCATCAACTATTAACTGGCTGATAGTGAAACCGATAACCCGACCATCCGCCATGAGCCGACGACAGCGATACTGACCGCCGTAGCTTTGAGAGAATACCGGCCAAGACCAAGGCTTACCGTGTGCCTTTTCTTCAACCGCAAACTCAAGTGCTCCTGGTTGAAAATTTTCGAGACTAACGTTCTGCATTTACTAGCGTTTGCCAGAACGTTTGCTTCATTTGTGCGGTAATGGGGCTTTCCAACCAATCAGCATAATTAAAACAAAAATCCGGTGTTTGGGCAGGCGCTTTAACCGCGACGGGCCTTTGCTCAAAATAAAGGCAAAGATCATTCAACCAATTAGGCACAGGAACTGGTAATTCTTTCGGCCCGCAGAGGTAGAGTGGGCCCAGGCGGTAGTAGAATACCGTTGGGGTCTCGGCTTTTCTTTCCCAAACGGGAATACCCATAACCTGCAATGCAGCGCGTTGTTGACTGGTCCATTCTGGGAGCATAGCGATTACCGTTGAAAACAGATATAGGCAGTTTACTCAAGCTTAGGAAGGATAGCCAGTCAGAAACTGGCAGGGGCGGAGGGATTCGAACCCCCAACCGTCGGTTTTGGAGACCGCTGTTCTACCAATTGGAACTACGCCCCTAACGCTTGAGCGAAGAATTATACCGACACCCACTATTCAGACAAGCGATATTTACGGGTTAACTGACCGTTTGCGGATAAATTAGACAATTCTTGCTAGGTTTCCGCATCAAAAAGCTCTTCGTGGACAATTTGCATAATATCTTCCACCTTAAACTCATCAATTTGAAAGTGCTCGAGCACTCCATCCTGAACTTGTTGCCACTCCTCTTCTCCCGCCAGGCTCCGCGTCCTCATATCAACGGAATAACGCGCTATTTTTAGTATTCCCAGCAAATCGAGCGTTAAACTATCTAGCTCATTCGAGTGAGTGAATATCGAGCTGTCTTCAAATAAGTAATAAATGACCTCAACGACAATTTTTGGCAACTTCCACTGCTGTGCCAGCAGTGCACCTATCGTGGTGTGGGTGGTATTAAATAACTTGAGTTCTTGCTCCTGCACTTTGGGCCATGGCGTGCTGGCTGAGGCGTTCAGCAGGTCAGCGTAATCTTCAAACTCAGTCAACATCACAGGAATTCCGGAGCTCTGAAATAAACCCAGCATATATGCGTGATCTCTAAGCTCCGGGCGCCCAATAGACTCCGCCACCAACACACATGCACTGGCAACCCACTCGTTATAGCGCCAAAATTCATTGAGGTCGTAATCGGAAGTTAACGCTGATTTAAGCGCTACCGCACGAACAATAGGAAATACTCGTCGGAAACCCAGCGTCATGACCGCCTGTTGTATTGAGTCGACTTCTTTTGCCCGACGATAAGCAGCGGAGTTAACGACCTGCAAAACTGCCGCAGCGATGCTCATATCTGCAGAAATAGATTGGGCAATTACGGCAACATCAGGCTCATCTTTTTTGGCTTCACTACTGACAGTTAACAGTGTTTGTGGACGTGGTGGAATACTAACCCTTTGTAACAACTGTTTTTCTGCTGTCGTAATTTCTATCGCCATAGTATCTCCAAGTTGAACCTAATGATTTACACTAAATCTTAAAGCATGCGATTATGCTCTTATCTTTTAGCTGGTGTAACATTTCAATGCATTACTTTAGACGTATTCTTTTTTGCTGTACTTTAATTTTTAGCACCTTGGCTCAGGCTTCCGTAGAAGTTGAGGTCTCCGGTGTTGAGGGGGACAAGTACGCCAATGTCATGGCGCTTTTGCAAATCGCTCGTCTGAACAAAAATCAAAGTTACGCCGCTTATCGAGTCAGGTATTTGCATCGGCAAGCACCAGAAGATATCAAAAAAGCACTGCGCCCCTACGGATATTATCAGGTTGAGGTGAATGCTCAACTAGAAACTGTCGACTACGGTTGGTCCGCCTCTTATCAAGTTAACTTGAATGAACCGGTAATAATTTCGGAAAACAATTGGGAGATCAATGGAGATGCAGCAAATGATGCCGTGTTCCGGAACGTTATTGAAAAAAGTAATCTAGATAAAGGGCAGCGGTTTATTCACAGTGCGTACGAAAAGGTAAAGTCACGCTTGCTATCACTCGCAGTTCAGCGCGGTTACCATGATGCGAACTTCGTAAAAAGTCGCGTCGAAATTGATGTCGACAAAAACAGTGCTGAAATCGAAGTTATCTTCGACTCGGGGCCTCGTTACAAATTTGGCGAGGTGACTTTTGAACAGGACATACTCGATAACGACTTACTGGAACGTTATGTCCCTTTTGACTACGGCGAAGGATACAGTACAACAGAACTTAGCCAGCTGCAGATTGCATTAGGTGATAGCGGATATTTTTCTCATGTTCAGGTCAGCCCACAGTGGAATGAAAAAGAAAATCAATTCGTCCCCATCAACGTCGACTCTGAGCCCAATTCCAGGAATCAATATCAGTATGGTATTGGCTATGGTACGGACACAGGTGCGCGCATCAGTGCGAGTCTGAATAGGCGCTGGGTGAACACTCAGGGTCACCAGCTGCGTGGTCTCATGCAACTATCGGAAGTTGAGAGCCAAGTTGGCGCAGACTACATTATTCCGGGCAAAGATCCGCAAACCGACTTTTATCAAATTCGTGTGGAAGCCTCAGACAAAAATAATGAAGGACAAAATAACCGACTCTACCAACTTGGGGCATCAAGTATTGTTGCTTTCGGGAAATGGCGGCGCGAATACGGTATACACTGGCAACGCGATAAGTTTGAAATTGGGGAAAGTGTTGGAACAAGCCAATTTCTTATTCCTCAGGCTAGTTGGAACTTTATGACCACAGACGGCCAGCTTAACATCGACAGCGGCTTCCGTTTTGATCTCACCATAAAAGCCGCGAATGAAACATTGCTCTCCGATGCCGACATGGCCAGTCTGGAGTTAGGTTTTAAAGCGATAATACCAATAACAGACAATATACGCTTTCTTAGCCGGGCAGAGGCAGGAGCGACTTATATAAATGATTTTAGTGAATTACCCCCTTCCTTACGCTTTTTTGCCGGTGGCGACAATAGTGTCAGGGGGTATGCTTATGAACAATTAGGTCCTGTAGACAGCACCGGGACCGTTATCGGTGGCAGATACCTTGCAGTTGCCAGTGCAGAAGTCGATTACCGCTTTAAAGAGAATTGGCGTATCGCGTTATTTACAGATATCGGTAATGCCATGATTGAGCCCAATGAAAAACTGAAACAAAGCATCGGCTTGGGTATTCGCTGGATTTCACCGATTGGTTCAGTTCGACTTGATTTAGCCCAGGCCATCGACGAGCCGGATAAACCCTGGAGACTGCATTTCACTTTAGGCCCTGACTTATGAGTTTTTATCGTTGGTTCGCCAGTATCATTCTTATTTTAATTTTTATTATTCCCGCAATCGCGATCAGTCTTGTCGCTAGCGAAACCGGAAGCCGTTGGTTATTATCACAGGGACAAAAATACCTCCCAGTCGACATTCGTTACGATGAGTTTAGCGGCACACTGCTGAACGAATTCCAGTTCGAGGGATTTGTCTTTGAAGCTGACAGTTTTTCATACACCCCCAAAAGACTAAAAGTAGATTGGCAGCCGCTCGCGTTGCTATCCGGTACTCTACACATAAATAAAATTGAAAGTATCCAGGGGGAAGTTAGAGTAAGAGCCTCGGAAAAACAAAGCAGCGCTGCTGACTCTGACTCAATTAAGAATATCAATATTGAATTACCGCTGAGAATAGAGTTAACACAACTGCTCATTCGCGACAGTCGCTTTTTTATCTTAGGTAATCCAGCACAAGAGCTCGACATTTCCGCGTCTGCCATAGCGAGCGCTAGTGGCCGATTAAACCTAAAACGGTTTCACCTTGAGCATCAATATCTAACCACTTCTATTTCAGGCACAACGCAATTAGCTTACCCTTTTAAAAGTAAACTAAAGAACGACACACAGTTCCATTCGCCAGACTATCCTAAGCTTACTATCGTCAGCCAGATATCTGGTGACATTGAAACCCTCATTACCGAGAGTACATTTTCCGAAAGCTTAAATGGGACCCTTAAAAGTAAGATAAATAACCCGTTAAAAGAACTCCGTTGGCGAATAGATAGTCAATGGCAGCAAAACCAGCTAAATGGCTGGCTAAAAGCGATTGATGAGAATGAGCTTACAATTAGCTTCAACGGCTCATTAAAAGGCCACGGCACCTTAAACCGGGCAGATTTAAATCCCGACCTTACCGTGGGAGTTAACGGCCGAAGCACTGACGTTAATGGTGACCTGCATTATCAGAACCACGCGATAACCTTTGATCCTATTCTCATAAAACCTAAGGGTGAGGTGACCGGCGAATTCACCTTAACAGGAAATGTTTCGTCGCTTACCACGTCTCCCGTTGTCAATGCCACTTTGGCCTGGAATGAAGTTACCTATCAACCAAGTGAAATCACTAGTGATAATGGCAAGTTAATAGCGGCAGGCTCATTAGATAATTTGGCTATTCAGTTAAGTAGTAAGGTCTCAGGTCTTTTAGAACAAGAAATCTCGGTGGTTGCTGACGCCCAATTGAAATCTGATAAACTCAGTATTTCCGGCTGGAAACTTTCTCAGCAAAAGGAGCAAGTTAAGGGCACAGCCGTAATAAACTGGCAAGATGGAATCGCTGTATCGAGCCAGTTTTCAGGTAATTACCAACAAAAGCCGGTCGATGGTGACATTGATTTCCGCATAGTAAACCCTTATTTATTTGTGGAGCAATTCAGTGCTCGCTGGGGGAAACAATCGCTGACTGCTCAGGGCTCTTTAAGCCCTGGCAATCAATTAAACTGGAAGCTGCTATCTGACAATTTAGGCACTATCTCGTCCATTAATGGCAGCGCATCCGCTGCTGGAAGTATTGCTGGGGCTTTAAATCGATCAGAACTAAAAGTCGACGTTAACCAATTCCAGCTGCAACCTGCTAATTACGAACCCATAAGTTTAAAACAGCCAGTCACTGCCAGCATAAACTATCAAGATTTCACCTTTCAAATTAGTCCTGTTTGCATGACCTACACAGGACTTTCCGCGCCGTTTTGCCTGAAGGCTGAACAACAAGGGGCTCTCGTAATATTTCAGACTAATGCCGATAAGGTGCCATTGGGTCTAGTACAGTCCCTCACTCTGCCTAATGCGCCTTACAAACTTAATGGCCATCTTTCGATTAATATTGACGGGGCATTTAATTATCGGGAAATGGCTTTAGAGGAGCTATCCGGCTTCATTAATGCCGATAACAGCGGTGTTAACGCGGCAGGGGAAAGCATTACTTTTGATCAACTTAAGGCTACCGCTGAAAGCAAAGACAAGCGTGGTATCACACTTCAACTATTCGCTAAAGCGGACGAACTAGGTTTAAACCTCGACGGACAACTCGACATCGCACATATTGCTTCTGATAGTCCAATATCAGGAAATGTACACTTTAGCTCTAAAAGCCTGGAGCCCTTTAACTTACTCTTTCCTCAAGTGGATATTGAGGACGGTCACGCAAACACTGTGCTCGATATAGCGGGTCGACTAAATAACCCCTCTGTATCAGGCGAAATAACTCTTTCAGCGAACCAAGTCGTTCTATTGCCTACTGGAACCTTAATAAGTGATCTACAAGCAAATTTAACCGCAAATGCTAATGCAGGGCAGTTCACTATTAACGCAGACGGGAAGGTTGGAGCAGGTGACGTTGTTATACAAGGCCAGCTGAATGCTTTTAGCCAAACTGGGTTACTTACTATCCGTGGAAATGATTTATTGGTTTTAGACACACCAAGCCTTATGTTGATGGCCTCCCCAGATATCAGCGTCGAATTAGAAAAGGATCTCATTAGTGTTACTGGTGATCTAACGGTGCCAAAAGCGTTAGTGACCCCACTCGAATTCAACCAGGCCGTCACGGTATCCGACGATGTCGTTTTGAAAAATGAAGAAAGACAGAAGTCTTTATTAAAAACAAAAGTTGATGTGACGGTGAATTTGGGGAAAAACGTTCGGCTAGAAGCCCTTGGTTTCACGGGAAATTTACAAGGAAAATTACAAATCACACGGCAACCTAACTCAATAGCCAGAGGCACTGGCCGTATTGGGGTTGTGTCGGGTAAATATGAAATTTATGGGCAAAAATTAACCATAGAAAATGGTGACCTTATTTTTAATGGCGGTCCTTTGTACTCACCCTCTTTAAACTTACGAGTCACTCGCAATATCGAGCAAACGGCTTTCCAGCAAGACGTCCCAGAGAAAATTGGCGCACGCGTTACAGGCACAATAGAGCAGCCAGAGTTAACTCTATTCTCGACACCACCACTACCTGATAGCACGATTCTTTCTTACCTGTTATTCGGAAAACCTCCCGGCAGCCAGGGAGACGTAAACAACTTAGAACTTCAGGCTGCACTTCTAGTCGGAGGTCGCGGTACTGAATTCCTGACTGAAGAAATAAAAAGCACATTTGATTTGGATGAAGTGGCTCTAGAGTCCACAACCAATGATATCAATGACACTTCACTCTATATTGGTAAGTACCTGTCACCACGCCTATATATCAAGTATGGGATTGGATTACTGGAGTCCACTTCTACTTTTATTATACGTTACTCATTAACTGAAAACCTATTGTTCGAGTCAAAATCAACAACCGAGAGTCAAGGCGGCGATTTGATTTATACAATAGAGAACTAACGACCAAGTTTAAGCAGTGTTTATCGTGCTTAACCAGGCTACCAAATTCCCGACAGGCATAAAAAAACCCCGGCGCGTTAGCACCGGGGTTCTCTATTTGTAGTCTGGCAAGGTTTCGCAGAGCTCAACCTGTTCAGCGGGGCAAAGCCAAACGGTTGGCTTTACCAGGAACCCGCTTCACCCTACTTTACTCCGGGCTCCTGCCCTCCGCCCTTCGGGTCGCACTAAAGTGCGTTCAAAACCGCTCCCGGCGATTTTGTCGCCGTAGGTCACAACCAGAAATAAAAAAACCCCGGCGCGTTAGCACCGGGGTCGTTTTATTTGTAGTCTGGCGGTGACCTACTCTCGCATGGGGAAA
>NZ_JAVFHZ010000007.1:0-114365 GCF_033052755.1 Idiomarina solivarensis | reverse complement strand
CGGAGTGGACGGGACTCGAACCCGCGACCTCCGGCGTGACAGGCCGGCATTCTAACCAACTGAACTACCACTCCGCATTAGTACATCACGTTGAAGTATGTCCCTCAACGCGGCGTGCATATTACGAGTGAGGGGCAAATGAGTCAACACTTTTTTTAAAGATTTTCACCGACTGTCTGATTTATATTCAGATCTGCTCTTTTTTGAGCACAAAGGCTAATTTTTACCACTTTTCTTTATTCTTTAGCGCTCACATTATCGCCGTTGACAGATATCTTCTTTTTTCTAAATTTAAACCACCACAATGCCAATAAGGCAAGACCAATTAGCACAATATTAACCACCACAATAATAATCAGGTTTGTCATTGCCTGCTTACGTTTTGCTTCCAGCTCTTGCTTTGCTAATTCTCTTTGCCGCTCAAGTTCAAGTTGCTGCTGTTGTGCAACCTCTGCAGCGGTCGGTTCAGGAGGTGGTGGTTCATTAGCAATAAAGCTAAAATCATTAATTCTGGCTTCGAACTCACGGCCGCTCACCGTTGTCGCAAAAATATCTAAATCAACCAAATGCTTGCCAAAAGCAAGATTCGCAATATCAACATGATGCGGAAAAGCGTCTATTTGAGTAACGGTGAATTTACGAGTTTCACCATTAGGAAAGTTGGTTACTCCATTGATAACCAAGCTCTGGGGGTCTATCCATTTGTCATCCACTCGAATTTTAAGCTGGTGACTGTCTTCTACCCCCTCCGATTGAATAACTTCAAATTCAACCGGTAGCGGCTTCACTTCTACAGGCCCAAACTCAAATACTCTCTGGTAAAGTGGTGTGGTCATTTCATACGTTGCTAGCCATTCCCCGGGTTCGACGTCGAGGTTGAAAAATCCCGTGAATATACCATCGCCGGCTCGCTCGTCATGACCTTGACCATTATCCTCAAACTGAGCCACTCGCGAGGGCTTAGCACCAAAGTTATCAAAGTCGGGGTTATTCGTGCTAACAAACAAAACATCTAACAGCACCGTTTGTCGAAAACGAGCAGTCTCAACAATTTCCTCACCGTTATACAGTTTACCCACGACCTTTAGCTCTTCATTTTGAAACAGTGGATTAGGCAAGGGCTCCGCTTCAAAACGAATATCAGAAATCACTAAGGCTTTATTTTCCTCATCAATTCGACCTGCCGCTTGCCAGGGCCCCGGTTGAGGCTTCTTGATGCGAACAATGTCGAAGTTTGGATCGGTGTACCAGGTGACCTTTTCTTCTGGGTAACGGGTATCGTACCATTTGCTGCCATCCGGCTTTATCAGTATAAGCGGTTTACTACCGGGCTCACGAAAGAATAGCAGTGTAATCTCTTCAACATTTTCATCGATTCGAAACGTTTGCCCTTTGATTGGCAGTTCATTCGTAATATCAGCTTCTATCAGGCTCATTGCCTGCTTTTTTATCTGTTCTTTAGGTTCAACATTGCTGAAGTTTTGCAGTGCGTGAGCTGTCGAACTGCTGATTAAAACCAATAGTAAAGCTAAGAGTCTTGCCACAAGCAGTGTCCACCTTCTTCTTTAACTCGCGCTAAACGCTCTTGATGTAATGCTTCTTCATCGGCCGTTGCACGTAAAACCTTTAACGCAGGCGGATGCGTGATTCGCTGATGTTCCACTTTTTGCGAGCCTCCCTGACTGTCTTTTCCGTGATTGGCAAGGTTCAGTGCGGTTTGTCCACCGGTCATCATTAAGTAGACATCGGCGAGAATCTCAGCATCTAATAATGCGCCGTGTAACTGACGTGATGAATTATCAACCCCGAAAGCGCGACATAACGCGTCCAGGTTGTTTTTTTGTCCTGGCCGCATCTCCCGGGCGAGTTGCAGCGTATCAAGTACTGAACAAAAATCGTTAGTTAACCCAACGTTTGGTCGTATCCGGTTGAACTCCGCATCCATAAAGCCAACATCAAAGGGCGCATTATGAATAACAAGTTGTGAGTCTTTGATGAAGTCGATGAACTCGTGCACAACTTGTGCAAATACGGGCTTGTCCGTCAGAAAGTCATTGGTTATTCCATGAATCTCTATCGCTTCCTGCTCAACTACCCGCTCAGGATTGATATAAACATGAAAATGATTACCCGTCAGTTTGCGATTAATAAGCTCCACACAGCCTATTTCAATAATTCGGTGACCCTTTGCCGGGTCAATACCGGTAGTTTCTGTATCTAATACGACCTGACGCATGTTGAAATCCTGATATACTCGGTGAAAACAGAGGATATAGTAGCAAGTAACATGTCGAACTCAAAAACTGTTCATTTATATACCGATGGCTCTTGTCTGGGAAATCCAGGCCCTGGCGGGTACGGAGCTGTATTAGAATACGGGAAACACCATAAAGAGTTGAGTCAGGGCTACCGCCTGACCACGAATAACCGTATGGAAATGTTGGCGACCATAGCTGGACTAAGGGCGTTAAAGCACTCCTGCCATGTCATCCTTACTACCGATAGCCAGTATGTAAAGCAAGGTATTGAGCAGTGGATGCATCGTTGGAAACAAAATGGCTGGAAAACATCAGCACGTAAAGCAGTAAAAAATAAAGATTTATGGCAACAACTGGACGAAGAAGCTAATCGCCATAACGTGGAATGGAAGTGGATAAAGGGTCACTCAGGCCATAAACAAAACGAGCGCTGCGACGAACTGGCCCGCAACGCCGCAACGCGCGAGCCTTTACTTGAGGATAAAGGGTTTGACGGCGAATAATCTATTCGCCGGCAACCACAGGCAACTTTCTTTCCTCCCAGGCACTCATGCCTCCGTCAACGCTATATACGTTATCAAGCCCCATCCTTCCCAGGCTTTCGGCTGCCAGAGCTGAGCGTCCGCCGGTACGACAAATAAGATACAACGGCTTTTCTGCAATACGTTCCAGAGCGTTATCATAGCCAGCAACATCAGGATGCTGGCTCAGTTGCATTTCCAGCACGCCGCGCGGCATATTAACCGCTTCGCGAATATGACCCTGGCCGTACTCAGCCGGCTCTCTTACATCAATAACCCGTGCGCCCTGCTCTATTGCTTTTTGTAAGTCTTCCGTGTTGACTTCTTTTACATTAGATTTCGCTTTGCCACATAACTCTTGTGCTGTGATCATAATTTACCTCTTAGATTGACATCAGATTTAGAAAACTGTTTTGTTGTCATCGCTGTCGCTGTTTGTCGTCCATTCACTTCAAATAGCTTTCGCTGAACGGATGGTTTTGACCTGTTCACCAAGGTCTGTTTACGAGCCACAATAAAGTAAGCCGCTCGCAGTCCCGGCATACGCTCACTTAATTTGGTCGACCAATCGACTCCTTTATGTTCACTATGGTGCAAAAAATGTGAAACATAAAATTCCGATTCCAGTACCTCAAATCCTAGCAGCTCAAGCCAGTCTTTCACTCTTACCTGTGTAAAATAACGTCCACACCAGGGGAAATCTTTTTTATGCCTAAGAAAAAAACCACTGGCTGCGGCAGGACTAAATGGATTAAATCCAGTTAATACCAATACACCATCATCATCTAATACTCGGGTAACTTCTCTTAATAACTGATGGGGATGCCGGCAAAATTCAAGTACAAACGGAGCAATTAGGTTATCGACACTGTTTTCCTTTAAAGCCAAATCAATTAATTTACTGCGCACTGCAGCCTGATGTCCTGCGCTAATAGTCAACCAGCCAGCCCCACTGTTACAGCTTTTATCGAGTTCAGGGCTTAACGAGCCGAGAGCGACTGTTTTTCCGGGCTTCAAGCGCCGCTGGTGGCGGCGAATTAACCCTGCGGTTTGCTCCTTAATGTATTGCCCACAGGCCAGTTGCTTCCAGTTGCCCGGAACCGCTAAATCAATTTTTGAGTACGCTGGTTTAATTAACACGGCTGATTCCTGTAGTATGAGCTTATCTTCAACTTACTCGCTGGGTTTCTCATCCTAGCGTTATAGGGGGTAACATGCGAGTTCACGCTATTGAAGCTTTCGATGACAATTATATCTGGGCAATTGAGACAGATAATAATGACAGGGTTATTATTGTAGACCCCGGTGAAGCGAAGCCAGTTCAACAATGGCTAGAGCAACACAATAAAACGATTTGCACAATCTTAGTAACGCATCATCATTACGACCATACAGGAGGAATAGCCGAACTCGTAAAGCAATTCCCTTGTCCGGTCATTGGCCCCGATAATCCTGACATTAAAACGCTGACTCAGACAGTAGACGAGGGCAAAGAACTGACTGTCGGTGGTATAAAATGGCAGGTGTTAAGCACGCCTGGCCACACCTTAGATCATATCAGTTTCTACACGCCCGGCTTTTTATTTTGTGGTGATACCTTATTCTCCGGCGGTTGCGGTCGAATGTTCGAAGGGTCGCCGGAGCAATTCACTCAGTCGCTTTTAAAGTTACGCACGTTACCCGGCGACACCAGGGTATTCTGCGCTCACGAATACACACAGTCGAATCTAAACTTCGCCTTAAAAGTTGAGCCAGACAACGCCGTGCTGCAAAGTTATGCAGAAAAGGTGGACATGTTACGTGAGCAGGGCCAAATTACGCTCCCAAGTACATTGCAGCTTGAGCTTGCGGTTAACCCTTTCCTGCGTTTTGATCAAAAAAGCGTTATTTCAGCAGCAAATAAACACGCCGGAAGTGTAAAAAATACCTCTGAGGATGTTTTTTACACAATTAGACAGTGGAAAGATAACGCGTGATTCTTTAAACTCCACAAGATTTTATCTTTATCGGAACTCAATTACGCATGATAAACAGCAAGCGGACAAACGCATGGTTGAAGTATTGTTTAGTGGCAAGCGGGCTAACATTAAGTGGCTGCCAAAGCTTGACACTATTTAGCGACCAGAATGAACCGGTAGTAACGAACCAGTCATCAGGGCTGACGCTTACTCCTCTGCCTGATGAGTTCATCAATAATGCCGATAATGAGAAGCCAGCCCCTGCTCCTGAGCCGGTAAAGCTTACTCCTCAAGAGCAAGAGAACCTTTGGGCCAGAATTCGTCAACAACTCAGTTTTGACGTACCTGATTACCAAAGGGTTCGTAGCCAAAGAGACTGGTATGCCAGTCATCCTGAATATTTAGACAGAGTAGCGAAGCGCGCCGAGCCTTATTTGCATCTAATCGTTGAAGAGTTAGAAAAGCGTGATATGCCGCTCGATATCGCGCTACTACCTATCGTCGAAAGTGCATTTGATCCCTTTGCATACTCTCATGGCAGTGCTTCGGGTGTTTGGCAATTTATTCCCGGCACAGCTCGTCAATACGGCCTGGATATCAACTGGTGGTACGATGGTCGCCGAGACGTCTATGCCGCAACTCAGGCCGCTTTAGATTATTTGCAGGCATTGCATCAATATTTTGATGGCAACTGGATGCATGCACTGGCAGCCTACAACTCCGGCGAAGGTCGGGTTGGCGCCGCTATTAGAAAAAATGAACGCCTGAATAAACCCACCGACTTCTGGAATCTCTCTTTGCCGCGCGAAACCCGCGCTTATGTGCCTAAGTTGCTGGCTTTAGCCGATATACTCGCTAACAGCAGCGACTACGGCATTACCTGGCACCCCATAGAGAATAAGCCCAAATTGGAAGTGATTGAAACGCCTGCGCAAATCGATCTTGCCTTGGCTGCAGATATGGCAGGAATGCCTTTAGACGAACTACATCAATACAATTCCGGTTATAACCGCTGGGCTACGGCACCAAACGGCCCGCATAGGCTGCTGTTACCCAAGCACAACGCAGACAAGTTTAAACAAGCTTTAAGTGAAACAGAGCCTAAAGACTGGTTAAGCTGGACTCGGCATAAAGTAGAGTCAGGTGAGAGCCTGTTAACTATCTCCAACAAATACAACACCTCAGTTGATGTCATTCAGCAAGTGAATGATATTAGCAGTCATATTATCCGCACTGGTGAGCATTTACTGGTACCTGTTGCAACCCTTGATATCGCTAACTACACACTATCGAAAGATCAACGCCGCGAAGAACGTCAAGATCAAAAGCGGTCAGGTCAGCGTATCGAACATATTGTTCGCTCCGGTGATACGCTCTGGGATCTGAGTCGCTCTTATGACGTGAATCTACGAGATTTAGCCCGTTGGAACTCTATGGCCCCGGGGGACTATCTAAGGCCTGGGCAAGAATTAGTCATTTGGACAAAAGCTGAGGCGTCGTCAGCAATACAAAGTGGCATAAATAGCATTATCCGAAACATTCGTTACCGCGTTCGTAGTGGTGATTCATTAGCCAGAATTGCAAATAAATTTAATGTCACCATTAGTCAAATCGAGCAATGGAATAATATTCAACGTAACCGTTATCTGCAGCCGGGACAAATGCTTAAGTTAAAAGTGGATGTCACCGAAGTCAGTAGTTGAGGCAAACTATGAAAAGCGCAAAGTACTTTTTTATTATATTCGCTCTGGTATTCAGTGGCAGTGCGTTAGCAGACTGGAAGGCGGAAGGCAGCGGCAAAGTCATTTACCCTTCCGGTCGAACCGAGCCTCTGAATTTCGGCTTTGAATACAAAAAAATATACGACACCGTTGTGTTCAGGGCTGGGAAATCACAAATGCGGACATCGGAAATGCCGCCCAATTACATTCTCAATGTATTTGTAAATGACAAAGGTCAAATCTATGTCGCAGAGTTTGCTGAAGGCTTTTTCAAAGGCTTTGAGTTAAACATTGGTGGGCATCATGTCAGTATCACCCACCGTGATGAATTTGATGAAGACGAGCCGCTCAAACATTTGCGCGTACAGTTAGATGACCGCAGTTTCTTGTTGGATACAACTCACCCAACCATTAAATTTGAGTTCGACGAAGAGAAAGGTATTGCCAACATCACAGGCTCAGGCCTGTTAAAAGACCTGAGCCTTCACGGTCGCTAACTTTCCAGCAGTTGCTGCAATTCTTGCTCATCTAATATAGGAAGCTCAAGGGATTGGGCTTTTGTTAGCTTTGAGCCTGCATTTTCTCCAGCCACCAACGCAGTGGTCTTTTTCGAAACACTGGAAGCAACTTTCGCGCCTAAGGCCTCAAGTGCAGATTTCGCATCATCACGCGTCATTGTCGACAAGGTTCCGGTAATCACATACGTATTGCCCGATAAGCGATCACTTTGAATGGAACTTGCTTCCTCACCTTCTGGCCAGGAAATAAACTCGCGTAATTCTGCCACTACCTGTTTATTGTGAGGCTCGCGAAAGAACGAGACAATATGATGAGCGACCACAGCCCCAACATCAGAAACTTCCTGCAACTGATCACTGTCCGCTGCAATAAGCGCATCGAGGTTTTTAAAGTGATTGGCTAATGCATTGGCTGTCGCCTCGCCAACTTCTCTAATACCCAAAGAATAAATAAAACGCGATAATGTTGTTTTTTGTGTAACTTTAATCGAATTTCGAAGGTTTTCAGCGGACTTTTGGCCCATTCGAGGTAATGTCGCCAACTCAGCTTTTGATAAACGATACAGATCGGCTGGCGATTTTATCCAATCTCTTTCGACCAGCTGCTCAACAATTTTATCGCCCAGGCCATCAATATCCATCGCTTTGCGCGACGCAAAATGCTTAATGGCTTCCTTGCGCTGAGCCGCACAATACAAACCACCAGTGCAGCGTGCCACAGCCTCACCTTCCAGACGCTCAATATCCGACTGACAAATAGGGCAATGCTTTGGAAATACGATAGCTTCTGTTTCAGTAGGACGTTTTTCTTGAACCACGCTGACCACTTGCGGTATGACATCTCCGGCTCTGCGGATACTCACGCAGTCACCAATGCGCACTCCTAAACGTTCAATTTCATCCGAGTTGTGTAAGGTCGCGTTCGAGACGTTAACTCCACCAACATTCACTGGTTTTAGTCGTGCTACCGGCGTAATAGCCCCGGTACGTCCAACCTGAAAGTCGACACCGGTAATGGTCGTCAATTGTTCCTGTGCCGGAAACTTCCTGGCAATAGCCCAACGGGGAGCCCGTGCCACAAAACCTAAATCTTGCTGAAGCCGAATGGAATCCACCTTAAACACAACACCATCAATGTCGTAATTCAGTGAGTCTCTGCGGGCTAAAATCGTTTCGTAGTAGTCATCACAGCCCTGCAACGAATCGACGGTTTTTATTTCTACGTTAATCGGTAATCCCCAGTCTTTTAGCTGTTGCAGACGGGAGTAATGGCTGTCGGGCAATTGAGTCGTTTCGGAAATCAACCCCAGGCTATAGGCATAAAAATGCAGTGGTCTTTTGGCGGTAATTTTTGAGTCCAGCTGACGTAAGCTGCCCGCAGCGGCGTTTCTAGGGTTGGCAAATACTTTTTCATCACGCTGTCTGGCTTGCTCATTAAAGCGCTCAAAAGCCCCTAAAGGCATAACCACTTCACCGCGAACTTCCAGCCTCTCCGGAACATCACCGGAGAGCTTTAACGGCACATTGCGTATGGTTTTTACATTCTCGGTGATGTCTTCACCGCTTTTCCCATCGCCACGAGTGGCTCCCCTCACCAACAGGCCATTCTCATAGAGCAGACTAACAGCGGCACCGTCAAGTTTCGGCTCACAGCAAAAAGTAACGGTCTGGTTGGTATCCAGCCGTTGTTCAACTCGCTTATTAAAAGCTTCAAATTCGTCAATGGAAAACGCATTATCCAGCGACAGCATAGGAACTTCATGTTGAACGGTTTTGAATTGACCTAACGCTTTGCCACCGACTTTCATTGTCGGTGACGATGCGTTTTTCAAATTAGGGTTTTCGGTTTCTAACGTTTTCAGTTCCCGAAATAAGCGATCATATTCGGCATCGGGTACTGTAGGCTCATCGTTTTCGTAATATTCTTTATTATAACGGTTGAGTAATTCTTCCAGCTCTTGCATACGCTGGTGAACAGACTGATTCATAGTGACCTGTCATTAAGCTGAGTGTTTACGTTCAAATTCACGGACGCGCTGACGGGCTTCGTGAATCGACTGGCGGGTCAACAATTGACGCTGGCCATCCAGAACCTGCCCTTGCGGGATTTCAGTTGCGAGCTTCTTAGCCGCATTAAGCATCATGTTAAACGCTTGCTGGCCGTCAAATTTCATCGGTAATGTCATAAAGAAGGCAACGCCGTCAGTTTCAAAATTTTCCATATTATCCAAGTCAAAGGTGCCTGGATTAAACATATTGGCAACACTAAAAATCATAGGGCCGGTGCCGGCTGTGGTCTCATAACGATGAAAAATCCCCAGCTCACCGAACTTACAGCCCAGCTCGGTCATCATTTGTAGCAAGACAGCTCCCTGAACTGGCCCTTTAACATGCAGAGCAATAACTTCTTCAGGAGCAGTTTCAAAGTCCTCAGCGGGTTCTTTTTCCGGTTCCTCTGGTAGAGCAGCTTCCTCAAGAGTCTCTGCTTGAGCCGACTCTTCAGAGTCTTGCTCGTCAAATTTAAGTTCAGCCTGCTCTACTGATGGCGTGTCATCGTTACTAACCCGCATAGAAGGCAATGAATCGGTCGACTCCTCCTCACTACCAAGGTCCATCGACATTTGTTCAATACGTTCGTCTTCTTCTTTGCTTTGCGCCTTATTGTCAGGCGACGACATCCAGGACTCAGACTCAGATTCACCTTCTGTAGAAAGATCTTTTGGCTCTCCTTGCTCAACCACTCTCACTTCACCAATGCCATCGTCATCGAACTCTGACGACTGCTGCTGTCGATTTTCAGCGACGCGTTGCTCTCTTTGACGCTGCTGTTGGTTACCTTTCCGTATTTTCCATAATCCATGCGCAACAATACCGACGATTGCCAGAATGCCAAGAATACTGAGGGTAATCTGTAAACTGCCCATTTTTGCTCCATCAAGCCTATTTATTAGCCTGCGTCTGTCATCGCCACAGCCTGCTCAACATCAACCGCTACTAATCTCGAAACACCGGCTTCCTGCATTGTTACTCCAGCCAGATGAGTCGCCATTTCCATTGCTACTTTATTATGACTGATATAAATAAATTGTACCGATTCTGACATTTCACTCACCAGTCGACAAAAGCGACCCACATTAGCGTCATCCAGCGGTGCATCGACCTCATCTAACAAGCAAAAAGGGGCCGGATTCAAGCGAAATATCGCGAACACCAATGATAATGCGGTCAATGCCTTTTCTCCACCGCTAAGTAAATGAATTGTACTGTTTTTCTTACCCGGCGGCCTTGCCATAATCGTCACACCGGTTTCCAGTAAGTCATCATCAGTAAGTTCAAGCGTGGCGCTGCCTCCGCCGAACACTTTCGGAAACAGTATTTGTAAGTCGTTGTTTATCGCATCAAAGGTTGTCTTAAACCGGTGTCGCGTTTCTTTATCAATTTTACGAATAGCGGCTTCCAGAGTTTCTAACGCCGATGATAGATCATCCACTTGCTGGTCGAGGTATTGTTTACGTTCTCTTTGCGCTTCAGCTTCGTCAATCGCCGCTAAATTAATCGCACCTAATCGTTTTATTTTATTCTGCAGCACTTCAAGCTCTTGCTGCCAGGTTTTTTCGTCAGCTTCAGACGGCAGTTCTTCTAAAACGCTTTTCAGAGTGAGCCCTGTTTCCGCCAAAGCTTCCAACACTGCCTGACTGCGCTCCTGCAATTTAACTTGCTCAATTTCCGTGCTTTGCATGGCTTCTTTAGCTTGGCCTATTTTGCTTTGAATCGCGGACTGGCCCTGAGTAAGTTGCTGCAAGTCATGTTCCAGCTGCGACAACATTTGGCGTTGTTCCTGCAAGTGTTCCGCAACCTCTCCCCGCTTATCCAGTAATTCCGTCAGTTGCTCGTCTAAAGCACTTTGGCTGTCAGCGGTGTCCGCATTCTGTTGCTCATCCCGCTCTTGCAGTAACTGTTGATAGCGTTGTTCACTGCGCTGCAATAATTTTTGTAACTGTGCTGACTGAGCCTCCAGGTTTTGCTGCTGCAGAGTCATTTGCTGCTGTTGGCTGCGCAGCTGCTGCAACTGCTCATCTTCGGCCCTCACTCTAGACTCAAGCTGCTCGCCCGCCTGTTCGTCAATCTGTTCGGTTTGATCCAGCATCAGATCAAATTCTTCGAGCTGCATTTCAAATTGCTGTTGTTGCTCTGCGCTGCTTTCGGCCTGCTGGCGATGTTCTTTCTGTTTCTCTTGCAGTCGCGTTAATTGCTGCTGGATTTGTTCTACCTGCTGCACGTTCCACTGCAGTCGTTCTTCGGCTTTGACTTTTTCATTACGGGTCTGTTGCAGTTTTTCCTGGGCCTGCTCCAGGTTCTCCTCCGCCAGTTCAACCTTTATCTGGGTTTGTTGCAGCTGCTCCTCACTTTCACACAACTGCTGCGTCACTCTCTCATGTTGTTCTGATAAATATTGACGCTGAGTCTGGAGGTGAAGAACACTATTGTCCTCGTCAACACGAGCTGCAATAAAGCCGTCCTGCCAATACCAGTTTCCTGCCTTTGATACCGCAAAGCGCGCATCGCTGTGCTGCAGCTGCCATGCGGCATCAGTATCTTGCTCAATGGCTAAGCATTGCTGCAACGGTGTCCAGTAACGCAGCGAGCCTTGTACTTTGCTTGCCAGAGACCAGCTTTCAGGTTCCTGTTGGCTAACTGGCCAAACCAATTTCACGCCAGAAGCTACCGTTAACCCTTCCGGAGCTTCGTCCAAAACCACAGCATCCAGCCAATCGAAAGCCAACTGCTCCACGGCCATTTCCCAGCCACTTTCAGCTCGCAGTAATTCCTTAACCCGCTGGTTATCGGGATAGTTATCCTGTAACCATTTTTCACTGCGGCTGTCGTTATTTTGTTTCCCTTGCAGCAATTGGTCAATTGCTGTTAACTGTGCCTGCACTTTGTCCTGCTGCTGTTGAACCTGCCGATGCTGCAGCTGTTGCTCTTTAAACGCTTGTTGAAGCCTCTGCAATTGCTCTTTACTCTGCTGATACTGGGCTTCGTCCTCGGCCAACAAACGATGTAATTCCGCCAACGCCTGTTCGTTATTATCAATCGATAACGCTTGCTTCTGTTGCTGCAATTCTTGTTGCTGATTCAGGAGTTGTTCTACTTGTTGCTGCGCATAATGCTGACTCTGTTTTATTTCCTGCAACTTAAGCTGTGCATGTTGTTGCTGCTTTTCGACATCTCTCTGTTGCTGTTGCTGATGCCTTTGTTGCTGCTGCCATTGCCGCCATTTCTCGTTGGCTTGTTGAGCGTCATCTGATACTCGATCAAGTTGTTCCTGCACCTGATCCAGCTGCGGCTCCAGCATTAGTCGCTGTTCTTGCAGCTGCTCTCTTTGCAGGCGATCATCGGTCAGTTGCTCCTCTAACTGTCCTATCTCTTCATTTAACTGCCGCTGTCGTTGTTTCCGTTGTTCTTTTAGCTCTTGCTGATGTTTCAGAGTTTGCTCAATACGAGTAATTTCATTGCCCACTGAGAACATCTTTTCCTGAGACAACTCAACCTTATCGCGCGCCTCTTCCGTTTGTTCTCTTAACTCAATGGCCCCTCTCTCGTCACCACTTTGCTGTGCTTGCCAACGCTCAAGTTCTGTCTGCTGCTCTGCATATTGTGCCTGCAGCTGTTGTCGCTGATTGTCCAGCTTTAACCACCGCAATGCCTGCAGTTCGCCTTTACCTTTGCGTTCGCTGGCTTTTAGCTCTTTGTAACGAATAGCCGCTGCGGCCTGACGCTCTAACTTTTCCAGTTGCTGACCAAGCTCTTCGCGGACATCACTCAAACGTTCGAGATTCTCGCGAGTGTGCAGCATCCGGTTTTCAGTTTCTTTGCGCCGTTCTTTATATTTTGAGATACCGGCAGCTTCTTCAATAAAGATGCGCAGTTCCTGCGGACGAGATTCAATCAGCCGGGAGATCATGCCTTGTTCGATAATAGCGTAGCTACGGGGTCCCAGTCCGGTCCCCAGGAATAAGTCCGTGATATCACGACGACGACAACGACCGCCGTTTAAAAAGTAATTGGATTGACCGTCGCGGGTCACCAGACGTTTAACTGAAATTTCATTGAACGCGGCATATTCCCCCTGGATGCGGCCGGAGCTATTATCAAATACCAGTTCAACGCTGGCCTGAGAAACCGGCTTACGCGCAGTTGAACCGTTAAAAATAACGTCACTCATAGCATCGCCACGCAAGTTCTTTGCAGAACTTTCGCCCAGCACCCAGCGCACCGCATCAATCACATTGGATTTGCCACAGCCGTTCGGACCAACGACACAGGTCATTTGATCAGGAAAGGGAACTTTTGTTGGATCCACAAAGGATTTAAAGCCAACCAGCTTGATGTGTTTTAGGCGCATTCAGTTGTTTTTATTATCAGTTAGCACGGCAATTTATTATCACAAGGCTTTTTTTCTTACCCGAGACTCTAGCAGATCCGGTAGCCATTTGTAACAATTTAGCCCTCACATTGCCATTGTATTGCCTTATTATAATAAGCAAATTTAAACCTCTGGAGTTTTCATGCAAAAAGCAGCCTATAGCGATTCTGGATTAGCTTACATAGGACGCGGGTTACAACTCATTAGAACCAAAGGACTTCGCCGCTATGTCGTCGTACCTATTCTGACCAACCTCATCCTGTTCACGCTGGCGTTCAGTTGGCTGTATAGTGAAGTCGACTACTGGTTAGAGCGTTTTATGGGCTGGTTGCCCAGTTTTTTCCAGTGGCTGGAGTTTATTTTATGGCCGCTGGCAGTCATTACCATTATTGCGCTCTTTTCGTTCATTTTTAGCACCATAATGCATTTAATTGCGGCGCCTTTTAATGGACTTCTGGCGGAGAAGGTCGAGCGCTATGAAAGTGGCGAAAGTCTCGGCGACGAAGGTTTTTTAGGCTTGGTAAAAGATATCCCCAGAACGTTAAAGCGTGAGCTGCAGAAACTCATGTATTACATACCCAGGGCACTAGGCTTCTTTTTGCTATCACTGCTTATTCCGGTTGTCGGGCAGGTGCTGTGGTATGTGTTTGTGTGCTGGATGATGTCGATACAGTACTTAGACTATCCGTTCGACAATCATAAACTTTCGTTTCCGCACATGCGCTCTGAGCTCCATAAACGACGTGGTAAAACGCTCGGTTTCGGATTCGGAGTCACCGTGCTAACAATGATCCCGTTGATTAATTTGATCATTATGCCGCTGGCGGTTTGCGGAGCCACCTCACTTTGGGTTGATCATTATCGTCGCAGTGCATTAAGTTAACAAAAACAAACGACTGAGCTTTGGCTCAGTCGTTTTTCTTATCTACACTACCGCCTTCTATGCCTTCCGGATTCGTTTCATCTGAATCAAGGTAGTCGGGATTTAAGCGTTTATTGGTTTGCACGCCCATCTGCCGGAATTTATCGACCCGGCCAATGAGATTACCGCGCCCTGTACTGAGTTTCTTCATCGCTTCCTGATAACGGTTATCCAGAGTTTGTAAGCCGTTACCTATCTTTTCTAAATCTTCAACAAAGCCCACAAACTTGTCGTATAAACGCGCTGCATCGGTCGCTATTTTTTCAGCATTCTGATTCTGGTATTCGTACTGCCAGATGTTATGTACCGTGCGCAGAGCCACGAGTAAATTAGTTGGACTCACCAACATAATTTGGTTATCAAGCGCCAGCCGAATCAACTCAGGGTCGCGATCAACCGCCAACAGGAACGCTGGCTCAATCGGTATAAACATCAGCACATAGTCCAGAGTTCTTAGACCTTCTAGCTGATGATAACTCTTTTTACCTAGCTGTTTTATGTGCTGTTTTAGCGACTGTACGTGTTCATTTAATGCCCGCTCACGTTCTGCGTCATCGTCCGAGTTAAAGTACCGCTCGTAGGCCGACAGACTGACTTTGGAATCTATGACCACGTCCTTTTTGTTAGGTAAATGCACAATGACATCGGGCTTAAACGACTTGCCGTCTTCGTCACGGTGATGCGCCTGAGTTTGGTACTCATGCCCCTCACGCAGGCCTGACTGTTCGAGAATGCGTTCCAGAACCACTTCGCCCCAGTTACCCTGTTGCTTGGTGTCACCTTTTAATGCCCGGGTTAAGGCCTCAGCTTCAGACGCCATTTGGCGATTCAAGTCTTTCAGCGACATCACTTCATTTTTAAGTGCAGAACGCTCTTTGGTCTCGTCCGTGTACTGCTGCGTAATTTGCTTTTTGAAGGCTTCAATTTGCTGTTTAAACGGCTCTAGTGTTGCTTGCAAAGACTGCTGATGATGCTGCTGCAACCCTTTCGACTTTTCTTCAAAAATACGATTGGCCAGGTTTTCAAACTGCTGGGTTAGTCGCTCTTCGCTTACTTTCAGCAAACTCAACTTTTCTTCAGCGGTTTTTTGTTCATGCTCAGCCCGGGCCAAAGTCTCACGCAAGCGGCTGTCTTTCTCATATACCTCGTGTTGAAGCTCATCAATACGCTCGCGAAGAATGTCCGCATCTTGCTCCAGTACCGAATTTTGTTGCTCCGCCTGTAAACGCAAACGGCGCTGCTGTTGCCAAAGCAACAGCAACGCCGCAACTACAGTCACAACCGGCACGCCAATTATTGCCATCCATTGCCACAGTGCCAGCGACATAATTAAGCTCCTAGTTTTTCATTGAGGTCAGCTATTTTCGCTTTCCAAATAGCAGGCCCCTGCGTATGAGCGTTTTGGCCATCGCTATCGACGGCAACAGTCACCGGCATGTCTTCCACTTCAAACTCATAAATGGCTTCCATACCCAAGTCTTCAAAAGCAACCACACGAGATTTTTTAATCGCTTTAGCAACCAAGTACGCAGCACCACCTACCGCCATCAAGTAAACCGCTTTGTGCTTACGAATACTTTCGACCGCTTCCGGACCACGCTCTGCTTTACCAACCATGCCTATAATACCGGCTTCTTCAAGCATCTGGTCAGTAAATTTATCCATACGAGTCGAGGTTGTCGGGCCTGCCGGCCCAACCACTTCATCACCGACCGGATCTACCGGCCCTACGTAATAAATAAAGCGGTTGTTAAAATCGACCGGTAGCTCTTCACCGTTGTCCAGCATACCTTTAATGCGTTTATGGGCCGCGTCACGACCGGTTAATAACTTACCGGACAACAGCACGGTTTCACCCATTTTCCAATCCTGGATGTCTTCTTTCGTCACTTCATCCAGGTTCACGCGACGAGCATCATCACCCAGTTCAAATGTCACATCTGGCCAATCTTCGAGTTTCGGCGGGGTTAAATCGGCCGCACCGCTACCATCCAGAGTGAAATGCACATGACGCGTTGCCGCACAGTTTGGAATTAAGGTCACCGGCTTAGACGCCGCGTGCGTTGGCAAGGATTTGATCTTCACATCCAATACCGTAGTGAGGCCGCCTAAACCCTGCGCGCCAATACCTAAAGCATTAACCCGGTTAAAAATTTCTAAGCGCAACTCTTCTTCAGCGTTTTGTGGTCCTCGTTCAATTAACTCATGGATGTCGACCGATTCCATTAATGACTCTTTTGCCAGTACCGCAGACTTTTCTGCTGTACCGCCAATACCAATACCCAACATACCCGGAGGACACCAACCAGCCCCCATCTTCGGTAAGGTTTCAACAACCCAGTCGGCAATAGAGTCGCTGGGGTTTAGCATCGCCATTTTGGATTTGTTTTCAGAACCGCCACCTTTAGCAGCGATCATTACTTCAACTTCATTACCCGGTACCATATCAATATGCACCACAGCAGGCGTGTTGTCGCCAGTGTTCTTACGCGCACCGGCAGGATCTGCCACAATAGAAGCACGTAATGGGTTATCCGGGTTGTTGTAAGCGCGACGAGTCCCTTCATCCACCATTTGCTGAACCGTCAGGTCAGTTTTATCCCATTGCACACCCATACCAACCTTCACAAAACAGGTAACAATACCGGTATCCTGACAAATTGGCCGATGCCCCTGTGCAGACATACGCGAGTTGGTCAACACCTGAGCGATAGCATTTTTTGCCGCTTCGCTTTCTTCACGTTGGTAGGCTTCATCCAATGCTTTAATGAAGTCCAGTGGGTGATAATAGGAAATGTACTGCAGGGAATCGGCAATACTGTCAATAAAATCAGCCTGACGAATGGTGGTCATGGAACTGCCTCTTGGTTAACTTTTGCGTGGCGCTATAATAGCGTTTTCACTAACAGCTGACCAGAGCAACTGACCGTTGAATCTCTGCTGTGGTAGTATGTCTGTATTGAATAATTAGCCTTAACTGCGAGCATAATGTGAGTGTTTTTCCTGATCTCTGTGCAATAAAACTGGATAGTCAGGCTTCCGCTATTGAGCTATTTGGCCTCTGTCAGCATGAAAATTATGCTTTACTGCTGGATTCTGCTGCGCAAACCCACGAAAACAGTGCCTACGATATCATCTTCCGGGACCCCGAACTGGTATTGAGTTGTAAAGCCGGCCAACTGTCCGTGTCGGCAAAAAGTCACCTAAAGCTGCCCCCGGCACCAACGTCATCCGCAAAACTTTGTGAGTTTGCCGAGCAGTTGAACCAACTAGCAGGAAATTATACCGGTCCTTCGGAGCTTCCTTTTCAGGGTGGTTTTGCCGGTGCAGTGGGTTACGATCACGGTCGCTCGCTGGAAGTCATTCCTGAGTGTAATGTGGATACCTACCAGTCGCCCGATGCCGTGTTAGCCTATTATAGTCAGGCGCTTATTATTGACCGAAAAAACCAGACAGTATGGTTACTAGCTCCCACTCATCAACGCGATGAGTTAATGACATTTTGGAGCCAGCCAACCACAACAAAAGAGCAGGAACCGTTTCAGTTAACCAGCGACTGGCAGAGCAATATGAACAAGCAACAGTACACTGAAAAATTTCACGCAGTGCAACATTATCTGCTCGCCGGTGACGCTTATCAGATTAATTTAGCGCAACGGCATTCCGCTCGTTATCAAGGCAGCGATTGGCAGGCCTACCTGAAGCTCCGCGAGGCCAATTCAGCGCCCTTTTCAGCCTTTATGCGGTTGCCCCGAAGTACTTTTCTCAGTCTCTCGCCGGAGCGTTTTCTACTGACTGACGCCGATGGGCGGGTCGAGACGAAACCAATTAAGGGAACTCGCCCCCGTTTTAATGACATAAAACGTGATAAGGCTAGTCAGCAGGCGCTACTAAGCTCAGAAAAAGATCGCGCAGAAAACTTGATGATTGTGGACTTGCTACGTAACGACTTAAGCAAAAACTGCCAGCCCAACAGCATCAAAACGCCAAGCTTATTTGCCATAGAAAGCTTTCCGGCAGTGCATCACCTTGTTTCAACCGTTATAGGTCAATTACAACCCGGCCGCACAGCACTGAGCCTGTTTAACGGCGCCTTCCCGGGCGGCTCTATTACGGGCGCGCCAAAAATTCGCGCTATGCAGATTATAGAGGAGCTGGAGCCACACCGACGCAACATCTACTGCGGCAGTATTGGCTATTTTTCTCAACACGGTCGTAGCGACACCAGCATCACCATTCGAACGCTACTTGCCGAAAACGGACAACTTTATTGCTGGGCCGGCGGTGGCCTGGTAGCTGATTCCGCCGTCGACGACGAGTATCAGGAAACCAAAGATAAAGTATCTCGCATATTGCCGGTGTTAACGCCATGAGCATTAATAACCGTGCTGATTTCATTCGTCGTTTTAGCCTGCATCCGTCACCACCGGTGCAGCGAAGAATTGATGAGCCTTTGCGAAAACGCCTACGCCCCGCTGCGGTACTAATTCCGATTGTCGAGCGTCCACATGGACTCTCATTAATACTGACCCGGCGCTCCAGCAAATTACGTAAACACGCTGGCCAAATCAGTTTCCCGGGCGGGCGATTCGACCAAACTGATACCGATCTACTGGATACCGCTTTGCGCGAAACAGAAGAAGAAATCGGTCTGCCCCGCAGCCAGGTAGAGGTTATCGGGCGCTTACACGACTACCCTGTTTTATCCTACTTTATGATTCGCCCCTACGTCGCGTTTGTGTCACCACGGCAACCACTTGTTGCAGAGGAGAGCGAAGTCGCTGAGATTTTTGAAGTGCCGCTGGCCGATATTCTCGATCACAGTAACCACTACGTTTACCGTATTCGTAAATTCATTTATGACCGCGTGTATTTCATTCCCTGGCAGCACCGAAATATTTGGGGCGCGACGGCAGGTATTTTGCGTGAGCTGTCTGAACAGCTTCAGCCCGATGGAAAAAATCACTTCAAACCACTGAACTGACCACTTATTTTCGCTTAAAACTTGCTTCCCCCCACATGAATCGTGCGACAATACTATAATAATTAGAACGAGCACGCGCGACAGGCGAGGATAAGTATGATCAGCGTTTTTGATATCTACAAAATTGGTATTGGTCCATCCAGTTCTCATACGGTAGGACCGATGCGTGCTGCCTATGACTTTTTGCAAGCAGCAAAAGAAGCAGGCCATTTAACGAAAGCAAACGGTGTGAAAGTGGAACTGTTTGGTTCGTTGGGGCAAACCGGTAAAGGACACGGCACCGGTAAAGCGGTTATTCTGGGGTTAGCTGGCGAGTCACCGGAAACCGTCGACACTGACACGGTCGAAGATTTCCTGGAGCAAACCCGGAAAACCGAAAAGTTAAATTTACTCGGTGAGCACGAAGTCGACTTTCCTAGTGAAGGCGCTATTACGTTTCATCGTCGTAAGACCATGCCCAAACATGCCAATGCGATGGAACTTAAGTTGTTAAACAATGGTGAGGTTATTTACAGCGACCTGTATTACTCCATTGGCGGTGGCTTCATTGTGCGCGACGAAGACTTTGACGAGACTCTGGAAGAAGCCATTGAGCAATCGGCAAAACCGATTCCCTACCCGTTTGACAGTGCAGCTGACCTTCTGGCTCATTGCAAAGAACACGGTCTGCGAATGAGTTCGTTAATGATGGCGAACGAAAAAGTGTTCCGCAGCGAAGATGATATTCGCGCTGGTTTGATGAAGATTTGGCGCACCATGCAGGAAAGCATCAACAACGGTATTACTACCGAAGGTATTCTTCCGGGGGGACTGAAAGTGCGTCGCCGTGCCTCGTCCCTGTATCACCGCCTGAAAAAGGAAAAATCAGGCGATGCGATGCAAGTGATGGACTGGGTCGACCTTTATGCTTTAGCGGTCAACGAAGAAAATGCTGCTGGAGGCCGCATAGTAACGGCTCCAACGAACGGTGCTGCCGGCATTATACCAGCCGTAATGAGCTATGCTGACCGATTCATCGAAACCTTCGACGAAGACGCCGTTGTGCGATTCCTGCTCACATCGGCGGCTATCGGTATTCTTTATAAGAAAAATGCTTCTATTTCCGGCGCTGAAGTTGGTTGTCAGGGCGAAGTGGGTGTTGCCTGTTCAATGGCTGCCGGTGCCTTAGCGGAGTTCATGGGCGGTGACCCTTCCACCGTTGAAAACGCTGCAGAAATTGGTATGGAGCATAACTTGGGATTAACCTGCGACCCGGTCGGCGGCTTAGTACAGGTGCCTTGTATTGAGCGCAATGCCATGGGCTCGGTTAAGGCCATCAATGCCGCTCGCTTAGCTATGCGCGGTGATGGTGATCACAAAGTCTCGCTGGATAAAGTGATTAAAACCATGTGGGATACCGGCAATGACATGAAAACGAAATACAAAGAAACCGCTCGTGGCGGTCTGGCAGTCAATATTATTGAGTGCTAATTGGTTGCTGCCGGTGTTTAACGCATCGGCAGCGAGCAATTCTCAAACAACCGGTCAATTTCTTCCTGATTTTTCAATTGCGTTGCTTTTTGGACCTGGTCTCGAGTTAAATGCGGTGCAAAGTTCTCTATGAAGTCGTACATGTAAGTCCGTAAGAAAGTGCCCCTCCGAAAACCTATTTTGGTTGTGCTATGCGCAAAGAGGTGTTCAGCTGGGATGGCAACCAAGTCTGTATCTTCTTTAGGATCATAGGCCATGCTGGCTAACACACCAATGCCAAGACCCATTCTGACATAGGTTTTAATTACGTCAGCATCCGTTGCCGTAAAGACAATTTTGGGTTCATGTCCAGCTTCGGCAAACGCTTTGTCGAGCTCTGAGCGCCCGGTAAAACCGTGCACATAAGTCACCAGCGGAAACTGAGCAATCTCACCAATGGTGATTTTACTTAACTGCGTTAATGGATGCGACTTGGGCACCACAATGGAACGGTTCCAGTGGTAACAAGGCAGCATAATCAGGTCGTGGTATAAATGTAACGCCTCGGTAGCAATAGCAAAGTCTGCTCGCCCTTTCGCAGCCGCTTCACTAATTTGTTCCGGTGAGCCCTGGTGCATATGCAGTGACACTTTCGGGTACTGTTTAATAAACCGCTCTATAACGGTAGGCAAAGCATAGCGCGCTTGAGTATGAGTTGTCGCAATGTTGAGTTTGCCCTGATCGGGCAAGGTGTGTTCCGCTGCAACCGTTTTTATCGACTGAACGTTATCCAACACCTGTTGGGCAACTGCAATGATATCTTTACCCGCAGGAGTGATATGAGTTAGATGCTTGCCGGTTCGACCAAATATCTGAACGCCCAACTCATCTTCCAGCATCCTTACCTGCTTGCTGATACCTGGCTGCGATGTGAATAAGCTTTCAGCCGTAGCAGAAACATTCAGGTTATGATTCATTACTTCAACAATGTAGCGTAATTGCTGTAATTTCATTGAGGAACATGCCACTCTAATTGCGAAATGTGATATAAGAAAATACTATAATAATCTTAATAACTATGACAAATATAAAAAGCTGTCGCCATTATCATTTTGTCGATACTGTAGGAGTTGTCCTTTATGACCAAGTCCACATTTGATTTTTCAACGGTACTGGCCTCTTCGGTACACGATATGAAAAATTCATTGTGCTTACTGATTCAGATGATAGAAGAGGTATCAGAACAGGTCACAGACAGCAGTGCAACAGAAAAAATGGCGAAAGTCCATTACGAAGCACAGCGTATTAATTCCAATTTAATGCAGATGTTGACCCTTTATCGTGAGAATAACGATGCACTGCCATTAAATATCGATCAGCATCACCTGGATGAACTCGTTGAAGAACTCCTGCTAAATAATGAGCTCTATCTTGAGCAACGTGGTATCACAGTGACGACTGAAATTGACGAAACAGCTACAGGCTGGTTCGACAGGGATCTCATTTTTCATTTACTCAACGACATCATCATTAATGCAATGCGCTATACCGCCGATAAACTCTTTATTAAAGTTGAGGTAACCGAGAACGCTGAATGTTGCATCACAGTCCATGATAACGGCGATGGTTTTCCCGCAAGTATGTTGGAAAACGCAGTGATGCCAATACAACAGTTAAATGTTCAACAAGCACGTACGGGGCTCGGACTCTACTTCGCGCAACTGATTGCCGACGTACATGAGCGAAATGATAAAAAAGGTTTTATCGAACTAAAAAATAATGGACACTTAGGTGGTGGTGTTTTCTCTTTAACATTACCCTGAGAACAATAATAACCTAATGAGCGTAATATGATTTACACCATTGTTATCGCACTGATTATACTACTAATAATACTGGCAATTGTGGTCGGTGCGGTGCAACAGCATAAGCAGCGCCTGGAACTTGAGCGTCGTAAGAAAATGGCGCGTTTACGCAGTTCTCTCGAGCAGATTGAAGATCTTATTCACATGTCCAGCTTCTTTCCTATCGGGAAATCGATGTTGGCCGTGCTGAACAGTCGAGCCCTGGAAGTGCTTAAAAACATGAACAGCGTCTCTCCATCAAAAGATTATCAGGCACGAATACAGGATTATGAAGAGCGTATACAAAGTGTTGATCGCAATGATACGTCTCTTATTAGTGAAGACTTCGAAATTCCCCAAAACAACAAACAAATTATTGCAATGATAAACGGCCTTAAGCGCTTGCGCTCAACCTTGCGAAATGAACACTCTCGCGGACGAGTCGACAGCAATGTCTTTAGTGTCGAAGATCAGCGTTTGACTAAGTTGCAGTTGAAAATCAGTATTGAAACGCTAATACGTCGCGGCCGTCATGCTTACGAAAGTCAGATGCTAGGGTCAGCCCGTCAGTACTATGAAAAGGCGTTACGTACTATAGAGGACCAAAACTTTAGCGATGATTACACAACTTCTCGTCAGGAATCCATTAAGCAAGCGTTAGACACCATTGCCCAAGAGCTCAAAGACGCGCACGCACGCGATAAAGCAAAACATAAGAAAGAAGACGATTTAGAAGAATTATTTCAACCGAAGAAAAAGTGGTAAATAGCATGTCAGACTGGAAAGACCAACTCAGCCAAGTGGTTTATTCGACTGATTCAGGCCGCGTTGACCCGGAGCCTGAGCCAGAAGAAGTTCCAGAAGGCGACGGTATCGTTCGCCTTCGTCGAGAGACAAAAGGTCGAAAAGGTAAAGGGGTCACCATAGTCACCGGGCTTGATAAACCACAAGCACAGCTAAAAGCGATAGCCAAAAAGCTGAAACAACATTGTGGTGTCGGAGGGTCGGTCAAAGGCTATGAAATAGAGTTACAAGGTGACCAACGAGACAGCATTGAAGGCTTTCTAAAAAAAGAAGGTTACACCGTTAAGCAGGCGGGTGGCTGAGGTCGTATTCAATATACAAGCGGCGGCCCTCATCGCGCCATTCAACGTGATTTGAGAAGTTTCGTATTAGCTGCAAACCTCGCCCAAAAGTTAATAAATCATCATCCATTGAACTTTCCTGACACTCAGTAAAGCCGTTTTCGCTATTCGAGGAAATGCTGAATGACAGTAAATTTTCGCTCGGCTGATATTCAATATCAATTTCTATTTCGACATCTTTCAGCTCAGCCAAACGCTCTTCCCGAGCACGATAGTATTCGTCAAAGCCTTGGCCAGTCTGCTTTATTTCTGAGTTTAGCTGAAGAACACTGTGTTCCAAGGTGTTATTAAACGCTTCAGCCAACAACAAATATAATGTCGTTTTATGAGCTCGAATTCCCTCCAGGTGACTTAATGAATCCACTAACTTAATAATGGGATCACGCCCCTTAATCTCATCCTCTTTTAAATAAACAAATAGCCTAAATGGCAGGTGAGTCACATTCGTACCTGGCCGGCTTACTGGCAAATCAATGTCACAGCAGTCCAGACACACAAGAGATATGTCATCCAGTTGCACCTGATTTTGCTGGAACCTCTGTAGTGCTCCAACCAAGCCTTCAAAGTCATGATCACAAGCATAACGCAAAAGCAAAGCTTCAAAACCCTGCTCTGATAACCTTTCATCAGCCTTATTTGTCATTTCCACCACACCGTCGGTATAGGTTATTAGACGGCTGTTTGCTTCAACAAAACAGTGGCTGACCTGGCTACTGAACTCTTCAGGGGGCAATATCCCCAAAGCCATATGCTCAGGCACCAATCTCTTCTCAACTTGCCCTGCTTCGTTAATCAACAGAGCATCGGGAATTCCGCCATTCCAATAAGTTAACCGCTCTCCATTAGCTGATAATTCGGCAACAAATGCAGCACAGAACATGTCATCAGGCAACAGTTTGACCAGTTTCCGGTTGAACTCTTCAACCATGTTCGCTATTGAAAGACCTTTTTCCGCTAAATCGAAAAACGTTTGAGAAACCGGTAAAGCCCCCGTAGCAGGCGCCAGCCCATGTCCGGTAAAATCACCGACAAACAAATAAAAGTTACCTAACGGCCCCGCTTTAGATAAAACAAGGTCACCGTTAAATTCACTGGCAGGTGCCAGATAGGTTTTTAAAAAGGCGTATTCAGTTTCGTTTTCCTGCAGGGCATTGGCAAGCATATGGCTAACAACATTCTGCTCGCGTTCCATACGATTTGAGTGATACGCCAACGCTTCGTTTTTTCCTTTCAAAGAATGGCTCAACTCCCGAACTCGGGCATGCGCATTCAGTTTCGCTTGTAACACAACCGGCTCAAAAGGTACGCTAATGAAATCATCCCCGCCCGCTTCCAGACACTTCAGCAGAGTTTCCTGATCATCCAATGCCGTGATGAACAGAATGGGCAAATGAACGTCGCCACTCAACGCTTTTAAGCATGGAGCGGTTTCGAAGCCATCCATAACGGGCATCATGACATCCAGAAGCACTACATCCGGGGCCAGAGTGGTGAAAATATCAATGGCTTCAACACCATTTGAAGCACAAGTTACCTGATGACCGAAACGTTTTATTAGCCCGCTCAGCATCACCTGATTCGTTGGCTGATCATTAACGATCAATACCTTCATTACGAGATAACAAACATCTTATCAAACCGCGATATATCGAGAATACGGCGAACATCAGGTTTCGCATTCACTAGCTGAATGCCTTTCACACTGCTACCTAATGATTTACGCATATTAAGCAGCATACCCAAGGCTGAACTGTCTAAATAATCGGTTTCCCTCAAGTCAATAATAACCGTGGGGTGTGAATCACCAATATGGCTGTATGCCTGGCGAAACTCTTGCACCAGACTAAAATCAAATTTGCCTTTTATCGCAATGATTAACTGTTTTCCATCATTTGAAAAATCACGACTAACGCTCATACTCACTCCTTTTTTTAATGAGCTTAACACAGATTTTCTGATTGAGTTTATCTCCTGAATACCCTACTCTTTCCCTCACAATAAATCCTAGTTATTTAATTCTGGCCTAATTATGGCAATAGCCTTCGACGAACTCCGTATTCTGCTCATCGAACCATCCGATGTGCAACGAAAAGTCATAACTCAACACCTAAACCAGGCAGGCATTCAGCATATCCGTGGCGCCTCCACCATTGCTGAAGCCAAAGAAGAAATACTTCGGTGGCAACCCGATATTGTCACGAGTGCAATGTACTTTTCTGACGGAACCGCGCATGAACTTATCCAGTTTATTAACGCCAAAGAGTTAAAAGATACGCTACATTTTATGCTCGTATCCTCCGAACACCGGGCAGACCAACTTGAGCAATTCAAACAAGCTGGCATTATTGCCATTCTACCAAAACCTTTCACCCCAGATCAGCTGCAACGGGCAATTACGGCCACCATGGACATGATGGAGCCGGAATTGCTTCAGCTTGAACTCTACGACATAGAAGATTTAAGAGTCTTAATTGTCGACGACAGCATGACCTCAAGACACGTGCTAAGACGTGTTTTCGAGAACCTGGGGGTCGAAAGCTTTATTGAAGCCGAAAATGGACAACAAGCCATTGATATTTTAGCTGAACATCAATTTGATTTGATTGTTACTGACTTCCATATGCCACAAGTTAACGGCAGTGAGCTCACAAAGTACATTCGCAATAGTTCGGCCCATGCCCACACACCGGTATTAATGGTTACTGCCCGTGCAAATGAACCTCAGCTAGCCAATGTGAAGCAAAGCGGTGTTGATGCACTAACGGATAAACCCTTCGAGCCGGCAACGCTAAGAGCCCTTATCGCCCGTTTATTAAACAGCTAATATTGACTTTTTAAAGAGAAAAGCCCCTGCCAGTTTAACTGACAGGGGCTTCATATCTTCGTTTTCAGTGTAACGGCTGACTACTCAGCCGGCTTCTGCCGATATTTGTCATAGAGCTCAGTATGACGGCTGCCTAAACTGACTTTACGGCCGTCAATATAAAGGTGCGTTATCTTTTGCCCTATCGGATCAAGTAAATCCCCCTCAGATATACTAAGAGAGGCACTTTTGCCCACTTCAAGTGAACCCAGGCTATCGGCTACCCCCATAATCTCTGCAGGCTTTAAAGTAATAGCGGCCAGTGCCTGTTGTTGATCCAACCCGAAAGCGACCGCGTTTCCGGCAGCGAAAGGTAAGTTACGAACATCCCAGTACCCGGGATAAGAGATAGCAAAGTTAACCCCGGCTTCCGCCAGACGAGCCGGCGAAGAAAAGTCTTGATCATAACCTTCATCGTCACGGGCCGGCAGTCCGTATGGTGAGCCGAAAACAACCGGTATCTGCAGCTCAGCTAATTTATCAGCAATACGCCAGGCGTCTCTTGCTCCCATCAGAACCAACTCAAAACCATACTCCTGGCTAGTCGCAATGGCCTGCTCTAGCTGGCGTTTGTCGTTAGCATGCACATACAGCTTCTTGCGGCCATCAAACAAACCAGCCATGGCTTCCCAACGCTGATCAACATTAATAGAGAGATCCGCCTGCTTAGCATCGTAATAAGCTTTTGCGTCCTCAAAAACGTCCATCAATTGCTGATGAGCTTCTTTGTTTGCCTTTTTCTGTTCCTCAGGCGAACGACGTTCCCACCAAGTATTAACCACATAAGTACGAGGCCAGGAAACATGCACACCCAACTCTCCGGAAACCAGAGCGTCCTGATAATTCCACCCATCCAGGTGCATTAAAGAAGACTGCCCGGCCACCAGGGACCCTTCAGGAGCCACCTGCGCATGCGTAATACCGTGGTTGCGCACCGTCGGAATAATCTCTGAGTCAGCATTAAAAGCGATATGCGCGGCCACTTCAGGATGGACATCGCCGACTTCTCGCGTATCGCGTGTAGCCCGTACCGCTTCAATTTCATTCAGACCAATAGTGGTATCCATGGCAATAACTCCCGGATACACATGACGCCCGGAGATATCAATGATTTCCGCCCCATCCGGAATGCTGACATCTCGGCCGATAGCCGTAATTTTTCCGTTTTCGAAGACCAAGTCTGAATCGGTCAATACTCCATTGGCAACGGTGTGTAAGGTTCCGCCCTGAAGCACTATTGGTTGTTCCTGTTTATCACCGGGCACCTGATCGTGTGCCATTGCACTGTTAAGCGTTAACGTACTCACTAATGCGGCACTAACGGCTGTAAGTAGTTTATTCATTAGTGTTGTCCTCCGTGCTGATGGCCTTTACCGGTGAAATGATCTAACCAAAAGTCATGCTCAGTATCACAGTGCCAGGTCGGTTGCTCTGGTTTATAACCGTCTGTAGCACCTTGTTTGGCTTCTTCTCCGGCTGCCAGGACTTTCTGAATGAGCGCATTTTTTTCTTCTTTTACTGCTTGCTGATGTTGCTTATCTAAGTCACGGTCAAAGAACTTACGACCATTGATCCAGGTTTGCTCCACGCGTGCATAGGCACTTAAGGGGTAATGACTCCATAACGCAAAGTCAGCATGCTTTCCTTCTTCCACAGAACCGACATATTCATCAACTTTTAACTGCTTCGCTGGATTAATTGTGATCATTTTCAACGCTTCGTGCGGATCCATATCACAATAAAGCACCGACTTAGCAGCTTCCGTGTTGAGGCGACGTTGTAAGTCATTACTGTCGGAGTTAATACTGGTTAGGACCCCGCGCTCTTTCATCAGACAAGCGTTATGAGGAATGGCGTCATAAACTTCAAATTTATAAGCCCACCAATCGGCAAACGTTGAGCCACTGGCACCGTGCGCGGCCATTTCATCGGCTACTTTGTAGCCTTCCAGAATGTGCGTAAAAGTATCCAGAGTGAAACCGAAATCTTCGGCAACTTCCATCAACATCAAAATCTCTGATGCGACATAAGAATGTGCATGCACAAAACGTTCACTGTTCAACACTTCTAATAAGGTTTCCAGACGATAATCAGGTCGCGGAGCTGCTACCTTACTTCGCTCCGCGCGGCTCATGCGTTCATACGCCTGCTTTCTTTGCTGATACTCTAAAGCAGCCTGAAAGCCATCACGCATGATGGTTTCAACCCCCAAGCGAGTTTGTGGGTAACGAACCGTCATGTTGTCGCCCCAGTTACTCTGCTTAACGTTTTCTCCCAAAGCAAACTTGATGGACTCAGGTGCTGCATCAAACTTCATGATGTTCGCTTCAGCGCCCCATCTCAGCTTAATCACCTGTGCCTGCCCACCTATAGGGTTAGCAGAGCCGTGAAGCAACTGTGCCATGGTAGTGCCGCCAGCTAATGAACGATAAATATGAATGTCATCCGGGTTAACCACATCCCCAATTCTGACTTCTGAGGTAATAGCTTCTGAGCCTTCGTTAACACCGCCTTCGATAGCAATATGAGAATGTTCATCAATAATGCCGGGAGTGAGATGCATACCCGCGCCATCAATTTCTATCACGCCGGAAGAAACTGACAAATTATCACCGATTTCGGCAAACTCACCGTCTCTAACCAGTACGTCAGTGTCCTCCAGAATGCCCTCGTCACTGGCCGTCCAAACGGTAACGTTGCGAATAACAACATCTTGTCGCTCCGGCAATCCGTTCAGACCAAAGGCTACATTAGGAAATGTAAGATCGCTAACATACTCAACTTCAGCTTTCTCCTGCGCTTCATCCGTCGGCTTTTCGGTTGTCTTGGTTTGTGCTTGTAACATCAGCTCGTTACCTTCCGGTGAAACGGCCGTGACTGCAAAGGTCCCTTTTGCTTCAGGTTCCAATTTAAAGCGCCAACTACCCGCCGGCTCCAGCTCCAAATCTGTCACAAAAGATAAAGACTCAGTATCAGACTCTACATGGCGCAACGCACTTGTTTTCTCGCCAACTTTGACTTCACCTGTAAGCTGGGCTCCAGGTTTAATGTCAACGACAACTTCTTGTCCATTCCAGTCAATACGGTAATTACCGACGAAATCGACCTTATCGCGTGATACCAGCTGCTTTTCTTCACCCTGCAACCAAACGGACTGAATAGTGCCGTCAGCAAACAAATCGCCTTTTACCATGATAAAGTCGGCCATGTAACCTTGGGCCAGCTTTCCGGCTTTGTCTTCAACGCCGGCAATTTGCGCCGGAATAGTTGTCAGTGAAGCTAATGCTTTTTCTTCGCTCAAGCCATGCTTTACTGCCTTACGTAAATTTGGCCAAAAGCTTTCAGCCTTCTCCAGGTCGTGCAAGGTCAGAGCAAAGTCGACGCCAGCTTGTGCAAGTACACCGGGGTTAGATGGTGCACGTTCCCAATGGCGCAAATCAGCTAAATCAACATCGAGGTGTCCGTCAACGCCTGCTACATCCGGTGCTGCGGGGAAATCAAGGGGCACAATTAACGTGCTTGCAGCCTCTTTAACTGCATTCAACCGAGCGTATTCATAGCCGGAGGCAACGTACACAGCGGGTACGTTGAACTGATCAAAAACGTCATCAGCACGCAGTAAAGATTTCTCGTTGTTAACGTTAAAAACAATTCCGGTCTTTTCGATATCCGTTAATGAATCCAGTGCGGCATTAAACTCAACCGGCTGATCATAGGCCTGCTTCCCGTATGCGGTTTCGTACCAGTCAGCATCCGATAACGTCTGCCTAACCAAAGCGATGCTGCCCATCAGTGATGAGGGGTACTGTTGCTGCGAAGAGCCTTTATCAAATGAACCAAACTGCTTTGCTTCGCTTTGATAAATAACGTCGTTAGCAATCTTATCGGCTAACGATACCGTTACCGCCTGTCCCTGAAAAACGCCATCTAAATTAGCGGATTGGACGCTGGTAAAGCCTTGCGAAATCCATTTATTTGCATCATCAGAGTTAGTCTTAAACTCACTAAACCAGCGTTTCTGAGAGTGAATTGCATCATTTGCTGCGTTACCACCTTCCCGCTCGTTATTATATATAGGCATATGCGACGGCGTCTGCTCATTACTGACCTTTATACCGTAGCTGCTATAGGGGTCTATAAAACCTGGATAAATAGTATAGCCGGTTCCGTCAATAACACGGGCTCCGGCGGGCGCACGATTGTTCCGCTCTATCGACTGAATTAAACCGTCCTCAATAACCAGCGTTGCGTTAGTAAAAGACTTCCCTGGCTCAGTAATAATCGTTGCATTCTGAATTGCCGTCAGACTTGGCGTGTTATTTCGCATCCCATTCGTACGGGAGGTCTGATCAGCGGCAACCGAAGCGGACAGCATTGACGTTATCGCTAACGTCATAGCACTGAGCTGATGCACTTTTTTCATGAATTGTTCCCCATTTTGACTTATTTTTTAGCCTGGCTATCCCATAACACAAGTTACTTTGTTATACATAGAGGTGACAAGCATTAACCGACAGATCGTGTATTATTAACGATCAGTGAATCTATAAAACGGAGTGTTTTCGATGAAAAAACAATTATTAACAATAGCTATGGCGGGTTTAATCGGGCTTTCATTTAATGTAACAGCCGACGAGACTGCATTTAATACCGCCGAGAAGGCAGTCGAGTATCGCCAGAAAGCGCTCTCGGTTATGAAGGAAAACTTTGCTGCCATGGCCGGTATGGTAAAAGGCGAAGTCGAATACAATGCTGATTTTTTTCAGCGCCGTGCTAATGATTTTGAAAAAATGTCAGGCATTCCATGGGCTGGATTTGCCGTTGAAGGCGCGATGCCTAGCGACAACTCTGATGCTTTAAGTGAAATTTGGGACAATTGGGAAGACTTCCAGCAACGGGCCAATGATTTGCAAGAATACGCCGCTAAATTGGCAGAAGTCAGCCAGGAAGGTTCCCTCGACGCGATTAAACCAGTGTTTATGAACACCGCAGAAACCTGTAAAGGCTGCCACGATAACTACAAAGACTAATCCAGCAACAACATCAAGATTAACCACACAGCAATCGCCAGAATAAAGCCCTGCCAGCCGGGTTTTAGATTTGGTGCTTGCTGGTGCGTTATGCGATAGCCATGGATCATTGAAGCAGTGAGTGGTGTGCCTTTTACACGATAAAAGAGCACCGCCAGGATATGAACCGAAATAACAATTAATATGACGTCAAATTGAGTCTTATGCCAACTCGTCACGGCGTCCTGTCCGTCGGAAGATAATAAACTTGAGAGCGGACCGGAAAATAGAATGCCATCCGTCGAAAACAAGCCCGTAACAACCTGACTTAAAAGCAAACCCAGCATCACAATAACCGACCAGCCACCTGCCGTACTGTGCGTATTTTCAGGCTCATAGTCTCCCTTGAGGAGTTTACGGAGATGGCCCGGAATAGCCGCGGGCGATTTCAAGAACTGTTTGAAACGCGCATTCTCGCTACCAAAAATTCCCCAGCCAATTCTGACAATAAGCAAAGCAAACAGCGCAATACCGATATCTTTATGCAGCTCCATGCGCCCATTTTCCACAGTCCACCATAGCCCTCCTAAGAGGATAATCAGTAAGCCATGGAATAAGCGGATAAAGCTATCCCAAATCTTTATCGAATTTCCTTTCTGATTCATATTGTTAGCTCCAAATAACTGGGAATATAGAAAGCTAGGTGCTAGGGTATAATTAATTTTTATGAATGGGTAGTGTGACTATGCGCAAAGTTCTTATTGCTGATGATGATTTTATCAGTCTTGAAGTATTGAAAGCGATGCTGACCAATTTCGATATTGAGTTATTGACGGCGATGAACGGACAAGAAGCCTTAGAGCAGGCAGAGCAGCGTCCGGAACTCATCTTTTTAGACTATGAGATGCCGGACATGTCAGGCGCCGAAGTTTGCCGCCAATTAAGACAGAGTGAAAAGCACAAAAAGACGCCAATCATTGCTATCACCAGCCACCAAAGTGCGAGTGAAATGAGCGCTTGTCGAGAAGCAGGTATGGATGCAACATTACATAAACCAGTTTCGCCAGAGGCACTCAGTGAGTTAATGTCTGAATATCTACAATAGTCACTGTGTTACCCGCTACTGATTTCGAAATCTTTGGTCATCTGCCAACTGCACCAAAGATTCGCTTTCTTGCAAGAATTGACTAGAAAAATCACCGAAATATTGACTAACTTCGTTGAAAAGACGTATAAAACCCGCTTTATCGCCATTTTCCATATCATCAATAATCGACGAAAATCGCTGCAAATAGCGTCTTATGGATGCAAATTGATTTTTGTTCGCCGCAATAATATCCGCATAAAGCTCAGCATTTTGGGCAAACAACCGGCCTATCATCATGAGCTCCATTCGGTAAATTGGTGAACTTAATTCCAACAGTTTCTTTATATCAACCTGTTCACTGGCTAGATGAACACCATAAGCGAAGGTGCTCAAATGGCGCATTGCCTGGATCCAACCCATTGCATCGTCATGTTTAGCAGCGCTCACCTCGTGCAAATGTGCTCCCCAGTTTATAAATTGATCCAATAACCACTGGTATTGTTCAGATTTACGGCCATGAGTAACCACAATCAACTGCTTTGCTAAATTTTGTACCGAGGGTCCGAACATAGGGTGTAACCCCACCACCGGTCCTTCATGTTGTTCCATCATCGCATTTAAGGGAGCGGCTTTAATACTGGTCACATCCGCCAGGACACAGTCCTCCGCTAAAGGAGGTAGCTGCTTAATGAGTTCCACCGTTTTATTGACCGGTACACTCATTAAAACTAACTGTGCCTTGTTTAACGCCTCTTTCGTTGGCCAATTATCTTCTTTATCAACGGTAATGACTGAATATCCGGTTTGTCGCAACTGACTTACCAGACGCGCACCAAGAGCCCCTTCGCCACCAAAAACAAAAACAGGGCGCTCCAGCTGACACGATGTGGCTGCCGCCTGAGAGGTCTGTGTTCGATAGGACTCGCGAATAATTCGGCGCACAACGTCTTCAATCAAATCTTCTGATAATCCAGCTGTTTTCGCTTTTGTTCTACGCGCTTTAATTAGAGAACGCTCTCTTTCCGGCACGTAGAGCGGTTGTTTCAAAGAACGCTTAACCTCGCCTACTTCCGCAGTTAATTCTGCTCGCCGGGCTATTATCTCAATTAACTCGTTATCGGTCGCATCAATAGCATCACGCAATTCTGCTAATCGTTTATCCGGATCCTGATTCATGAGCAGTGACTCTTTTCCTCGTTAATAGCTTGAATAACACGATGATAGGCCTTCTGGACTTTTTGCATTTTAGCGACACTTCCCCCTTTATCCGGGTGGTATTTATGCACTAACTTGCGATATTGTCTTTTTATAACTGCACGGCTTACCGGAGGCTCAACTTCCATCTGTTGCCATGCTTCCTTTACAGGCATATCAATGCCCGCCTTTGATGAAGAATGCCCCATACGGTGCCAAAAATCATCTAACATTGACTCAACATCGGCTCCGGATGTCGTACTGAGTTGATTTAAATCCAAATAGTAGTCTTCCAACGGATCTTTTTCTGCTAATGCTGATACGCCCGCATGCCAAGGCTGACATTCAATATTCAATGTATGAATAAAAAGTTCATACTTGCGCTGTTCCCGCCACCGTTTTCGCAATTTATAAAGACTATGAAACAGCAAAAAGTGGGTCTGAAACAAGGTAAGAGGATCCCGCAGAGCTTCTTTGTCAAAGAACTCATAAGGTTGCCCCTGCAAAGACTCTATCAGCTCATGCTCAGTCCAGTGATGCTGAGCATCCAGGTTTTCCGATAAAATCTGGGTTAATATTTCGATATCTTCTTCCATGCTAAGACACTATCAAAAAACCCAGCACAAGGCTGGGTTTTTCTTTGCTATTTCGTTTGTTTGCTAAAAGCTTAAGAAAGCTTCTCGCGGATACGTGCAGACTTACCAGAACGCTCACGCAAGTAGTACAGTTTCGCGCGACGAACCGCACCACGACGTTTGACTTTAATGTTGTCAACTAATGGGCTGTGCGTTTGGAAAGTACGCTCTACGCCTTCACCGTTCGATACTTTACGTACAGTGAACGCTGAATGCAGACCGCGGTTACGAACACGGATAACAACACCTTCAAACGCCTGAAGACGTTCGCGGTTACCCTCTTTTACTTTTACATTTACAACAACAGTGTCACCTGGTGCAAACTCAGGTAAATCTTGTTTCATCTGCTCTTCTTCAAGAGCCTTAATGATGTTTTGGCTAACTTTTGCCATCTTTATATCTCCTATCCTAGGTAAACTGTCCGCTATCCGCCGGATGATTGTTGTTCGATAAACGCTTTCAACAATGCTTCCTGCTCGTCAGTCAGAGCTAGGCTATGAATTAACTCTGGTCGTTGCAGCCAGGTTTTACCCAAAGACTGCTGTAAACGCCAGCGACGTATCTTTTCATGATCACCGCTTAATAACACCGGCGGTACTTGCTGCTCATTATAAGTTTCTGGTCGAGTATAGTGAGGGCAATCCAGTAAACCGCTGGCAAAAGAATCTTCTGCTGCAGAATCCTGATGTCCCAACACACCGGGAATTAAACGTGAAACCGCGTCAATTAGTACCATTGCTGGTAACTCACCACCGCTTAATACGTAATCCCCTATCGACCATTCTGCATCAATGTATTGCTCAATAACGCGTTCATCAATGCCTTCATAACGGCCAGCAATCAAAATCATTCGATCATTGGTGGAGAGCTGCTGCACTCCGCTATGATCAAGTTTTTGCCCTTGTGGTGACAAATAGATAGCAGGAGTATCCTCACCGAGGTTTTCTTTTGCTGCGTTGATAGCATCCACAAGTGGCTGCACCATCATCAGCATACCCGGACCACCGCCATAGGGTCTGTCATCAACAGTCCTGTGGCGATCATGAGTGAAATCACGAGGATTCCAAACACTCACTGTCAGCAAACCATCCTTTATTGCTCTGCCAGTCACACCGTAATCGGTGACTGCCTCAAACATTTCTGGAAACAAACTGATGACACCAACCTGCAATGGTCTGCTCATCAAAAGTCCGACGGCCACTCAACCTGTATACGTCTTTCTTCCTTATCAACGTTAGTGACATACTCACTTTGTATGAAAGGGATTAAACGTTCAGATTTCCCGAATCCGTCGTTGCTGTTTGCTTTTACGACCAACACATCGTTTGATGCGGTGGGCATAATTTGTTCAACCACACCCATATCATAGCCGTCAGTATTCACTACACGCATACCAATAAGGTCGCGCCAGTAGAACTCATCATCAGCTAATGTCGGTAACTCATCTGCAGTAATGCAAATATCCGCGCCGGTAAGACCTGCAGCCTTATCACGATCGGATATGCCTTCTAACCTAGCGATGAGTCCATTGTTGTGGTGTCGCCACTCAACAACCTTTACTTCACGCTCAGTTTTCTGGCTGAGTAACCAAGGGCTGTATTCAAATATCGACTCTGGGTCATCAGTAAATGACTGCACTTTCAACCAGCCTTTAACGCCATACACCGCACCAAGACGGCCAACGACGATTTGCTCTGATTGCTGCATCAACTCACCTACCCGAATCTATCAGTGCTTACGCCGCAGCGCTTGCATCTTTAACTAATTTAGCAACACGCTCAGATAACTGTGCGCCTTTGCTTACCCAGTGCTCAACACGGTCAACATCAACACGAAGTTTTTCTTCCTGACCACGAGCTACAGGGTTAAAAAATCCTACTTTCTCAATGAAACGACCGTCGCGAGCATTGCGACTGTCAGCAACTACCATCTGGTAGAAGGGGCGTTTTTTCGCGCCACCACGTTGTAAACGAATGGTTACCATTGCGTTCCTCAATATAACTGTTTTGTAAATGTAAAAAATAGCAAAGCCCTCCGACAAAGTCGGAAGGCTCCGCAATTCTACTGATTTTTACTGCAAATGCAAGCTTGACGCGCTTTTTCCTAACGTCCGGGGAACATTCCTGGAGGCATCTTTCCACCCATGCCGCGCATCATTTTCTGCATGCCGCCACCTTTCATTTTTTTCATCATTTTTTGCATCTGGGTAAATTGTTTAAGCAGCTTGTTCACATCCTGAACTTGCGTGCCCGACCCCGTTGCAATGCGTCGCTTTCGTGAGCCTTTTATGACATCAGGACGAAGTCGCTCTTTCGGAGTCATCGAATTAATAATGGCTTCCATACGCATGGTCATTTTATCGTCCATCTGACCTTTCATTTGTTCCGTCATTTTACCCATGCCGGGCATTTTGGTCATTAATCCCATCATGCCGCCCATTTCGCGCATTTGCACTAACTGGTCACGAAAGTCCTCCAGCGAAAACTGGCCTTTTTTCATGACTTTCTTAGCCACTTTTTCGGCTTTTTCTTTATCGACTTTCTGCTCAACTTCCTCAATCAGAGAAAGCATGTCGCCCATGCCAAGGATTCTGGATGCGACACGGTCTGGGTGAAACGGCTCCAGTGCATCATTTTTCTCACCCACACCAAGAAATTTTATCGGCTTACCCGTTATGTGACGAATAGATAATGCCGCACCACCACGAGCATCACCGTCAGTTTTCGTCAGAATCACACCCGTCAGCGGTAGAGCTTCACTGAATGCTTTCGCCGTATTCGCCGCATCCTGACCGGTCATTGCATCAACCACGAAAAGCGTTTCAATCGGGTTAATAGCCGAGTGCAGCTGCTGAATTTCCTGCATCATGTCTTCGTCAATAGCCAGGCGGCCTGCCGTATCCACTAGTACTACATCGACAAACTGCTTACGCGCTTGTGCAATTGCAGCATTCGCAATATCAACGGGCTTTTGATCGGTTGACGATGGGAAAAACTCTACGCCAACCTGCTCGGCAAGCGTTTCCAGCTGTTTAATTGCCGCCGGACGGTAAACATCTGCACTGACGACCATCACTTTCTTCTTCTGGCGCTCAGTTAAATATTTCGCCAGTTTGCCCACGCTGGTGGTTTTACCGGCACCTTGCAGACCAGCCATTAAAATAACGGCTGGGGGCTGTGTATTTAGCTGCAATGGAGCATTGGCCTCGCCCATTGCCGCTTCCAGCTCAGACTGGACAATTTTTACAAACACCTGGCCCGGAGTGAGGCTTTTATTCACCTCTGTGCCAACCGCACGCTCTTTGACTTTGCCGATAAAATCTTTGACCACGGGCAGAGCAACATCGGCCTCTAGTAAGGCCATACGAACTTCGCGCAAGGTTTCTTTAATATTGTCTTCGGTCAACCGGCCGCGGCCGCCAATAGAATGTAGCGTTTGCGACAAACGTTCCGATAAATTCTCAAACATGTCGATCGTCTCTTATATTGCGATTTTTGACGGTAATAGTAATGAGGGCAGTATATCTGATTTGCAAGAAAGTTTCGCCCCGTAAGTATTGGGTTTAACTGACTGACATCGTATACTCATGACTACGAACAACAGGAATCAGGGAATTCGAGCGCGTGATGCTCTCTATATTGTTGCTAATCAGCTTATTGGGTTATAGCGCCAGCGCTTTTGTTATTCTGCAAAATATACTAAAAGACAAAGCGCTTCATTCAGCATATCAAGTGATACCGGCCACATTGGCTGTGATTGCGCATGGCTGGCTTATTCTGTATCAACTTTCCTACGATCATTTTAACCATATTAATATTTCTTCCAGCTTAGCTATTGTTGCGTTTTTAATTGCTACCCTTACGCTTTTGAAAAACAATCAAGCCAGTAATTTGTTTTTGAAGCCGGTTATCTATCTATTTGCGGCCTTAACGACTTTACTATTGGTATTCACCCCGGTTGACTGGGGCAACAATATCAGCACTGGTCATGGACTCGTATTTCACATCACTTTGTCGCTGGTTGCTTATGGCATTTTGGCCTTAGCTACCTTATACGCCCTGCAGACCAGTTACCTAAATCGAGTACTAAAAAACCGCAAAGGTCACGCACTGTTAGATAAGTTGCCTCCTTTGATGACGGTAGAAAAGTATTTCTTTAACTTGCTGGTACTCGGCACCTTTGTCCTGTTTCTGGCACTTGGTTCAGGTTTTATATTCCTGGACGATATGTTTGCGCAACAGCAAGCGCATAAAACAATTTTGACAAGTGTTGCAGCACTTATTTATTTATTAGCCATTGTTCTGCACAGAGTTTCGGGCCTTCGCGGTCGCCTGCTGGTCATTCTTACGGTTATCGCCAGTACGCTATTAACATTAGGGTACTTTGGAAGTCGTTTCGTTAAAGATTTTCTCTTAAGCTGAATCGCACTTGACTTCGCTGCTGAGAACTCTACATTGTCACACTCATCGTTTAATTAAGGAATAACGCGTTGGACGAGATATCGACGAGCCTGTTGCTCGTGATTTTAGCCGTACTCTTATTTTTATCTGCATACTTTTCTGGCTCCGAAACCGGCATGATGTCAATCAACCGGTATCGACTACGTCATTTAGTACAAAATAATCACCCGGGTGCCAAACGTGTCCAGTACCTACTCGATCGCCCTGATCGCTTGATAGGCCTGATTCTTATCGGCAACAATCTGGTCAACATCGGCGCATCCGCAATCGCAACCATTCTTTGCTTGCGCTGGTTCGGTGATGCAGGAATCGTTATAGCCACTTTTGGCTTAACCTTAATTATCCTGATTTTTTCTGAAGTAACACCAAAGACGATTGCCGCATTACACCCGGAACGTATCTCATTTCCCAGTTCATTAATCTTGCTTCCGTTACTAAAGGTTATGTACCCGGTTGTTATTGGCATGAACTTCATCACCAACTCTTTTATGCGCTTATTAGGCGTGAATCCAAAACAGTCACAGATGGCTGACGCTTTGAGTTCAGATGAATTACGTACAGTCGTTAACGAAGCAGGAAACCTTATCCCTACGTCGCACCAAGAGATGCTGGTCAGTATTTTGGATCTTGAAAAAGTCACGGTTGAAGACGTTATGGTTCCCCGGAATGAAATTGTCGGCATTGATATTAGTGACGACTGGAAATCTATTGTGAAGCAATTATCAAACGGCCAGCACACGCGCGTATTGCTTTACCGTAACGAGATAGATGACGCGATTGGCTTCCTGCACGCGCGCGATGTCATGCGCCTAATGAGCAAAAATCAATTTACTGCGGATAAGTCCATATTAGTCCGCGCCGCTCGCGACAGCTATTTTATTCCTGAAGGCACCCCACTCAACGTTCAGCTACTTAAATTTCAGCGCCGTAAAGAAAGAATTGGCCTGGTAGTCGACGAGTACGGTGACATTCAGGGGCTGGTTACCCTTGAAGATATTCTGGAAGAAATTGTTGGCGATTTTACCACTTCTATGGCTCCGGCTCCCAGTGAGTCCGTTACCGCAGAAACCGATGGCAGCTTCCTGGTTGAAGGCTCAGCGAACTTACGTGAACTGAATAAAGAAATGGAGTGGGAATTTCCCACCGATGGCCCGAAAACCCTTAGTGGCCTTATTATTGAGCAGTTTGGTGACATTCCTGATGCAAGATTGTCCTTACGCTTAGGGGGATATCCCGTGGAACTCGTCGAGATTGGTGACACTATGATCAAGCAAGTGAGAGTTTTACCTCGACTTTATCAAAAGCCTAAAGGTCAGTCTGATGACTGACCTAGCCGAAAAACAGCTGCCATAACCAGCCATGTTTCAGATCTTCTTCGCACTTATTCAGTTGCGCCGCGTAAACCATAGAGCGATCTTTCACAATACGGGACACTTTTACCAGCCAGGGCTTCTTCAAGTATGACTTGCGTTGATAACCACCCCAACCTTCGTGATAGTTAAGATATTGTCCGTAAGCATCCCACTTTGAAACGCCATTAATTTTATACGTTTTGGAAATAAACCAGCCCATAAAATCGATGGCGTCTTCAAAGTCATCCCGACTTGCCCAACCGTTACCCGTTTCCCTTTGGTAATCTTCCCAGGTCATTGTTTTTGCCTGAGAATAGCCGTAGGCTGAACTCACTCTCCCCCAGGGGATGAAACCTAACAAGTAGTCTCTGGGCGGCAACGCATCGTATTGAAACGAACTTTCCTGATACATCATCGCCATCGGAACATGAATAGGAACCCCCCATCGTTCACGGGCATCAGCCGCTGCGTGATACCAATCTTCATGTTCTTCAAAAATATCACAGACGTTTTCCGGATTTGCCGGGGGCGGAGTCGCACAAGCCGTTAGTGTCGCTATCAGAAGAGCGCTGACGACTATTTTGGATTGGGTTGGAAAAAAAAGTTTTATCGTCATTGAACTTTATTCACTCATTGAACTCTCAGTTATTGAAAACAAGTTGTAACTGAGAAAATGCATTCATGTTCATCCCCTGAACGTTTTATTTAACGCAGCCCACTTAGGGCTGCGTTTTTTTATGCGTTTTAGTCCGATTTTTGACCGGAACGAGCCGCCTGCTTAAAATAGTTTGCCAAAAAGGTATCAAAGTCAACGTTGTTGTCTTGTTCATAACGGTCTTCGAACGCCCGCTCCGATTCCAGAGCCCAATCAGCAAAGTTCTTTTCCTCGTAATAACTCAGCGATCGGTTATTTAACTCAGCTCTGTATTGTTTAGCCAGCTGCATCCCTAAACTGCTATTATCTCGGTCTTCTTCTTTCAATAATTGCAAAATTTGACCTGATAAGGTGCTTTCCGGATTCAATACCCACTCGTATAAATCAGCTAAATGATTCTGGTAACGCTTGTCTTTTGCGCTTTCATCCAGGGCCTTTGCCAGTGGAGTAAAGTCCGCGAACAGCTCTTCCAGCCAATCGGCCATTAATCGCTCATTTCCGTTTTGCTGCAAACTAAGACGAGGATCCCGTCCTTGCATCACAACTTTGGTAAAGTTTTTATCCGCTTGTTGCTGCTGCTCCCAGCTCATTTCATCGCTTGATTGCAATAAACAATACAACAACATTAAGTCCAGAAAATGCATCTGTTGTGCCGTAATGCCGACATCACTAAATGGGTTCACATCCAGCGCTCTAATTTCAACGTACTCTATGCCACCGCGTTCTAATGCCTGGCTTGGCGTTTCACCATCACGCGCGGTTTGTTTTGGACGAATAGGTGAATAGAATTCATTTTCTATTTGCAGAATATTATCATTAAGCTGGCGGTAATCGTCGCCTACTTTTACACCAATTTTCGAAAACTGCTGAGACGGTGTGGTAATTGCCCGACGTAACCCTGCAACATACTCTTGCAGTGAATTATAAGTAATTTTAAGTGTCGCTTGTTCTTTGTTGGTATAACCCAAATCACTCATACGCAGTGAGGTACCATACGGTAAATACACCGTTCCTTTACCCACCGTATCAAAGTTCCAGGTTTGCAGAATGGCTTCATTATTCGTTTGACTGAAAAAGGATTTACATAGTGCTGGCGACGCACCAAACAAATAAGGAATGACCCACGCAATGCGCTTAAAGTTGCGAATGAGTGCAAAATAACGTTCGGTGCGGAAATCCTGGTCATTACGCACGTCTTCAATGGAAGCCAGCTCTTTCCACATGGCGTCGGAGACAGAGAAGTTGTAGTGAACTCCCGCAATCACCTGCATAGTTGCACCATAACGGTAGGTAAGACCACGACGGTACAGACTTTTCATTCGCCCCGAGTGCGAGTCACCATATTTCGCTATTCTAATGTCATCATCCGAACCAATGTAACAAGGCATACTCATTGGCCACAGTAATTCTTCACCAATGGCTTTATACGTCACACAATGAATGTCGCGAAGCTGCTCCAGCGTCGTTTCAATATCGGTTGCAACCGGCGTAATAAACTCAAGTAGATTCTCTGAGTAGTCGGTCGTAATGGTTGGGTGCGTCAGGGTTTTTCCCAGCTCTTGCGGATGGTCGCCCGGTGCCAAAGTTCCATTTTCTTTTATACGCAGCGCTTCACGCTCAATGCCACGTTGGATTCCCTGCCAAACTGCTGCTTTACCCGATTGCTTAAGCTTTTCGATAACGGCTTGAAATGTTGCTTGCAAAAGACAACTCCATTCACTGAGACGGATAGTTTTCTGCCGCTAAGCTTACTGGTAATTAAAGAAAAGGTCTATGGTTGTCGTTGTTAATTTAACGACATAACTTGGCGATTCAAGCTCGACGTGGCAGACTACATGCCGTTTATATAACCATTCGGTTACGGACTAACCATGAACTCATTCTGGACGTTTTTACAGCTTATTTTCGTTATTCTACAGGTCACGAGCCTGGCGTTATACGCATTGCTGCCAGCGCCCTGGAGCGACACTGCGCTAGTCGCGATGATTCTGTTCAGTTTAGTCATTGGCGCTGTCATTTGGTGGTGGTCCCGCCGCAATGCCCTCACCGCGCCTTTTCGTCAGCCGTTTTTATCGTCCGATTCTTTACAACTGTTTGAGCAGGTTTTTAATGATTTACCGACTCGAGTTTATTGGCGCGATCCTCAACTCAAACTATTAGGTGGCAACAGCGCTTTTGCGGAGGACTTTGGAGTTGCTCCTGAGTCGCTTGCCGGCAAATCCGATAATGAAATCAGCTCGTTAGCAAGCAATGCAGTGCTACTCGAAAGAGATAAAAAGACATTTAGTCAACAAGCGCCTTCGGTAAATGCAGAAATTGAGTTAAAAGTGGATGGCAAAAGCCAATGGGTAGAGCATTCCAGCGTTCCGCTTTACGACGATGATCATCACATTATTGGTATTCTGGGTAGCTATTATGATATTTCGGGAATTAAGTCTGTAGCCGAAGAAATGGAAAAAGCCAAAGAAACCGCGGAACGGGCAAACCAGTCAAAAGGTGAGTTTCTGGCCAATATGAGTCATGAAATTCGTACTCCAATTAACGCTATTGTTGGTATGGCTAACTTGTGTTTGAAAACCGAGCTGACCCAGAAACAAAAGCGCTATATCAAAGTCATCGACTCATCCTCACAGGCTTTGCTTGGCGTTATCAACGACATTCTCGACTTTTCGAAAATTGACGCCGGTAAGCTTACGGTTGAGCGCATCCCTTTTGACCTGCAGGATGTGCTGACGTCCTTGGCCGACATGTTCGCTTACCGAGCCTACGATAAAGATCTTGAGTTCATTATTAATCTTCCCGCTAATATACCCACTCGCTTGATTGGTGATCCTCTGCGGTTGAATCAAGTGTTAGTGAACCTGATTAGTAACGCGATTAAATTCACGGAAGACGGTGAGATCAATGTCGCAGTCAACTTGTTGGATAGCTCTCAGGACACAGTTTTGTTGCGTATCTCCGTGACCGATACTGGCATTGGCATGGATGAAGAGCAACGCGCCAATCTTTTTAAAGCTTTTACTCAAGCGGACACATCGACAACCCGGAAATATGGCGGTACCGGTCTTGGATTAGCCATATCCCGACGCCTCATCTTACTCATGGGCGGTGACATTGGTGTAACCAGTGCGTCCGGACAGGGTTCGACGTTTTATATTGAAGTCGAACTTCCTCTGCAAACAGAGCAAGACAACAGTCATCACCAGTACCTACTGCAAAAACTGAGCGGCGTCCGCATTCTGGCCATTGATGACAACTTAAGTACTCGCGAAATGCTGTATGAGATGCTACGCAGCTATCAAGTTGATGTGAAGGTTTGTCGCACTGCTGAACAGGCACTTCAGGTGTTTCAGCAGTCTGTTGAAGAAAATGCCCCTTATCAGCTAGTTCTGGTTGATTGGCGTCTACCAGGAATGGATGGCCTGGAGTTTTGCCAGAAAATTACCGAACGTTACGCTGAAGATATTCGTCCCAAACTCACTTTGGCCACCGGTTACTACGCAGAAGAGCTATCAGAAAAAGCAAAGCAAGCTGGTGTTAACGATATCATTTCAAAACCATTTACCGCATCGACCTTAGGCAGAAGCCTGACCTCAACATTGTTTCAGCGCGAACTGCCGGACGATAACGCTACAGAAAATGGTGAAGGCATCCCTGAAGGGATTCTGCGCGCCCCTATTCTTGTAGTAGAAGATAACGAGATCAACCAGCAGGTTGCCCGCGAAATTCTCTCAAGCTACCAATTTAAAGTGGATATTGTAGAGAATGGTCAGCTGGCAGTCGAAGCTGTGCATCATAAAAACTATTCACTGGTGTTAATGGACATTCAAATGCCGGTAATGGATGGCCTAAAAGCGGCCCAGACCATCCGTGCAGATTTTAACTATCAACAACTTCCAATTCTGGCAATGACTGCCAATGCCATGAGCGGCGATGAAGAACGTTCGCTAGCTGCGGGTATGCAAGGGCATATTGCCAAACCAATTGATGAGCAGCAGCTCATTAAAGCCATAATTAAGTGGGCCATTCCAGGTGACTACACTAAAAATCAACCGCAACCCGCAGCTCCGGAACCTAAAAAAGATGAAGCGACAAAGCCTCCGGTTCGTATACCTCAAGTGAAAGGGATTGAGTTTGAGGCTGCGTTAAAGCGCTTACAATATAACGTTGAACTTTACCTTAAGTTAGTAGAGCAACTCTATGAAACCTATCAAGGCAGTGCCACCAAAGTTTCAGACTTTATCACGCGCGGGCAGCATGAAAGTGCCCGGCGTTATTTTCATTCCCTAAAGGGCGCGGCGGCCAATCTCGGTTTTACTCAACTGCAGAATAAAGCGGCGGACTTGGAGCAATTTATGGCGGAAGGTAATATAGATAAAGTTGCTGACCAAATTACCGAGTTGGAAAAACGTTTACGTCATGCTCATCAGGCTGCTGTAGACTTAGAAGCAATTCAGCAACACCAGTCTTAAGGAACAACCGTTATGGTCCGATATTTTTTTATTATTCCGTTATTGCTGTGGCTGCTGTATTTACGCGTAAATGGCTGGAGCATTAAACAAGGGTATAAAGGTTTTGTTTATATTGCCGTGATAAGTGCAGTCATCGCCGCTTTTTACACGGCGATGATGTTTTTAACCGGTCGTTAAACTAACGCTAATAGTACACCTGCCGCAACCGCTGATCCGAGTACACCGGCCACATTGGGCCCCATTGCATGCATTAATAGGAAGTTATGGGGGTTCGCCTGTAACCCAACTTTATTAACAACCCGCGCCGCCATAGGTACCGCGGATACGCCTGCCGCACCAATCAGTGGATTAATGGGGTCTTTACTCAGTTTAGCCATTAATTTGGCCATTAAAATGCCACTGGCTGTACCAATTGCAAACGCGACAGCACCTAACACCAGGATGCCAAGTGTCTGGAAACTGAGAAATTGATCGGCCTGCAATTTAGAGCCAACCGCCAAACCAAGAAAAATGGTCACAATGTTAATCAACTCATTCTGCGTGGTTTTCGTTAAGCGCTCAACCACGCCGGATTCACGCATTAAGTTACCTAAGCAGAACATGCCAACCAAAGGCGTTGCAGACGGCAAGAAGAGTAGTGTCAGACCCATTGCTATCAAAGGGAAAAAAAGCTTCTCACGACGCGCTACCGGACGCAGCTGCTCCATTTTAATCTCACGCTCAGCCTGAGTGGTTAGCAGTTTCATTATTGGCGGTTGAATAATAGGTACCAGCGCCATGTAAGAATATGCTGCGACAGCGATTGCCCCCAATAAATCAGGCGCCAATTTAGAAGCCAGGAAGATAGCCGTAGGCCCGTCAGCACCACCAATAATTGAAATGGCAGCAGCATCTGACATTGAAAAACTGATGCCCGGTAAAACGTTAAGCGCAATAGCACCAAATAAGGTAGCAAAAATACCAAACTGAGCGGCACCACCCAAAAACAGCATTTTAGGGTTTGCTAATAATGGACCAAAATCGGTTAACGCCCCAACCCCCATAAAAATAAGTAGCGGGAACACGCCAGTATCAATACCGACACTGTATACGTAGTAAAGGACACCACCAGGCTCAGTAAATCCAGCCAGGGGGATATTGGCCAAAATGGCACCAAATCCAATAGGCAAAAGCAGTAGTGGTTCAAATTTTCTGGCAATGGCCAAATACAGCAACAGCCCCCCTACCAGAATCATACTGAGTTGGCCAAAGGTCATTGCTGCTATGCCGGTGGTTTCCCATAAGGTCTTTAACTCGTCCATATCAACCCACCGTCACCAAATCATCACCGACCGTCACTGCATCACCTTCTTTCACATGCAAAGACTGAACCTTACCGTCCTTTTCTGCTTTAATGTCGGTTTCCATCTTCATTGCTTCCAACACAATGACAACATCACCGGCTTTAACCTCTGCGCCTTCTTTTGCGACCACTTTAAAAATATTGCCGGCTAATGGTGCTTTGATGGTTTCACCACCGCTGGATGTCTGTTGCTCAGACGTTTCAGATTGGTCATCTGACGATTTAGACTTTACAGAATCCAACTGCCCAGATGGACCCACTTTAACGTTAAAGTGCTTACCATCAACTTCAACGTCGTATTGTTCAACACCGCCGGTTGTTTGAGTGCTTTCACTTTTGCTTTTGCTGTCGCTTTTACTCTCTGACGTCTCTTCTGATTCTTCACCAGGAGCAGGCTCAAACGCATCCGGATTATCGCGGTTTTTAAGGAATTTCAGTCCGATTTGTGGGAACAGGGCGTAAGTTAATACGTCGTCAACGACATTATCCGCTAAACGAATATCTTCGTCTTTCGCTTTCGTTTTAAGCTCTTCGGTCAGCTCATCTAATTCGTTATCCAATAAGTCTGCCGGACGACAGGTAATAGGCTCCTCTCCGTTCAGCACCTTTTTCTGCAACTCTTTATTCACTTCCGCTGCTGAAGCACCATACTGACCTTTAAGTACCGCCGCTGTCTCTTTAGAAATATTTGAATAGCGCTCGCCACTCAGCACATTCAACACCGCTTGTGTGCCGACTATTTGCGACGTAGGAGTAACCAATGGTATAAAGCCAAGATCTTCACGGACTTTAGGAATTTCTTCCAACACCTCGTCGAACTTCTCAATAGCGCCCTGTTCTTTTAACTGACTTTCCATATTGGTCAGCATGCCGCCTGGGACCTGGGCCAGCAAAATGCGCGCATCAACGCCTTTAAGAGAACCTTCAAACTTCGCGTATTTTTTCCGCACATTGCGGAAATAACTCGCAATTTCCGCAAGATCCGGAAGCGATAGCCCGGTATCCCGATCGGTGTCTTCTGTCATTGCAACTAATGTCTCTGTTGGCGAGTGACCGTACGTCATGCTCATTGACGAGATAGCCGTATCCAACATATCGATACCGGCATCTATCGCTTTTTGATAGGTTGCAACGCTTAAACCTGTTGTCGCATGGCACTGCATTGCGATAGGCAAATCGGTATTCTTCTTCAACGCACTCACTAACTCATAAGCTTCGTTAGGTCTTAATAGACCAGCCATGTCTTTAATAAATAAAGAGTCACAGCCTAAGTCTTCTAGCTCCTGAGCCATTGAAACCCATTTATCCAGGGTGTGCACCGGGCTCACCGTGTAAGCAAGAGTGCCCTGAGCGTGCCCGTCAACATCTTTTGCCGCTTTTACTGCGGTTTTCAAATTCCGCACGTCGTTCATAGCATCAAAAATACGAAAAACATCGACACCGCTTTCTTTCGCGCGCTCAACAAAACGCTTTACAACGTCGTCTGCGTAATGACGATACCCCAACAGGTTCTGACCCCTAAGCAACATGAGTTGCGGAGTATTTGGCATAGCCTTTTTCAGCTCACGAATGCGCTCCCATGGGTCTTCACCCAGATAGCGAATACAAGAATCAAATGTCGCACCACCCCAGGACTCCATCGCCCAGTAGCCGATGCTATCCAGTTTCTCTGCAATCGGTAACATGTCATCCAGTCGCATACGCGTTGCGAGTAACGACTGATGGGCGTCACGAAGTACTAATTCTGTCAGTAACAGGGGCTTACTCATTATGATTTCTCCTTGTTATTCGCTACCTTCTTACCGTGACGGTACTGATGCACTGCCGCTGAGATTGCAGCCAGTAAAGCCGGAGACTCTGCGTCCGCGCTTTTGCCTTCACCTGAAGGTTGCCGACTGGTCACGACCTCGGGCGTTGGTATCAAGCGTTTCATAACGCTCATCGCCACGGTCAATAAGAAAAGAAAGATGATGACTGCGCCCATACCGACCAGCATGAGTTGCGCAGCTTGACTGAGCAATTCCGACACGAAGCACTCCTAGTTGGTTGCTAAGGTATTGTTATAAAATTATTAAATACCATGGTAGCAAGTCGCGCAAGGAGATACAGCAGTAAATAGTGGATATTCAGGGATTAAATGCGATTAAAAAACAAACGAAGAGATATAAGAATGGCGCGCTCGGGAGGACTCGAACCTCCAACCGCCTGGTTCGTAGCCAGGTACTCTATCCAGTTGAGCTACGAGCGCGTATTCAGGTTAGTAACAATATGGCGCGCTCGGGAGGATTCGAACCTCCGACCGCCTGGTTCGTAGCCAGGTACTCTATCCAGCTGAGCTACGAGCGCGTATTGTTACTTTAAACGACTGGCGGAGAGGGAGGGATTCGAACCCTCGATAGGGCTACAAACCCTATACTCCCTTAGCAGGGGAGCGCCTTCAGCCACTCGGCCACCTCTCCAAATCGTTGTGGCGTGAATTCTAGCGATGTTGGCAATAATGTCAATCGCTTTTTTAAAAACTACTGTCTAAGTGTGGGATAATTGACCATCTCGCATGATTTTTCTGCAAAACAGTCGAAAACATAAAAAAAGACCGGCTTCTGCCGGTCTTATATAATCATTTACTCTTTATCTTGCTCATCGTCTTTTTCAGACTGAATGCGCATGTAAATTTCTTCGCGATGAACGGAAACGTCTTTCGGGGCATTAACACCAATACGTACTTGGTTTCCCTTAACGCCGAGAACGGTGACCGAAACATCATCACCTATCATTAATGTTTCACCTACACGGCGAGTTAAAATTAGCATAGATTGCTCCTTCAATACTGTTCCGATTCTTACCGCGAATATCGAACATTTCCCTGAACTGTCGTAAGCAAGTCTACCAACAATGAGAGCGATTACACTATAACGAAGCGCATAATTTCTCGTTGTCTTTTCAACAGATACAACAACAATTACAGCTGTTGTTGTAACCACGTTGTAGCAGTAGCCAAAGCCTCGTTCAGATGTTCCGGGAGTGAACCACCAGCCTGAGCCATATCAGGGCGACCTCCGCCCTTACCGCCAACGACATTAGCGGCCTGGTTGACCAGATCTCCTGCTTTAACTTTAGACGTTAAATCGGCAGTAACGCCAGCAATCAAACTGACTTTATCGCCATTTGCAGTTCCTAGTAATACGATACCTGAACCAATTTGGTTCTTTAGATCATCAACTAAACCGCGTAAAGACTTAGGATCAGCTTGCTCTAACTCGGCAATGATTGCTTTCACACCATTGACATCGACTGCCTGAGCGACTAAGCCACCACCGCTTTGTTGAGCCAGTTTTTGTTGCAGTTGCTCATTCTTACGTTCAAGTTCGCGAAACTTCAGTTGCAGCTGCTCTACTTTACTCGCTACAGAGGTAGGCTCTGTTTTTAACTCGCCGGCTATTTGTTGTAATAGCTTCTGTTGTTGCTGGGTATAACGTACAGCGGCCTCCCCGGTGACCACTTCAATACGGCGCACGCCTGAGGCTATTCCGCCTTCCGACGTTATCCTGAATAACCCAATATCGCCTGTTGCTCTAACATGAGTACCGCCACAAAGTTCCATGGAAAAATCACCCATGCGGACAACACGTACCTGCTCGTCATATTTTTCACCAAATAAAGCCATTGCCCCGGCTTCTTTAGCTTCCTCAATTGCCATCAATTGCGTTTGCAGTGGCAAGTTAGAACGAATCTGCGTGTTCACTTCTCGTTCAAGCTGAGCTAATTGTTCATCGGTTACCGGCTCGAAATGCGAGAAATCAAACCGCATTTTATCGGCTTCTACTAATGACCCTTTCTGGGTCACATGCTCGCCTAATGAATTTCTAAGGGCAGCATGAAGTAAATGAGTTGCCGAGTGGTTTCGTTTAATGTTTTCCCGGCGCTCCGAATCAATTTCAGCTTTTACGCTGTCATTCAGTTTCACAGCGGCTTTCGCAATACCGTGGTGTGCTATCGCTTTCCCAATATACTGGGTATCGGTTACTTCAAACGCAGGACCATTTGCTACTAACGTACCCCTGTCACCAGTCTGACCACCACTTTCTGCATAAAATGGCGTTTCAGATAAAACCACAATGCCATTCTCGCCTTCTTGTAATTGCTCAACCGATTTTCCTTCTTTAAACAGTTCAACCACTCTTGCTTCACCGGCAATATCGTCGTAACCAGTAAATGCCGTTTTATTATCAGACTTCAGTTGCTGATTATAATCCATGCCAAATTGCGAAGCCTGCTGCGCACGCTGCCGTTGCTCTGACATGGCCTGTTCGAAGCCGGTTTCATCAACCGATAACTCTTGTTCACGTGCAATATCAGCCGTCAAATCAACAGGGAAACCATAGGTATCATAAAGTTTGAAGACAACATCGCCCGGTATGATGTTGCCCTTAAGCTGCTTGATTTCATCCGACAAAATTGCCAAACCACGTTCGAGTGTTCGGGCAAACTGTTGCTCTTCACGCTCTAGCGCGTCTTTTATAATTTGCTGTTTTTGCTGTAATTCAGGATAAGCCTCACCCATTTGACGGCTTAACTCGTCAACCAGGCGGAAGAAAAACGTCTCTTTAGCACCAAGTAAGTGACCATGACGCACAGCGCGACGTATAATGCGGCGCAGTACATAACCACGGCCTTCATTTGATGGCATGACACCGTCAGCAATCAAAAAAGAACAAGAACGAATATGGTCAGCAATCACCCGCAATGACTTGCTATCAAGATCATTCGTCCCAATAATTTCAGCTGCTGCTTTAATCAGAGCCTGGAACAAATCTATCTCATAGTTGCTGTGAACGTTCTGCATAATGGCGGAAATGCGCTCAAGCCCCATCCCCGTATCAATAGAAGGATCTGGCAGTGGTTCTAAGGTACCGTCAGCCTGACGGTTGTACTGCATAAAGACCAGGTTCCAGATCTCGATGTAACGATCACCGTCTTCCTCTGGCGTGCCCGGAGGACCCCCCCAAACGTCTGCGCCATGGTCATAAAAAACTTCAGAGCAAGGACCGCAGGGCCCGGTGTCGCCCATCGACCAGAAGTTGTCTTTTTCGCCAATGCGCGAAATTCGGTCTTCCGGCACACCGATGTCTTTCGCCCAAATATCATAAGCTTCATCGTCTTCGGTAAAAACTGTGACCCAAAGTTTCTCAGCAGGAAGCTTCAGCTCTTTTGTTAAAAAGTCCCAGGCGTACTGAATAGCCTGCTTTTTAAAATAGTCGCCGAAACTGAAATTACCCATCATTTCAAAGAATGTATGGTGGCGAGCGGTATAACCCACATTTTCAAGGTCATTATGTTTGCCGCCGGCGCGAAGACAACGTTGGGCAGACGTTGCTTTATTATAGCGACGCTTGTCAGTACCCAGAAAAACGTCTTTAAATGGCACCATCCCTGCATTCGTAAATAACAGGGTTGGATCGTTACCGGGAATCATCGATGCTGACGGAACTTTCTCGTGTCCTCGTTCAGCAAAGTAATTTAAAAATGCATCACGAATTTGGGCACTATTCATGCTCATATGGAGTCCTACTTTTCTTAACTGAGTGACTTTGGGTCAATTTTTTAATTGGCTTTAGACTATCACGAAGTAGCCGTCTAGCCTAGCGTCGTGGTCGGTTGACGCAAGCAAAAATTTGCTCTGGAGTGAAGCCTCGTTGCTGTAAAAAGCGTACCTGACGGCTCCACTCTTTTTCATCAACCGGGTTATCATCGCCAAACTTTTTCTGCTTTAGTTCCGCGCACAATTCAAACCAATCAACGTCCATTGAATCGAGTATACTTTCCACCAGGCCTGCAGAAACCCCTTTTTGCTGTGTTGCCTGCGCCAGAATTTTCAGCCGCCCCTGCTGTTGCCTCACTTTCTCCCGAATGAAACTGTTCGCAAACCGCTCATCACTTTGCCAACCTTCTTTGTTTAACTCATCAATAACACGCACAACCATTTCCGCTGGCCATTGTTTCTGTATCAACTTACGTTTTAACTCAGAACGACTTTGCTCGCGCATTGCTAACAACCGAAAAGCACTATCTCGCAATGCATTTTCGTCATACTCTGAACTTTCGTCCATACTCTTTACTCCAACGCCTAACAATGGAATTTAGTCTAAGGATGCTTAATATGACTCAGAGCCACTCAAAATCAAGGCTTCTCTTAATCTGTCTTGCTTTTCTTACGTTCGCATTCGCGGCTGTCACTCAGGCTAATGAGCGCACATTATCAATCTCTGGCAGTGGCAGTGTGTCCGCCGTTCCCGATCAGATGTCGCTAACGTTCTGGATAGAAGAACGGGGAAACAAACTGAGCTCTCAAAAGACACTTGTTGATGAAACCACCCGTCGCCTTATCGACGATCTCAATAGTGAAGGTGTAGAGGACAAAGATATCCGTTCCTATCAATTACAAATTTATCCTCGTTACGAACAAAACGACGACGGTAAAACGGAACAGAACGGTTTTGTTGTGCAACGCGAAGTTCAGGTCACTTTGATTGAACCTGACCATTACGACGCCATCATCGATATGGCTCTGGCTCGGGGCGTTACCCGCGTTGGTGATATTCGGTTTGAAATCAGTAACCAGCAAAGTCTTTATCAACAAGCTCTGATTAACGCTTACCAACAAGCAAAAACAAAAGCTGAACACCTTGCGGCAACAGCCGATCTGGAATTAGCTAACACTCTGCGCATTGTTGAACAATCGATGTCACGCCCTGTAATGATGCAAATGGCAGAAATGAGCAGCCGGTCGGATAAAGTCTCATTACCTGGCCAACAAACTATTGAAGCGCGTGTTGAAGTTGTCTTCGCAATCCAAAATAAGAGCGATTCCAGTAATTAAAGCATTGCCATGCTGTCCATGCAGGGTAAGATGGTTGAAACTTCACTATTTTCTTAAACAATAGGGTCATTTTGTTCATCAAAATCCGTCATATTTTATTCGTCATGATGCTTGCAGCAACCCTGTCTGTTAGCGCTCAGGAATGGCAGCAACAGCGCGTTGATGCCAGTAGTAACCCTGATGTCTGGATAAAGAAAACCTCGGACTTGATAGAGCAATATGACAACCAGCGCCAATTTCACGAGTTAGCAATGGCTTATGCTTTGCAAGCAGAAGCCTATCGTTACTCAGGCAATGAAAGTAAAGCTCAGGAAGCGATAACTGAAGGCTTACGCTTTGCCGAGTTAGCTGATTCAGATATTGCTAAAACCTTATTAAGAATGAGTCAGACCTGGTATTCACTGCAGCGAGGTCAGTTGCGCCAAGCCAACACCAGTGTTATCTACGCCATAGAAAATGCAAAAGCTTCCGGCAATAAAGACTTACAAATAGAAGCAGAGATCCTGCACGCTCAGGTCATGCAAAATATGGGAGACATCGCTCGCGCGCTGCAAATTCTAGAGCAACTCAACCGCAACGCATACTCAGCGCGTCCACGACTGCAAATGGAATTTCATGCGCTTATCGGATCAATCTACCTTGATGTTGGCGCAAATGAAATTGCGTTAGAGCATATTAAGGATGCTCTCGAAATCAGTCGCCAGCACCTTGGTGAATGGGATGTTTCGGTATTAGAGTATAATCTTGCACGCACTTATCAGGCTTTAGGCAACGCTAGAAAAGCCGAAACACACTTTAAATCGGCCTTGGAGATAAGCCAGGCAATTGGCGACGATCTTGGCGTCGCTTATGCTCTGTACCAAATGGCATCCATTGATCTGGCGGAACAAGATTATCGGCAAGCTCTGAGTAGGCTGAATCAAGCCTTACCGCAATTCAGGTCGGCCGGCGCGCACCCTATGGAAGCAAAAACCCGATTAAGTATCGTCTCAGTTTATTTAGGGATAGAAGCTTACGATAAGGCGCAGAATCAGTTAAGTGCGGCCGCCTCTATCGTCAATACATTGAGCGATGCTCAGTTGCATCAAAACCTTCACGAAAGTTGGTCACAATACTATCAACAGGTGGGTAACTACCAAGCCGCTCTTAAACATTACAAAACCTCTGTCGACTATATGCAAAAAGCACAACAGCAGGCTCAAGATAAGCAGCTTCAGGAAATAATGGTTCGCCTGGAAATAAAAGAACAGGAAACAACCAACGAATTGCTTAAAAAGGAAAACGAATTACAGCAGTTGGAGCTGCAGGAACAGCAAACTTCTTATTACCTCTTGATATGGATTATTATCTCGGGTTTTCTGGTCGTTATTATTGTTTCCGCTTTTTTATACCAACAATGGCGAGCGCGCAAAAACTTTGCAGAATTAGCATTAAAAGATGACCTGACTAACGCCCCCAATCGACGCGCTATTGTCCGTATTTGTAAGAAAGGACTGGAGCAAGCTCGCGAGCAACAGCGTCAGTTAGCACTCGCCGTTCTTGATTTTGACCATTTTAAAACAATAAACGATCAATTTGGTCACGACGTTGGAGACCATGTTTTACAACGTTTTGCAGAAGTTGCGAAGCAGAGCTTACGAAATCAGGATAGTTTTGGCCGACTTGGGGGCGAAGAGTGGTTATTAGTCTTCTTCGATGTCACGAAAGAGGACGCTAAAAACATCTTTGAACGCATTACTGAAAAACTGAATAGTCAGCCTATTGATGGTCTGCCTGAAGGTTATCGAATCACATTTAGCATGGGCTTTACCAACGCCAACCCTGAAGACAATTTTGATTCGCTATACAAACGGGCGGATAACGTTTTATTTGAGGCTAAAGATAAAGGCCGTGAACGCCTGATTATTACCGATTGAGCTTTATCTATCCGCTATGCTGGAAGTCGACATCGGTAAGTTATGACTGATGCAATGCAATCCGCCTCCCCCCAAAATAAATTCCCGAGCGTCAAAAGCAACCACTCTTCGCTCAGGCAGTGCCTCCTGAATAATTTTTACAGCCTCTGCGTCTGTTGGTAACCCAAACTGGGGCACCACCACCAGCTCATTTGTTTGCAACACATTCACATAACTGCAAAGCAATGGTAACTCAACCGTGCGCTGCAGGCTTAAATCGGTTAACTCAATACCTTCCCTCTCAGGGCCGGTTGCTAACTGAGGGAACGGCAAAGGTAGTGGAATAGCCTTAATGTATTCTGGGAGCTGATTTAACTCTGCTTTAAGTGCTTGGCAGGTCTTGTAGTCAGGGTGAGTTTGATCATCGGTAGAGGCGTATAACAAGACGTTATTATCGACGAACAATGCCATGTTATCAATATGCCCGCCCGTTTCATCAGCTCCCAACGCACCATCGAAAAAATGCAGATGCTGACCATGTAGCAATTGTTTTAATAAAGACTTGAGATCGTTTTCTGCCAGATCCGGGTTGCGCTTTTTCAGACAGGCCAGACCAATTAGCCAATCACCTTTCCCATTGTGAGTAAAAGCTCCACCCTCAGCAATTAGTTTACTTCTTTCCAGCGGACGACCTAATTTATTACATAGGTTTTGAGAGAAATATTTATCCGCGGCTATTACTTGTTGAATACCACTCCAGCCATCAAAGCTAAAAGACAAAGCTTTCAGGCCGCTTTCATCATTGCACCATAATGGCCCAATATCACGCAGCCAAACATCATCAAACTCTAAGGCTATGTGATGAACAGTTTTTAATGGGGCAGGCAGACTTTCGCATAAATAAGCAGGGACCACGAGCGAAACTGAGGTGCTTCCCGATAATAATGTGATTAACTTCAGAATAGCCTGACGGGCCGGCTCTGCAGACAGACGCCAGACATCACTTCGGTAAGGCCAGGCTAATAATAAACGCTGGCTATCCTCAAAGTCAGGTAACCAGCGCTCAGTCGCATTCATTTATTTACCCCGACGTTTACTCTGCTTTTTATCCTGCCGATGCCTAGCCGTGGCTTTACGGATTTTGGCAAAACGCCGCTGTTTTGACTCTTCATGTCGGGGATCCAGGAAGGAGTTTTCCTCAGGCGGCAAGTTCACCTGCGCACGCAATGCATTGACCTGAGGAAGAGACATTTCGGCCCAACCTCCTTGAGGAAGTCCGGCTTCCAGAGGAATGTCGCCATAGCGAACACGAATAAGACGACTGACCTGGACTTCCTGAGATTCCCACAAACGGCGAACCTCACGATTTCGACCTTCACTGATAGTGACGTGAAACCATCGATTCATACCATCGCCACCGGCTGGTTTTATACTGTTAAAGTGCGCTTTGCCATCTTCTAACTGAACACCTTTTCTCAAACGCTGCATCATGGCTTCGTCTACTTCTCCAAACACACGCACTGCGTATTCCCGCTCAACTTGCTGACTCGGGTGCATCAGGCGATTGGCAAGCTCACCGTCAGTAGTAAACAACAATAACCCCGACGTATTAACATCCAGACGGCCTACGGCCACCCAACGAGCTCCGCTCATTCTCGGTAACCGGTCATAGACGGTCGGCCGCCCCTCCGGGTCTTTTCTTGTACAAAGCTCGCCCTCTGGCTTATGGTAAATCAGAACGCGGCAAATGACCTCTTCCTCAGGTTTAATCTGAACTTCATGGCCATCAATACGTACTTTCGCATCGGCATCAATACGCTCGCCCAGTTGTGCTACCTTGCCGTCCACACGAATTCGGCCAGCGGAAATCTTTGCTTCAATTTCGCGGCGTGAACCATGTCCAGATCGGGCTAAAACCTTTTGTAATTTTTCGGTCATTACGAATCATCTCTCTCGTTAGTCGCTGTCTCAGCGGTACGTTCATCATCTTCATTAAGTGTATCGATATCGGGTAATTCCGATAAATCACTCAAATTAAAATCATCTAAAAAATCAGCAGTGCTGGCATAGAGTTGAGGTCGCCCCGGTACTTCTTTATGGCCGACAATTTTTACCCATCCTCGTTCCTGCAATGTTTTCATAATTTGGCTACTGACACTAACTCCACGTATCTGTTCAATTTCACCACGCGTAATAGGTTGTCGGTAAACAATTAAAGCCAGGGTTTCCAATAATGCATTGGAATAACGCGGCGGTTTTTCCTGCCAAAGCCCAGCCAGCCTCTGACCAAGCTCTGCCCGTGTTTGAAAGCGGTATCCAGAAGCGACTTTTACCAACTCAATACCACGTTCCTGGTAATCTGACTGCAACTCTTTAAGCTGCTGCTTTATCGCAGCTAGTGACGCTTCGCCTTCATTCAGCAAAAGCTGGTATAACTGCTCGGCCGATAAAGGCTGCGGATGTGCAAACAAAGCCGCTTCGATAAGTTGTTTAAGCTGTAACGGATTCATCTTGACTGTGCTGTCTCAAACTCAGGCGGATATCACTCATGGGCTCTACTTGCGACAATTCTACCATTGATTCCTTCACAAGTTCTAAAATTGCTAAAAAACTAACCACAGCGCCAGCACGGCCTTCTTTTCGAGTAAACAGCTGACTAAAAGAAACGTACTTTTTATTACTTAATAGCTCAAGTACCTGGCTCATTCTTGCCCGCGTTGACAGCTGCTCGCGTTTAATTTGATGATGCGCTTTCAGCTCCACCTGCTGCAGCACACGGCTAAAGGCCAGGGTCAGGTCTTCCAGAGTCATCTCTGGTGGCACTGATGTCACCCACTCACGTGCATTGGAATCAACTTCGCTGAGTAATATGTCACGCCCTACCTGAGGTTGCTGATCGATATATTCGGCGCCCTGACGTATAGCTTCATATTCTTGCAAACGTCTTATCAACTCAGCCCTGGGATCCTCTTCATCCTCTTCTTCCCGCGGCGGTTTCGGTAATAGTAGTCGACTTTTAATTTCAGCAAGAATCGCCGCCATGACTAAGTAATCGGCCGCCAGCTCCAATTTCAGCTCTTTCATCATATCCACATATTCTACATACTGCCGGGTAATCGCAAGAATAGGCATATCAACGATATCGAGCTTCTGCTTGCGAATGAGGTACAGCAGCAAATCCATCGGACCGCTGAAAGTATCAAGAATAACTTCCAACGCATCAGGTGGTATGTAAAGGTCTTCGGGTTTCTCTATAACCGGTTCGCCGCGAACAAAACCGAGAGGCAGTGACTGCTGTTCAGCCATAACTAAGCAACCTACCGATTTGAATAGTTAGAAATCAAAAGGTTCTATATCTCCAGAGCCTTCACGGCGGATAGTTGGTGCGCCCTCCGACATATCAACCACGGTCGTTGGTTCTTCGCCCTTATGCCCACCATCGATAATTAAATCCACCAGTTTTTCCAATTTATCGCGAATTTCTTCCGGATCAGATTCTGCCAACAAACCGTCCCCAAGAATAAGACTGGTCGACATTAACGGTTCGTTCAACTCTTCCAGTAACGCCATTGCAATGCGGTTGGTCGGCACTCGGATACCGATCGTTTTTCGCTTAGGGTTCAGAAGCCGCTTGGGCACTTCCTTAGTCCCTTTTAGAATGAACGTGTAAGGCCCTGGCGTATTATTCTTCAACAAACGAAAGGCGTCATTATCTACTCTCGCATAAGTCGAAAGCTCGGATAAATCACGACACATTAAGGTAAAATTGTGTTCTTTATCGATTTCACGGATACCACAAATACGATCAGCCGCCGCTTTATCACCAATTTGGCAGCCAATAGCGTAGCCTGAGTCTGTGGGGTAAACCACCACACCACCTTTGCGGATAATTTGCACCGACTGCTGAATCAAACGAGCTTGAGGATTTTCCGGATGAATTTCAAAAAATTGACTCATGATATCCCCTCGACCTTTTACTGTGACCAATGCTCCCATATTGGCACACAGTCCGCTGGTAGACAAAGGTTTTTGCCAAGTTCACGCCAATTCCCCGGGTAGTGAAAATCGGAGCCTTGTGAAGCGAGTAACCCATAATCCTGACTCATTTTGGCTAAGGCATCCCGATGCCCTGGCGACTGCTGACACAAACTCACCTCCATTGCATCAAGTCCCCACTCCTTACCTTCAACCAAAAGTTTTCGCAGCCACTTATTTGACATCTTATAACCATGGGGGTGCGCCAGCACAGCCTTACCGCCTGCGCGGTGGATAGCGTCTATTGCTTCAGGAATATCGCACCATTCGGGGTTTACGTAAGCACTGCTGCCTTTGCCAATATAGCGATCAAAAGCTTGCTGTGGCTTACTGACGGTCCCTTTTCGGACCATAGCGTCGGCAATGTGTTTGCGTGTTGGCATACCATCCGCCTGACATTCTTCCGCCGATAAGTTCACACCGCGCTGATACAATTTCTCTAACATTGCATCAAAGCGATCGTATCGGCGTTGCTGTTGTTCAGCTAACAACGCTTTTAACGACGAGGCATCAGGATTGATATTGAGTCCCACAATATGAATTTCGAAACTGTGCCAACGGCAGCTTATTTCAACGCCATTAATAAGCGTAATCGGCAGATTTTCCTGTTCAATAAGCTGTTTCGCCTCAGCAACCCCATCAACGCAGTCGTGATCAGTAATGGCCAGCACATCAACTTTTTGTTCACAAGCGCGCTGCACCAGTTCACTAACTGACAAAGACCCGTCAGAATGGGTGCTGTGGCAATGCAAATCATAAACAGCCATTAAATCTCCGCGGCCAATTCCGTACCCTGCCGTATCGCTCTTTTTGCATCAAGTTCTGCTGCAACATCGGCTCCTCCAATCAAGTGAACTGATTGCCCTGCGGCCTGCAGCGCATCATGCAGTTTACGTTGTGGCACCTGCCCCGCACAAATAACCACATTATCAACTTCCAACAATTGTTTCTCGCCATTACGTTCTATTTCAATCCCTTCAGGCACAATACGGTGATACGTCACAGCATTCCACATGTTCACCGATTTACTTTTCAACTCTTTGCGATGAACCCAACCAGAGGTTTTACCTAACCCCTTGCCCACTTTACTTTCTTTACGCTGAAGCAACCAAACCTGGCGTGGACTTGACTCCGGCTGCTGCGGTTTTAACCCACCTCTGTCGCTGTAACCTTTATCGATCCCCCAGCGCTCAGACCATTCCGGCTCATCGAGAGTCAGTGACTTCTCGGTGGTCAGGTATTCAGACACGTCAAAACCGATACCACCAGCACCAATCACCGCCACTTTTTTCCCAACGTATCTATGATCACGCAGTACATCCAGATAGCCCAGTACATGCGGTAATTCGATACCCGGGATATCCACTTGGCGGGGGCTAACACCGGTTGCCAGCACTACTTCATCGTATTTTTCCGCCAGTAAACCTTCGCAGGTTTGTTCCTTTCCGAGTTTTAAGGTAACGCCTGTATCTTCAAGACGGTATTTAAAATAGCGTAAGGTTTCATAAAATTCTTCTTTACCCGGAATCTGTTTAGCGTAATTAAACTGCCCACCAATCTCTTCTGATTTATCGTACAGATCCACTTGATGCCCGCGCTCTGCCGCGTTACAGGAAAAAGCCAACCCGGCAGGGCCTGAACCAATCACTGCAATACGTTTTTTCTGCTCGGCAGGCTTCATGACCAGCTCCTGCTCAAAACACGCTCGCGGGTTGACCAAGCAGGACGCTCGTTTGTTCTCAAATACATGATCCAGACACGCCTGGTTGCACGCAATGCACGTATTGATACGCTCAGACTGACCCTGTTCTGCCTTTTGGACAAACTCGGGGTCCGCCAATAATGGCCTGGCCATAGACACCATATCCGCCTGGTTACTTTCTAAGATATGTTCGGCAATTTCCGGCGTATTAATACGATTAACCGCGACCACAGGTACTGATAACTCGCGGCGTACACGTTCCGTTATCCAGCTGAAAGCGCCGCGTGGCACTGAAGTGACAATGGTCGGTACGCGCGCTTCGTGCCAGCCAATACCAGTATTAATAATGGTCACGCCAGCTTTTTCTAAAAGCTTGCCAAGTTGTAAAACCTCATCCAACTGATGGCCATCTTCGACCAAATCCAGCATCGACAATCGAAAAATAATAATCGATTTCTCGCCTATTGCGGCTCGCACCGCTTTGACAATTTCCAACGGGAAGCGCATTCGGTTCTCAAAGCTGCCGCCCCAGTTGTCATCACGCTTATTGGTTCTTAGACACAAGAACTGGTTAATTAAGTACCCCTCAGAGCCCATAATTTCAACGCCGTCGTAACCGGCTTTTTGCGCCAACTTTGCGCCTCGGGCGTAATGCTTAATAGTCTTCAAAATTTGCCGTTCTGACATCGCCTTAGGCTTGAACGGGTTTATTGGGGCTTTTATTGCGCTGGGCGCCAGAGAAAAAGGATGGTAGCTGTATCGGCCAGCATGCAATAGCTGCAAGCAAATTTTGCTGCCGTACTTGTGTACCGCGTCGGTCACCTGCTTATGTTTGCCAACATGCCATGGCTTCGACATCTCACTACCGAAGGGCGCCAGACGACCTCGGAAATTAGGGCTGATCCCCCCCGTGACAATGAGCCCAACACCACCTTTAGCCCGCTCTTCATAAAAACTGGCTAATTTACTAAAGCCATTTTTCTCTTCTTCCAGGCCAGTATGCATTGACCCCATCAACACTCGGTTTTTCAACGTTGTGAAACCGAGATCCAGGGGTTTTAGTAAATTTGGGTATGAATTTGCCACGCCAACCTCATATTTTAAACAGCTGTTTAATTTTTTCTAACTTTACTGCTTAAACCTGTTTAACTCAAGCTCAGAACGCCAGTGCTTCGCGCAGTAAGAACTGTGAAAGCGCCATACTGTCCACTTGTAAATTGGAGTTACCATTACGCACTTGTCTGGCTACCTGCTCCAAAATAGGCCAAAGCAGTTCTTTTACCTGAGCATTAGCGTTTTGCATTGATTGCAAATCGGTTAATGCCAACTCACTCACATGAACACTTAAAATCGGTTCGCCCTGATCAAATAAGTTAATCGTAACATCATTCATCAGCCACTCATCAACTCGCCAGTTCAAAGGAACAGAATTCACTTTCTGCACTTTTACCGAGTTCATCTGTTCAAGGAACTCGTGCAAATTGGAGCGTCCGGTTCCATAATACGCCACCGTCAGCTGAGCCCCGGTGACTTCAACTTTCGAAATATCGACACTGTTACTGCCAAGTGCCTGCCAGTCGCCGGTCAATACCAACTGATCAGCAATTAATAATTGATTCTCGGGTTCTGACAAGGCTTCCACCCGAGTGGCTAAGCGCACATTATTGGCTGTCAGCCCGTCGGTCAGCGAATTCACCTGAAGCTCACCTACATCCAAATCCGCATTCAGCTGTTCTGATGCCATTGTTTTTAAGCCGTCTTTCATTGCATCAGATAAGCTCTGACTGGCTGCCGACAAACTAATAAACGGAAGTAGCAGCCAACACGCAGCCCGCGTTAGGTTGGTAATTCTCATGTTTAAAACCTCTTTCCAATAGGATCCAGTCGCAGGAATAAACCCAATAGTCGCATAACCTTTGACTCTTTAAAGTAATTATTTGTTAATCTGTCAGAACATTATAAAAACGGAGAACAATCTTATGCGAAAAAGCCTCGCTTTTGCTGCTTCGTTGTCTCTGGTGGGCTGCTCGCTAATATCAGCACCTGCTTTTGCGCAACCAGACTCAGCCAATCATCAACGCCAGCTACCGGTTGATACCGAAGTGGTTACCGAACACAGTGTCGAAATTAATGGTGAAACAGTAGATTACACCGCAACAGCCGGAACCCAACCGGTATGGAATGATGAAGGAAAACCGATTGCCTCCTTATTTTACACCTACTATGAACGCCAGGATGTTGATAATCGCGAATCACGTCCTATCGTTTATTCTTTCAATGGTGGGCCGGGATCAGCGTCGGTTTGGATGCACATCGCTTACACCGGTCCTAAAGTGTTAAATGTAAGTGACGAAGGTTACCCAATTCAGCCATACGGCGTACAGGACAACCCACACTCTATTCTCGACGTTGCAGACATCGTTTACATTAATCCGGTTAATACGGGTTACTCCCGGGTATTGCCCAACGAAAAAGGCGAAATGCCTTCTAAAGAAAAACAAAAAGAAATGTTTTTTGGTGTTAACGCTGACATTGAATACCTGGCAGACTGGATGACAACCTTTACGTCGCGCAACGAACGCTGGCGCTCACCGAAATATTTGATTGGTGAAAGCTACGGAACAACGCGGGTATCGGGTCTTGCTCTGGAATTACAAAACGACCAGTGGATGTATCTGAATGGCGTCGTATTGGTGTCACCAACCGATATCGGTATTGAACGTGACGGACCGGTTAAGCAAGCCAACCAATTGCCATACTTTGCAGCCGCTGCCTGGTATCACGATGCTTTACCAGAGGCACTGCAAAACAAAAAGCTGGAAGAAATGCTACCTGAAGTTGAGCGCTTCGCCGTAGAAGAATACTTACCGGCACTGGCTAAAGGTGCGATGCTGACGGGTCAGGCACGCAAAGACATGGCGGAGAAAGTCGCTTACTACTCTGGTCTGTCAACGCAAGCCGTACTTGATAACAATCTGGCACCAAGTACCTGGTATTTCTGGAAAGAGCTGCTGCGTGATCGTGATCGTACCATTGGCCGTCTCGACTCTCGTTATCTTGGTATTGAAGAAAAGCGCGCTGGCGAGGGCCCTGACTACAATGCAGAACTGACGTCGTGGTTGCACTCTTTCACACCGGCTATTAACTATTACCTGCGTGAAGACCTTAATTTTGTAACCGACATTCCTTACAACATGTTTGGTCCGGTTCATCCATGGGACCGCAGTAATAACAACACCGGTAAACAACTGCGTCAGGCAATGGCACAAAACCCTTACCTAAACGTGTTGATTCAGTCCGGTTACTTTGACGGTGCAACGAACTACTTTGATGCGAAATACAACATGTGGCACATTGACCCTAGTACTCAAATGAGCGACAGGATTGACTTTAAAGGCTACCACAGCGGTCATATGATGTACCTTCGCCGTTCCGATTTAGAAAAAGCGAATGACGATCTACGCGAGTTCATCCGTGAAACCGACCCCAAGGGTCAACCGGCCATGTACAAGTAGAAGTTTAGGATAGATAGCAAAACAACTATTGACAGACTTTCGCGTAAGCGTTAGTTTGTCAGCATTAAATCGAATTAAAAGAGCTATACAACTTATGTTTTTACGTACAGCAACTCAACATTGGTGGTGGCACTTCCCGAACGAGCGGGTAGTGTAGTTGTGCGTATAACGTAATTAGCTTCACTTTGAGAAACCCGCTCCTTTGAGCGGGTTTTTTATTGCCGTTTCACTGGAGCAGGTTAAAAACAACAAAAAAATAGAAGAGGCATAGGGTGAAAAACCAAAACCTGACAACTGAGCAAGACGGCAACTTAGAATCCCTCAAGGTATCTTTGCCTTATCAGGCAGAGCCGCTGCAAGTATTTCAGAATACCTGCAGCACAAAAGGCGAACACTTATTGCTGGACTCAGCTGATATTGGCACCAAGCAACAAGTAAAAAGCTTGCTACTCATCGATGCCGCGTTGCGAATCACCTGCAATAACCAGCAAGTGACCATCGACGCATTAACCGACAACGGCGTTGTCCTGCTTCCCTGGATTGAAAAGCAATTGCTCGATAGTGCTGCCATAATAAAAACACCTGAACAACTGACATTAAAATTCAGCCTGGCAGACACTCCGCTAGATGAAGACTCCCGCTTACGCCAAACAAGTAACATGGAGCCGTTACGGCTGCTGCAACAAAAACTTGAAAAGACGAACGATACCGCTCAGCAACACCCGTTTTCCATTTTCCTCGGTGGTGCCTTTGCTTATGATTTTGTTGCCAGTTACGAGCAACTTCCCGACGTTAAAGAAGGCGAAAACAACTGCCCGGACTATGTTTTCTATCTGGCAGAAACCTTGCTCATCATTGATCATCAGCAGCAAACCACAGAGCTGCTTGGCAGTGTATTCGGCGGTGATAACCATGACCAGCGCTATCAGGCTATGAGCCAACGTATTGGCGAACTAGCCGCTCGTTGCCAGTTACCGGTCATAGAGGCTGAACCTCAGCGCCTGGATATCGAAGTAACTGCGACGCCCTCAGCTGAAGAATTTGCGAACATTGTTACGCAACTAAAAGAAAACATTGTCGCAGGCGATATCTTTCAGGTCGTGCCATCACGACGTTTTAAAATGCCCTGCCCTGACCCGCTAGCGGCGTATCGGCAATTGAAAAAAAATAACCCGTCACCCTATATGTTTTTTATGAGTCACCCCGACTTTAGTTTGTTTGGGGCCTCGCCTGAATCCGCATTGAAGTACCAACAAGAAACGAACCAAGTCGAGCTTTACCCAATAGCAGGTACTCGCCCACGGGGGAAAAACGCCGATGGTAGCATCAACCCTGACTTAGATAGCCGTATGGAACTTGAACTGCGACTCGATCAAAAAGAACTGGCAGAACATCTGATGCTGGTTGATTTAGCCCGTAACGATTTAGCCCGTATTAGTGAAACCGGTACCCGTTACGTTGCCGACTTACTCCAGGTTGACCGCTACTCTCATGTTATGCACCTGGTATCACGCGTGGTCGCAAAACTACGCAATGATTGTGATGCGCTGCACGCCTACCGTGCCTGTATGAATATGGGAACCTTAGTGGGGGCCCCTAAAGTCAGTGCCGCAACGCTCATACGGCATGTCGAGCAGCAGCGTCGTGGAAGCTACGGCGGGGCTGTGGGTTACCTGGCCGGTAATGGTGATATGGACACCTGTATTGTCATTCGCTCGGCGTTTGTTAAAAACAACGAAGCCATAGTGCAGGCCGGTGCCGGCGTCGTACATGATTCCGACCCTGCCAGCGAAGTCGCTGAAACCGAGAACAAAGCCAAAGCCGTTATTCTGGCCATTCAGCAGGCTCACACTTTACCCACGCAGGAGGCGTTCTAATGGCTCAGTCAGCACGTATCGTACTGATAGATAACGTCGACTCGTTTTCTTACAACCTGGTTGATGAATTACGTCAGCTAGGTTACCCACTGGTGATTTACCGTAACCAGCTCGCAGCTCAGGATGTCATCGACCAGCTGGAAAGTTACAGCGGCTCTCAATTAGTTTGTCTGTCACCCGGTCCCGGCCACCCGTCAAAAGCCGGGAACTTAATGGAAGTGATCCGATACTGTAGCGGACGCATACCTATGCTGGGCATTTGCCTCGGTTTTCAGGCGTTGATTGAACATGCCGGCGGACGCGTCGATACTTGTGGTGAAATCGTTCACGGAAAAACAGCAAAAGTAGATACCGTGCAACATCCGGTATTTACCGCAGCAACAGACAACAATCAGTGCGTTGTGGCGCGCTACCACTCCCTCAGCGGCTACGACCTTCCCGCCACAGCGACCGTCATAGCCAGTTTGAATGGCCCCGACGGTATTATTCCAATGGCCGCAGAATTTACCGACAGTCATTCTATTGGCTTCCAGTTTCACCCTGAGTCGCTTCTAACGCCGAAGGGAAAGCAATTATTAAGTAACAGCGTTCAGTATTTATTAACAGGAGCAAAGCCATGAAAGCCCTACAAACTCTGATGTCTGGTGAGGCTCTGACACAAGACCAAACACGCGAATTCTTTCAGCGGCTGATTAAAGGTGAGCTTAACGATATTCAGGTATCTGCCGCCCTTATCGCTATGAAAATGCGGGGTGAGACGCCGGCAGAGTTAGCGGGTGCCGCAGAGGCGATATTATCCGCTGCAAAACCCTTTGTCCGTCCCGATACCACCGTTATTGACAGTTGCGGTACCGGCGGTGATGGCAGCAACACCATCAACCTATCCACCACAGCCGCTCTGGTTGCCGCTAGCATGGGGCTAGCCGTTGCGAAACATGGCAACCGCAGCGTGTCGTCACGATCCGGCTCGGCAGATGTGCTTGAAGCACTCAAGCTACGCGTGAACCTGGATCCGTCGGATGCGTCCGCTCAGTTGGCCGATAACGGCTTTTGCTTTCTGTTTGCACCGCACTATCACCCGGGCATTAAACATGCGATGCCAGTACGACAAACACTAAAAACCCGTACCTTATTCAACCTCATTGGTCCGCTCGTTAACCCGGCCCGACCCGACGCGCAATTGCTTGGCGTCTACAGTGAAGAATGGGTGAAACCCATGGCAGAAACCCTGCAGCGACTGGGCGTTAAGCGCGCAATGGTGGTTCACGGTAGCGGTCTTGATGAACTGGCCTTGCATGGGCCTACCCGGGTTATGGAGCTGCGCGATGGCAAACTGAGCGACTACCAGCTCACGCCGAACGACTTCGGTGTACCGACCGCGCCATTAAGTGAACTCAAAGGCGGCGATGCAGACTATAATGCTCGTATTCTGGAAGATATTCTTGCTGGAGGCGGCAGCTCGGCACAACGTCACTCCGTTGCCATGAATGTTGCCGCTTTGCTGTATTTAAGTGGGCAATACAATGATATGAAAGCCGCCACTGCGGCTACTCTGGAACATTTAGATACGGGCCAGGCCCTACTGCATTTACGGCGGGTGCAGGATGCTCAGGAGACGTACCATGTCTGATGCAATTAACTTACAAGCGAATGTTTTGGAAAAAATCATTGCGCGCAAAGTCGAACAGAACAAAGAACAGGCTGAGTTAATGCCCCTGGCGGACATTAAAGCTCAGCTTGAGCCCAGTGATCGAAGTTTATATGCAGCTCTTAGTGGCGAGCAGGCTGGTTTTATTCTGGAGTGCAAAAAAGCCTCTCCCTCAAAAGGCTTGATTCGGGCTGACTTCGACGCGCCGCAGCTGGCAAAAAACTATCAGCCATATGCCGCGGCTATTTCGGTACTCACCGAGCCCGAGTTTTTTCAGGGACGACTAGATTACCTGACCGCGGTGCGCCGACAAGTTCATCAACCTATTTTATGCAAAGACTTTTTTGTCGACGAAGAGCAGGTTTACCGTGCCCGTTATTTTGGCGCAGACGCTGTTCTGCTCATGTTATCGGTACTTGATGATGAACGCTATGTGGCGTTGCGTGATATCGCCGATTCGCTGGCAATGGACGTATTAACGGAAGTGGCCAACGAAGCCGAGATGAAACGCGCCACAAAACTTGGGGCAAACATCATTGGTATTAACCACCGCGACCTAACGGATCTCAGTATTGAGCCGAACCGCAGTGCCCAGTTAGCACCGCTCGCGCCTGAAAACGCGCTATTAATAGCAGAATCAGGCTTTTCTGCGCACGCGGATATCCGCCGGGTGGCTCCTTATGTTAACGGCTTTCTGGTTGGCAGTGCTTTAAGTGCTCAGCCTGACGTTGATTTAGCCTGCCGTAAACTCCTTTACGGGCAGAGCAAAGTCTGTGGGCTAACTCGCGCAGAGGACGCGATTAACGCCCGTTCCCAGGGTGCGGTTCATGGCGGCCTAATTTTTGTCGGGCACTCTCCTCGGTGCCTGACTCAGGAACAAGCAAAGCAAATAACGGCCGAGGCAGCAGGGCTTGACTATGTGGGGGTGTTTGCAGACCAGCCGCTGCAGGAGGTCATTGGTACAGCGGCGAACGTTGGCCTGTCCGTTATTCAGCTGCACGGCCATGAAGACATTGATTATGTGGTTCAGTTACGCCAGCAATTACGTCAGACTGGTTTAGAATCGGTAAAGATCTGGAAAGCCCTCGCCATTGAAAAGCCAGCACAATTACCTGACCTTCCGGTAGACGGCTTTGTTCTTGATAATCGTGGCGGCGGCAGCGGCAAAGCGTTCAACTGGGATTTACTGGCACCATTAACATCAGAAGAACGCCAACGCTGTTTGTTGGCCGGAGGCATAAGCGCCGACAGTATTTTTAGTGCGGTCGATTTAGGTTTTGCCGGTGTGGACATTAATTCTCGGGCGGAATGGCGTCCCGGCATTAAAAATAGCCGTAAAGTAGCTCAAATATTCACGAAAATACGCCACTACGGTCGATTTTCAGAGAACCTCGTTTCTAAAAATACCCAACAGGAGGCTGTATGAGTCAGTCATTACCCGCTTATTTTGGCGATTTCGGCGGCCAGTTCGTTCCTGAAATTCTATTACCCGCATTAGAGCAGCTGGAAAAAGCTTTTATCGATGCGCAACAAGATGAAGAATTTCAGGCTGAATTTAGAGGCTTACTGAAAAACTATCTGGGTCGGCCAACGCCACTCAGCTTATGTCGTAACCTGCCTCTGGACAGTCCGAACAAAACAAAAATTTACCTTAAACGTGAGGATTTACTTCACGGCGGTGCCCACAAAACCAACCAGGTGTTGGGTCAGGCATTACTGGCTAAGCGCATGGGCAAAACTCGCATTATTGCTGAAACCGGTGCCGGACAGCATGGTACCGCAACCGCACTGGCTTGCGCCTTACTGGACCTGGAATGCATTGTCTATATGGGCAAAAAAGACGTTGAGCGACAGCAGCCTAATGTCTTCCGTATGGAGCTTATGGGCGCAAAAGTGGTTCCTGTCGATACCGGCAGCGGTACTCTGAAAGATGCGGTCAATGAGGCCTTGCGTGACTGGACGTCCAGTTATCCGACCACACACTATTTACTAGGAACCGCTGCCGGCGCGCACCCCTTTCCGACCATTGTTAGGGAGTTTCACCGCATGATTGGTGAAGAAGCCAAGGCGCAAATCAAAGAGCAAGCCGGGCGTTTGCCGGATGAAGTCATTGCCTGTGTTGGTGGCGGGTCAAATGCCATTGGCATGTTCGCCGACTTCATCGACGAAGAAAACGTTGAGCTCGTGGGCGTAGAGCCTGCCGGTAAAGGCGTCGAAACCAAACATCACGGTGCGACACTAACCGCCGGTAAGCCCGGTATACTGCATGGTTGTTTGTCGTTTCTAATGCAAAACCCGGAAGGACAAATTGAAGAATCTTATTCTGTCTCTGCAGGCCTGGATTACCCCGGTGTGGGTCCTCAGCATGCGCACCTCAAAGCCATTGGTCGCGCACGCTATGAATCGGTGACCGATGACGAAGCACTGGAAGCGTTTAAACTGTTGTCTCGCCATGAAGGGATTATTCCTGCGCTGGAGTCCGCTCATGCTTTGGCTTATGCGCTAAAACGCGCTGCTGAGCCCGATGCACCGGAAATTCTACTGATTAATTTATCGGGTCGTGGTGACAAAGACATTGACCACGTACGCCGTATTTTCAGTGCTCAGGAGAATGAAGCGAAGAGTGCTATGGAGGGACAACAATGAGCCGTTACGAAACCTGTTTTGCTAACTTAAAAGACAATAACCAAGGCGCTTTTGTGCCTTTTGTAACCTTGGGCGATCCTAATCCAGGTCAAAGTGTCGAGATAATCAAAGCGCTTATTGATGGCGGTGCCGATGCCCTCGAGCTGGGTTTACCCTTTTCAGATCCGGTGGCTGACGGCCCCATGATACAGCGCGCAAACCTGCGAGCGTTAGACTCAGGAACAAACTTTACTGATATATTGCGGATTTTAAAAGAAGTTCGAGACTATTCGTCGCAAATACCGATAGGTTTATTGGTTTATGCTAACTTAATTTACGCAAAGGGCGTTCGCGAGTTTTACCAACAAATGAAAGATGTTGGCGTTGATTCGATACTTATTGCTGATGTTCCGACCAAAGAAGCGAAGCGGTTTGCTGACATTGCCAAAGAGATTGGTATTGAGGCAGTTTTTATCGCGCCCCCCGATGCCAGCGACGAACTGTTAGTCACTATTGCTAAACAGTGCTCCGGTTATGTCTATCTGCTGAGTCGTTCAGGTGTAACGGGAGCTGACACACAGATGAAAGCACCGGCATCTGAACTTATTCAGAAACTAAAAGACGCTGGTGCGCCGCCAACCTTACTTGGCTTCGGCATATCGCAACCCGAACATGTACAACGAGCGTTAGCGGCAGGGGCAGATGGTGCCATCAGTGGTTCTGCCGTGGTTGCGCTTATAGAGAAAAACCTCGACAATAACGCGCAACAAGTCGCGGATTTAAAAGCTTTTGTCAAAAGCATGAAAGCCGCAACCCAATTGTCGTAACGTAATATTTAGGCTCAAAAGCGGAGTAGTTAATGGCCCTGTTGTTAGAATATTTACCGATAATCGCTTTTTTTGTGTTTTATAAAATGGCGGATATTTATGTGGCTACTGGCGTATTAATGGCAGGTACCGTACTGCAGGTTATCGGGCTTAAATTACTCAAACATCCTTTAACTGCTCGTCATTGGATTTTGCCCGCAGTGGTTCTGGTTTTTGGATCGATTACCCTGTTATTACACGACGACTGGTTTATTAAGATGAAGGTCTCCGTTATTTACATAGCGCTTGCCCTGTTCCTCTTAGGCAGTATTCTTTTAAAAAAGCGAAACCCCATCAAATCATTGCGTGGAAAAGACATCGAACTACCGGACATTATCTGGCTACGACTGACTTACGCCTGGATCATTTATTGTGTGGCATTAGCTACGGTCAATCTCTACATTGCCGAATTCTGGAGTCAGGAGGCCTGGGTCAACTTTAAAGTCTTCGGCATTCTTATCGCAACATTCATATTCATTCTGTGCACCGAGCTTTATATCAATAAATTTGCAGAAGATAAGGAGAATACCGACTAATGTGGTTTATCATTTTCGCCGAAGATCATGAAAACTCACTGGAAGGCCGTAAACAGGCGCGCCCGGCGCATTTAGAGCGCTTAAAAGCCTTGCAAAACGATGGCCGTTTATTGGTTGCTGGTCCCTGCCCCGCTATCGCAGAGCTTGACCCGGGCGTACTTGGTTTTACCGGCTCTGTTGTCATCGCTGAGTTTGACACCCAGGAGGAAGCAGAAGGATGGGCTAATGACGACCCTTATTGGCAAGCCGGTGTTTATAAAAACGCAACGGTAAAACCTTTTAATGCCGTCTTACCTAACTAAAAGTGCCAAATAAAACACGGACTATGCAAAGTATCGAATTAACCGCTAACCATCGTTACCTGCACTGCGTTCGCTTTGAACCTGAATCAACTCCCAGGGCCACTATTGTGGTAGCTGCAGCTCTTGGCGTGAAGCAACGTTTTTACCAGCCAATTGCCCGCTGGTTAAGCGAACAAGGATACCGGGTCATTACCTTTGACTACTATGGTATCGGCCAGTCGGTTGATAAACCGCTAAAACAGATTAAGTCCGACATTACCGAGTGGGCCGAACTCGATATCACAGCAGTAATCGAGTATGCACAGTCTTGTCAAAGGGGAGAACCGTTGATTTGGCTAGCACACAGTCTGGGCGGACAAATTGTCGCTATGGCACTTAACAGCGACAAAATTGACAAAATGGTCACTATTGCGAGTGGCACTGGGTACTGGCTGAAAGCGAGCAAACAAGTTCGCTGGACTTCATGGTTGCTATGGTACTTTGCGGTTCCTTTAAGCACACCTATTGCCGGCTATTTTCCCGGTAGGCGTTTGAATATGGTTGGCAATATGCCAGCACCAGCAATGAAGCAATGGAGTCGCTGGTGTCGTAGTAAAGATTACCTTTTCGACAATATTACTGGTGAACAGCAAGCGCGCTATGAGTCTTTTCAGGCTCCAATTCGGGCATTCCATATTAGTGACGACGAGCTACTGCAACGCTCGAATATAGAGAACCTGCTCAGCCACTACCCCAATGCTAAGAAAACACTCGACGACTTGACGCCGGCTATGGCCGACAGCAAAGCTATCGGACATTTCAATTTCTTCCGCAGTCAATTTAAAGAGTCACTTTGGCGTAAAAACTTGCTAGACGCACTACAGGTCAATTAAAGTCAGTAATAAAGACACTTTTCACCCCTGAAGGGAGACTCCGCAATGCACTATCAAATGGAACTGGCGTTATCATTACTTGCAGCCCTGGCGCTGGGTCTGATGATAGGTATAGAGCGCGGCTGGAGCGGCAGGGATAGCGATGAAGGCACACGCGTTGCCGGGGTCAGAACGTTCAGCTTAATCGGTCTTAGCGGCGGTATCTTTGCAACGCTTGCTCAGCAGTGGGGTGTCTGGCTGATAGTTGCCGGATTCATTGTTGTGGCCATACTCATTGCGGTGTCCTTCCTTAATTACAGTCAACTGTCTGAGAATGCCGGTATTACGACTGAGTTTTCCATGCTGCTGACATTTGCGCTGGCAATTTGGGCCGCCTCGGGTAACCCTCTTCCTGCGCTCATGTGCGGCGCGGTCGTGGTTGCACTTCTGGGGCATAAAAAAAGTTTACACAAGTTACTGCAGCATATTTCACCAAAGACCTTTTATTCCGGCATTACCTTGCTACTGATATCGGTGGTTATTTTACCTCTGGTCCCGAATGAGGGCTATGGCCCCTGGCAGGCATTAAACCCTTACTGGCTGTGGTGGATGGTGGTTTTAATTTCAGGCTTATCATTTATTGGTTATTTATTTACTCAGCTATGGGGTGAAAAGCATGGCACATTAATTACAGCCATTGCCGGAGGCTTCGCCTCCTCCACAGCGGTTACCTTAACCATGGCCCGTTTCGCGAAAAAGAATCCTCGTACCGTCATTTATTCCGTTGGCATGTTAGTCACCTGCTGTATTATGTTTCCGCGGGTTCTAATCGAAGTGTTTGTTGTTAACCGTGCACTTTTATCGGTTTTATGGCCACCGGTTTTACTTATGCTGGCCGGTTTATCTGTGGTCATGGTTATTATGTACTGGCAGGAGAAGAAAACGGCTTCCCCCGAAACCGCCGACATCACAATAGACAACCCTTTGCAGTTGGTCACGGCCATTCAGTTTGGTATTTTGCTGGCCGTCATACTGTTATTGTCTGAAGCGATGAAAAACTGGTTTGGCGAGGCCGGAATATACAGTCTGGCAATTATCTCCGGGCTGGTAGATGTGAATGCAATCACTCTGTCATTATCCCGCTCAGCACAAGGTGAACTTTCTCATCCGGTGGCCGCAATGGGCATCCTGTTAGCCTGCGCCAGCAATACCCTGTTTAAAGGTATAATGTTTGCCTCTGTTGCAGGTATTAAGTTGCACTATCGTTACGCTATTTACATGACGTTAGCAGTGACACCAGGGCTACTTTATGGCATTTGGCAACTTTAACCGGGACAAGAATCATGAGCACCATTCCTGACTGGATAACACAACTGGACACCCCTTATCTGCTCATTGATGAGGCTAAACTAAAAAGTAACATTAGCTATCTCAAGCAACGGGTTGAAGCACGCGGAAGCCATTTGCGGCCGCATTTAAAGACCTTACGCACTCTAGAGGCAGCAGAGTATTTACTCAGCAACAAGGACTCCCCCGCAACAGTATCCACATTGGCAGAGGCCGAGGCTTACGCTCGCGCCGGTTACACTAATTTACTTTACGCGGTAGGCATAGCACCGGCGAAACTCAAGCGAGTCGCGGCCCTTCGGCAACAAGGCATTAACCTACAGATTCTATTAGATAATATGGCGCAGGTTCAGGCCGTTACTCAGTTTGCCAACCAATTCGAGCAAGACTTTTCCGTTTTTATAGAAATTGATAGCGACGATCACCGCGGGGGCATTAAACCCCAAGACCCTCAAGTGGTCACTCTCGCAAAGGAGCTTGGCCCACATTTTACCGGCTTAATGACCCATGCCGGTGGCTCGTACGCCTGTAATACAGCAACAGCTTTACGCGCGTTTGCTGAACAGGAATGCAATGCGGTGCGCCAGGCGGAAAAGCAACTCAACGATGCAGGAATTAATAGCTGCGTCACCAGTGTTGGCTCCACGCCTACGGCACATTTTGGTGAAGAGTTTAGTGATATTAGCGAGGTCAGAGCAGGCGTGTACACCACCTTTGATCTGGTGATGAAAAACATTGGTGTCTGTGACTTCTCTGACATCGCTATGTCGGTTGTTACAACGATTATTGGACACAATAAAGAGAAAAACTGGCTGCTCACCGACAGCGGGTGGATGGCACTGTCCCGTGACCGCGGAACTGCAAGCCAGGATAACGATTACGCTTATGGTCAGGTCTGTAAAACTGACGGCACCTTTCTCGACGGTCTCTGTGTTAATAGCACCTCGCAAGAACATGGTGTCATTGAATTAGGGGATGGGTACCATCCCGAGGATTTTCCTGTCGGCCAACAACTGCGGATCCTACCCAACCATGCCTGCGCAACGGCAGCCATGCACCCGGTTTACCATGTACTAATGAGTGATAGGTCACATAACACCTGGCAGCGTATTATTGGCTGGTAGGCTCTCCCCTAAAGGTCTTTCTCCATTCATTCGGGGAGACATTGAACTGCGCTTTAAAATGATTGCGTAAAGACAGCGCTGAGTTGAAGCCTGACTGGTTCGCAATGAGTTCAATCGGCAAATCGGTTGACTCCAGAAGATCCTGGCTAAAACGTAAACGCTCGTTCACCAGCCAGTCTCCCACAGACATCCCTGTCGCTTTCATAAACTGCCGACTGAATGTCCTGCGCGTCATCATAACGCGTTCCGCCAACTCGTCCAGACTGTGGCTTTCTCCGAGTTTCAGTCTCAGGTAGTCCAGCAATTCGTTAATACGGCTATTGGGTGTCGACTTTGGCACTGGTCTTTCAATAAACTGCGCCTGACCACCATTTCGGTAGGGGGGTATCACCATACGTCGCGCCACTTTATTGGCGACTTCACTGCCGTAGTGCTGACGCACAAGATATAAACAGCAGTCAAGCCCGGCGCCGGTCCCGGCCGATGTGACAATCTTTCCATTGTCCACATACAGCGAGTTAGAGTCCAGCGATACATCTGGAAAGCGCTGCTGAAAATCCTGCTCAAATTCCCAGTGCGTTGAAGCTTTCTTGCCAGATAACAGCCCCGCGTAAGCCAGCACATAAGTGCCCAGACACAGACCAACAATCTGCGCGCCTCGTTCATAGGCCTTTTTCAGCTCATCCAGCAAAGGTTCCGGCGGACGTTCCGCTGGGTTACGCCAAAAAGGCACAATGACAATATCCGCGTTTCTCAACCCGGTAACATCGAACTCAGGCGTTATTTGAAGGCCAGCATTCGACTTGAGATCACCAACTTCACCGGCGCAGATCCTTAAGTCAAAAAGAGGCTGCTCCGGCATAATGTCTTTAAAGATAATGCAGGGGACAGAAAAGTGAAATGAGCTGAATTGATTAAACGCCACTAAAGCAACGACTGGCTGTTTCATAACTGTCCCTCTGAAAAACTTTTAGAAACTATAGCTCTCACCGTCGTCCGGTACCAACACCGAATTGATAATGCCTTTTTCCGTCAAAAAGCGACGAAGTTCTACACGAGATAACGCTGCATGATTTACAGACTCCATGTGACTCGCTATCAAGGTTGCTTCAGGCGCTACCTGATGAACCCGGTAAACGTCCTCTTTATCCATAATAATCGAACCTAACTGAGGAATTTGAGCATCCCCAGCATTGAGTATAACAATCTCTGGCGTATATTTTTTCAAGCTGTCTTCCACATAAGTATTCCAAATAGTATCACCAGCTAAATAAAGCGTCTTTTCGTCATCGTGCTTAAAGACAACACCGCATACCTCACCCAATACATCCTTAGCCAGCGACAGAGTCACATCACTGCCATGCTGACCTGGGGCTTTATGTAATGTCACGCCTTCAAACTCGGTGTCTTCAGTAAGTATTCGAAGGTTAGTAAATCCTTGCTTTTCAAGTACATTCGCGTCACCTTCGTGTTGCACGAAAATCAGCGTGTCCTTCGGAATTTTTTGTACCGCTACTTCATCCCAGTGATCCGGATGCGTATGAGTGACAATGACAGCGTCTACGTCCAAAATCTCACACAGAGTCAATGGAAGCTCCACCGTGGGGTTACGCAAATGGCTGTTCAGCGTCCCTTCAAACCCCGGATAACGGTCTTTTTCCGCCAACATCGGGTCAATTAAAAAGGTTTTCCCGGCAAAGTTCAGTTTTATTGTGGCATTGCGAATTTGTGTAAATTTCATAATAGTCTCCGTTGTTGCTAACAGAAACTATTGTTATCGATAAGAGCACCAAAGAAGAGTGGCCTGAGGGACATAAAAAGATAGTATTGGGACATCCTAAATTGTTCTTAGCATCGTTACCTGTAATACTCTCTATCAACAACAATTAAAGATAATGAAAAGGAGTTCTCCATGTTATTTCGAGCAATAGTCTTGGCTGGCACCCTATTAATGGCAGCTACATTAAACGCAGCAGAATTTCAGGAAAATGAACACTACGAAGTTCTGGATGGCCCGGTTACAACAACACCAGAGGTTGTTGAGTACTTTTCTCTTTATTGTATTGCTTGTTACCGTTTCGAGCCCATTGCCAAAGAACTTGCTTCAGCCTTCCCTCAAGCGTTTAAAAAATCACACACATCAGGACTGAGTCCAAAACCAGACATGGGCAGCCAAATGACACAAGCCTACTCCCTGGCGCTAATGCTGGACAAGGAAAAAGCCATTAGTGATGCTATTTTTGAGCAACAATTTGGACAACGTCAATCTGTTGATAGTCTGGATAAAATTAAGGCTATTTTTAGTCAGGCAGGAATTTCTGCCGAGCAGTTTGAAAGAGGTTTCAACAGCTTTTCAGTCAGAGCTCGCGCGAGGCAAATGGACAAAGATGCACGAGATAAAAATATAACCGGCACCCCGACACTGATTGTAAATGGAAAATACAAAATTCTCATTAACGGCTTTCGTAACAGCGATGATCTGAGCGGTGACCTAAAATCAGTCATCCAGCAACTCATGAGCCAGTCTTCATAAGTACAAAACTGCTAAGGGGAAAGTTATAGGCTTTCCCCTTCCCTGAGGAGAACTATCAGCGGACTATCTTTGTAGTCACTTCAATTAACCCCAAATCCAGATCGGCTATTTCGTCAAAAGCAGAACGGGAAAGGTCAATTATCCTGCCATCAACGAAAGGGCCCCGGTCATTAATTTTGACCACGACACTTTTATTGTTAGCAATATTAGTAACTCGAACTTTGGTTCCAAATGGCAGGGTTCGGTGAGCAGCTGTACTGGAAAAGTGATTATAACGCTCACCGCTTGCGGTTGTTCTAAATTGGTATTTCATCGCGTAGTACGACGCTTTTCCGGATTCCTGAGTACCCACAAGGTTGTCAGGACTCTCAGCAGGAATGGAGGCACACCCAGTAAGCACCAGCATAAGAATGCCGGTGCCAAGAGTTAATTTTTTAAGTGGATATAGTTTTTTTGTTTTCATCCCTCAATCTTACCGAGTTCAGAAAACACTTTCCGTTAAGGAAATACAAAGTTCTGTAAAGAGTTATACGCTGACCTTAAAGGCTTCACGCACGGTTGGATATTGAAACTCAAAGCCATGACTGCGTAGTTTGTCAGGCACGACCGCCTGGCCTTCAAGCAACATAGAGGACATTTCACCCAAACCTAATTTAAGTACAAAACCCGGTACTTTCATAAAATGCGGCTTATTAAGCACGGACGCCAGGGTCCGGCTAAATGCTTTATTCGCCACCGGACCCGGTGCCGTCATGTTAACCGGACCGGAAAGGTTATCGTGCTCCAGCAAATACTGAATGGCGCGGATCATATCTTCTAGCTGGATCCACGACATCATCTGCTCACCGTCGCCTAACGGCCCACCCAGGCCAAATTTGTAAGGGGGTAGCATTTTGTCCAGTGCCCCCTCTCCTTTTGCCAAAACGACCCCTGTGCGCAGTAAAACCACACGAGTAGAACTTTCCGCAGCCAAAGCGCGGCGTTCCCATTCCTGACATAACGTCACTGCAAAGTCGGTATTTTTCGCAACATCACTTTCATTCACTGGCTCAGCATCTCGCGGCCCATAGTAACCAACCGCAGAGCCACTCAGAAACGCTTTAGGTGGCTTTTCAGACTGATTGATCATCGCTGCCAGTTTTTCAGTAACCTGCCAACGGCTGTCCTTTAAGGTTTTTTTTCGCGAATCGCTCCAACGTTTATCCGCAATACCTTCGCCTTGCAGGTTAATCACGGCATCGAACTGACTAATATCGGTGATTTCATCCACTGAAGACAACAACGTAACTTGATCACCTAGCTTGTCACCTGCACGCTTTTTATCACGTGTGGTGACCGTGAACTGATGCGTATCCCGATACTTGCGAATAAACGCAGACCCAATTAGCCCGGTACCACCTGTCATTAAAATGTTCATCGGTCACCTCCTAATCATTATATCAAGCCAGTTTACGTATTAACTGGGCCGTATTCCTCTGAATGAGCCGGTAACAGGATAAGCGGCCTAAAACAGCCACGACTAACGCCCCGAATACAGGCCCCAATAACCAGAGTTTCCAATGAATCACCGGTGTCATATTGAATACCTGGTTTTGCAATATAAAGAGCGATATTTCCATAGCTAAGGTCGCTATCAATCCACTTATTGCGCCAAGCACCAGAAACTCATAGGTAATACTTCGACTCAGTAATTTACCCGGTGCCCCCAGTGTTCGCAGTATCACTAACTCCTTCTGCCGCTCTTCCATACTCGCCTGCACCTGCGCTACCAGCACCAACGTTCCGGCAATAATCACCAACACCAGAACAAACACAATGGCCAAACTCACCTGCCCTATCACTTCCCGAATCTGCTTGATCATGGCATCCAGATCAATCAATGACGTTTGCGGGAATGGCTTAAACAAGTCGTACAGTTCACTCTTACGCTCTTCGTCCAACCGGAAACTGGTGATATAGGTCGCCGGAAAATCTTCTAGCGTAGAGGTGTTAAAAATCATATAAAAGTTCGGCTGTAAGGTATTCCAATCCGCTTTACGCAGACTGGTTACCGGTACCGTGAACTCTTCTCCACCTAAATTAAAGCGTAGTTCATCACCAACCTTTATATCCAGCCGTTCTGATACATTTAACTCAACAGAAACCTGCGGCTTCTCGTTTTCTCCCCACCATTCGCCAGCAGTCAGTTTATTATTGGGGGGCAAGGTCTCGCGCCAGGTTAATGATAACTCCCGGCCTATTCCTTCCCGGCCTTCGGTTTCGTCATCATCACGGTCTTCCTTGGTCACTTCGTCCTGTAGTTTCTCGCCATTAATGTGGGTTAAACGCCCCGGCACAATGGGGTACAAATCCGTCGACGGGATGTTTTCGCGCTTAAACATCGCCTGCATATCATCCACTTTGTCCTGGGCGATATTAATGGCAAAGTAGTTAGGCGCGTCCGCCGGTAACTGGTTTCTCCAGTCTTCCAGCAAGTCGTTACGCAAAACAACAACCAACAACAGCAGCATAATTGCCGTTGAGAAGCTCAACATCTGAACACTATTTGCAGCCGCTCTTCGTTGCAAACCAGCCATGGCCAAACGCCAACTACTGCCTGCTTGCATACCCGCTCTGCGACTGGCAGAGATAAACAAACGTCCCAGTCCCAGGAGCAGTACTGCCGCGACCGCTCCACCAGCGAACAGCGCGGTTGAAAGCCACCATTGCTGGCTGTAAATGACCAGCAACGCGTATATCGTACCGCCGCTCAGCACCCATTGCAGCCAGCGTACCGCGTTACCCGCCGTTAACTGACGATGAAGAACCCTTAACGGTGGAATAGCAACCAGCCGGAATAAGGGGTATAAAGTAAACATGACAGCACTTATAACGCCGGTAGCTCCTGCTAACACATAAGGCTGCCAACCAGCTTGTGGTAAGGTTGTACCGAGCTTCTGTGCCACCCATTCAATCACCAGATACTGAATACCCCAGCCAAGCGCCATACCAATAGCCACGCTCGCTGCCGTTAATAACAATAAGTGCAGCATGAAAATACGGCGAATTTGCTGGCGGCTTGCGCCTAAGGTTTTAAATATAGCAACCACATCATAATTTCGCTGGCAATACCGCTGCGCGGCCACCGCAACTGCAGTTGCGGCCAGAACTACGCCGAGCAAGCTGGCCAACATCATAAAGCGTTCAGCGCGATTTAAAGAACGAGACAATGGGCTGTCACCATCCTCTATGCTACGCCAGCTGTGCGTATCGTCATTTAAACGCGGTAGTAGCCATTCTTCATAGGCATCTATCGCATTATTACCACCTGCCATCAAGACGTTAAAGCGCACTCGACTACCCGGCTGAACTAAGCCTGTTTCGTCCAATTGAGAATGTGGGATAATCACGTTTGGACTATCGGTAAATACTGAGAAACCGACATCCGGTTCGTACGTTACGACCTTAGTAACTTTGAAGCTGCTGTTGCCCAGCTCAATGGTGTCACCTATTTCGAGCTGTAGCGCCTGGAAGAGTTGTGAGGCAACCCAGGCTTCTCCTTTTGCCGGCAATTTGTCGGTCACGTAGCCTTTAGTAAAGGGTTGATCCGCAATCTTCAGTTCGCCCCGTAACGGGTAGCCTGAGCTCACGGCTTTGATATCAACCAGGGTCATGTTCCCATCGGAAAAAGCCATGGAGTTAAACATGACTTTCCAGGCAGTATCCAACTGCATTTGCCTGGCTTGCTCAAGCCAGTCCTGTGGGATATCCCGTCTGGAACTGAGTACTCTGTCAGCAGCCAAAAATTCACTACTGCGTTCAGTGAGTCCGGCTTGCAGTCGATCACTAAAAATAGACAACGACAACACAGCGGTGACCGACAATATAATGGCCAGTGCCATAATGGTCAGTTCGCCGCGTCTTAGCTCCTGCTTTAACAGGCGAAATGAAATCTTATGCCACATCCTGAGCTGCCTCCGATAACTGCCCGGCTTCCATTTGCAATACTCGCTGACAACGCTTCGATAGCTGCTGATCATGGGTGACCACAATCAACGTCGTGCCATAATCCTTATTTAAGTCGAACAACAGCTCTTCAACTTTTGCGCCGGTTTTCGAATCCAGGTTACCCGTAGGTTCATCGGCAAAAAGAATTTTTGGTTGCCCAACAAATGCTCTTGCAATAGCTACCCGCTGCTGCTCACCTCCGGACAATTGATTCGGGTAATGATGCCAACGATCTTTAAGCCCTACCTTAGCCAGCAGCTCTCTTGCCTCTTTCTCTGCACCTTTGTGCCCGGCCAGCTCAGCCGGAAGCATAACGTTTTCTAACGCACTTAAGCTTGGTACCAGCAGGAACGACTGAAAAATGAAGCCAATTTTGTCAGCGCGAACTTTTGCCCGCTGCTCTTCATCCAATTCGCTTAATTTTTCGTTATCTATAAGAACCTCTCCGGAGGATGCGAGGTCTAACCCCGCCAGCAGCGACAATAATGTCGACTTGCCGGAACCCGACGCGCCGACAATGGCCACGGTGTCACCGGCATTGATACTGACGTTAATTGGCTGCAGAATCTGTAATGGACCCTCAGAGGTGTCTACGGTTTTTTCCAGTTGTTGAGCTTGAATGAGCATAAAATGAAAAACTTCCTTTTGAAAACGTGTTTATTTTTATCACTGTTGTTGGTTATACGCAGCGTTTCCGCAAATGTCTCACTTGTTGTTTTAGGTGACAGTTTAAGCGCCGGTTACGGGCTCGCTCAGGAGCAGAGTTGGGTATCCGAGTTAGACCGTCGCTGGGAGAGCTCTCATCCCAATATTAACATCATTAACGCCAGTATCAGTGGCGAGACTACTCGTGGTGGTTTGCGTCGCTTAGAAAGCGTTTTAGAGCGCCATAAGCCCGATGCTTTATTTATTGAGCTGGGCGGTAACGACGGACTTCGCGGATTTGACTTAAACACAGTTCGCTCAAATTTGAAACAGATCATCGACCAGGCGCAACAGCGCGGCGTTAAAGTGGCCCTAAGTCAGGTGATGGTGCCGCCAAACTATGGCCAGCGTTTTGCCGATCAGTTCCGTCAAGTATTTGAAGAAGTGGCAAAGGAAGAGAATGTGACGCTGATACCTTTCTTTATGGAGAAAATAGCCATCAATGCAGATTACGTACAGGACGATGGTATTCACCCCACCGCTGAAGCACAGCCTAAAATAGCCGATTTCCTGGAGCCCTATTTGCTGGAGTTGGCAAAAGAAGCAGACACAAAAAAACCGCCTGCTGGCGGTTGATTTAAGTGGCGTCCCCTAGGGGATTTGAACCCCTGTTACCGCCGTGAAAGGGCGGTGTCCTGAGCCACTAGACGAAGGGGACCCAAAGACTTAATTCATTATGTGCGTGAAAGTAATGGCGTCCCCTAGGGGATTTGAACCCCTGTTACCGCCGTGAAAGGGCGGTGTCCTGGACCACTAGACGAAGGGGACGCAACCAAATATTTACTACCAGTAGTGCTTTACCAAAACAACTTGGTGGAGCTAAGCGGGATCGAACCGCTGACCTCTTGCATGCCATGCAAGCGCTCTCCCAGCTGAGCTATAGCCCCGCACTTAACAGTCTCAGACTGCCCTGACAGCGGGGCGCATTCTATTGTGACCTGAGCTAATGTGTCAACTATTTTTTCTAAAAATACTGTTGTTTGAGCATTTTTATTGCAGTTTGCTCAGTAATTCATCAAATCTTAGCTGCCGATGCCTTTCGGTAGTTTTTGATGATAAACATGATAAACCTGCTCTAAACCTTCCCGGCTGGAAACCGAAACATTCATATCATTCACTAGGCCGTTATCCAGTCGATAAACCCAGCCATGGATTGTCAATTGCTGTCCTTTATCCCAGGTTTCCTGTACTACGTTCGTTTTTGCCAGGTTTTTAACCTGTTCAATCACGTTTAATTCGCATAACCGGTCAACCTGCTCTGCTTCATTCAATTGTTCGAGCTCTTCGGCGTGCTCGCGATACACATCACGAATGGGGTACAGCCAATGATCAACTAATCCATGAGGCTTGGTCTCAATAGCAGCTTTAACGCCCCCACAACCATAGTGGCCTACCACAAGGATATGACGCACTTTGAGTGCTTCAATCGCAAACTGGATAACAGACAAACAATTAAAGTCGGTTTGAATCACCTGATTGGCCACATTCCTATGGACAAACAATTCCCCAGGTGCCATGCCAACAATTTCATTCGCCGGAACACGACTATCAGAACAACCAATCCACAAATATTCAGGCGACTGTTGCCCCACTAAACGTTTGAAAAAGTCAGGATCTTTCTTTACCTGCTCCTCCGCCCATTCTTTGTTATTTTCAATCAAGTGCTTTATATCTGGCATTATTCACTCCGTAGGTGCAAGTAGAGTTCCTGCCGTTATACGTCACGAACTCTCTTTATTAGTCGGCATCTCACCGAATTACCCATTTTCTCGCTGCGAGATAAACTCTAACGCAAGGTCAATGCGTGCCAAAACGGTCTTTTGAGGTATTAACTCCAGCGTCACATCTAACGACGGCGAGTTACCTCCACCGGTTGCTGCAACACGCAGTGGCATACCTACTTTGCCCATACCCACATCCAAATCGGCCGCTGTTTGATTAATTGCCGCCTGAATAGTAGCAGCATTCCACTCAGTTATTGCTCCGAGCAGTTCTTTTGCTTTTAAAAGTGGCTCTTTAGCCACAGGTCGCAAATGTTTTTTCGCCGCTTTTTCATCAAATTCATCAACCGACTCGAAGAAGTAACGACTAATGGCTGCCATTTCTTTTAAGGTTTTAACCCTATCCGCCTGCAAAGAAACGATTTTTTCCAATGCCGGTCCGTTGCGGGTATCGACGCCAATCTGATTGAACTGCCACTGTAGTTGCGGTGCAACTTTCCCCGCAGGCAAGGTTTTCATGTAATGCTGATTTAACCAGTTAAGCTTTTCAGTATTAAACGCTGACGCCGCTTTGTTAACATCATCCAGCTTAAAATATTCAACCAGCTCATCGCGACTGAATATTTCCTGATCACCGTGTGACCAGCCCAAACGAGCTAAGTAGTTCACGACCGCTTCCGGCACATAACCGTCATCGCGGTATTGCATCACGCTGACCGCACCATGACGTTTCGACAGCTTCTTCCCGTCGTCACCCAAAATCATCGATACATGTGCGTATTGCGGAACAGGCGCACCCAAAGCCTTTAAGATATTAACTTGACGCGGTGTGTTGTTGATATGGTCTTCACCGCGCACCACATGCGTAATGTCCATGTCCCAGTCATCAACAACCACGCAGAAATTATAGGTGGGTGTGCCGTCAGTGCGGGCAATAATAAGATCGTCCAGCTCAGTGTTAGCAAATTCAATATGACCCCGGATATGGTCATCAAAAGCCACACTGCCCTCTTGCGGGTTACGGAAACGAATCACGTATTTATCGCCGCTCACGTTCGGGTTATCACGACAATACCCGTCGTAGCGCGGTTTTTCACCCGCCGCCATCTGTTCTTCGCGCATTTTTTCTAAGCGCTCGGTTGAGCAGTAACACTTATAGGCTTTATCTTCTTCCAGTAACTTATCGATCAACTCCTGGTAACGCTCAAAACGCTGAGTCTGGTAGTAAGGTCCACGATCCCAGTTCAGCCCAAGCCACTCCATGCCCTCTAATATGGCATCAATTGCAGGCTGAGTTGAGCGTTCACGGTCGGTATCTTCTATACGTAATACAAACTCACCACCCTGTGCTCTTGCGACTAACCATGAATACAATGCCGTACGGGCACCACCAACATGCAAATACCCAGTCGGGCTGGGGGCAAAACGCGTTACCACACTCATCTTTGTTCCTTTCTTTAAAACCAGTCAATTTTATAGACGCAAGTTTATCAAGACTGAGCGCCTGACGCATCTGCTATTCGAAATGATTAAAATGTCAGCAAACGAACACAAGTTGGCAATTTTTATTTGACAGTTTCTATCTGCGCCCTATAATGCCACCTCGCAACGACGCAGAAGTGTCACAGTGAGAATGGTTGCTTAGCTCAGTTGGGAGAGCATCGCCCTTACAAGGCGAGGGTCACTGGTTCAAGCCCAGTAGCAACCACCACTTCTCTTCTTCCCCTTAGTTGCAGACCTTCAGGATGGTTGCTTAGCTCAGTTGGGAGAGCATCGCCCTTACAAGGCGAGGGTCACTGGTTCGAGCCCAGTAGCAACCACCACTTTTTTTTAAACTTCCTTGAATGACCTATTACCCTTTACCAGATAACAAATTTTCTGATAAGTAATCCAGTAACACCCGAATTTTTGGGATAACCTGACGGTTTTCCGGATACAACGCCCAAATGCCATCGTCTGGCTGCCGAACATCGGCTAATACCTCTTCTAAATGACCCTCTTCCAGTGAATTAATCACGTAATAATCCGGCAACATGGCAAGCCCAAGTCCTTTAGTTGCCGCATCCCGAAGCGCCAAACCATTATTGCAATGCAAATACGACTCCGGCCTTACCGTTTCCAGCTTTCCTTCAACCTGAAAACGCCATTGCTTTACGGTGCCGGTAAAACAACGATGCTCATCCAGGCCGTTAATATCCTGCGGCCGACCGAACTGCTGAAAATAAGCGGGAGAACCCACCACGAAATGTCGGCGCGAGCCTAACTTTCGAGCCCTTAACCTCGGATTCCCGAGCTGGCCCAAACGTATGGCAACATCATAGCTGCCTTCAATTAAATCGACCTGCTCGTTCGTTAGTTGAAAGTCTAACCGGCAATCGTCGTAAATCTTCAAGAAATCATTTAACAGAGGCGCAATAAATCGCTCACCATAGTAGACAGGGGCCGTAATACGAATTAAACCTTGTGGTTGCTCGGAACGTTGTTGAATAGCCTGATCAGCATCTCTGAGGCTGGCAACCAAATGCTGGCAATGAGGTAAATACAACTCTCCTTCTTCAGTCAAGCTGACACTTCGCGTTGAGCGATACAACAACTGCATCTGTAATCGATGCTCAAGCGCCGCAATATTACGGCTCACTTGTGCCACCGAGAGTCCCAGTTGCCGGGCCGCGGCAGTAAAACTGTGCTGCTCAGCCACTGCAGCAAATTCGCTAATTCCCTGCCAAGGTTTCATACGGCACCCATTATTTCATTTATGAAAAAGTTATTTGTATAAAGAGTAGATTACCTGCTTATGAGAAAAAGTTAAACTTACGCTACGCTTTTACGTAATCAGATTACAACTTAAACAGTACAAGGAATCATCATGGAAACGATTAAGTCACGCGCAATGGTTGCCTGGGGTCCGGGCGAACCGCTAAAAGAAGAAACAATCGATGTGGCACCACCGAAAAAAGGCGAAGTGCGAGTTCGCATTGTAGCGACTGGCGTTTGTCATACCGATGCTTACACCCTGTCCGGTAAAGATCCGGAAGGTATTTTCCCTTCTGTATTGGGCCACGAAGGTGGCGGTATCGTTGAATCGATCGGTGAAGGCGTCACCTCAGTTGAAGTGGGTGATCATGTTATTCCTTTATACACTGCCGAATGTGGTGAATGTAAATTCTGCACCTCAGGTAAAACCAACTTGTGCCAGGCCGTTCGAGCCACTCAGGGCAAAGGTTTGATGCCTGACGGTACCAGCCGCTTCTCAAAGGACGGTGAAACCATTTATCACTACATGGGTACATCGACGTTCTCCGAATACACCGTCTTACCTGAAATTTCACTGGCGAAAATTCCAAAAGAAGCACCACTTGAAAAAGTCTGCTTGCTGGGTTGTGGTGTCACTACCGGCATGGGTGCCGTTAAGAACACAGCCAAGGTTCAGGAAGGCGATACAGTGGCTGTATTTGGCCTGGGCGGTATTGGTCTGGCGGTTATTATTGGCGCAGTACAGGCGAAAGCTTCCCGCATCATCGCTATCGACGTAAATGACGATAAGCAAACGATCGCAAAAGAGCTTGGCGCAACCGACTTTGTTAACCCAAAAGACTACGACAAACCGATTCAGGAAGTCGTTGTTGATATGACCGATGGTGGCGTGGACTTTTCGTTCGAGTGCATTGGTAACGTTGATGTTATGCGCGCCGCTTTGGAGTGCTGCCATAAAGGCTGGGGCGAATCCGTTATTATTGGTGTCGCCGGGGCCGGTGAAGAAATATCCACTCGCCCTTTCCAGCTGGTCACAGGCCGTGTATGGCGTGGCAGTGCCTTTGGTGGCGTTAAAGGTCGTACCGAATTACCCGACTATGTAAAACAATACATGAACGGTAAATTTGACTTGGATACCTTTATTACCCATACCATGCCATTAGAAGATATTAATGAAGCGTTCGATTTAATGCACGAAGGGAAATCGATCCGCTCAGTGATTCATTATTAATGGAGTCTGTAATGAAAAAAGTTAGCGAAACCCGCTGTTTTGGCGGACGTCAGTTGCGCTTTGAACATGACTCTGAAGCTCTGAACTGCGCTATGCAGTTCAGTGTCTTCCTGCCTCTGCGAGCTGAAAAAGCAAAGGTTCCGGCGGTTTACTTTTTATCCGGCCTGACCTGCACTGACGAAAACTTTTCAACAAAGGCGGGCGCACAGCGCGTCGCAACAGAGCTCGGTATCGCACTGATTATTCCTGATACCAGCCCACGCGGTGACAATGTTGCCGACGACGCTGACGGCGCTTACGATTTAGGCTTGGGTGCCAGCTTTTATGTTAATGCGACTCAAGAGCCCTGGAAAGCACACTACCAAATGTACGACTACATCGTGAAAGAACTGCCGGAGTTGGTTGAAGCCGAATTACCAGTTACCGATAAACGCGCTATAGCCGGACATTCAATGGGTGGGCACGGCGCCTTGGTTATTGGCCTGCGTAATAGCGACCGCTATACCAGTATCTCGGCCTTTTCACCAGTGACTAACCCAACCCAATGCCCTTGGGGAGAAAAAGCGTTTAGCGCTTATTTAGGCGAGGATCGCGAACAATGGAAGCAGTACGATGCTGTTGAAATCATTAAATCGAAAGGCCAGACACTGCCTGTACGTGTAGATCAAGGATTAGCTGATGGCTTCTTAGAAGAACAGCTCAAACCGGATAACCTCAAAGAAGCGATTGCTGAAGTCAACGGCGGCGGTACAGTGCATCTGCATGATGGCTACGACCACAGCTACTACTTTATTTCTTCCTTTATCGAAGCTCAGCTTCGCTTCCATGCGAAGCATTTGTTAGCGTAATTAGACGTTGAATTTGATAACCGCCTGACGCAGTTGCTCGGTTTGTTGACGAACCTGAGTCACTGCGTCAGCGTTTGACTGAGCGTCATTCGCTGCTTCCACGCCAGCGTCACGCACTCGAGTGATATTTCTTGCTGTTTCATCGACAACCGCTGATTGCTCTTCCACAGCCGTTGCAATCGATGCCGAACGATCATTAATTTTCACTAACTCGCTATGTATCCGGGTAAACAACTCATCCGATTCCGCAGAGTGTTGTGCGCCCTCTTCACCCAACTCATTACATTCTTTCAGGGTATTCACTATCACCTGGGTTTGTTGATTCAACTGGCTCGTAATTGATTCGATTTCGCCAATCGATTGCTGCGTGCGTGACGCCAGCGTGCGTACCTCATCAGCAACTACCGCAAAACCGCGCCCTTGTTCACCCGCCCGAGCGGCCTCAATTGCCGCATTAAGCGCCAGTAAATTAGTTTGTTCCGCAATACCGTTAATAACAGTGACAATTTGCTTTATCGACGCGCTACGTTCAGCTAGGGTATTGGCCTCGGTTACACTGCTATTCAGGCGCTCTGCCAGATAACGCACTTTTTCTACACCAGCCTGCACAGACGCACTACCATGTTTAGCCTGCTCAGATAAACTGTTTACCTGCTCTGCCGTATCCTCCGCATCATTCGCGATTGTATGAGCGGTACTTCCCATTTCATTAATTGCAGCAGCTACCTGATCGACTTCATGTGACTGCATATCAAGGTTTTTCGAGGTATGAGTTACCGTATTTGACACCTGCAGCGTTAAACCATTCACCGTTTCAACCGACTCATTAATTTGTTTAATCACGTTACGGAAATAACTCAATAACTCATTAAAGCTATCAACCAAATCACCCAGCTCATCGCTACGGAACTTCTTAGAGACCAAAGTTAAGTCGTTGCTACGTTGAACCGTTTGCATGTCACTTCTCAACTGGTTCAATGGCTGATTGATTGAGCGAATAACCCAAAACAGCATAGCAATAACAACCAGTGCAATAGCGACAAAGGCGACGACAGGGATCCATTTCATGGCGCTCTGGCGTGACTGAAGCGAGTCCCTCAGTTCCTCATCAAGCTTTGCCAATGACATTTCCATATTACCGGCAACCTCTCTTACCTGTCCCTTTATACCCGACGCTTCATCCAGACCTATCTCTTTCGATAAACTGACGTAACGCCCAAAGTCTCTGCGATAAGCTTCTACCTTTGAAATAAGGCCTGGCTGAGTCGACAAGGCAGCCTTTAATTCATCTAATAGTCCATTCGCGCGCTTGACGTATTTATCATCAAAACGCAGCATAAAGTCTTTCTCACTCCGCCGTAACTGCAGCAAAGTGACTAATAGTTCCGTACGCCCCGCGGTATCGATAGCCTCTTCTAAAGCGTGCGTTGCAGAACGCAAATCTCCATAAGCCCCACTGTTTTCATCCAGCCCTCGCTGCTTAAAAGCCGTGGCTAAACGATCAAAGCTCGCTTCATAGCGTGCAACCTGCTGTTCAAGCTCATTAATAAGACGGGTGGCGTTTGTATCATCAACAAGCGATTTTAATTCGCTCAACCTTTCAATCGTTACGTCCGCTTGCTTTTTCAGTTTTACTGCATAGCTTTCATCCATTCGTAATAAGAAATCTTTTTCATCACGACGCAACTGCAATAAGCTGTTATGTATCGACTCTCTCAATTCACTGGCTCGGTACAGTTCCCCGACTTGTGCCTGAAAAAACATCATTAACATGAGCAGAATAATAAAGGCTGCAGTTGTTATTGCGCCAACGGAAAGTAGTTTATTACGAATGGACATAGAGGAAGCCTGTTATTAGAACTGGCGGAATAATAGACAGTGAACGATCATTCTGCAATGATCTATTTTGTTAAATATATGAAACTTTTATTACAGTGATTGCAGGCTATCACACGTCGCCGTAAAAACCTGGTAGGTATCACTTACGAGGTAAATATCCCTATTTTAAAACAGGTTAGAATAGTGACCTAGCTCAAAACAGGACGCAGTAATGAAAGTTAATTCAGCGGTAGAAGCTCTATCAATTATCAATGATGGTGATGTAATTTGGTGCCAGTCAATGGCCGCTACTCCTTATAAGTTGTTAGAGGGTTTAAAGGAAGTTGCTAAGCAACGAAACGATTTAACGCTTTTGCAATTACATACCGAATACAGTGAACCTTTGTCCGATCCTGCGTTAAAAGGTCATCTACGTCAGCGAGCTTTCTTTGTCGGAGCCTCTACCCGACAAGCCGTTAATGAAGGGCTCGCAGATTACGTTCCGATATTCCTGTCTGAAATCCCAAAGCTTTTTCGCTCTGGCGAGCAACCTTTAGATGCTGCGATCATTCAAGTATCACCACCGGATAAGCATGGTAACTGCAGCTTAGGCATTTCAGTCGAAGCAACACGGGCGGCACTGCAGGTTGCAAAGAAAGTTATTGCCTGGATAAACCCGAACATGCCAAGGACGCATGGTGACGCACATGTCTCAATCAAACGTTTCGATCGTTATTTTGAAGAAGCGGCTCCTATTCCGTTACACAAACAGCCTAAGCAAAACCCAGTTACAGAAAAGATTGGAGAGCAAGTCGCCAGCTTGATTAACGATGGTGACTGTTTGCAAATGGGGATTGGCGCAATACCCGACGCAACGCTAGCTTGTCTTAACCACCACAAGGACTTAGGCATTCATACCGAGATGTTTTCGGACGGTGTATTACCGCTAGTTGAGCGAGGAGTCATTAACAACAGCCGCAAACGCAAGCACCGAGGTCGTATTGTCACAACCTTTGCCATGGGCTCGCAGGCCCTATATGACTTTGTCGATGACAACCCTGAAGTCTTTTTCCTGGATGTTGAATACACCAACGACACCTCAGTTATTCGACAAAATAAGCAAGTGATGTCTATAAACAGCGCGCTGCAAGTGGATTTAAGCGGTCAGGTTTGTGCTGACTCAATTGGCACAAAAATTTATTCAGGTGTTGGCGGGCAAATGGATTTTGTTCGTGGAGCCAGCCTATCGGAAGGCGGTCGTTCGGTCATTGCTTTACCATCAACCGCCTGTGGCGGAACGGTATCTCGCATCAGTTCGCTGTTAGCACCGGGCGCAGGGGTTGTTACCACTCGAGCTCACGTGCACTACATTGTGACGGAGCATGGCATTGCTAACTTGCGCGCCAAAAGCATGACAGAACGCGCCCAGTCCTTAATTCAGATTGCAGACCCCAGATTTCAGGAGACGCTGGCCAAAGCCGCCTATGAAGACTGGGGGCTGAATATCGGCTGACGCGTCGTTATCATTTCTGACGTAAGCATCAGCCTATTTTTTCTTCGTGGGCAGCGGCACCAGCGCCTGGGTTTTAGGCAGTGGTTGCTGTTGCTTACCAAGTGCGATGTAAACAAAACAACATAGACCAATACCAATTACCAACGCACCAACCCACTGAATTTTTATAAACTGAACGCTAAACAGCACCGTCAGTGACATCATTAAAAAGGCATGTAAGGCCATGTATTTTTGCCTGCCGAAACGCGCTACGGTCAAATTTAGGTTGTCTGAATAAAGCCGAATTAAAGAGTCCAGTGAGTTAATAACAAAGACAATACCTACGAATACCATCGCTAAGTTAATAAACCCAGAGGTGTCCAGGCCTTTTAAGTGGAATAAGTATAAAACACTAAACCACAGACCTATAGACAGTGATGGCCAAATCAGCATCGCTAAAAACAGCCATATTGCACGCATATTACCAACAAAACGTGCGGTAAACTGACCAATCATGATGCTCCAGGCAAACCACCAAAATAAGTAAAACGCATGGTAGTCATTTATTGGCAGCACAAAGCGGTGCAGGTGTTCAAAATAGTCAGTCAGTAATGGCAGGGTGCTAAAGTAATCTGGCGCAGAAACGCTGCTAGACATTAACGCAATACTACCAAGCCCAATAATTAGCGCAAAAAACAAACCGCCAGAAGATAAGCTTAGAATTTTTACGAATTTAAGATCCGTGCTCGAATACACTGAAAATAAAATCGTGGCACCCACAATAAGCGCATAATACCAGGGGAAACCTTCGCTAACGGCAATGCTGGGCAAATACCAGCTCAAATTGGCAAACAGCAAATGCGCGGTAAAGGCACAGGTGCCTATAATGACTATGTTGTTAACCCACTTAACCCAAGTAATTTCAAAGAATTTCACCTTGGGCTCAATAGCGCAAAAGTAAAAGCAAGTGACAAAGTAAATTGCCCAGACTAAAAAGCCCCAGAAACCAAACTCTATAGCTAACGGGTTAGCAAACGCATACTCGCTGTTTTCTTTAATATTCGCGTACACCGGGAACTCGGTCAGAGGGAACATGATGAGCCCTACGTCCAGTCCCGAGGTAAACAGAATAGCAATGAAGGTCAAAGTCGATACCGGATAGCGACCGTTAAGTTTCAGCCGCCCCCAGCGCACCACAATAAACACTACCATGGCCATAAAGAACAGCATGCCAATGCTGACCAGCGTTAACATGATGTGCTCCGCTTCGCCTGACCAGTTCGCTGGCGTTCTTGCCATTGCTCATCTTGATAGACGTGAACATCAGCTGACAGCATGTTCTGCTGCTTAATAATATCCGCCGCTCGCTCTGCCACCATAATAGTAGGCGCGTTCAAGTTACCGTTAGGAATAGTTGGAAACACTGACGAATCAATCACCCGGAGCCCTTGTAAACCACGTACACGCATCTCGCTATTAATCACCGCCATGTCATCGTCTGCTGCACCCATACGACAAGTACCACAAGGGTGATACGCGCTTTCGACCGCATCACGGACAAACTCATCTATCTGTTCATCGTTGACAATATCTTTGCCGGGTTGAATTTCCGCGCCCCGGTATTCATCCATTGCCGGCTGAGCAATAATTTCACGTGACAGCCGAACACAGGCACGGAATGCCTCTACGTCATCCTGATGCTGTAAGTAATTGAATTGAATTTTAGGCGGCGTGAAAGGATCCGAGCTTTTTACCTTAACCCAACCGCGACTTTTCGGTTTGTTATGGCCAATGTGCAATTGAAAGCCATGCCCATCAAACGCTGACTTACCATCATAACGAATAGCCGCCGGTAGAAAGTGATACTGTAAATCGGGCCATTCCACACCTTCTTTGGAGCGAATAAAACCACAGGACTCAAAATGGTTGGTTGCCCCCAGACCGGTTTTAAACAAAATCCATCGCACACCGATAGCCAGCTTACTTAATGGTCCAAGCTTACTGTTTAAAGTCAGCGGCTTTTTACACTGATACTGAAAGTAGAACTCCAGGTGATCCTGTAGGTTCTCTCCTACACCAGGTAACTCATGTTGCGTTTCAATACCCGCTGCCGATAGCGTATCGGGATTACCAATACCGGACAACTGCAGAATATGCGGGGAGCCAATCGACCCTGCGCTTAGAATGACTTCTCTGTTGACAAAAAAACGTGCGGTATTGCTCTTTTCGTATAGCTCAACACCAATCGCCCTTTTTTCTTCCAGCAAGACTTTACTCACCTGAATTCCGGTTTTTATCGTCAGGTTACGTCTTTTCATAGCCGGCTTTAAATAGGCATTAGCGGCAGACCAACGCACACCGTTTTTTACTGTCATGTGCATGGCGCCAAAGCCTTCCTGCTGAAAACCATTATAGTCACTGGTTTGCATGTAACCGGCATCAACACCCGCCTTTATGAAAGCGGTGTATAGCGGGTTTTGCATGTTGTTGCCATTATTAACAGCTAAAGGACCACCTTTTGAACGGTAATCATCAGCGCCAAAGGCCCAATCTTCTGCTTTTTTAAAGTATGGCAGACAATGTTGGTAGTCCCAGCCTTTAGCCCCGAGCTCCTGCCACTCATCAAAGTCGCGTGCATGGCCACGAACATACACCATACCGTTAATCGATGAAGACCCGCCCAGTACTTTCCCGCGCGGGCAATGCATCTCCCGGTTGTTCAAATAAGGCTCTGGTTCAGAATGGAATTGCCAGGCGTATTTTTTGGTGTTCATCGGAATGGACAGTGCGGTCGGCATTTGAATAAAAATGCTTTTGTCTGAGCCGCCAGTTTCTAACAACAGCACCGAGACATCCGGATCTTCGGTTAGCCGGTTGGCCAGCACACAGCCAGCCGATCCGGCTCCCACAATGATGTAATCGAATTTCTCATTGACTGTCATTAGAACGGACCTTCAAGCTTGTCCATTCCCACATAAATTGACTTGGTCTGAGTATAAGACTTAAGCGCCTCCACTCCGTTTTCTCGACCAATCCCCGACTGCTTATAGCCACCGACCGGCATTTCTACGGGAGAGTTAGCATACGCATTTATCCAGCAAATACCCGCTTCCAGTTGCGCTATAACACGGTGGGCTCTGCGCAAATTCTGACAGAAGATACCAGCTGCGAGACCATAATCGGTATTATTCGCTCGCTGAATCACTTCGTCTTCGCTTTCAAAGGTCAGAACAGACATCACCGGGCCGAAAATTTCCTCCCGCGCGATGCGCATATCGTCGGTACAATCGGTAAAAATGGTCGGACCGATAAAGTAGCCCTCTTCACAGCCTGTCGGAGCATGCCGTTCACCACCAAAAGCCAGTGTTGCGCCCTGCTCTTTACCTGATTCTATATACGACATGACTTTGTGTAGGTGGTCTTCCGAAATGAGCGCGCCCAGATTAGTTTCAAGGTTCATCGGGTCGCCCACCACAATATTATTTTTTGTGCGCTCTAATAGACGCTCCATAAAGGTGTCGTAAATGTCTTTATGCACAAACACCCTGGTGCCATTAGTACACACTTCACCCTGGGTATAGAAGTTGCCCATCATGGCGCCTGTTACGGCTTCATCAATATCTGCATCATCAAATACAATTAACGGCGATTTACCGCCTAATTCCATAGTGACATTCTTCAACGTACCCGCTGCAGCTGCCATCACTTTTTTACCGGTACCCACTTCACCTGTCAGTGAGACCTTGGCAATAGCTGGGTGCTGTACTAAATAGTTACCCACAACTCCATCGCCATGCACTACGTTAAAAACACCTTCGGGTACACCGGCTTCGACGAATATTTCCGCCAGCATTGCTGCGCCTCGAGGGGTTTCTTCTGACGGTTTGAAAATCATACTGTTACCGGCAGCAAGCGCAGCTGCAGCCTTCCAGCAAGCTATTTGCAATGGGTAATTCCAGGCACCAATACCGAAGCAGATCCCCAGAGGTTCGTGCCGTGTATAAAAGAAGTCGTTGCCGACACTCTGTTGTTCGCCCATCATCGACGGACACAAATTACCAAAGTACTCTATCGCATCAGATCCTGTCTGCACGTCAACTTCAATCGCTTCTTGCCATGGTTTACCCGTATCCAGCACTTCGAGCTTCGCCAACTCATCGTTGCGCTCTCTTAAAATAGCAGCGGCCCGCTGCATTATACGAGCTCGCTCAATAGCCGGAGTCTGCGACCAGACCTCAAAGCCTTTTTGAGCACTCTCAATGGCCTTTTCCAACAGTGATTCGCTGGCTGACTCAACGGCGTAAATGGCTTTCCCCGTTGCCGGGTTAATCACATCAAAGTGCTCATTGCCGCCGTCATCAACGTAGCGACCATGAATAAAGTTTTTAAGTAATGTAGAGGACAACGATAACTCCCTTATAAGTTGGCAATGGTTTAACGAACTCCGTTCTGTTCCAAAACACCATTAATGTATTTTTTGCAGTACCTTTTCGCCTGACTAAATTTTTCCGCATTTGCCCGGCTCAGTGCACAGCGCAACCAAAAACCATCTATTAATGCAGCGGTAACCTCCGCGGCTTCACGAGCATTTTCGGGGGCTAACAGTTGCTTAAAACTGTAGCGTAAGTTACTGACTAACCTACGCTTATTAAGCTCCTGCAAACGGTAAAGATCGGGATCATGCATAGACTGTCCCCAAAAACTCAACCAGGTTTTTGTACTTGAGTCGGATTGCTGAACATCCGAAAAGTTTAAATCAACAATTTTCATCAGCCGGTCATACGGATTATCCGGCGACTGCTCCATTTTGAGCTGAGAAAGCAAATACCGAACAGAGGCCTCAATTAATGCCTGTTTACCGCCAAAATAATGGCTGATAATGCCTGAGGACATTCCCGCCCGACGAGCAATTAAATTAATTGTTGCTCCTCTTAAGCCTACGTCGGCTACAACATCGATTGTGGCATCGATTAACTGCTGACGCCGCATTGATTCCATTCCTATTTTTGGCATAGCTTTCTCTCAAGGTTTATTTTTACTCGTACGGTTCCAGCGTTGACAGTCTAAAACTATGTTCATTAACAACGTCGCCAGACTCGTCATAAAGTCCCAGAGTGACAACTGGATCCTTTTTGTCCCAATCGACATTCAATGCGCCGTAATTGACTTCACTAATTGGTTGACCAATACGGTGTTTGTTTGGGCTGACGTTTTTCCATTCCTGCGTCAGACCCGAGGACGTTACTTCCCACAGAGGGTAATCTAACTCTTTGTCATAGTAACTAATTTCACCCCAATGAGTGTCTCCGCTTATCAAGATAACACCATTAACTTTATGTTTTTTAATCAAATTAAATAAACGCTGACGATCGGCCGGAAAATTAGCCCAGGACTCCCAGCCAGTAAAATCTGCCAGTAGCTGTAAGCTGGAGCCAATAATTTTTATACGGGCTGGTTTTTGCAATTCTTGCTCAAGCCACTGCCATTGCTTCTCGCCAATCATACTGGCGTTTGGGTCGTTAACAGGTGTGTAGGGACCCATATTTTCAGGCTTACGTTCGTTCACATATTGCTCACGGGTTACGTGAGCGATATCATCGCGGTTCCAACGTAAGTCAGGCAGAATAACGTGGATACTCTCTTCACCTTCGCCGTAGGTATACGACGTATAGATACCACTATCGCGGGTGCGTCGAACAGAATCCTCGGGCTCACCCCAAAAATCCAACATAATATCGCGCGACGCTTCCTTTTTCGGGTAGTTTTTACCGGCATCGTTCGCACCATAGTCATGGTCATCCCAGATAGCGATTAATTCAGCCTGTTTCTTTAATTTTTTAAAGCCCGGTTTAGCCCCCAGCTTTTCGTATTTATTCTGTAATACCGACATGTCTTCGGTATCGCCATAGACATTGTCCCCAAGGAACACAAACACGTCAGGGTCATCTTTAATAATGCTGTTGAAAATAGGAATGTCTTTGCCCTGATGCGAGCAAGAACCGAATAAAATCCGGCTGGGTGCATCCGCAAAAACTGAACTACTCAGCAGCAGTGTCGATATTGCTAATAGTCTAAACATCAGTGTTTACTACCTTATTTTGCATCCAAAAAAGTAACCACGCGCAGCTTCCTGCACGTGGTTATTTCGGTTTCTAGAATACAAACTTAGCATTTAACGTTGCCGTGCGCGGCGCGCCAATCCAGCCTGCACCCGGGGCGATAGTGCCCAGGTAATCTTCGTCAAAGACATTGTTCACGGTGAAACTCAATTCCATACTATCAATTGAACCACCAATATCGTAAACGGTTTTACCAATGTACAAGTCACTGAGTACATAGCCGTCTGTTTCTTGTGTGTTCGCTTGATCTAAATAGCGTTCACCAACATATTTGGTACTAAAGCCAGCATAAAAGTCACCTTTGGTGTAATCAAGGCTCACAACACCCATAGTCTGAGCGCTGCCTAGCACTGTATTACCGCGAAACTCTTTATCGGTATAAGTTGAGTCATTTTTTGTATAAGACACATAGATACCTAAGTTATCGCTCAGGTTGTAGTCTACAGATGCTTCTATACCACTTGATTCAACACCGCCGTCATTCACGTAACCACCAGCTGCAGCTTCTAAGAAGTCGATGCCATCAACATCCTCGTTACTGATAAAGGTAATCCGGTTTTCAAACGTAATATCGTAATAGGTCAAGCTCGCATTAAAACCAGGCGTTGAGTAACGCAGACCCAAATCAATATTATCAGCCGTTTCTGGTTCAACTAAACTCAGATCCGTATCGTTACGCTCCAATACCGCGTCTTTAATCGCTGCGAAGTTTTCCGCATAGCCACCAAAAACTTCCAGGCCACGAACCGGCAGAGGTGCGACAAAGCCAGCTGACAATAGAACATCAGAATCTGACGATACGCTTAAGTTGTTGTCAGCATTAAACTGATCTTCCTTTGCTACCTCAACGTCAAACTTCTTGGCGCCAAGACGGAGCTTAGCGAAACCAACATCCAATTGATCTTCAAGGTAATACATGAAAGTTTCCACTGGGAATTCACGACTGTATTGAACCCAGTATGGATTGTCTTCCGGACGAGGACTTGCCGCAGCATTAATGGTTTTATGCCAGTCACGGTATTCATCACGCTGATAATCTTCGTACCAGAAACCACCACGTAAGGTGTTGGCCATACCGCCAATTGTCGTATCCCAGACAAAGTCCCCATTTACCCCATAGCGTTGCTTGTTATAGTGCGTGTGTCGGTGAGAACTGACCGGCATAGCGCCTTGATCGTAACAACCGGGATCAATTTCAGCACCACCGCCGCCATACGGATACCCAATTGAACTCTGACAGCCGGCATTGGGTGACATAGATTGCCCATCGCGGTTAACGAAATAAATAAAGCCTTGCGAAGCGCCGCCATATGCGGTCGTTGAAGGATCTAACTCAGAATGAGGGTTACCAGCACCATCATCTGTTACATCAGCAACATAATAAGGGATCCACTTACCAACACCTTCGTTCTCGTGATAGTACACGTTAGTACTAACATCCACTTCACCCAGCATAAAGTCGGCTTTTAAGTAACCGAATAAGTTTTCACGCTCGGTAACCCAGCCTTCACGCCATGCTTGATCCTGATACGGGATACCAGTCCAGTCTTCGGTTAAACCATCCCACTCAGAGTTCTGCTCGTACTGAGCTAAACCATAAACCCGTTGGTAGGTATATTCTTCAGCATCGTCATAGCTAAAGTAGCCGGTAAGGTCGACGTCATTAATACGGCTAATAATTTTACCTTCAGCATGATCACGTTTATTGGTTACAGCGCCATCCATATAGTCATCATTTTGTTGGCTAGACAATGAGAACCACGCAAACGTGTCTTTTGCAATTTCGCCAGTGTCATAACGCGCATACAATTTTTGAGCGTTATGATTGCCGATGGTAGTACTTACCGTAAATTTCTCTTCATAGGCTGGGCGAATTGTTGTGAAATTTAATGTTCCGCCTAACGCTTCATGAGAGCGAGAGCTAATATCGGCAGTTCCCTGAGAGACTTCGATACCGCGTAAGTTTTCGGTATCAATATAACGGCTGGCTTTGGTACCACCGCCATAATTTGAGTTCCCGTTAGAGATGCCGTCAACCGTCATACCAATTTGCTGAGAGGCCAGATCCAACTGAAACCCTCGAATTGAAATACTGGTTGACCATTCATCGGAACCAAAGGGCGAACCTTCATTAACCAATACACCCGGCAAGTTATCAACAATGGATAATACGCTCGTCATCGGCGTTTGTTGCTTCTTCATTTCATTCGATGTGGCGGTATTAGCATAAGAAACGCTGCGGCCAGTAACCACAATCGCTTCCATTTTCTCTTTTTCTTTTTCCGCTTGTTTATCTTGATTGTCTTGCGCCATTGCTGGCAGAGAGGTAGCAGATAATGCTGAAACTACTGAGAGTGCAATTAAGCTTTGCTTCATAGGCACATAAGTTTTCATAAAAGTTCCTGTTTCTTGTGTTGTAGTGAAGTTCCTTAAGATATGAGGCTAATGTGACAACGGCGTTAAGGTTAATTGAATGTTCAATTAAAATCAAATTTAGTTAATTGAACGATTAATTAAAAATAAATCCAATATAGGCTATGCGCTTTTCATCTAATGACGGCATTAACTTAGCAATCAAACTGCGGTAGGCTGTGTTTAAACGCTTATTGTGGAGGCTTCAATGAAAACAGTCGGCATTATTGGTGGCATGAGCTGGGAATCAACCAGCACGTATTATCGACGTTTGAATCAGCTAATAAACGAGCGCCTTGGCGGCTTACACAGTGCTGAAATCCTTCTCGCCAGCCTCGATTTTTCCAATATTGAAGAAATACAAAGCAAAGGCGACTGGGATGCCGCAGCGCAGGTTCTCGTTGACAAAGCTAAGCAGCTGGAAAAAGCAGGTGCTGAAAGTATTGTCATCGCCACGAACACAATGCACAAAGTGGCTCCTCACATTGAAGAGGCCGTTGAACTACCCTTACTGCATATTGTTGATGCGGTAGCAGATCATCTCAAACACAATAATATCAACAATGTTGGCCCGTTTGCCCAAAGTATCTTCGGTACAAGAGCTAGAACAGGTGGAAGACCGTGACGTACTCGCAACAATTACACGCTGTATTTTCCGGGCGGGTTTTGTTTGGCGAATTATTGAAGCCAAATGGCCGGGGTTTGAGGAAGCATTTAAAGGGTTTGTGCCACTTTACTGGCAACAGGTGCCACCGGAAGTGTTAGAGGCGTTGTCGAAAGATCCACGAATTGTGCGCAACCAGCAAAAAATAAATACGGTCCCTGCTAACGCCCGCATGATTGTCGAAGCATCCGAAGAGTACGGCAGTTTTAGCCACTTTCTGGCGCAGTGGCCATCTAGCCAACAGGCACAACTGCTCATTTGGTTCAAAAAGAACGGCTCTCGTTTGGGTGGTACAACACCCCAATATGTCCTTCGGGAGCTTGGCTGGGACGGTTTTATTCTGGCTTCTGATGTCGTCACAGCTTTAACAAACTACAACTTACTGGATGCCTCCCCTACCAGCCAAAAAGGCCTCAAACAAGCTCAAGCAGCCTTCAACCACTGGCACCGGCAAACCGGTCTGCCCTACAGTCATTTATCCCGAATTTTGTCTTACAGTGTTGGGGACTAACCATTCTCTAAGCGTCAATACTGAGCTTGCTCAGGAATTAAAATTTTCAAGGCTCTGGGCTCAAGAGAAATCTCTAACCTGGAGCCAGAGTATGGCTCACCATCAACAACGTATTTCAGATCGGCGCCATCAGCACGACGAATTTTTACTGAGCTCGCCTGAGTATGACCGATATTGATGCCCAAATTGTCTTCGGTTAAGCCTGCATACAACAGCTCAATTAAACTAAAGACATGCTGCTCCCCCGATTTTTTTGGATCAATCCAGGTCAGATCTAACCTGCCGTCATCCATCATCGGATTCCCGCGACCCTGGGCTAAAAGAGTGGTCGTAGGAGCCGCATTGGCTACAATTAAACTACTGGTGTACCAATTTTCAGATGGCTTATCATCTAGTTCAACAGACAGATCCAATACATCATTGTCATTACACGCCTGCCATAGGCCCTGTAAATAAGCCAGTTGACCGAGTTTATTTTTTGCTTCCCGGCTCGCCTTTTCAATCATTTGCTGCTCAAAACCAACCGCCACACATAACAGCATAGGTTCGCCATTCACTATACCTACATCAATAGCATCGCAACGCCCTTCAATAATGGTGGTGCAGGCAGCAGATACCGGGCTTATTTTAGAGCTCACGCCCCACAGAGCCTGGCTGAGTGAATTTGCAGTGCCCATTGGAATGATGGCCATCACCGCGTCGGTGTTTTTCACCACACTGGCAACCTCTGTCAGGGTGCCGTCCCCACCTACCGCAATTACGAGCTCCGCACCTTGGTCCAACGCTTCTCGCGCCAGCACGTCGCCGGCTTTCGATGGACTCGTTTCCAATACTTGCACATCGAAATAGGGCTCCAAATACTCAAGAATGGCGTCTTTTTCTTCACGCCACTTGCCGCCTCCTGACACTGGATTGGCGACAATCCAGACTTTACGAGCCAGTAAGATCTTATGATTTTCGGCAAAGCTTTCCAGTTTGCGTTGCTGCAGGCTATTAAGCCGCGCAACCGGCCGCTCCCCCTGAATTGCAGCCATAACTTGGTCCAGCTCGCTCTGCGACGTGCGAGTTAACATATAAGCCGCCACCATGAAAACTGACCGACCTCGTCCTAGCGCACAATGCACCAACACTTTCCGGCCCTGTTCATGTTGATTTTGGATCCACTGCAGTGCTTCATGAATTTGGTGCTCGGACGGCGCTTTATGATCAAGTACCGGTAAGTTCAAATAGACGACATTAGCGTCCTCTGATGCCCAGTCCAAAGCGTCGAATTCTGCAGTAACGTCTAAAATGGCGGTAATGCCCTGAGCTTTTAGATCCGCTACATCGCTGGCAAATAAGCGACGCCCGACATAAAGATCGCTAGCAACCTCATGCCAGGCAGGCAGGTTATCGCGTCTGCGCGCCAGCCAATTGTAAATACTCACGCCCAATAAAAAAGGCACCAGCAACCAGCGAATATACCAGGGAATTTTCCCGCCTTGCCGCTTTCGAAACAAACCTGCCATGTTCATCCAGTAAGCGCTTGAGACCATAGCTAAAGCCACAAAACACCACACCAACGCCAGTTTAACCGGCCAACCAGGGACAACAATAGCCGCGAACAGCGCGACTAGCGCACCGGTAAGATAGTACACCGGAATATGATTAACCTGCATTCACAAGCTCCTTCACAAGTTATTTCTGCAGAAGAAAGTGCGGTTCATCAGCAAAAGCACAAAAATCCAATAGACCACACACACCCGAGTTTCGCAAGAACACAGGGCTATAGCATCAACGGACGGATAAGACTTGTTCAGTGAGCCTATTCGTTTCACAATGCCAGTAACTTAGCTTCAAAAGGCTTATTAGCGAATGAAAAGAACCATACAATACTTATTTAAAGGCTTAGCGATTCTCTTACCCATTGTTGTCACTTTTGCTCTGCTGAAATGGTTGTTAGTAACCATTGAAACTTGGCTTAAGCCCATTTGGACAACCTTGCTGGGCGAAGCATCTTATTTCCCCGGGTTAGCTTTCATCAGCTTTTTAGGTATTGCTTTGCTTATCGGGTTCAGCTCTCGCTGGCGATTTATCGACTCGCTTTGGCAATTGCCCGGAAAAATGATGAATCGGCTCCCACTGCTGCGCAGCCTGTACGGTACCATCAACGATGTGTTTGAAATGATGTCAGGTAAAAACTTTGCCGAAGAGTCGGTCGTGCTGGTGACTCTCCCCGGCAGTAACCTCCGTCTTATCGGTATTGTAACCAAAAAAAGCGGTCTGAAAGGTGACCGCCTATCTGAGCTTATGAAAGAAGATCAAGTTGCTGTATTTTTGCCGATGAGCTATAACGTCGGCGGTTACATGGTGATAGTGCCTGCGGATTGCATAGAGTCGCTGACAATGAAGCCAGCTGATGCGTTACAGTTGACCATTAGCGGTGGCTTAGGCAAAAACCATTCTGGCAAAGTAGATTAAAATTACAGTTGAAATCAGCGCGCGCGCTGGTAAAGTTCGCGCTATGAAACTATCTGAACCTTGCCCCTGCGGCCTAGACAAAACCTATCAAGACTGTTGTTATCCGTACCATGACGGGACAGCAGTTGCTCAGTCTCCGGAAGCGCTTATGCGATCTCGTTACAGCGCGTTTGTCGGTCGCTTGGGCAGTTATCTGGAAGCTACCTGGCACAGCAGTTCTCGCCCCGCGTTGCTCGATTTAAGCGACTCACCAAACTGGCTCAAGCTACAAGTACTCTCATCCAGTATGGATCAAGATAAAGGGCAGGTTCATTTTCGCGCGTTTTATCGAGATGGCGATGATGTCGCTTTTATGGAAGAAAAGTCAGACTTCGTGCATGAAGACGGTAAATGGTACTATGTTGAAGGAAAAGTGAGTTAAGTGGTTCTTTTATTTATCGCCCCTGAAAAGAGCTGTCCGTATCTACTAACATGTTTTTCATAGTGACCGACTGTTAAAGGTTTAGAAAAATAAAACCCCTGGAACTCTGAAAAGCCAATTTCTTTTAACCGCTGTAACTGCGCTTCTTCTTCAACACCTTCAACAACACACTGAATATTCAATTCACAGCAAATATTATAAATCCCCTTAACTAAGCTGTACTGTCGCGCGGAGTTCTTTATCTCGCGAATAAGCGCCCTGTCCAGCTTTAGTTTATCAATCGGATAATTGGCTAACCGGGTTATACTGGAATACCCAACACCAAAGTCATCGACCGATACTTTAAATCCCCATGACTGCAGTTCGTTCATTAATTCCAAAGAATTAACACGATTTGCCTCCAGGCAAGTTTCAGTTAACTCTAGCTCTATCTGAGCCGGCTTCACAGAGAAGTCTGCCAGGTGTTTTACCAGTTTAGAAATAAAATCTGGCTGAGAAAAATCGAGCAAAGAAATATTGATAGCTACAGGCAGCAGCGGAAAGTTATCTTGCTTCCAGTGCGCCATCTGAGAACAGACTTTCTGAACAACTAAGTCGGTCAACCGGCTGATCATTCGATATTCTTCTGCAATTGGAATAAAGGTCCCCGGAGGAATAACACCCAATACTGGACTGTTCCAGCGAGCAAGTGCTTCCAAACCTACGCAAGCACCGTCAGCATTAACTTTCGGCTGAAAACAAATATCTAGCTCATCATTCTGTATCGCTTCATCCAGCAGAATAGATATTTCATGGCGCTCCATAAACTCTTCTGAATTTTCAGTATTATAAATATGGAAAAATTGATTAACCACCACAAACTTCTTCGCTTCCAGCGCCCGGGAAACAACAACATCAGCACTCGTTCCATGGTTGGGGAACTTAGCCACACCAAACTGAAAGCTTGGCTGACACTTCACATTCTGAAGCGTATATTCTTTATCCAACGACGCTTTAATATCTGATAAAACATCTTCTAATTCATTTTCAATTGTTTGGGGTAAAATGAAAACCAGCTTATTTAATGCGATAGTCGCCGTTAGACGAGGTTGTCTTTCGTGTTTCTTTAGTCGGTTATAAGCGGAGACTAAGAGCTTTCTGACAATACTCTCACCATATTTTAATCTGAGATAATCTTCACTGTCATTTTGGGCCACCACCACAAAGAACTCGCGATCATATTTAGAAATTAATTTATTACACTGCAATTCAAACCAATCATTATTGGGTAAGTCTGTCTGAGTGTCTAAATAACGTAACCGCCGGTTCTCTTGCTCTAATAAGGTTAGGTTGGTTTCTAGTGCTTTCTCTTGCGTACAGTCAACGAACTCATAAATGCAGGAGTCCGCTTCAGGCACTGCTAACCGGGCTACTCGGTGATAAGTGGATTCGTGACGAATAACCTGTGCCCCCGCATGGCTCATTTCCGGAAACCAACTTGAAATCGACTGTTGCTCATTTTTAACCGACTCACTCAGTCCAAACGTCTTCGCTGCCAGTTTGTTAAAGTCAGTTATGATGCCCTCTTCGCTAACAATAACTTTCGGTCGTCGGGATTCACTAAAAAAGACTCGATATAGGGCATTTCTTCCCTCCAAATGGTCATTAGACTTTTTCATCTCCTGATTCAGTCTTTTCGCAGCGACTATCGTGCGGCCGACGGCAAGAGGAATACAGACATTGAAGAATACAAACATGGTGCCAGAGATGTACCAAACAACATTGGGAAACTGTACTTCAGGCTGGGCAAAAAACGACAGGTCGACATTATTAGAGATGATATAAAACGGTATGATATTGAGAACACCATAGAAAAGCGCGGATCGCCCTCCCATTAACATTAAAGCCGTTAAAGGACAGGCGTACATTAGCATAGAGCCTATCTGAGCAAGGTTCGGATCCGCCAGAAATAAATTACAGGCGACACTCGCCATGATAATTGTAAACTGAAGAAAATGAGCGCAAAAACGATAATAGTGTCGGCTTAACCATAATAAACCGAGCATGCTGCCTAAAAAAACAGATGTGATTCCAATGATGTGAAACAGGTTAGATTCTACTGCATCAAAAAAGCTATTTAAGAAAACAGCTAAGCAAAGAAGCATCCCCGAGGAGAGAATAATTCTAAGTGCGCTAACTCGCCAATTAGGAACATCACTTTTTGACGTACCTTCGTCGCTCAATAGAAAAAACTCATTTAAGAAGTTCATGCGGGCTCAAATTAATTCTCAGACGACCATTAAAGAACGTTACCCCTTAAAAATCAACAAGCTTATTGCTTTGTGTTATGTATATTAGCTAAGTGGTGACGGTAAAACCGCCAGCGCCTGGAGTTTATTAAATACCAACAGCAAATAAACCAGCCAAATACGATCGCCGCCCGACCAAAAGAAAAAGCCCCATGCTGTTCAACAAACAGCCAACCGATCAATACAGCGTCAATAATGAGGGAGAGTAGCAACAGAGGTTGCGCAAAGCGCATTAAGACATTCGCCCAATTACGGTCATCTTCACCAGCAAAGGTTGTTGCCACTAAAACAGTCAATGCCGGTAGCCCAATCAACAGCATAAGCCCAAACTGCTCGGTATTAGTGTAGAAGAGTTTAAGCAGCAGTGTGCGGTCTTCAGCAAACGTCAGAGAAACAATCGCGGCCACATAGCCACGCATTTCAAACAACAGAACCAGCAGGAGCGAGAGCGGGAAACTCGCTCTGCCCTCTTTATCCAAGTATCGTGCTTTCTCGACTAATCGCTGCCCGGCGCTTGTCGCCGCGCTGCCAGATTTTTTCATGAAAATAATAACCTACTGTGTTCACTAAAGGCTCAATTAGAGCAATTGCGCCACCAAGTAAAACATCACCTGTCATTAACCACACCACGCCAAAGGCAATAGTGAAATGCATAATGCCAAATGATACTGTTTTTGCTGCGTTTCTCATAACAACCTCCCGCTTCGACTTTTGGAAATTATTGCCGATTAAGGTTGCCAAGACCAATTGAAAAAAACGATAACCCTATTCGTTGTAGTCTTTACCGCTATACGGCCCGCTTAAGTTGCTCACGCAACTCTGCCACTTCGTCACGTAATTTACCGGCTTGCTCAAATTCAAGATTTTGAGCCGCTTTGTACATCTCTTTTTCTTTAGCATCAATTTCTTTCATCACCGCTTTCGCGTCTTTCACAACCACTGTACGAGCGTCATAGCCTGAGGCTACTTCAGCCAGCGCCTTTTCAGCTTTACTCTTACGCGCTTTAGCGGAGCCCTGCCCCAAGTCCATAACATCAGTGATGTCTTTATTCAGACCCTGCGGCGTAATGCCATGTTCTTTGTTGTAGGCAATTTGTTTGTTGCGACGACGTTCGGTCTCATCAATGGCCCTTTGCATAGAGCCCGTAATGCGATCCGCATATAAAATAGCGCGCCCGTTGACATTACGCGCAGCACGCCCCATGGTCTGAATTAACGAACGGTCAGAGCGTAAAAAACCTTCTTTATCGGCGTCCAGTATGGCAACCAGCGACACTTCCGGCATATCCAGACCTTCACGAAGTAAATTGATACCCACCAGCACATCAAACTTACCCAACCGTAAATCCCGAATAATTTCCATTCGCTCAACGGTATCAATATCAGAGTGCAGGTAACGCACTTTTATGCCGTGTTCATCCAGGTAATCCGCCAAATCCTCCGACATTTTTTTAGTCAAGGTGGTTGCCAGCACCCGCTCGCCCTGTTCTGTACGCAAACGAATTTCCGACATCAAGTCGTCGACTTGAGTGGCTACCGGACGCACTTCTATTTGCGGATCAACCAAACCCGTAGGTCTGACAACCTGTTCGACCACCTCGTTACTGCTACGCTCTAATTCATACTTGCCCGGTGTGGCTGAAACGTACATGGTCTGCGGCGCTATAGCCTCAAACTCATCGAATTTCAACGGTCTGTTATCTAACGCTGACGGCAACCGAAAACCATATTCCACCAAGTTTTCTTTTCGTGAGCGGTCACCTTTGTACATTGCACCGACCTGAGACACTGTTACATGCGACTCATCAATAATCAGCAATGCGTCATCCGGCAGGTAGTCCATCAAGGTGGGTGGAGGCTCGCCCGGCGCCCGACCTGACAGGTAGCGTGAATAGTTTTCAATACCTGAACAGTATCCCAGTTCTAACATCATCTCGATATCAAATTGAGTCCGCTGATTAATTCGCTGTTCTTCGATCAGCTTATTTTGCTGAAGTAAAAATTCCCGCCGATCTTTTAGCTCATCTTTAATCTTTTCAATTGCTTTCACCAACACTTCGCGTGGCGTCACGTAGTGCGTTTTGGGATAAATGGTCGCGCGGGCAACGTCTTTTTCTGTTACCTGACCCGTTAGGGGCTCAAAAAAGCTAATACGGTCAACTTCACTATCAAACAGTTCAACCCGTACCGCCATTTCTTCCGATTCCGCCGGAAAAATATCTATCACGTCACCACGAACCCGATAAGTACCTCGCTCAAATGCGGCATCGTTACGCTTGTACTGCAACTGTGCAAGACGACGCACAATATCGCGCTGATCAATAATGTCGCCACGGCGCAAATGCAGCATCATTTTCATATAAGATTCAGGATCGCCCAAACCGTAAATTGCAGATACTGAGGCAACCAGCACCACATCGCGACGCTCCATCAAGGCTTTGGTGGCAGACAAACGCATTTGCTCAATATGGTCATTAATTGACGCGTCTTTTTCTATGAAGGTATCGGTTGTCGGCACATAAGCTTCTGGTTGATAGTAGTCGTAGTAAGAAACGAAGTATTCCACCGAGTTATTGGGGAAGTACTCTTTCATTTCACCGTAAAGCTGCGCTGCTAACGTTTTGTTGTGCGCTAATATCAGTGTTGGTCTTTGCGAACGCTCGATGACATTGGCCATGGTAAAGGTTTTACCCGAACCGGTTACCCCCAACAACACCTGATGCGCCAACCCCGCGTCCAGATTATCGAGTAGCGTTTGAATGGCTTTGGGTTGATCACCCGCCGGCTTGTATTTAGAAACCAGTTCGAACTTCTTAGCCACGTTCTCTCCTCAACTCGCGTGAAAACCACCAATACGCAATAATAGCGGTAAACAGATTAGCGACCACGCCACCAATGAACAAGCCGGTCAAATCTGCGAGCAAACTGCCCAGATAAGAAAGAGGTACAAACAAAACAAATAAGCGGATAATACTTAACCACAACGCATTCATTGGTCTGTGTACCGCATTAAAACTAGAGTTCGTTAGTATGATAACGCCCTGTAACCCATAACCTAAAGGCATAATGTATATAAAAAGCTTTACAACCTCTGCAACAGCCTGCTCTTCGGCAAACACCTGTGCTATCCAGTGCGCTGTGACCAGCATCACTAAATAAATGATCGCCTGAATACCCAATACCGCTTTTAGCGCGGTTCGGTAAGCCTCTTTTACCCGGTCAATACGATCAGCACCGTAGTTTTGACTGATTAAAGGCGGCAGTGACATCGACAGAGCCAGTATAATAACGCTGGCTAACGACTCCAGCCGCGAACCTACTCCAAAGGCGGCGACGGCAGCTGCACCGTAAGATGCGACAATTGCCGTCATTACTGCCATAGCCAAAGGCGTTAACATATTCGCGCTGGCCGCTGGCATACCAATTTTTAGAATCCCACGAGCCGATTTTGTCCATGCCTGAAAAAATAGCGTTTCGCCCGGTGGCTTCGAAGAAACCAGTTTATTTCTCTTTAACAGCCAGAACACTAAGAAAACACCACTGAACCAGGAAATAACACTGGCGAGCGCTGCTCCTTGAATACCCATAGCCGGCACAGGACCCCAACCAAAAATAAAAATGGGATCGAAAATCGCATTCGCTAAGCCCCCGGAAGCCATAATAAGAGAGGGCGTGCGAGTATCACCCGAGGCTCGCAATACAGCATTACCCACCATGGGGGTCACTAACATCACACAACCGAAATACCAGAGCGTCATATACTCACGTATGAGGGGCATCAGACGCTCTTGTGCCTGCAGTAAACTGAAAATAGGATCCATTAACAAATAGCCGAGCAACGCTAAAGCAGCGACTAATAAAGCCGACACGGAAAGCGCTGAAAACCCGTCAAAATGAGCTTCGTCGGGCTTATCTGAGCCGTACTTACGAGCGATAACAGCAGAAGTACCGATGCCTAATCCGATAGCCAGACTAACAACAGTAAAAGTCACGGGGAAAGTGAAGCTGACTGCCGCTAACGGGTCAGTTCCAAGCATACTAATAAAGAAGGTATCGACAACATTAAAACTGATAAGAGTCGCCACGCCGAAGATAACCGGCCAGGTCATTTCCCAGAGTTTTTGCCCTACCGGCGCGCTGATAAGACTTCTTGATGCGTCGGCAGCTGCCATTCAATCCCTCCTCAGTTCGATAGCCGAATAGTGTACATGAGACAGTCCTTTGTGGCTACGGAGAATAGACTTTAGCCACTGCGATCCGTATAGTAATGGGCATTTCAACCCTTGCGAAAAACAGGATCTGAACGTGGATTATCAACTCTCTGATCGTATCAATGCGATTAACCCGTCACCGACTCTGGCGGTTACTCAAAAAGCCAATGAATTACGTCAACAAGGCAAAGATGTTATTGGTCTGGGTGTCGGCGAGCCAGATTTTGATACACCCGATTTTATTAAAGAAGCAGCCATTCAGGCCATTCGCGATGGTAAAACCAAATACACTGCCGTCGATGGTATTAACGAACTAAAAGATGCAGTCATTAAAAAGCTTGAACGCGACAATAACCTGACCTACCAGCGGCACGAAATTATTGTATCGGCCGGCGGGAAACACAGTATTTTTAATTTGCTCAGCGCTTGGTTAAACCCCGGCGATGAAGTCGTTATTCCGGCTCCTTACTGGGTGTCATACCCCGATATGACCAAATTGGTTGGTGCGACCCCTGTTATTATCAAAGCCGGTATTGAGCAGCGTTTTAAAATCACCCCGCAACAGTTGCGTGAGGCGTTAACGGATAAAACTCGCTTAATGTTTATCAATAGTCCGTCTAATCCGGCAGGAACCGCTTATACCGCAAACGAACTGGAAGCTTTAGCGGAAGTTCTACGCGACTACCCCAACGTGCTTATTGCAACCGATGATATGTATGAACATATTCTGTGGAGTGATTCTGCCTTTGCTAACCTGCCCATGGTTGCTCCTGATCTTAAAGATCGCACCGTTATTCTCACCGGCGTTTCAAAAGCTTATGCTATGACAGGCTGGCGGATAGGTTATGCGGCAGGTCCTAAACCTATCATTGCGGCCATGAAGAAAATGCAATCGCAAAGTACCTCAAACCCAACCAGCATCAGTCAGTACGCCGCTGCGGCCGCGCTAAACGGCGATCAAAGCTGCATTAAAACTATGGTTGATGCGTTTAAAGAGCGCCACGATTACTTAGTTGACGCCTTAAATAACATTGACGGTGTCGACTGTGTACCCGGCGATGGTACCTTTTATGCCTTTGCTCATGTTGAAAAGCTTATGAAAAAAGCAGGCGTTAGTAACGACGTTGAGCTGTGTGAAAAGCTATTAACTGAAGCAAACGTCGCACTGGTTCCCGGTTCCGCTTTCGGTACTGACGGTTATTGCCGATTATCCTTTGCGACCAGCATGGATATATTAAAAGAAGCGGTTAGCAGAATTAGTCAGTTTTCAGAAAGTTTATAAAACAAAGGCTTTGGCGCCATTTTAACCAATGAGCGCCAAAACCTCATTACTTGAACGGTTATTCCAGCTTAAATCCTATCCATATCCGCTTTTTCTAATTTGATACATTTATTACAAATTACTAAAGAACCCTCATCACCCTACACGATCAGAACCTGATCATTAGCCTCAATGTCAAGCATAATTAAACGATTTAAGAAGAGAAATTTTGGCGCGTTTTTTAGTCAAATTCGCTAAGAAATACACAAGTTGCTGATTCTTCAGGCATTGGCTGGTGAATCTGCAATCAACATGAACATTTATTCAGCAAAATTATTTAACTATCTGTATTTAAAGGTAATTATTTTTCTGCGTTACTTTTTAACCACCCCGTAAATTGCCCTCAAAGCCGCATCACTATTACAACTTAACAGAGTTAAACACAGGGTTATCCACAGATTCCGTGGATAAGATCATGTAGCCGTTATCTACTGCGACATTCAGATATCTGTGGATAATCAGATCCGCCACGGACCTAATACTTTTGTTATAGAGTGAAATTTGACAGTTACTTGACATTGTCAACGATAGCGCTTAGCTCAAATTTTCTTATTAATACGATTAAAAAACCTATTTTGTCGACTTTTTCGACAACCAGCATTTTTTAAGGAAAAACCTTCGCAGAATAGTTGACACCCCTGCGTATGAGCTTTAATATTCGCAGCCGTTGAATGTTGTTCCCCAGTAGCTCAGTTGGTTAGAGCGGTGGACTGTTAATCCATGTGTCGTTGGTTCGAATCCAACCTGGGGAGCCAAGCAACATCCAGCCTATTCAATTCCCCAGTAGCTCAGTTGGTTAGAGCGGTGGACTGTTAATCCATGTGTCGTTGGTTCGAATCCAACCTGGGGAGCC
>NZ_JAVFHZ010000006.1:0-210603 GCF_033052755.1 Idiomarina solivarensis | reverse complement strand
TTTCCCCATGCGAGAGTAGGTCACCGCCAGACTACAAATAAAACGACCCCGGTGCTAACGCGCCGGGGTTTTTTTATGACTGTCGGTTAACCTCCCGGCAGGCTGACTCAATGCCCCTCCCCCCTATCTGATGTGAACACCAGGCTACGACCAAAGTCCAATTTCCTCTGTTAATAATCCCATTTACATTTGTTAACGACCCAAAAACAATAATGTTGAACAACTGGAGGGGACGTTATGGCATTCGAAAGTGAATCCCATGCCAAAGCGTATTGGAAAGAGAACCTCAGCTTAATGCTTAAGCTGCTAGTCGTATGGTTTATCGTTTCCTATGGCTTTGGAATTATATTAGTGGACGTGCTTAATGAAATCACTTTCTTCGGCTTCAAGCTGGGATTTTGGTTCGCGCAGCAAGGATCCATTTTGACATTCATCGTGCTCATCTTTATTTACGTGAGGGGCATGGCCGCATTAGATAACAAATACAATGTACACGAGGACTAAGGCGCTATGGATATTCAAACGCTTACCTTTATAATCGTCGGCCTGACCTTCGCGCTATACATTGGTATCGCAATTTGGTCACGTGCTGGCTCAACGAACGACTTTTACGTAGCAAGTGGTGGGGTCAATCCCGTAATGAACGGTATGGCTACTGCCGCAGACTGGATGTCAGCTGCTTCTTTTATTTCAATGGCGGGTATTGTCGCTTTCGCCGGCTACGACGGTTCTGTTTACCTAATGGGCTGGACAGGCGGCTATGTGTTGTTAGCCATGTGCCTGGCACCTTACTTACGTAAGTTTGGTAAGTTTACTGTGCCGGACTTTATCGGTGACCGCTATTACTCTCAAACCGCACGTACTATCGCGGTAATCTGCGCTATCTTAATTTGTTTCACTTACATTGCGGGTCAAATGCGTGGTGTGGGCGTCGTATTTTCGCGCTTTTTAGAAGTAGATATTGCAACTGGCGTTATTATTGGCGCTATCATTGTTTTCTTCTATACCGTACTTGGCGGTATGAAAGGAATTACTTATACGCAGGTGGCACAGTACGTTGTATTGATGTTCGCTTATGTTGTGCCGGCAGTCTTTATTTCGCTACTAATGACAGATCATATCTTACCGCAAACGGGATTCGGAGCTACTATCGCTCAAGATGTTCCGGGCGGAGGAAGCTACTTGCTTGATCGACTTGATGGTTTGTCGAAAGAGTTGGGTTTTGCAGCTTATACTGAAGGTGTACGAAGTAAAATTGACGTATTCTTCATTACAGCCGCGCTTATGGTCGGAACCGCAGGTCTACCACACGTTATTGTGCGTTTCTTCACCGTACCTAAAGTACGTGATGCGCGCCGTTCGGCATTTTGGGCTTTGACGTTCATTTCTATCGTTTACTTGACCGCGCCTGCTATCGCAGCGTTTGCGAAAGTTAATATGTTTAACACCATTAACGGTCCTGACTTACAAGGCGTTGAGTACGAAAATGCGCCAAGCTGGATTAAAAACTGGGAAAAAACAGGTTTGATCACGTGGGAAGACGAGAATAACGATGGCAAGATGTTCTACTCAGGTGACGAGCGAAATGAGATGACGATTGACCGCGATATTATGGTCTTGGCTAATCCTGAAATTGCAGATTTACCTGCGTGGGTTGTTGCCTTGGTTGCGGCTGGCGGTGTCGCGGCAGCACTCTCAACATCTGCGGGTCTGCTATTGGTTATTTCGACGTCCGTTTCTCACGATTTATTGAAACGAAATTTGGCGCCAAATATTACCGATAAACAGGAGCTTTTCTACGCCAGACTGGCCGCTGCGGTTGCGATATTTATCTCTGTTTACTTTGGGATCTATCCGCCCGGCTTCGTGGCGCAGGTGGTCGCCTTTGCCTTTGGCTTAGCTGCGGCCAGCTTCTTCCCTGCAATTATCATGGGGGTATTCCATAAACGCATGAACCGAGCAGGAGCGGTAGCCGGCATGGTGGTTGGTATATTGTTCACCTTCTGCTATATCGTGTACTTCAAGTTTGTTGCACCGGAGTTAAATAATCAGGAGAACTGGTTGTTCGGTATTTCCCCAGAGGGTATTGGTACTCTGGGCATGATCCTTAACTTTGCGGTTGCTGTTGTAGTACATAAGTTTACAGGTGATGCGCCGGAAGATATCCAGGAGATGGTTGAATCAATTCGTTACCCAAAAGGATCCGGTGAAGCTCAATCTCACTAATCCTAAATTTGGTTATAGCAAAGCCCAGCCTAGTGCTGGGCTTTTTATTGACTCAAACTCATTAATACACAAGACTCAATTTAGCTTTCTATAAATTAGGATAAGTCATGGAAGTCGATTCATTCTTAAAAGACTGTCCACCTTTTGATGTTTTAACTGCAGAGCAGCTGCAGTGGGTAGTCTCTCAGTTACAGTCTGTTTATATGAACGAGCAGAACGGTAATGACATAATGCGGGATATGAGACCGGCACTCTTCATCGTGAGGTCGGGGGTATTTGATTTACGAGGTCCGGATGGTCACTTGATAGAGCGTTTGGAAAGCGGTGATTTATTTGGCTACCCATCGCTATTGAGTGGTCGTGAAATAACCAACAAGTTACAGTCGCAACAAGATGGCATTGTTTACGTTTTACCTGAATCGGCATTTGACAGACTCAGGAAGTTATCCAAGCCTTTTGAGCAGTACTTTATTAATGCACATGGGCAGAGATTGTTAACGGAGCAGCATGGTGGTCGTGAACAAGAAAGTGACTGGAGTGAGCAAAGCGTTGGCAGCGTGGTCACGAAAAGCCCAGTTAGCTTATCGAGTCAAACATCAGTGCAAGACGCCGCAAGGATTATGGCACAGCACAGTGTTTCTTCTGTCTTGATTGTTGATGACAAACAGCTCGTCGGTATTTTAACGGACAGAGACTTAAGAAATAGGGTGGTCGCTGAGGGATTGTCATTCGATGTCAGAGTCTCTGCGGTTATGACGCAATTGCCTGAGTTCGTTTACGAAAACCGTTCTTTGATGGATGCATTAACAACGATGACATCAGGTAATATTCATCATTTGCCAGTGGTTAATGCTCATAATGAACCCGTTGGCATGCTGACGGCAACCGATTTAATTCGTCTACAGCGTAGCGATCCGGTTTTCCTTATTAGCGCTATTCGTAAAGCAACAAGTAAGTCTCAACTGATTGAAGAAGCGAAGAAATTACCGGATTATCTACAATCTTTCGCAAACCGGGTTAAGCAGACATCAGTTTTAGGTCGTTTACTCGCCTCAGTAACAGACGGCATGACACGTCAGTTAATACAGCTGTATGAGCAAGAAAAAGGCGCAGCACCGGCTGCGTACAGCTGGTTAGCGTTTGGTTCGCAGGGACGCGAAGATCAAACTCTGAGTTCTGATCAGGATAATGGTCTTTTACTGAGTAATGGTTTAACCGACAAGCAAAAAGACTGGTTCGCGGGGTTGGGGGAATATGTATGTGAAGGACTGCATGAATGCGGCGTTCCCTTGTGTCCCGGAAATATTATGGCGTCAAATCCGGAGTGTCGGGGCACTATTGACCAATGGAAGGAGCGATTCAGGGGCTGGATTGATAGCCCAACGCCGAAAGCACTGATGTATTGCCAGATCTTTTTCGACAGCAGGCCGGTGGTCGGGCCCGGTCACTTTTATCAAGACTATCGTGAGCAAATTGCGGCGTTAGCTAAAAATGAAATGTTTCTGGGTAATCTGGCTATCCTGGTTAATAGGATCAGTGTGCCGCTGGGGCTTTTTAGCCGATTGCGTACGGAAGAAACTGACAAAGGCGATACCATCAATATTAAGCGTTATGGCATTGCCTTAATTAATGATATTGCACGTATTTACTCTCTGCATGCCGGCCTTACCTTGCCAAGTACACCGGGGCGGTTAGCGGAACTCAAAGGGCGTGGCTTGTTAAATAACAAGGACAACCAGTCTTTACTGGAGGCCTGGGAGTTTTTAACACAGCTTCGGTTGAATCATCAGTTGAAGGTCTGGGGGAGCGATAAAGCCAAGAACGCAGTAGACCCGGATGAGCTTAGCACACTGTCCAGGCGACAACTGAAAACGGCCTTTAAGATCATCAAGGAAGCACAACAGGGAGTCGGTCTGAAGTTCAGTCGGCAAGGGTATTAGCCGTGGCTCAGTGGCTACAAAAACTGGCACATTGGTATGACAGGCGACAGAAGCTAAAACAACCGTGGCAAAGGTTGCGGTATGTCGCACTGGATATTGAAAGTACCGGGTTGGATCCGAAAAAGCATCAGATCTTATCTATTGCCTGGATGACGATACATCCCCCGGTTATGCACTATGGCAATGCTCAATACCATGTTTTTTCTCATGGCCAAGATTTAGAATTAGGCCAGAGTCCAACGATCCATGGTTTAACCAAACAGGATTTTTTACATAGCTCTGAACCTAAACAAACCTTTGCGATGTTAAGCCGTGCACTAAATGATGCGGTATTGATTTGTCATCACAAAGGGATGGATTGGCGGTTTTTGAAGCATATTGAGTCGCAGTACGGCACACCTTTCAAACCGCTGGCCATTTTTGACACTCTGGCTTCCGAAAAAAATAGACTGGAGCGTTACCCTCAGCTTCCCATTCAACCGGGCCAACTCACATTAAGCGCCTGTCGAAAACGTTATAACTTACCTACTTATCATGCGCATCACGCACTAACCGATACGTTAGCCTGCGCTGAGCTCTTTCTGGCTCAGTGTTATCAGAAGAGCGAGAAGCCCAATAGTTCCTTACTGACTCTTCTTAAGCCTATTAGTTAAGTCAATCGATGCTCTTCTAACATTTGATTAAATAACTGCTATAGTAATTAAATAAACAAATGCTATACATTTTGTTTACATCAAAATAACTTATTGCTAGATTCTGTACTGTTAGAGGTTATTCTCTAACCAATAATAAAAAATATCCGGGGAGTTTAACTCATGAATAACATCAAATTTCGCAAAAGTTTGATTGCAGCAGCTATTGCGGGGACTATAAGTTTCCCTGTTTTGGCGCAAGATCAAGAATCAACTGATGAGGCGTCAGTTGAAGAGTCCGTTGAGCGCATTCAGGTTACGGGATCTCGTATTCCGCAGTCTGCTAACGTAGTAAGCTCAAGTCCTATTTCTCAGGTTACTTCTGAAGAGTTTGAATTCAGTGGTAACGTTCGTGCAGAAGACCTGGTAAACGATTTACCACAGGTATTCGCTGGTCAGGCATCGACTGACTCAAATGGTGCGACCGGTACAGCAACGGTATCTCTACGTGGCTTAGGTCCTCAGCGTACATTGGTATTGATGAATGGTCGCCGCCTTGTTATGGGTTCACCATTAGTGGGCGGTATTTCTCCTGACTTAAACCAAATTCCAAGTGCCTTAATTAAAAATGTTGAATTGTTGACGGGTGGTGCGTCTGCAACTTACGGCTCAGACGCCGTAGCGGGTGTTGTCAACTTCATCATGAAGGATGATTTCGAAGGCGTTAAGCTTGATTACCAGCATAGTTTTTATCAGTACAATAATGATAACGACAATGGTGTCGCTCAGGCAGCTGAAGAGGCGGGTTTCCCGTTAGCCCCAGGCTCTGGTCGTGATGGTCATATGAATGATTTTTCAATGATCATTGGTATGAACTCCGAAGACGGCAAGGGCAATATTACTGCGTACGCAACGGTTCGAGATATCAATGCTATTACACAGGATAATCGTGACTACAGCATTTGTGCTTATGCACAAACGGCGAGCGGTGAATATTATTGCGGCGGTTCAGGAACCATTCCAGACGGGCGCCTAACTGACTTCTCTCCAGGTGGCTATGACTACTTTATTGAAGATGGCACCTTGCAAGAGTACGACGGACGTTTGTATAACTATGGCCCTCGTAACTACTTCCAACGCCCGGATGACCGCATTACATTGGGCGCGTTTGCGAACTATGAGTTGAACGACCACGTTGAGTTTTTCACTGAGCTTGGTTACGTAAAAGATCGCAGTGTTTCGCAAATTGCGGAATCAGGTGCTTTCTTCCCTCAGGTTGACCTTAATTGTAGTAACCCGCTGTTCTCTGCACAGCAGCAAAACACCATTTGTGGCCCTGGTGGACCAGCTCAGGCAAGTGGCGATCCTAATGTTTGGGAAGGGGTTTATATTGGCAAGCGAAATGTTGAAGGCGGACCTCGCCAGCAAGATATTCAGCATCTCTCCTATCGCGGTGTGTTCGGCATCCGTGGTTTCCTTAATGACACTTGGAGTTACGATTTATCAGCAAACTTTGGTAACGTAACGCTGAGCTCGGTTTATGAGAACGATTTCAGTATTACCAATATCAGCCGTGCTCTCAACGTAACAACGGATCCAGAGACAGGCGAAGCCGTTTGTAGTGCTGCATTAAGTGGTGTCGATCCAGATTGTGTGCCTTGGGATATCTTTGCTCCTAATATCACTGAAGAAGCGTTGGATTATTTGACTATTCCATTGTACGCGACAGGTGAAACAAACTTACGCGATGTGACCGGTTACGTTATTGGTAACTTAGGTGACTACGGCATCAGAACGCCATGGTCTTATAGTGGTGTGGAATTACTTGCTGGTATCACAAGTCGTGAAGAACAATTAATTTTCCGTCCTGACAGCAATTTTGAATCGGGTGATGGTGCAGGGCAGGGTGGCCCAACTATCGGAACTAGAGGTTCTCTTGGTGTCGAAGAGTTCTTTACCGAAGCAAAAATTTATGTTGTTGACGGAGCGGACTGGGCTGATAGCTTTGTTGTAGATTTAGGTTATCGTTATTCTGATTACACAACGGATAAAACGACCGACACCTACAAAATCGCCTTTGGTTGGGATGTGAATCAGGAAATCAAACTGCGTGGTAGTTTCCAGCGTGCAGCTCGTCATGCCAATATCCGGGAACTTTACGATCCACAAAGTTTAGGCTTATATGACATGGCTAGTGACCCTTGTGCGGGTGTAAACCCGGAAGCGTCTCTGGAAGCTTGCCAAAACTCTGGCGTAACCCCAGATCAGTATGGCTCAATTCCGCAAAGCCCGGCAAACCAGTACAATGCTATTTTTGGCGGTAACCCAAATCTTGAACCTGAAAAATCAGACACCATTTCTGCAGGTTTTGTGTATCGTTCATTAGATGGCAACTTTGATATATCGATTGACTACTTTGACATAAAAGTAGAAGACGCTATTGGAACCGTGCCGTCTGAGACAACGTTGGATTTGTGTCTTGAAACGGGTGATGCGACTTTCTGTGACCTGATTAACCGCGGTGAGAACAGTGGTTCATTGTGGCTAGGCCAGGATAGCATCGTAGAAACCAACGTAAACATTGGCTTTGAACAACGTAGTGGTTTTGACATTAACTCCAGCCTTATTCACGAACTGAATAATGATTGGGGCCGTTTGAAATTCAACTTGGTAGGTACTTACTTTACTAAATTTGATACTCAACCGGTTGTCGGCCTGGCCACTACTGAATGTGCGGGTAAATGGGGCGGTACTTGCGAGTCACCTAGACCTGAATGGCAGCACAATATGCGTGCAACCTGGATGAATAACGATGGTCTTTCTGTATCAGCCAACTGGCGTGCGTTAGGTGCTGTATCGCACATCGATGGAAGTTCACGCGCTATCAGCACAGAAAGCTACTTTGACCTGACCAGCCGTTATGCATTTGGGCAAGGCGTGACATTTAGTGTAGGTGTGAACAACATCCTGGCTAATGATCCTCCTTACCTGACCGGTGCAAATGGCAGCAATGGTAACACTTACCCTGGTTACTTTGATGCGTTAGGTCGCTATGTATTCGCGAGTGTTTCTTACGAATTCATGTAAGTTAATTTAACTCGTAAATATAAAAAGCCAGCTGGGTTTCTAGCTGGCTTTTTTGTTAGAAAAAAGGGTAACTCAGGTTTACTTTATTAACATAGGAGCTTCATAATTATTCATAATGCTCGCTTTTCGAACAGTCGCACTTTGCCCTAATAAAAACCATTCTATTGGTACTTGAAATTCACTCCCCAGAAAGTTAAAAGGTCGTTACCGACATTAAGTACAGCCACACCTAGAAATGTGAATGACTTATCGGTTCCATGTTGCTTTTCGCCAATCAAGCAACTTAAAAATAATGTTCCAGGGAGTAATTTCATGAATAATAAACTGTTTCGCCGCAGTATCACTGCCGTTGCAGTTGCGTCGACGCTTTCGTTTCCCGCGTTAGCTCAGGACAACACTGCTGAACAAGATAAAATTGAAAAAATTGAAGTAACCGGTTCTCGCTTGAGCCGTACTAACATGGAAACGCCTGTTCCTGTTACCGTTATTGGCCGCGAAGATATCGTCCAGACCGGTGCAATCAACGTTGCTCAAGTACTGAATATGTCGCCTGTGGCGATTGCTGGTTCTGACCAGTCTAACTCTGCATTTAGCACGACCACGGTTGGCCTAAATACCACTGAGCTCCGCAACATGGGCGCGGCTCGGACCTTGGTGTTGCTTAATGGTAAACGGTTCGTTTCCGGTGTTGATCCGTCAACAGGTTATGCCGTCGACCTGAACGCCATTCCGACAGCGATGATTGAACGGATCGAAATTTTGAAAAGCGCATCCTCAGCAGTCTACGGTTCAGATGCCGTCGCTGGTGTTGTTAATATTATTACCCGTAAGAACTTTGACGGGATAGAAATTAATGCGCAAACGGGTATTTCTGGTCAGCATGATCGTCAAACCCAAAACTTGAACCTGACAACAGGTAAAGACTGGGATGATGGTAACGCCTGGTTCTCTTTCGGTATCGATAACGACGAAGGACTGAAGTCAACGGATCGCAGTTTCTCTGCGCTAGACCGTGCGGTTCTTCTTGATGAGAACGGTAACGAATATATTGGTGAGGTCTTATCGTCTTACCCTCCTCAGGGTCGTATCACAACGGATAATAATAGCTACGACGGTGACGGCACTCCTTACTCAGGTGGTTTTAACCGTGCGAGTGCACGCCAACTGGTAACGCCGTTGGAGCGCCGCTATGTTGCTGCTGAAATTCGTCAGAATTTAACCAACGACTTACATGTATTCGGATCGGTTCATTGGAACTCGGCTGAAACTCAGGGATCAACGATTGAGCCAACGCCATTCAATATTGGTGAAGATTTGTGGATGAACCACCGTGTTGAACAACCAATTGCTGGTTTGAGTGTTTATTCTCCGTTAGTGCCCGATTTACTTCGTCAAAACTTATTGTCGGAAGGCATCGACAACTTAAATGAAACAACTTTTGTCCGCCGTATGAGTGAGTTCGGTGCCCGCTCTACTGATGTCACCCGCGATACGTTGCGCATTGCTTCTGGTTTCACTTATAACATTAACTACAACTGGACCTGGGACAGTTACATGACCTGGGGCCGCACTAATCAAGAACAGCTGAACGGTGGCCAGATTAATACTGACCGCGCTCGCTTAGCGTTAAATGTTGTAGAAGATGATAATGGCAACCTGGTTTGTGCAAATCCTATTGCCCGTATGCAAGGCTGTGCACCTCTGAACTTATTCGGAGAAGACACTATCTCTGCTGAGGCTGTTGACTACGTTTCTACTCCGGCTAAAGCGACAGGTACGGCAGAACAGTTTGTGGTACAAAGTGTCGTTTCTGGTGACTTACCCTATGAGCTAGAGGGTGGCTTCGTCGGTTTAGCGGGTGGTCTTGAGTATCGTGAGGAGAAAGGAACTTACAGTCCTGGCGACTTGGCTCAGACGGGTGCCTCAAGCACGAACCTCTCTGAACCGACCAACGGAAGTTTTAATACGAAGGATGTCTTCGTAGAAACACGTCTTCCGATTTTAACCAACCTTTCTGTTGATTTAGCAGCGCGCTATTCTGACCATTCTGCGACAGGTGCAGCAACAACCTGGAACATTGGCACCGAGTATGAACCTGTTGATGGCTTTAAACTGCGGGCTTCGGCCGCTAAAGCTATTCGTACCCCAAATATCTCTGACCTATATTCAGGCGCTGGCGAAACTTTTGCGACTGTCACTGACCCTTGTAGCGGCATTACAGCAGCAACAGCGGGTAATATTGCAGAGAACTGCCGGTCCATTACGTCCGTTAATAATCGTATTCAGTCAAATGGTGAGTTTGAGCTGACTACCGCCGAAGTTCAAAGCACAGGTGGAATGGTTGGCGGCAACCCGAATGTACAGGAAGAAACTGCCGAAACTTACAGCGTAGGTGCAATCTGGCAGATTAACGATTCACTTTCAGCGACTGTCGATTATTACGACATCACTGTTGATGACGCGATTGCCATTACCGGCCGCTCTACTGTTCTTCAGCGTTGCTACTCTGTCGCTCCGGAAAACTTTGATGCAAGCTGTAATGATCAGGTGTTCCGTAGTTCAGAAGGTGTATTAGTTGACGTAGACAGCAGCTCATCAAATGAAAACATCATTAGTACGTCGGGTGTTGATCTTGAGTTGAATTACGGTACAACCATTGCTGATGGTCAGTTTACTGCAGACCTTATTTGGAACTACACCGACGAGTACAGCATTGAGTCAATTTACGACGGCAGCGTTGAAACGTATGAAGGTTCAGTAACAACCCCCAATCATCGTGCGAATCTAAACTTGGCCTACGCCATGAATGACTTAACGTTCTCCTGGAGAATGCGCTATTGGGATAGTTCAAAAGACTCAACCAATGGTTACAACTACAACTTTACTGACTTTGCGCCTCTGCAAGAGTTTAACAATGTTGGTTCTGTCACCTATCATGATATCTCTGCGCGTTATCTCATGAGTAAGCACTATGAGTTCACTGTGGGTGTGCGTAACGCATTCGACAAACAGCCTCCAATATTGCCGCAGGGCACTGTGAGTGGCGGTACAGGCATTAATACTGCGTCAGAAGCTTATGACGTAACCGGCCGTTATTACTTTGCTGGAGTATCCATCAGCTTCTAATCTATTTAAGAAGCGTATAAAGCCAATTGATGGTGACATCGGTTGGCTTTTTTTTATGCCGGAATACCAGCTGACATTAGTTTAGCCGCGTAGTATGCTGCTGCGAAGTTTCCGCTAATAAGAGATGGAGTATCCATGAAAACAATAAAAAATCCGTGGAGTAACTATTGGCAAAAAGGCGTAAAAGCAAGCTTTCTAGACGAGCGTTCACGCCTGCAAAACTATCAAATGCGAAAGTTTTGGTTTGAGAGAATGGACGAACTGACGCCTAAATCGCCCGTTGTTGATATTGGAACTGGCAACGGTATTGTTGTTGAGTGGCTTAGTGATTATGCAGCAGAAAAAGGTAAGAAGCTGGACATTACTGGAATTGACTCAGCAACACTAAATCCTCCAAACAAGAGACTAACGCTGCTTGCGGAGACTCCTTACGAAACGTTTTCGTTGCCAAAAAATAAAAAAGTTGGAACCTTCGTTTCTCACTATGGCATGGAATACGGTAATCTTGATGTGGGTCTTGAGAACTTGGCTAGGCAGCTTAAGCGCGGAGGCTCATTGGTTGCACTAGTGCACTCAAAAGAGTCGGTGATTTACCGGAAAAGCAGCGAAATAGATGAGCTACTTCCTTCCGTTATAAAGCATTTGAAAAAGTCGGTGTACATTTTACAGCAGGCGTTGCTGACACAAACTGGCAGAGGAATGCCCAAGTCAGCACAGGAAGCAGAGCAACGGCTGAACCAATTTGTGCGGAAACATCAACAAAAACAGGCGTTTCACGCCATGAACTTTGTACCTGCAACCAAACATTTGTTGGAAGCTGCCGCGGCGGGTAAAAAGGCCGAGTCTCAAAAAGTGTTCGAAGACTATCTGGCTAATGTGACTGAACATCGTGCGCGTTTAACAACCCTATTTGACGCGACAGATTCATTGGGTGATATAAGCGATATAACCCGACGTGTCGAAGCCGCAGGCTTTAAAGAGGTTAAGGTACAGCAGGTTCAATTTCCAGAAACCGGAATTGTCGGAAACTGCATACAGGCAACCAAAGCTTAATGGGCTAACGGAATCCTGTCATTATTGCCCGGAACTTAGGCTGCTAGGTTTTGGGCAATGATTCATTACATCAGCAAGCTACCTCCAACATAATACCTACCAAAAGTTTACAAGCTTTTAACTTCCTGTTAGATTCTAAGCAGCTTCTGGTAAAAGAAGCGATAAAATAAAAACGTTCCAGGGAGTTTTTACTCATGAGAAATACATTTTTTAAACGTACGCTTACTGCGGCAGCGGTTGCTGCAGCAATGGGTATGTCAGCTACTGCGGTAGCTCAGAATACTACAGGTACTGTTAGCGGTGAAGTTGTTACTACAAGTGCTGCTTCTGTAGAAAACGCGAAAGTTACTATTCGCAACGTTGAAACAGGCTACACTCGTACTGTAGAAGTTGGTGACGACGGAAGCTATCGCTTCCCGGCTTTGCCTATCGGGCGTTATGTCATTATTGCTAACGCAAGTGGCTATGAGCCGAACGAATCGCCAGAGTTCACTATTAATGCTGGCAGCTCGAGAGAGTTAACGGTTCCATTGGCAACCAACATAGAAACAATCGATGTTTCTGGTACAGCCATTTCTATGGTCAACACACGTAGCTCAGGCACGTCGTTGAACATTGGTGAAGCGCAAATTGACCGCATTCCAGTTCCACGTAACGCAACAGCAGTTGCATTGCTTGCTCCAAGCACAACAGCTGGTGACAGCCGTTTTGGTAACCTGGCGTCATTTGGTGGTTCATCTGTTGCTGAAAACGCTGTTTACATCAACGGCTTAAACGTAACGAACTTCCGTACAGGTACAGGTTTCTCTGACGTACCATTCGAATTCTATAAAGAGTTTGAAGTTAAAACCGGTGGTTATTCAGCAGAGTTTGGACGTTCAACCGGTGGTGTTATTAACGCTATCACTAAGAGCGGTACTAACGAATTTAAGTTCGGCGCAAATGTTTATTATGAACCTGAATCTCTTCGCGAGCAGTCTCCTAATACGATACTTGCTAACGGCGAACTATATGTTCAGAACGATCTTAACGAAGCGTCACAAATGGAAGGAAATATTTACGCTTCCGGTCCTATCATTGAAGACACATTATTCTTCTATGCAATTTATAACCCGCGTGATATCTCAGACGACTACTCGTCTGGTCAAGGAAGTGCATGGAACGAAGCTTCAACAGATGACGCATTCTACGGTGGTAAATTAGATTGGCAAATCACCAATGACCACCTACTTGAATTGTTAGCGTTCTCTGACTCTTCAACAACATCTACAGATGTTTATCAAGTTAACGAAGAGACTGGCGAGCGTGTTTATGGTTCAACCTCATATCAGGAAAGTGGCGGTGATAACTGGTCTCTGAAATATACTGGTTACTTAACTGATAATTTAACAATGACAGCGCTTTATGGTGTAAATGAGTACAGCTTGACCAGTAGCAGTAACGTGCAAGAAGATTGTAACTTTGTTTACGACCTTCGTGACAACGCTCCACTCGGATCATTCGCTGGTTGTATCGGTAGCCCAGGTTATTTGACTGAGGAAGGTGAAGATAGACGTGAAGCGATGCGCATCGACTTCGAATGGTACTTAGGCGACCATTTACTACGCTTTGGTTATGATACAGAGACTAATACGTCAGATGCTTTAGAAGGCTACTCTGGTCCAGGCGGTAAATTTGTTTATTTGCGTGACGGTCAACCAGGTGGGTTGCTGGATAATGGCGCGACAATTCCAGCCGGCGTTACTGAGTATGTCGAAGAGCGTGTACGTACGGTTGAAGGTAGCTTTGAAACTGAAAACAGCGCTTTCTACATTGAAGACCAATGGTCAATTACTGACCAGTTAACAGCGACTATCGGTTTGCGTAACGATACCTTTGATAACAAAAATGGTAACGGCGTAACCTTTGCTGAAATCGATAACATGTGGGCACCTCGTTTAGGCCTGTCTTACGATATCGATGGCGACGGTCGCTCTAAAGTTTTCGTTAACTATGGTCGTTACTACTTGCCAGTAGCAAGTAATACGAACGTTCGTTTGTCAGGAAACGAGTACGATGTTACTCAATATTTTGCTCTTGAAGATACTCAAATTAGTGAGTACAACGGCTTAGACTACCTAACGTACACTAAAGGCGCTAAAATTGGTGATGACCGAGTAAACGCTGACGGTGAAGTGCCAGATACTCGCGGTATCGTTGACCAAGACTTAGATCCAATGTATCAAGATGAGTTTATTCTTGGTTATCAAGCTGCATTCGCAGACAACTGGAGCTGGGGTATTCGTGGTATCCGTCGTGAGCTAAGCGGCGCTATCGACGATATGGAAATCTCGGGCTACCTTGATGACACTTACGGTTGTCACGCGGCGTCTTATATCCTTGGTAACCCAGGTGAAATAGCGACGTTAGGAGCAGACACTAACTGTGACGGCGAGATAAACGAAACTATCCAAGTCGATCTTGCAGAAGTTGGCTATCCTACAGCTTCACGTAGCTATAATGCTGTTGAATTGACTCTTGAGAAAGCATGGGCCGGTAAATGGTTCATGAATGCTTCTTACACATGGTCTCAGAGCTATGGTAACACTGAAGGATTGGTTAAGTCTGATATCGCTCAAGATGACGCAGGTATTACGCAAGACTTTGACTTTCCAGAGCTGATGGATGGTGCTTACGGTTCTCTTCCAAACGACCGTCGCCACACATTCAAAGCGTATGGTGCGTATGCATTAACTGAGAACTTCCGTGTCGGTGCGAACTTTACTCTGACATCAGGTCGTCCTCTGAACGCATTTGGTATCGGCCACCCGAACGGAGTTCCTCCGTATGGTGATACTTTCTATGTTTGTACAGAGAACTGTGCGGATACAAATGTCGACAATGAGTACAATAAAATTACTCGCGGCACTTATGGACGTACAGGGTGGACGCCTCAGCTAGACTTAAATGCGGCTTACACTACTGAATTTGCTGGTACTGAGATTGAATTGCGTGCCGACGTGTACAATATTCTGAACTCTTCAGCTGTTCAGCGTCGTAACGAGTTTGCAGAAGAAGGCACACCAGGCGATGCAAACGAGCGCTTCATGGCTCCAACTTCATATCAAGCTCCGCGCTACGTAATGCTGAGTGCTGGTATTAAGTTCTAAACACGATTTAAAGAGTGTTATAAAGCAAAAGCCGCTTTCTACGGGAAGCGGCTTTTTTCTTGCGTAAAATGGAGCAGAAGAGGAAAACGCTAGAGATTGGCCGGTTTGCCTTTAAACGTTCTATAAGAACTTCAAAAGGTGGAGTCTGTAAGGCTTAGTGGGACTTCTGAGAAAGGTCAGCAAGTAATCAATAGAAGCCATAGGGTTAGATTGATTTTTGACCTAGTTGATTTTTGAGCTCTGCCTTTTAAAAGTGTTTTTTGATAATTTTACTGCCTCTTTTTTCTTACAACCTTTTTAAGTATACAAGTCATTTTTCTTAAACGGGCTCAAATAGTTAAAATTAAACTACCGAAAAATGCTTCCCCGCCAAGTTGCCTTAATCGGGCTTAACCTATCAAATTGCTGTTAAAAAAATGTTGTTATTGTTTTTATTTTGTGGTCTTCTTTACATTCCGCTCTAATCATAAGTTTACTACTAGCGGTACTGTAGAACTATACAACTATATAATAAGAAAATTCAGGGAGACTCAACATGACAGAACAGTCATTGTTAGCGCGTTCCATCAGAACGGTTCTGATGGCAGGCGTAAGTTCAGCTTTTCTGGTCGGAAGCCCTGCTTTCGCTCAAGATCAAAATCAAGACAATGTTGATCGTGAGACGATGGAAGTAGCTGAAGAGCAGCAAGCTCAGGAAGAACAGCCGGAACGTATTCAGGTTACAGGCTCTCGTATACGTACTGATGCATTTGCCAATACAACTCCGATAGATATTATTTCTGCTGAAAACGCAGAGGAGCAGGGACTGGCAACATTAGGCGATTTACTGCGTACTAGTACTGTTGCTGCTGGCTCAAGCCAAATAACGTCTGCCCTTACTGTAGGTTATGTGACCTCCGGTGGTGCTGGTGCTGAAACAATTTCAATGCGTGGTTTGGGTGCAAATCGTACGTTGGTATTGTTAAACGGCCGTCGTGCGGGACCTGCGGGTACGCGTGGACAGGTGTCAGCTTTTGATATGAATGCGCTACCGATCTCAGCGATCGAGCGTGTTGAAATACTTAAAGATGGTGCCTCTTCACTTTACGGTTCTGACGCAGTTGCTGGTGTAATTAACATCATTACCAAAAAAGGTGATGAGAGCTCACTGACTGTTGACATGAGCCAGCCTTTCGAATCAGGTGGTGAGCGTCAGCGTATCAACGCATCAATCGGCGAAACCTTTGATAAAGGCTCAATTCGTTTTGTTGTTGACTACAATGTACAACATGCCCTGAAACGAGGCGAACGTGACTTCTACGATTGCTCTGAGCGTTTGTATTACAATGAAGATGGCACGCGTGCTGATCCAATCGATCCGCGCACGGGTGATTATCACTGTAACGATGCTGGTTATGGCTTGTGGCTATACCCTGCAGGCGCAAGCAACGTATACTCTGGTGGTAAAGCATTCTTTGATTACGACGGTTTCCTTGCTGCAAATGGTTATGACAGTATCAATGATACTGCCCAAGGTCCCGGCGACTTAATGGGTCCAAACGGTTTTTACCAAGGTAACTACAGCAAAGAGACAGTAGGACTTTGGAATCTGCGTCACCCATTCCTTGATAATGAATCAATGATTCCTGAAACCAAAACCGCTTCAGTATTTATCCAGGGTGATTACAATCTAACTGATACTATCAACGCCTACGGCTCGTTTTTACACAGTTCACGAAACACCGAGACGCAAGCTTATCGCCAGTTCTGGACTGCTGATATTCCTGTTCAGTTTGCGGATGCCTACGATGGCTGGTCAGGTGCCGCTGGTATCATGCCTGTTGCGTTAACTGATCACTACGGTAGCGATACCACGGTTGATTACACGCGTTTTGTGGCTGGTTTAGAAGGTAGCATTGGTTTCTGGGACTGGGATATCTCATATCAGAACAGCTACAACAAAGGCACCTACGAAAACAAAGTTATTTTCCGTGATTCTATGTTGATGGCGCAAGGCCACGTTGCAAACGGCACAAGCTGTAGCGGCGAAGTCACTTCTTTCTCAGGCAAAACCTGTGTAGACGTACCATGGACTGATCCTGATTTCTTATACGGTAATCCATCTGCTGAAGTGCGTGACTTCTTATTCGGTTCCGAAGAAGGTGAAACAATCTATAAGCAACAAACACTTGAAGCTTATGTCACTGGTGATCTATTCACGTTACCTGCAGGCCCTGTCGGCGCAGCATTCGGTGCATCATATCAACGTGATGAAATCGATGACCAACCTGGTATCCACAGTGCAAACGGCAACTCTTGGGGTCTTTCAAGTGCAAGCCGTACCTTTGGTTCACAGAATTCTCGTGCAGTATTCGGTGAGATCCGTGTACCGGTTGTTACGGACGTAGCCTTTGCTAATCGCATCGACGTGACGGGTTCTACACGTTGGACTGATGTTTCAACGTACGGCAGTGACACAACGTTTAAACTTGGCTTAAACTGGGAAATCAACGATGACTGGCGTATCCGTGCATCACGTGGTACTTCATTCCGCTCACCTGCGTTGTTTGAACTGTATTTAGCAGGTCAAACAGGTTTCGGTGGCCAAATGTCGGTTGACCCTTGTTACGACTACGGCAACCGTTATGAGCAAGGTACTGTAACTGAAACGGTTTACCAGAATTGTCAAGCCGCGGGCGTTCCTCTGACTTATGATGGTTCTAACAGCAGTAGTGCAACCTTGGTCACGTCTGGCGGAGCCGGTAACCTGACTGCTGAAACGTCTGTTTCGGAAAGCGTAGGCTTTGTGTGGACAAGCCCAGAAGATGTATTTGCGTTCTCAACTGATTACTACAATGTTGATATCAACAACCAAATCACGTCACTAGGCGGTTCTGAAATCACTGGTACGTGTTTCCGTTCACAAGACTTCCCGAACGATCCATTGTGTGACTTGTTCACTCGTCGCGACGGTACTGACGGTGACTGGGGTATCGATGTTGTTAACGGTGGTTACGTAAACGTTGCCAGCCAAGGTACACGTGGTGTTGACTTCAACTTCACATACCAGGATGACTTCGAGTTTGGTACGTTACGATTCAACATCGAGCACACTGCTCAAATCGATCAAACGTATCAGTTATTCGCAGACAGCGAAGTTGATCAGTACATCGGCGAAATCGGTTATCCGAAGCACGTTGGCTTGATTACTGCAACGTGGAGTCGCGACGACTGGAGCCTGACCTGGACAACGCGTTATGTAGACAAAGTTGATGATTACGAGTACTACGGTGATACGAACGAGTCTACCTACTGGGGTGAACCAATCACTTTCGTAGCGGACGTACCTCGGGTGTTCTATCACACGTTATCAGGTAACATGACTTTCGCAGAAAACTTTGACGTGACTGTTGGTATCGCTAACTTGTTTGATAAAGAGCCACCAAGTGTATCACCTGCATACGTACGTTCTGTAGGTAATGCGGTTCTTTACTCACAGTACGACAATATTGGTCGTCGCGTGTTTGCGAACCTTACCTACAACTTCTAAATCTTAACATTCCACCCTGGAACGTAGAATGTTAAAAGAAGCAGTAAAGCCCTTCATTCGTGTAGGGCTTTTTTTCTTTCAGTTTAGCTTTAAGAGTTTTCGCTATGAAAAAAATACTATCCTTAGTGCTTTGCTTGCTGCCTTTTCAGGCTGTTTCTAGTACTCCTGATAAAAGTGTTCTGGAGAACTATGCAAAACATGCTCAGTTCATGAACATTAAAGTTTCGCCGAAAGGTAACTATTTAGCTGCCACATCCCGAACTCCTGAGGGTAACGTTAATTTAACGGTACTTGATATTAATAATAAAAAAGTCTTATCCGTTACTCGGGGGCGAGGCAGTGAATCAGTCAGTGATTTTAGCTGGGTGAATGATGAACGGCTGGTTATGACGATGGCGCGCGAGGTGGGCTCTTATGAGACTCCTTTTGCTACCGGTGAAATTTTTGCAATGGATGCAGACGGTGGAAATCAGAAAATTTTAACTGGTTGGCGTTCTGAAGGTTTGAAGCAATACGCACGAATTATTGATTTATTGCCTGAAGAACCGAATCAAGTAATGATTTACTCGACGTCTAATAATGCCAGCGAACCTTACGTCGATATTTATCGTTTAAAAGTTGATAGTGGACGAGTGAAGTCTGAAGGGCGAGTGCCAGTGCGACGGTACGAAGGTACCAATGTACAAGTCTATTTAGACGATAATGGCGTGACCCGTTTAGCTACTGGTTCAGAGCCTCATAATACTAACGAAAAAGTTGTTATGACGCGCCCCGGGGCTGATGAAGAGTGGAAGGAAGTCGCTCGTTTTGGTCAAAAAGAGGGAGGTTTTTCACCTATTGATATCTTACCCGACGGCCAAACCGCAGTAGGGTTGAGCGATGTTGTCACTGACACTCTGGCCTTAACCACAATGGACTTGGCGACAGGTGAAATCAGTATAATGGCTAGCCACCCCGAAACGGATTTGGCGCCAATCATGAGTATCCGTAAAGGGCGTGCCAACGAGGTCATTGGTGCCGCTTATGAATACAATGGTATAGATACAGTTTTCTTTACCGGTGTTGAAGACGAGTATTTCTCCAAAGCTGTGCAGAGTTTGTCACAATCGTTTCCTAACGCAAGCGTCAACATAAACTCCGCTACGTTGGATAACTCTAAAATGGTGTTATCAGTTTCTTCGGCGAACTACCCCACAGAGTTTTATTTGTTCGACTCAGAAAAGCGCACGTTATCGTTGATTATTAAAGCAAAACCGTGGCTTGATAAAGACAAAATGCCTCAAACTGAGATTATCAGCTATAAATCGCGGGATGGCTTAACAATAAAGGCACTATTAACTCTTCCCAAAGGTAAAGAAGCAAAAGATTTGCCGCTTATCTTAATGCCTCATGGCGGGCCTCACGGACCCCGCGATAGCCTGACGACGCTTAATTCTGACGCAAAGGTTTTGGCTGAACATGGTTACGCGGTATTGCAGCCAAACTTCCGTGGTTCAGGCGGTTATGGTCGTGAGTTTCTTCAGAAAGGCTATAAGAACTGGGGAACGACAATGATCAACGACATGACCGACGGGGTCATGCACGTTATCGATGAGGGCATCGTAGATAAAGATAGAATGTGCGTATATGGTGGTTCTTACGGTGGCTATGCAGCTCTTATGACAGTGATACGGGAACCGGATTTATATGACTGTACTATTGGTTTTGTCGGAGTATATGACCTTAATATGATGTTTGAAAAAGGTGATATCCCTGAAACTGAATCAGGCTTGAATTATTTGCGTATGGCTCTGCCAAATAGCAAAGAAGAGCGTAGCGCTCAATCCCCGGTCGATTTAGTTGATAAACTGAAAGTTCCAGTCTTTATAATACAAGGCGGAAATGATGTGCGGGTCCCGCCAGCGCAAGCTTATGCATTACGTGACGCTTTAGAAGCGAATGACCATCCTTATGAGTGGATGTTTAAGGAGAATGAAGGGCATGGTTTCTATAAGCCGGAAAACAACGTTGAGCGTTGGACGAGAATGCTGACATTTCTCGACAAGCATATCAGTGAGTAAACTCTGAGGTAGACCAGAGAGCATTTATTGCCTCTCTGGTTATATCACTAAACCTTACCTAAAAGTGGCCGATAACAAAGCATGAATTGAATTGATTAAGGTTAACGTCATGGCTAATCGGCTTCTTACTATTGCTCTAGTTTGTGTATTTACACTTATTCCCATAAAAGCTCAATCTCATGTGTCTAACCCCCACGAAGCAATCGGCGACGACTTGGCCGAACAACTCGCTAAACAATTAGCGCAAGTAGAACAACCCTATGGCATGTCGAATATCGGAGTAACCCGTTGGGTGTTGGCTGAAACGCTAGAACAGCCCGACGAAGGCGACTCATTAAATCAACTTAGTTATCAATTAAGCGAAAGTATTTACGCTCATCTTAAGGAGCGTAACCTGAATTTGGTGGAGTTTCGTGCTCAAGACTACGTTTCTATCAGTGAGCGCGGAGCAACAGCTCTTACTCGTAATACCGAAGCTTTGGAACAACACCCGGAGCTTGACTGGATTTTGGTGGGTACGCTAGCGCGTAAAGACGCTGGAACAATGGTTAATTTGAGGGTCATTGACCGTCGTAACCAGGAGGTCCTGGCCGCTGCGAACCGTTATGTGCCTAAGCATTTGTATTGGCCGAATAAGCAGGTAGAGCTAGTCAACGGTCATTTGCAGCGTAATTAAAAGGGGCTTTGTTATGAAATTATTAATGTCTGCCATAGTTGTTCTTTTGTCGCTAACTGCCTGTACGGTGCTTCCGGCAAAGCCAGAAATGGCACAAGCAGATGAATTACCAGAAACTTATGCGCAACCTTATAGTGCTCAATACAGTGCCACATTAGCGGATCAGTTAGTTGATAACGCGAGTATTAGGTTAAGCGGAATTAAAGTGGGGGTGACTAATTTGGTTGGAGTCGCCAGCCAATATGATGAAAGCTCTCCTTTAAGTCATGTGTTGTCTGAACAGCTAATCCAAGAGTTGCACCGTCGCGATCTAAGTGTACTTGACTTTAAAACGACCAATTTTATTAGGGTAACGGAAAATGGCGACTTTGCGTTAACCCGGGATTATTTGGAGCTGGACGAAATTATGCCAATAACCCATGTTATGGTAGGGACTTTGTCGCATCATCGTAATGGCGTTATGGCTAATGCACGGTTAGTCGATATTAACACCAAAGAAGTGGCCAGCGTGGCTCAGGTGTTTATCCCTGAGCACGTAATACGCCAACTAAGCGAAAGCTATGGGGAGCCTCTTATCCGCAAAGCTCCCTAAGCTTTTATTTTAACTCAGACTCTAACTGCATGATAAAGGTGCGAATTCGCTCTGCGTTTTTACCAACATCGCTGCGACCTACCCGTGATTTACTGCGAATATCGAGTTCGCTACCGTCGGCGGTTGGACGAATACGGATGACAACATCATCTTTAAAGCCAAACCAAGTGGTTGTCGCGGTGGCTTCAATGCGGCCTTCTGCTTTTGAGCTGGCGACCAGTTCCCACCCCATTTTATCAACCACAGCAAGCGACGCGGAGAAGAGTTCATCTGGCGGCACTAACGACTGAAAAGTAGAGAGTTCAGGGTACGCTTTACGTTGCTTCTTAGCGGTTTCTTCACCGGGATACTCGACCGGGTTCGACGCGTCTGCACGCAGCGGCGCAATAGCAACAAACTCCGGTGGGTTCTGAGTATCGGTGGTAATGTCGTGAATAGCCGGTACATTTTGAGCTTTTAAGTACTGGCTGAATGGCATATAGAAAGCAAATCCACCCGCAATTATCGCCAGGCCGCTAAGGCCAGCGACAAAACCTTGTGGACGACGAATCAGATACCAAATGATATTCAGAACAAACGTCGCGGCGCCAATATAAGCGGCCCACCGAAGCATGAGAAAGGCTGTCCCAAGCTCTGCGCTACCACTTTTATACAAAGGTCCGGAAATTGCTAGCAGGATAACTGACAGCAACCCCAGAAGAATAAACAAACCGTGTAATGCTTTCATAAAGCAACCCTCTTAATTATGTTGACTGATATTACGTCATTATCCTGGGTTTGGGTCAACGAGAATTTAACAGTCGCGCGACTTTAGCGATTTTCAACGCTGTTAAGCTGCCAGTTATAATCGAGGTAGCGAATGTCGATGTTATTTTGTAGACGCTGCTCTTCTTTCTCGGTAGTTGTTAAGGCCTGAGTATAACCGCTCAGGTAATTAAGCAGGTTGTCGAAGTCACTGCTATACCAATCAAAAATCTTAGACAAGTAGAGGCCTTTATCGTCAACACCATTTTTATCAGGGTCGCTTAAAAAAGTGACCATTTGATCTTCGAGCTGAACGTCGAGCTTATTGGCAGAAAAGGCTTCCGCGCGGAGTTTAGGACAGCTGATTGCAGCGCAGACTAGAGCGGCATGTATCCTCGGTTCGTTAAAATCTACACGGATCTTTTCGTGCTCAACCCAATCCAGCGTGCGTTCTTTACCCAGCAACGTAAAAAAGGACTTTTCCCATGGGCTTGATAAGAACCAGCCTAAATCACGAATGGACTCCGCCTCGCCCGATTTAAACTCAGCGATATTGTCGATGATGAGCTGCAACGTGAAGCCGTTATAAGCGTTGATTAAAAAAGCTAATTGTTGCTCATGCGTCCAGCTTTCATATTGTTCCCTATTAACCACAGACAATGACGCCAGATAGTCGTCCAGCGGCTGACGGTTCTCGGCTAACGTGCGGTAATCAACGACAGACTTTAAACCGTCGTCATAAACGACGACGTGCTCATTTAAGACATCGGTGAATGCTTTGTGAGACTGATCAAATGTCTGCGCTGATGGAGCCACTTGCCACATCATGGTTAGAATAAAGAGAATGACTCGCATTACTTGTTCCCGCCTTCGCGTTACTATGTTTGTTTACACTTGATTTTAGGGTATTAATTTAGAAAAAGATCATTGATATTAAAGTGATTCATCGTAATCGAAAAATACAGAAGCTGCGTATTACCCTAGTGAAATAAAAAACAAAGGACAACAAGAATGAAAAAGTGGTGGTGGCTAGGATTCTTACCGTTAACCGCGGTTGCTCAGGAACAGCCTATGGAAATTATCGAAGTGATGGGTCGGGATGACGGCAGTGTGGTGTTACCGTCTGAAGATTCAACCGAGGGTCTGTTTGGTTTAGCTGAAAGCTTGCAGGAGATCCCTCGCGCAGCCACGGTCATTAATCAGTCATTAATGCAGGAAGCAGCAATAAATGATTTACACGACATCTCCCGTTTCGCTCCCAACAGTTTTGCCGCCGCTGGTTTTGGAAACCCTTCGTTGCCGACACTGCGCGGGCAGTTAGGCGAATTATATGAAGCGGGCATGCGCCGCCAGGCCGGAAACAATGGTCTGGGTATTCCCTTGTCATTCAACGCTATTGAGAGCATAGCCGTAGTTAAGGGAGCGCCGCCGGTTATGCTGGGAACCTCCCAGCGCGTGGGTGGGTTTGTTAATTTGCAACCGAAAACCGCTCGATTAACGGCGTCAGATTCAACGTTAAGGGCGCAGATTGGCGAGTGGAACCAGTATCGCCTGCAACTCGATCATAACTGGGTGATAAAAGAGAAAGAACAAGCTCTGAGGGTCAGTGCCGAGTACGTTGATGAAGACAGTTTCTACGATTTCTCCCATCATCGTAGTGACGATATATTGCTGGCATATAAGTTTGCCCCTAATGCTGATACGCAGTTTGATGTGTCGTTGGAGTACTATGATGTTGAATGGACAGATAACGCGGGCATCAACCGGCCTACGCAGAATTTAATTGATAACAATATGTATATTACCGGGCAGGGCGTGCAGCCCAATGGTTCACGAGTTCCGGGGCCGGGTGCAGTGGTTAGTCCCACTGGGGAGGTCGAAATTGATCGCAGCACCACGCTGACTGATCCGCTGGATACCAACACGGCCGAAACGGCGTTATTACACGCTAAATTCCAACACTGGCTTAACGACAGCATGGTACTGGTAAACCGAACGTACTATCAGTACCTGACTCGTGAAGGTATCAATCAAAACAGTTTTGTTGAGATTATTGATGGTGCTCATACTTTTGAAAACCGCACTGAATTGCACATTAATGAAAAAACTATTGCCGGCGTTAACCTGCGTATGAATGACGTATTGGGTTACAGTCAGTTTACGACTGAAGCCGATAACCCCATTGATTTGACTGGGCCCTTAAGCAATCGTCGAATTCCGCTGACCAGCGAACAACAAGCGCGTTTAATTGAACTTCGCCCCGGCTTATTTGTGTCTCCGGGCGGGCAGTACGACGTAGACGGTGACGGCGCTGGTGACTTTAATTTGTCCGATACCACCGATTCGACCAGCTACCAGTGGGGCGTTTTCGCTCAGCATGAACTGGATATAACCGATAAATGGCGTGTCACAGGTGGCGTACGCGCAGATTATTATGACGTAAAAGCGAAAGACCCTATCCCTCCGCCGGGAGTGGATGCAGCCAGTGATACCTACAGCGACTGGTTAAGTGCCGTGAGCTTGTCAACACAGTACGATGTTACGGCCAATTTGATGTTTTATGCAACGGCGTACAAAAGCGACTCAACCTCAAACTCTATGGCCGGCGGCACCGTACTGAACGCTGCCGGTAACATTGATGCGCAAAACTTTGCGACCGAAAATACCTTGTATGAACTGGGCGTAAAATACGCTCCAAGTGATGCCCGTTGGTATGCCGACGCTGTTGTGTTCGACCAGAAGCGCAGTTTGCGAAATCGCGATGGCTCTAACAGCGGTATCCGCACAGAAGGCTTTGAAACTCAGTGGCATTATGCGCACGAAAACGGTTACTGGCTAACGCTGGCCGCAAGCTATATTGATGCGTACTGGGACGATTCGGTCGCCTCTCAGGGAACGCGGCAAGTGGCCGACGTATTTGACGATTCGCGTCCGGATATTATTGAGGGGACTGGTGTTGGTTCGCCTAACTTCACCGCGTTTGCGGCTTCCAGCCAACAGTTGCAAGGTATTCCCGAAGTGCAGGCCTCAGCAGTAGCGGGCTGGCAGATAACTGAGCAATGGTCTGTGGGCGGCGACCTAAGTTATACCAAGCATTACCCGTTGGATTATTTGCAAACCGTTTTTATACGCGATCAGCATACTCTAAACTTGAATGCGAGTTATCGCTTCAGCGAGCAGTTAAGCGCCCGCGTGGACGTGTTCAATGCAACCGATCAGGAGAATTGGTCACCGGTATTCGAAGGCGGCTATTTTGGTGCAACTTTAGTGTTCCCGTCGCAGCCAAGGCATGCCCGGTTAAGTGTTAATTACCGCTTTTAAGGAAAAGTTATGTCAGCCAAAAAGCTGTTGTTATTACTGGTCATTATAGCGCTTTTTGTCAGCGCTTTTGCGTTTGACCTGACGCAGTATCTGTCGCTCGATGTGTTAAAGGAGAAACAACAGCAGCTGAACCAGCTTTTTGTTGACTACCCGTTGCAGACCTTTGCTGTCTACTTTGTGATTTATGTGGTCACAACGGCGTTATCTTTGCCAGGCGCTACCATTTTAACGCTGGGCTCGGGCGCTATATTTGGTCTGGGCTGGGGCTTGCTACTAGCCAGTTTCGCCAGTTCTTTAGGCGCTTTCATTGCTTTTTTAAGTAGCCGCTTTATTTTGCATGACTGGGTTCAGGAAAAGTTTGGCGACAGGCTGCAAGCCATTAATCGGGGAATGGAACGTGATGGTGCGTTTTATCTCCTCAGCTTACGACTTGTGCCGTTGTTTCCGTTCTTTGTCATTAACCTGGTCATGGGGTTGAGTAAGATAAGAGCGTGGACATTCTATTGGGTCAGTCAAGTAGGCATGCTGCTGGGCACGGCTGTTTATGTGAATGCCGGGACGCAATTGGCAGATATATCCAGTCTTGGTGATATTATCTCAGCGGACTTAATCGGTGCGTTTGTTTTATTGGGCATTTTCCCCTTTATTGGCAAAGCTCTGTTGGCGGCTTTAAAGCGCCGTAAAGCGTTTAAGGGTTATAAAAAACCAAAGTCGTTCGACACTAATTTAGTGGTTATTGGTGCAGGCTCAGCTGGGTTAGTCAGTGCTTACATAGCCGCCACCGTAAAAGCCAAAGTCACATTAATTGAAAAGCATAAAATGGGCGGCGATTGTCTGAACACAGGCTGCGTGCCGTCCAAAGCGTTATTGCACGTAGCAGAGCTTGCTCATAATGCACGTAACGCGAACAATGTGGGCATCAATGTAGGCGAGGTATCAGTCGACTTCAAACAGGTGATGCAGCAGGTAAAGTCGGTAATAAAAGAAATTGAGCCGCACGACTCGGTGGAACGCTACACTAAGCTGGGCGTTGATGTGGAGCAGGGCGAAGCCCGCATTGTGTCGCCCTGGGAAGTGGAAGTGACCAGCAATGTAGAAGGGAAAAAAGAAGCCAAACGCATTACCACCCGCAGCATAATTATTGCCACCGGCGCTAAGCCGTTAGTACCTAACTTTGAAGGGGTGGATAAAGTTGACTATCTAACCTCGGACACGCTCTGGGAATTAGAAGAGCTGCCCAAACGTCTGCTAGTTTTAGGCGGTGGTCCCATTGGTTGTGAATTGTCGCAAGCGTTTCAGCGTCTGGGCTCACAAGTGACTCAAGTGGAAATGGCTGATCGGTTGATGGGTCCGGAAGACGAAGATACGACGAAGCTACTGACCCAGCGCTTAGAATCCGAAGGCATTGATATTAAACTGAGTCACAAAGCGGTGCGCTTTGAGCAACACAATGGCGAGTCGGTGCTTATTGCCGAGCGTACAGTTGACGGTCAAAGCCAGGAGGTTCAACTGTCGTTTGATAAAGTGCTGATTGCACTGGGACGACAACCCAATATTTCCGGTTTCGGTCTGGAAGAGTTGGGTGTGCAGACTGACAAAACCGTTAGTACAAATGAGTTGTTACAAACCAACTTCCCTAATATTTATGCCTGTGGTGATGTAGCCGGACCTTATCAGCTAACTCATGTGGCCTCGCATCAGGCTTGGTATGCGTCGGTTAATGCGTTATTTGATCCATTCAAAACCTTTCGTGCTGACTATTCGGTTATTCCCTGGGTGACTTATACTTCACCGCAGGTGGCAAACGTGGGCTTAACGGAGCAGCAGGCGAAGAAAGACCATACCGATTACGAAGTAACGGAATACGACATTAGTGAACTGGATAGGGCGATTGCTGAGGACAGTGCTTACGGCCGGGTGAAGGTGCTGACCAAGCCGGGCAAAGATGAGCTGCTCGGCGTCAACATTGTGGGTCCACAAGCCGGCGAACTCTTGGCGGAGTATGTATTGGCGATGAAGCATGGCATTGGTTTGAATAAAATACTGGGCACCATACACAGTTATCCGACATTAGCTGAAGCGAATAAGTACGTTGCCGGTGAGTGGAAACGAGCCAATGCACCGCAGAAGCTGCTAGCATGGGTGGAAAAATTCCATCGCTGGCGCCGGAGTTAATATGCGTTTTGTTGCTACCATCAGTTTTCTGTTTGCTACGCTCTGCGTCGCGTTTCCGCTAAAGGCAGATGTGGTTAACTTTTACGCCTGGGGTGGCTCACCGGAAGTAAACAGTTACTTACGTTGGGCGCAGAAAGAGCTCAAAGGTGAAGGTATTCAACTTCGTCACAACAAAGTGGCGGATGCCTCCGAGGTGGTTAAGCAGATTATCGAGGGCTACTCCAATGCCGACGTTATCTGGATAAACGGCGAAAACTTTCACGCGTTAAAAAAAGCGGGCGCCTTGCTGCCTATTGTCAACGACATACAAGCAATGAAGCACATTAACCCCGCGCTTAACTGGAAGAATGATTTTGGCGAGCCTGTGAATGGGCTTGAAGTTCCCTGGGGTGTTGGGCAGTTTAACCTGATTAGCCGCCCGGGCGTGTTTAAACAACAGCAAATTAGCGCAGAAAGGCTGCTTGATGCGGCCTGGGACAATAAAGGCCGCATCAGCTACCCTAAGCCACCTGACTTTCACGGCACCACCTTTTTGAAATCGTTATTGTTGTCTTTGCAGCCACAGCAGCGTGAGCTATTCCAGCAACCAGTCGATAGTGTCGATGCAAAAGAGCTAACCCAGCCGTTGTGGGACTATCTGGACAAGCTGCATCCTCTATTATGGCAGCAGGGCGAGAATTTCCCGTCGTCGGCGGGTGAGCAAATTTCTTATCTGGCGAACGGACAATTACTGATGGCCGTGAGCTTCAATCCCAATGATTACAAAACCTTGGTTAATTACGGGCGGTTGCCAGCGGGTGTTGAGCGCCATACCTTGTCAGACAAAGCGATAACCAACAATCACTATTTGGCTGTACCTGCCAGTGCCGAAAATCCCGAGTCTGCAAAAGCGGTAATTGAATTCTTGCTGTCTGAAAAAGCGCAACAACGGAAAGCGGACACCAATCGGTGGGGCGATCCTTCGGTGCTTGAAGGCGCTGGCTCAAGTGCTGCCTTATTAGAACCCACGAACGATTTTCATGCCAGCTGGCAAACTTACCTGGAGCGGGAATGGTCCGCACGCTATCAATAGCAGTCTGGTTGTTGCTGATTCTTCTGCCGGTTGGCAGCGGCTTATTTTTTCTGCTGGTCACGTCATTTCATTCTGAAACCGGCGTCAGTAGTGCCACATTCACAGAGCTGTTAACGGACTATGAATCAACCGTTTCAAGCTTGCTTCTGGCTGTTGTCACTCCATTGCTCGCTTGCTACTTAGCGTTGTGGATGGCGCCGGGGTTACTGCAGAAACCCCGCTTGCAGCAAGTGCTGTCACCGCTGTTATCCATTCCTCACGTCGCATTTGCTGTGGGTCTTATGTTGCTATTGAGTCCTTCAGGCTGGCTGATACGGCTAGTCGAAACCCTGAGTGGGCTTTTTCCTGCGCCGCCGGCAGGCTGGCCGTTGCCGAGTAAGTCATTAGTGACCGTGATAGTGGTGTTGGTGTTAAAAGAGCTGCCGTTTTTGTTGCTGATGATATCGGCGCAGTTAAAGCAGCTTCCCGTCAATACCTGGCTGACACAGGCTCAAAGCTATGGTTACAGCAAACGTCAGGCGTGGTGGCGTGTGGTCGCCCCTGAACTCTTGCGCCGCCTGACGCTACCCATGGCTGCAGTGATCATCTACACCTTGTCGGTCATCGATATTCCGCTGTTGGTGGGCAGTAACACGCCGGGGGTGTTGGCGCAGAGGGTGTATGAATGGACTTTTCAGTTTTCTGCTGACAGCCAGGTAAAGGCTCTGGCAGGGGCCTGGATCTTGTTGGCCATGGCGGTCGTTCTGCTGCTGTTCAATTCAAAACATGCGGCGCTTTTTCGCGCGCTGGCGCTGAGTAAAGAAGTCAACGCAGGGCGAGAATCAGATACCCACAAAGCCAGTCGTTTTGCGTGGTCACTTTTGGGGATACTTGCGCTGGGAGTCATCTTAATTTTAGTGCTACAGAGCGCAGCAACACACTGGTTTTATCCTAATGTGTTGCCGGCTGACTTAAGCCTTGAACGCTGGCAAACAGAATGGCGTTATCTTGCGGAACCGGTCGTTCATAGCCTTTGGCTGGCGTTGGCCAGTGCGTTATTGGGAACCGTGTCTGCTATTGCATTGTTGCAAAGACAACGGCAAAAGGGCGCCCGTGATTTTTACTGGCCAGTGCTCATTGCGTTGTTTATTCCCCAGGTGCCTCTGGTGTTAGGTTGGCAGCGGTTACTGGGGGAGCATCTTCAGGGCGGTTGGCAGCTAGGCTGGGTGTTCTGGTCGCACGCTGTGTATACTCTGCCTTATGCGTACTTGGTTTTACACGGTGCGTATGTCAGTTTTGATAAGCAGTGGCTGACTCGTGCTGAAAGTTTAGGCTACTCGCCGCGAGCTGCCTGGTGGCGAGTTATGTTGCCTATGTTAAAGCAGCCTGTTGCCGTGGCGTTTGCGGTCGCATTTTCGGTCAGTATTGCCCAGTACCTGCCAACACAGTGGCTGGGGCAGGGCTTAACACCGACGTTAACCACCGAAGCTGTCAGTATTGCCAGTGGTGGCGACTGGCGTATCGGCAGTCTTTATGCTCTATTGCAAATGGTGCTGCCACTATTGGTGTTTATTCTTGTCGGAGCAATCAGGACAAAAAGTTATGCTGAACATTCGTAACCTTAGCATCGAGAAGCTGACAAAGGGTAGTGCTGAACCTTTAGTAACCCTGGATGATCTGACGATTAACAAAGATGAGGTGGTCACCCTGATGGGCTCCAGCGGTGTGGGTAAATCGACTTTGCTGCGTTGGATGTTGGGTGAGTCATTGTCAGGCTTTTGTGCTAAGGGCGAGCTTAGGTTAAACGGAAAAGACATTAGCAATTGTTCAATTGCCGGGCGTCAACTGGGGTTAATGTTCCAAAAGGGCGGCTTATTTCCGCACTTGACGGTAGAAGAAAACTGTCTTTTTGCGCAAAAGCCACGCTCCACATTAACCCGCAAGCAACAGGTTAATGAAGCGCTTGGTATGCTGAAAACCTTGGGGCTTGACGACAAGTGGGCCGTTTACCCTGACAGTTTAAGCGGCGGACAATACGCTCGCATTGCGTTGATATGCTCTTTACTGGCTGCGCCTCAGGCCATGTTACTGGATGAACCTTTTTCGGCATTAGACGCGAACTTGCGGGAAGAGGTCAGACAATGGACTTTTGCGCAGTTACAGGAAAGAGAAATACCCACCTTATTAGTGACTCACGATCGCGCAGACGCGTGTGGATGTATTCTTAAATTAGAGCACGGAAAGATAGAAAGCGAGCCTGCGAATGTTTGACCCGAAAATACTGCCTCTTACCCGAAAAATGTTGGATATTCCCGCGCGCCTATTGGTTCGTTTGGGGATTAACGCTGACCAAGTCACTATAGCGGGTTTTGTTATAGGGCTGTTAGCTGTTCCATTGTTAGCTTTTGATCTTTATGGCCTGGCCTTGGTGGCCATTTTATTGAACCGTTTATGCGATGGACTGGACGGTGCAGTCGCGCGACGTACTCAGCTGACCGATGCGGGCGGCTTTATCGATATTGTGCTGGACTTCATCTTTTATAGTGCCGTGGTGTTTGGTTTTATGCTGGCGAGCCCGGAGCAAAACGCGATTGCTGCGGGTGTATTGTTAGTCACTTTTATGGGCACCGGAGCCACATTTTTGGCGTTTGCCAGCGTTGCCGGAAAGCGCGGCATAGAGAACCCGTCTTACCCGAATAAGTCCCTGCATTATATGGGAGGTTTAACCGAAGGCTTTGAAACGATTTTAGCTTTTGTTGCGTTTTGTTTGTGGCCCCAATATTTCGCAGTGCTTGCCTACGCATTTGCCGCCGCCTGCTGGCTTACCGCCATAACGCGGATTGTTGCGGGCTACCGAACACTGAAAAAAGGCAAAGCACCACAGCCGGGGCCTGGTAATGTCTGAAACTCTCTGGCGATTAAGCGTATTTATTGGTGTGCTGTTGCTGATGGTGCTGTGGGAACTCGTTTCCCCCAAACGCAAGCCTCGCTATAAGCGCAGGCAACGATGGCCTGCAAATCTGGCGATAGTGGCGGTGGATAACTTGCTGCTGAGAATTGTTGCCCCTGCCGGTTTGGTTGGCGTCGCACTCTTTGCGTCAGAAAAGAGCTTAGGGCTTTTTCATGCTTTAACCGTTAATTTGCCGTTTTGGCTGACCGTTGTTATAAGCATCGTCCTATTAGATATAGCCATTTATTGGCAACACCGATTATTTCATCGCGTACCTGTTTTATGGCGTATGCATCGGGTGCATCATGCCGACCCGGATTTTGATGTGACCACCGGTTTGCGCTTTCACCCGGCTGAAATTGTGTTGAGCTTTTTTATCAAAGGCGCAACTATTTTGGTGCTTGGAGCCCCTGCACTAGCGGTTGTCTTATTTGAAATTATTCTTAATGCCTGTTCGTTGTTCAATCACGGTAATGTCGAGCTGCCTAAGCCGCTGGAAAAAATCGTCCGGAAAATTCTAATCACGCAAGAATTACACCGCATTCACCACAGCGTGGAAAAAGAAGAAACCAATAGCAACTATGGGTTTAGCGTCAGTTGGTGGGATCATCTCTTCGACAGCTTTACCGACAGGCCAAAAGCCGGATCTGACAATATAGATATTGGTTTAAGGGACTACAGAGACTCAAAAATAACGACTAAGTTATGGGAATTATTAAAGATTCCCTTCAAACGCGATTAGCGTTGCCTTGAAACACGGTCTAAACTCTGATATCAACCGTTAATAAGTTGTTGAATGAGTTTTCAGACGATGAATAAGCAACAAATCGCCATTCGCAATAACGTCCGTATTAGAGGTGAAGGCACGAAAACCTTAGTGTTTGCCCACGGCTTTGGCTGTGATCAGACCATTTGGGATGCAGTGATAGAGCAACTGCCCCAAAGTTATCGTATAGTGACGTTTGACTACGTCGGTTCCGGCAACTCTGATGTTGCCAGCTATAGTGAAAAGCGTTACGAAAACCTTGAAGGTTATGCACGTGACCTTATCGAAGTGGTTGAAACGCTGGAAGCGGATTCTATTACGCTTATCGGACATTCGGTCAGTGGCAGTATTGCTTGTCTTGCTTACCCGTTTATAAAATACAAAGTTAACCACATTGTAATGCTGAACCCTTCTCCGCGCTACATACACGATCCGCCCCAGTATCAAAGCGGTTTCAGTAAGCCGGATGTTGATGAGCTGATGATACTGATGGAACAAAATTTTTTCGGCTGGGCCCAATACATGAGTCCGCAAGTGATGGAAAATAGTGATCAGCCCAAGTTAGCCAAAACTCTGGAAGACTACTTTACCGCGGGGAATGCTCAGCTGACGCGTAACTTTGCTAAAGCCACTTTTTATTCGGATGTCCGGGAATCACTGCCTCATGTTGATTGCGCGGTTACCATATTGCAGGCGAATGCCGATATTGTGGTCCCGCTGGACGTTTCCCGGTATATGGCTAAGCAACTACCGAAAGCCCGGCTTCATGTGCTGGACGCCAGAGGTCATTACCCTCAGTTGAGCGCCCCGAACTTGGTCGCAGAACATCTCATTGAATCGTTAAAAGACAAAACAGCATGATAGCAGCAGACGCAACAAATTGGCCTTTGCTGGCGCTTGAATTCGATATTCGTGACTTTTCAGTGACGGAAGTCACTCATCGATTGTGCCTGAAGCTTCAAAAAACGCCGAATGAAATCCTGCAGCAGTCGGTTGATTCTTTGTTGTCTCCGGCCTCTCGCCTGTATTTTTTGTCAGCTGTTGAGCCAAAGTTACGGCAGGGTGTTGATTGCGAGCAATTGACTCTGTATTTAAAAGATCACGAAGAAAACATCATGTGCCTTGTGAATGCTATTTGCCAGCCGGACAATAAAATAGCGTTTATTGTGATGTTGGCAGACAAACATCTATTGTTAGAACGCCAGTTGATCACAGAGCGTGAGCAAATAGTAGAAATTAACAGTGAATTAAAGCGTCGACAGCAGGAACTCATTCTTCAACGGGAGCAAAAAGCGGAGCTGCTCAATAAAGTTGAAGCCATTAGCGCTGAAATGCTGCAAACGGAGAAACTCGCTTCCCTCGGGCAAATGGCCGCTGGCATTGCCCACGAGATAAATAATCCAGTGGCCTATATTCGGTCAAACCTCAATACCTTAAGCCAGTACACTCAACGACTATTGAACTTGGTGAATAACAGTGGTGTGACAGAGCAGCAAAAAGAAACGGCTGATTTTGACTTTCTGGAGGCCGATTTGCTGTCGTTATTGAATGAAACTCAGGAAGGCATTCATCACATTACTCAAACAACACATTCATTAACTCAATTTACTCGCAGTTCCGGTTTGTCCGATTGGTGTGATATTCACCATCAAATTGATACCACGTTAAAAGTGATGCGCAATGAGTTGCGTAATAAAGTCGACATTCGGAAGCACTACGGAGATATTCCGCAAGTTTACTGTGACCCGGCGCAGGTGAATCAAGTGCTACTCAATATTTTTTTAAATGCGGCTCAGTCGATAGTGCGTTTTGGTTATGTTGATATTACGACCGAGAGCATTAATGAGCAGGTCAGAGTGATGATTGACGATACTGGTTGTGGGATGTCTGAGGACGTTTTATCCCGTGCGGCAGACCCCTTTTATACAACCAAACCGGAAGGTACCGGAACAGGGCTTGGATTATCAATTAGTCACAACATAATGCGTACTCTGGGCGGTAGCATGCATTTGAGCAGCGCCGTTGATAAAGGAACCCGTGTCGTCTTAGTTTTTCCTGCACCGATGAAACAAGGTGAGGCATACAATGGCGAATAACTGGCTACGTATTACCGCCCGCAGTTATTGGCATTCATTCACTCTGGCGTGTTTAGTCTGGGGCGGCATGAGTTTATTTGCTATCAACCTGGGGTTGGTCAGTATCGGTTTCAGAATGCCCGTGGGCGACAGTCTTTTGGCTATTTCTTTGGGCTTGCTGGGTTCTCTCATCTCTTTATCTCGTACCTTGCGTTTGCAGCTGAACCGTTGGCCAATTTTATTGAAGAGTGTTGCGTTTTCTCTTTTGGTTGTCGGCTGCTGGGAATTAACGGCTGCCTTTCAGACTAATCTGTATGTGTTTCGGGGAGTTCTGGCAATACTCGCCGGGTCAGCCTGTTTAGTCTTGCCTTTTTTTACTGGAGAAAATCGTGTTCGAAGCGACGGCAACTGGCTATGGATAATGCTGTTGTTGTACCTTCTAGCCAGTATATGGTGGCTTTATGCGCTGAATCAGCCGTTAAAAAGCGAAAGCGTGCTGCAGGATTCGGTGCCAGGCATTATTTTGGTCGGACATTTTGTCATTTTAACCTTGCTTTATATTTGTCGGGATATCGTGTCTTATTTTTTTGCTATGCAAAACGAGCGGGACAAAGCGCTTGATCGTTTGCGCCGCTCGGAACAGCATTATCGTTCGTTATTCGATCACAATCCGAGTGCGGCATTCTCGCTCGACTTATCAGGCCGGTTCACCGATTTAAACAAAACGGGTGAAGAATACCTGCAAACGAGTAAAGAAAACGTTTTGGGCCTCCACTATGAATATGTTCTTGCGTCCTCTGAGATGGCCAAAGTCGCAGTTGTTTTTAATAGAGCGTTGCAAGGTGAGTCGATGCATTACGAAACCAGTATTGTGCGTAAATCGGGGGAGCGCATGGTGTTAAATGTGAACAATATACCTATGATGGAGGATGGCCGGGTTTTGGGCGTGTTCGGTATTGCCCGTGACATTACTCATTTGAAACAAACCTATACCGAGCTAGAACAAGTGAACGATGAGCTGCAGAATTTTGCCGCTGTCGCATCGCACGATTTACAAGAACCGTTACGTAAAATAGTCCGCTTTGGCGAGCTTCTGCAGCAAGCACAGCTTCCCGAGAAAGAACGCGATTACTTAGAACGCATGGTGTCCGCCTCCAGGCGAATGCAGCAACTTATTCACGAAATTTTAGAATTGGCCCGGCTGGGTAGAGATTCTTTGCAAGTTCAGACGACTGATTTGTCGTCAATTGTTCAAGGGGTTACCAGGGAACATGAAGCTCAGATAGCGTCTATGGGGGCTCAGTTTGATGTGAGTCTGAAACATGAGGTGGAGGTTGATCCTGAGCTAATGAAGCGAGTGTTTGACAACCTGGTCACTAACGCCATTAAATACGCCAGAAAAGACAGAAAATTGAAAATGACACTTTACTCTCAACGAGTATCTGCCGATAACGTCGCTGTGTACTTCTCAGATAATGGAATTGGTATAGAGGCCTCCCACCATCAGGCCGTATTTAAACCGTTTAAAAGGCTGCACTCCAGAGGGGACATTCCGGGAACCGGAATGGGCCTGGCTATTGTGAAAAAAATAGTGGATTTGCACCACGGTGATGTTGTATTAAGTAGCCAAAGTGGCGAAGGAACGACTATCAAAATTATACTGCCGAAAGGCAGCGAACTAGGATGAATTATGAACTTGCCGGTTACTGACGCGTTGAACGTTCTGCTGATAGAAGATGATGCAGACGACTATGTATTAGCAAAAGAGTTGTTATTAAAAGGAGCTCCGGAGTATCAACTGCATTGGGTGAAGTCAAAGAGTGACGCGTTAGCCAAGCTGCGAAAGCAGACTTATGACATCATCTTATGCGATTTTCACCTGGGAGGTGATAGCGGTGATACCGTTATTCAGGCATTGCGCGATAAGCACATAGAAACGCCTGTCATATTTTTAACCGGGCAGGGGACCGACGAGCTGAGCAAAAGAGCCATTCAACTGGGTGCCGACGATTATCTGGAAAAATCTGAAGTTACCCCTCTGGCCTTGAAAAAAAGTATTTACTATACCCTTGAGCGTCGGCGTCATCAGCGGGACTTACTCGACAGTCAGCTGACGTTTGAATACCTGCTTGAAGACAGTCTTCAGCCGGTGGTGTTAGTTGACGACAAGCGAATGATTATCTACGCAAACCCTTCTGCAGAAAAGTTGCTACAACAAACCAGTGCGGAATTAAAAGGGCGCCGGTTACCCATAGAATACAACGATAACTACGCCTTCAGTCATGAAGCGGCTCTAAATATGCCAGATGGCAAGAAAAAACGCATTCGTCATTATAGTATTCAAACGCATTGGCGCGGGCAGCCTGTTCGTTTAGTGCACTTTGAAGACATTACCAATCAGGTTGAACTGGAACAAAAAGTGGCTTTTTTTGCAAACCATGACAGCTTGACCGGCTTGCCAAACCGAGTGTTGCTGGCGGATAGATTGCAGCAGAGCATGACACTGTGCAAGCGTAACGATGTTCAATTAGGTGTTGTGTTTGTCGGGCTCGATGGGTTTAAAGCTGTGAACGACACTATGGGTCATAAAATTGGTGATCGGCTGTTGCTTGCGGCGGCAGAACGCTTGAAAGACTGTTTACGGCCGGGTGACACATTAGCGCGCATGGAAGGGGATGAGTTTGTTGCGGTATTGTCTGAGCTGAGACGGCAAAGTGATGCTGCCTTTATAGCCGATAGACTGATAGAGGCCATGCAAAGACCTTTTCATATTGAAAGTTCGGAATTGCATTTATCGGCGAGCGCCGGTATTGCCGTCACCGAAAGCTACGATGACGACCCATTAAAATTGGTCCAGCAAGCTGATATTGCTATGTATGAAGCCAAACGCCAAGGCCACGGAACCTATCAGTGGTTTGATCAGCAGCTCAATCAGCAGCTTACACAGAGTCTTCGTATCCGCAACTCACTGCAAAGCGGTATTGATAAGCAAGAGTTTGAGCTGCACTATCAACCCCAGTTTTATCTTAGTCATGGTGATGAGATAACCGGAGTGGAAGCCCTCATTCGGTGGAACCACCCTGAGTTGGGCATGGTTCCGCCCGGGGATTTTATTGAAGTAGCGGAAAACACGGGTCAGATAGTTCAGTTAAGCCGTTGGATTTTGATGCGCGCCTGTCACGATTTTCTCATTTTTTCAGCTGAACGAGACAGCTTAACGACGGTATCCGTAAATATCTCAACCGTTCATATCTTGCGAACTGAGTTTGTTGACACGGTGCGCGAGGTGATTAAAGAAACGGGTATTAAACCGTCCCAGCTGGTATTAGAAATTACTGAATCGGTATTTATGAGGCACCCCGAGTTAGCTATCAATAAACTGCATGAACTTCGCGAATTAGGGGTAAAGGTGGCGTTGGATGACTTTGGTACTGGCTACTCCAGCTTAAGTTATTTAAAAAGCCTACCGGTAAACTTGTTAAAAATAGACCGCAGCTTCGTCAGCGATATGGTCTCAAATCGTCATGACTCAGCAATAATTGAAGGCATTATCTCAATGGCGCACCACCTGGAGTTAGAAGTGTTAGCCGAAGGGGTAGAAACGAGCGCTCAGCAAGAGTATTTACGGCGCTGCCACTGTGATGCCATTCAGGGCTTTTTGTTAGCAAAACCGCTGCCTAAAGATGCACTCATTAAGTTTTTACACGAATACCGCGGCACGGTTGGAAAGGAGCTTAAAGACGCTAATAGTCAAACCGTGCTGATTGTGGATGACGAAGAGAATGTCCTTAAATCACTAAAGCGGTTACTGCGTCGTGACGGGTACGAAATCTATACTGCAGGCAGTGCAGATGAGGCATTTGATGTGTTAGCGCATAACGCCGTAGACGTTGTTATTTCTGATCAACGAATGCGCAATATGCAAGGGCTAGAGTTTTTGTCCAACGTACGCTCCATGTACCCGAATACCGCTCGTATCGTACTAACGGCTTACCGCAATGAAGACAATTTGACGCAGGCCATTAATGAAAGCGAAGTGTACCGATTTTTGGATAAACCCTGGGATGATGAAGTGTTAAGACAAACTGTAAGAAACAGTATGCGTCCCCGGCAGGAGTCGAACCTGCGACCTTTCACTTAGGAGGCGAATGCTCTATCCAACTGAGCTACGAGGACGTGCCCGCGATTATGCCAGAAGCTGACGCGGGTTTCACCCTTAGTTAATTGGCACTACCCAGTCGCTCACCTGAACGTTGTGCAGCATATTGCCTTTGGTCAGTTCTGCGATAGCGGTAGACTGCTGCACCTGGGATACTTCCACCTCAAATTCACTGACCTGCCATTTTAGACGGAAACGACCCTGATCATCCGTAAAGTGAGTAGGTTGAACAATCTTGAGCTTATCCCCCAGGCTAACGCCGTGCTTTTCACCTAAGTTAAACAGAACGGTTTTTGCATCTACTTCAATGATTCTGGCGCGCACAGGTTTGCAGATTACTTGTTTTTTAACACCCGCCGCTAAGTCCCTCAAGCCACTGTCTAGCGCAGCTCCGAAAGGCTGATTCCAAAACTTTGCTGCGGCAACATCTACGTCAACCGTGCGGTCAAACGTCCAGGGTTGGGTGTCTTCAACCCGGGCGCGGGTGACTAACTGTCCTGTTGTTGCATCGAGCAGGTAGAGCGTTAATGCATAGTGGCGGTTAGGGTCACTGGGCCACAACCAGTTAGAACTGGTGTCCATCATAGCGAGGTCGTCGAACATGCCGAAAATGATGAACTGACTGTCGTTTACCAAACCCAGGCTACGGGCCATACGACCTAGTTCTTCCAGGTTCAGCGCGCTGAGCGCTTGCTCAAGGCCCGCATGACGCTGAAGCGTATGCGTAATGTGTAATTGGCTGCCAACACCGCCTAACTCGCGCGCTAAACGTTCAGCGGCCACTTCACCAATATCCCATATTTGCCCCCAAGTGCCATGACTACGGTCGCGTAGTTCAAAGGGGACAACAGTAACCGAGTTTTTATAACTGCTGCGGGCACAGTCGCCTTCGCGGTTCCAAATATCCGCTCTTAACCTGACAATGACACGATCGTCCCGGACTTCTTCACGAACAATGGTGACTTGATCGACATTACCCTGGCTGGTCCATTGAGTTTGTGTATTTTGAAGTACGCCATCAACGACTTGTTGAATGCTGGAGATATTACCACCAGAGGCAAGCAGAGCTTGCTGAAGCGCATTTTCGATTGCTTTTTGGCGTGCTGTGTCGATATCGCCGTTAATAATGCGAGCAGTCCCCTGAGCTTCAACCCAACGCGCCTCGCTTGGCATAGCAACAAAGAAAACAGAGGTCATCAGCAGCAGGATTTTCCAGTTCATGGTGTTAGGCACCTCAGTGTCGGTTTTTCGTCATTTCATTACTGTTGAGGTTGATACTTGCAAAAATCCTGCCACCTTATTTGCGGCTAGTACGGTCTAATAGTAAACCACACGTTTTACTCGTTGTTGACGGTTGGTGCTTTGATACAAGCGATGTACTTTTTCAAAATCTAACCGCAGCTCGGTGGCATAATAGTCGCCAACGGTATAAGTTTTTACTACTTCAGCACCGCGAATAACACCGTCAACTGAGGCTTGAAAGCTGTCTTGCTTTAATACCCAGTCTTCTACGGAGCTGCCACCTGCTATACGCTGTCCGTAAACTTGTTCTGCTAGTTCACGGTAAGCGGCAAGTTTCGATGCGCGCATGGCGTTTAAGTCTTTTAGCTGTGAACTGGCACCTTGTTGAGTTGCTATTGGAGCATAGCCTACTGCATTAATGACCGGAAATTCATCTGGAGTACGGGTTTCCCATTCCACATGCTTCTGATCATAAACAACGTTGTTGTATGCACTGCAACCGCTTAGCAGTAGCGTAGCGGAGAGTAAAACGAATGAAAATTGAAGCTTAGCCATAACGACCTCTGCTGGATCAAAGTACTTAACGTTATAGCGGCAGAAATGGCAAAATCTTTAACGAATTTTACCTTTACTGTTGTAGGTGAGGGTGTCTTTTCTGGCAGACTGCAAAATGGTTTGCTTTAGCTGTTCAATGTTATTTAGCGTTGACTGAACGACTCGTTCATTGACCTGGCTTTGCTGTTGAGTTTCAGCTAATGATGCCTTAATAGAGGAGACCGCCTCGGCCAGGTTTGGATCGTCTTTTAATTGCTCTTTGTCCGGGTGCGAGGCAAGTTGCTGATCAAGTTCAGTAACGCGTTTAAGAGCGTTCTCTTTCTCGAGAGTCAAGGCGTTCATATCCGCGTGCTGGCGATCGACCATAGCATTAAGCTCACGTTGCTGTAACAACGCAAGAGTATCCAGTGACTCGGCCAGTTCCTGTAAAAGCTCGTTGACAGGGGCCAAGACTGCCATTACTCGTTACTGCCGTTACCGAATAAATCGGACTCAAACTGAGCGAGTTTATCCGCCAGCTGCTCAACATTGATTTTGTATGAGCCGCTTTCAATAGCGGTTTTAATTTTATCGACTTTCGCTTGGTCGATTCCACTGCTGCTCATGGCTTTCTCTTGCAGCCCACCAAGGCTTTTCGCCTCGCTGGTCAGAGAAACCGCTTCACCACCTTTTTGAGATACAGAAGCAGGCTTTCCCTGAGAGTCATTCTGTACCTGGCGGTTACCGGATTTGTTGTCAATGTTGGCGTTTTTCAGCCCAGCATTATTAATATTAATTGGCATTGTTTTTAGCCTCGCTAGATAGACGGTCTCAGTCACTTATCGACCACGTTCGAAAAAACTTAAATAAAAATATCAACAATTTTATAAATTAACAGTCACTTCATTGAGTCCTGTGACAACGGCTTGTACCGATTTGTTCGAACGTACATTTTCAACAACAACTGACTCACCTTTTAAACCGTCAGCTAACGCTCTTCCCGCGGCAGTAATTCGTAATGTTTTATCCTGAGCGACTATTGTAACGCTTTGTCCTTCACATACAAGGCATGTGTCGCTGGCATTGATGGCTTGCCCTGCTGAAACCCGCCTTTTTATTCTGGCGCCAACGAGTGCTGTCATATCGGTGAAAACATTAGAGCGTACACGGTTAAGGTCGATTTCAGCAAAAGCCAGATCGCCCTCGCTGATGACTTGTCCTGGAGCCAGGGGCGAGGCGGCTGTTACAACATTCTTATAGTGGTAAACTCGCACCGGAACGTAAGTTCTCCAGGTTGGGACTGTGGCGCATTCGATCTCAACGGTGGTGTAACTATCAAGTGCGGTATTACTTGCCAGGCTGACCTTAGGTTGCTCAGCACACACTTTCGGGGTCATGCGTGGATCCAGGTTGTCGGCAACAATTTCAACGCGACCATTGTCAGGTGCCGACACCCGTTGTTCGATGTAATTATGAGCCATGTCCTGTAACGCTTTATAGTTAAAATGTAAATTAGCGCTGTTGTCGGCTGTGGTATTCGCCTGAACAGGGCCAATAGCGCAGAAAGCACTCGTTACGAAAAAAAGCGAACTGATCAGCAGCGATTTACGTACTATCATAAAAGATCCTGATGTTATCCGTTAAGGTTATCTGGTCGAGTGCCGAAAAAAACGGTATAACGTCAAAAGTTCGGCAGTTCGATGGTTTCGTATGGTTATTGCTGGTGTAAAGCAAATACCGTGCCGAAGTAAAAAATAGCCTGCCACATTACAGGAGTGAACAATGGCTAGTATTCTTGATTCAGTGAATCAGCGCACGCAAATGGTTGGTCAAAACCGGCTGGAACTCTTAATGTTTAACCTCAATGGCAAACAGCGGTTTGGCATTAACGTATTTAAAGTGCGAGAGGTACTGCCTTGCCCTAAACTCACCGCTATGCCTCATCGGAACCCCTTGGTTCGCGGCGTTGCTCATATTCGCGGTCAGGCCATTTCCGTCATCGATTTAAGCATGGCAACAGGTGGCCCTGAATTGGTGGGCACTGAGAACCGTTTTGTGATTATTTCGGAATATAACCGTACCATTCAAGGCTTTCTGGTGGGCGGGGTTGATCGCATTATGAACATTAATTGGGAAGATGTTATGCCACCGCCAAAAGGAACCGGACGCGGAGCTTACTTGACGGCTGTTACACAAATTGAAAATGAATTGGTCGAAATTATCGATGTCGAGCGAATTTTGGCGGACATTATGCCCACCAATATGGACGTTAGCGAAGAAGTGGCTAACGCCCCGATTAATGTTGCTAAGGAAGACCTAACCATTTTAATCACTGATGATTCCTCGGTTGCCCGCAACCAAATTAAACGTGCGTTGCAGTCGTTAGGCATTACGCTGGAAGTTAAAAAGAACGGCAAAGAAGCGTTAGATTACTTAAAAGAGAAATCTAAAGAGGTTGGCGGGCTGGTTCATCCGCATGTGCCGGTGCTGGTTTCGGATGTTGAGATGCCAGTCATGGACGGTTATACCTTAACAGCAGAGTTAAAAGCTGATCCCAATTTGCGTGATATACACGTTATTTTGCATACATCATTGAGTGGTGTGTTTAATCAGGCTATGGTGAAGAAAGTCGGGGCTGATGATTTTATTGCAAAATTTCATCCGGATGAGCTGGCGACAGCCGTTCAAAAATGGCTTAATACTGCTGTAGCCTGATGCTATTGCATCAGGTGATATATCGAACCTGACGTAAATGTCAGGCTACGAAGCGAATAAAACTGAAACGGAAGTTGTTTATATAACGTGTTGAATCGCGAACTAAGTTTATCGGAATATCAAGAGTTTCGTCAGTTTCTTGAGCACCAGTGCGGTATCGTGTTGGGTGAGAGCAAACTGTATCTAGTCAAGAGTCGTCTCAGTCCTTTAATGGGCCGGTTTAACGTCGACTCGTTGTCGGAACTTGTTAAGCGCTCAATGAAGATCAGTGAGCGCGCTCTGCGTGCGTCGGTAATTGATGCAATGACGACGAATGAAACCTTGTGGTTTCGCGACACCTATCCGTTTGAAATTTTAAGAGACCGAATTCTTCCTGAATACAAAAATCACACCGGGCCATTGAAAATATGGTCGGCTGCCTGTTCTTCCGGACAAGAACCGTACTCTATTGCAATGACCTTCTCTGAATATAAAGCAAAACATGCAGGGGCCTTGCGGGGCGGAATAAAAGTCACCGCGACCGACATTTCAAATAAGGTTCTGGAGCAGTGCAGTGTTGGTGAATACGACAGTCTTGCGCTTGCCCGCGGACTTTCTGCAGAACGTCGGAAAAAGTTCTTTACGGAGTCTGACGGTAAGGCCGGCTCAATGAAAATAAAAGATGAACTTAAACAATTCATTCACTTTCGTCATTTAAATCTATTAGACAGCTATTCTTTGCTGGGCAAGTTTGACGTTATTTTCTGCCGTAATGTCCTTATTTACTTTGCCCCGGAAGTGAAGCGGAAAATTATTGCCCAATTCCGGCAATCGCTAAACCCAGGCGGTTATCTTTTCCTGGGTGCCTCAGAGTCTATTTCGGGGCTTACCGATGACTTCGAAATGATCCGCTGCCAGCCCGGCATTATCTACAGAAGAAAGTAACGTCCTCTAAGAATCCCCAGCCTTTTAAACTGGCACACTTCCTGCATTGTCTTCACCATCAAACACTGTGGAGACAAAAATATGGCACTTTCCATGGATAAAATTATGGGAATACAGCAATACACGTTGGGCGTTCGAACCCAGCGTGCGGAGCTTATTGCCAATAACATCGCGAACGCAGATACCCCTGGCTATAAAGCAAAAGGTTTAGACTTCCAGCAAGCTCTGCAACAAGCACAGCGTGGCATAGAAAGCTACAAGCTGGCGCGTACCCACGAAAAGCATTTTAACGTTGAAGTTAAGCCTCAGGGAACGGAGAAGTTCAGAGTGCCCAACCAACCGGATACCGGCGATGGCAATACGGTTGATGTGCAGTTGGAACAAAACTTGTATGCACAAAATGCATTGGAATATGAAATGACCATGAACTTTCTTAACGGCAAAATTAGCGGAGTTAAGAAGGCCTTGGGTGGACAAGGGGGATAGTAAGTCATGAGTCTGTTTAACATTTTTAATATTACCGGTTCGGCTATGAGTGCTCAGTCTGTGCGACTGAATACAACAGCCAGTAACCTGGCCAATGCAAACTCAGTAAGCAGCAGTGTGGGCGAAACCTATCGGGCCAGAAGTCCGGTATTCGCGACTGCTTTATCCGATGCACAGGGTAACTATCGAGGCAACAGTCTGACGAATCAAACTCAAGCAGGCCAGGCCGCAGGAGTAAAGGTATTGGGTGTTGTTGAGAGTCAGAAACCGCTGCAAATTGAGTATGCACCAAACCACCCCATGGCGGATGAAAGTGGTTACATCTATCGGTCAAACGTTAATACGATGGAAGAAATGGCTAATATGATTTCGGCTTCGCGTTCCTACCAGACAAACGTGCAGGTAGCGGACACTGCCAAAACAATGACACAACGTTTATTGCGTCTGGGTCAAGGGTAAGCAGGAGATAGATAATGGAAGGCGTAAGCAATAATTCTCTCATCGACAGCATGAGATGGAAAAAAGAAGAAGGTGCCGAGTATGCTGATCCTAATGAACAGCAAAAGCTCGAGCAGGAAGACTTTTTCAAGCTGTTAACCGAACAATTGAGCATGCAGGACCCTTCTAAGCCGGTTGAGAACGATCAGATGATTGCTCAAATGACCAGCTTTACTATGGCGGAAGGTATCAGCAGCTTATCAGACCAATTTGGACAGTTTGCTAAAGACATGACCTCGAATCAGGCGCTGCAGGCTTCGACTATGGTTGGGCGCCGAGTGTTAGTACCCACTGACCAGGCTAACGTTGAAGCCGGGGCTGGGGTAAGCGGGATGATCGCGACAACTCAGACGGCTCAGAATGTAAAAGTCAATATTAAAGACTCTACTGGCTCTTTGGTGAAAACGATTGACCTTGGTGATGTACCGCAGGGTACCAAAGAATTTGAGTGGGACGGCGTGATGGCTAACGGGCAGCAAGCTCCAGCGGGAAATTACTCTTTCTCCGTTAACGCCAATATTGGTGGGAAGACCGAAGAATTACCATTACAGATGCACGCCCGCGTGCAAAGTGTCAGCACCGGCGGAGACCGCGGTGTGATTTTGAATCTTAAAGGATTAGGTGGCATCAAGCTTTCTGATGTGACTGAAATTAGCTAACAGGTGAGGTGACCTATGTCATTTAATATTGCACTCAGCGGTATCAACGCATCGCAGAAAGATCTGGATACGACCGCTAATAACATTTCAAACGTGAAAACAACCGGCTTTAAACAGTCTAGAGCTGAGTTTGCCGACGTTTATGCAACCAGCATTTTTAATGCCGGCAATACAAAAGTGGGCGACGGTGTTTTGACATCCAGTGTTGCTCAGCAATTTAGTCAGGGAACGCTGGAGTTTACCGAAAATGCTCTGGATATGGCGATTGGTGGTAACGGTTTCTTTGCGACCACTGATGATATCGGCTCGCGTGATATGACGTATACCCGCTCTGGTGCTTTCAAACTAAACGACGGTAAATTTATTGTCGATAATCAGGGAAACTACCTGCAAGGCTATCAGGTGAATGCGCAAAGTGGCTCGCCATCGTCAACCAGTCTGGCGACTACTCAACCTATCCGGGTTCCTGATGTTGCTGGTGCGCCACAAAGCACGCAGAATATATTTACGAGCTTTAACGTAGACGCACGGCTGTCGCCTATTCCAGTGACAGGCGGTGGTCCTCCGCCAACGTCAAATTTTGATCCATCGAGTCCTGCGACCTACAGTTCATCGACATCGGCAAATGTTTATGACTCGTTAGGTGAATCGCATGTTTTAACGACATACTATGTTAAACGCGCACCTAATACCTGGGACGTATACGCCACTTTTGACGGCAAAGAAATTGATATGGGTACAGCGGCAAACGCTAATGGCGGTGCTGTATCAGCTAACAATACCATAGGCCGTAGAATTATCTTTAACCCAGATGGTACACCTGCGGTAACGCCACCCGACGTGACGTTTGCGCCAGCAACAATCAATATCAATGGTAATGATTATGCAGGTAATCCTTATTTGCCAAATGGTGCTGAAACACCTCAGACAGTCCAGTTTAATTTTCAGGATGAGACCGGAACCACGCCTCCAACCCAGTTCGCTTCTGACTTTGAAGTGACTACGCTAGAGCAGGACGGCACCACCGTTGGCCGCTTGACGAATGTGGATATTGATAAGTCGGGACTAATTGCCGCCACTTACTCTAATGGCGATGTTCGTTACCTGGGGCAAGTGGCGCTGGTTCGCTTTGCGAATGAGCAGGGGCTGACTCAGATCGGCGGGACTAAATGGCGTGAGAGTCTGGACTCTGGTGAGGCGTTAGCCGGTGAAGCGAATACCGGTACTTTCGGTTCGATTGAAGCCTCGGCGCTTGAAAACTCAAACGTCAACCTGACCAAAGAGTTAGTGGATTTGATTACCGCGCAGCGTAACTTCCAGGCGAATTCTCGCTCTCTGGAAGTGAACAACACCATTAATCAGACCATCCTTCAGATTCGATAAAAGGGTTTGACTCGATGAATAACAAAAGACGCCTCAGGGCGTCTTTTTTGTTTTTGGCACGGAATCTGCATCGTATTTAACAATGAACCGAAAATGACAAAATTTTGGCTGGAGGTCAGCTATGGACAAAATGCTTTGGATAGCCATGAGCGGCGCGAAAGAAAATATGAACGCCGTGGCCATAAGAGCGAACAATTTAGCTAACGCCAATACTACAGCGTTTAAAGCCGATTTACAGCAGGCGCGCTCAATGCAGGCTTTCGGTGAGGGCTTGCCGACCCGTGTTTTTTCAATGACAGAGAGTCCAGGGCAAAGTTTTGCCAGTGGCCCGCTGCGGACAACCGGCCGGAATCTTGACGTTGCCATTAAAGATCAGGGCTGGATTGCAGTGGACAACGGCACCGGCAATGAACGCTATACCAGAAACGGTAGTCTGGAAGTGGGAACCGATGGGTTATTAAAAAACTCGACAGGGGAAACCGTATTAGGCGAGAACGGGCCAATATTCGTGCCTATGCCAATTGATAACTTGGTTATAGGAGCCAATGGCAACGTGTCGATACGACCGATGGGAGCACCGCCGGACGTGATGGAAGTGATCGATCGGATCAAGTTAGTCAATCCACCCAATGGCAACCTTGAAAAAACCAGTGACGGACTTTTTAAGCTAAAAGACGATCAGCAGGCTTTGGCGGACGCCAATGTTAAATTGCAAATTGGGGTTCTGGAAGGCAGTAACGTCAACAGTATTGAAGAAATGACCAATATGATTGCGCTCCAGCGCCAGTACGAAATGAACGTCAAATTAATGAAAACGGCCGATGAGAACGCTCAGCGTTCTGAGTCGCTGATGAGAATGAGCTAAGCGTAGCCGAGGAGAAACACTATGAACCCAGCATTATGGATCAGTAAAACCGGACTGGATGCGCAGCAACGCGATATCTCAGTCATTTCCAACAACCTGGCGAACTCCAGCACCATTGGCTTTAAGAAAAGTCGCGCAGTGTTTGAAGATTTGCTGTATCAAAATATTAACCAACCGGGTGGTCAGTCGGCTCAGGATACTGAATTGCCAAATGGTTTAATGCTGGGTGCCGGTACCAAAGTAGTGGCAACGCAAAAATCACATACCCAAGGTAACGTGCAGACAACCGACAATTCGCTTGATGTGATGATTGACGGAAAAGGTTTTTTCCAGGTGTTAATGCCAGACGGCAACATTTCCTACACCCGAAATGGGCAGTTTTCACTGAACGAAGAAGGGGAAATGGTGACCTCAGGCAATGGCTATACCATTGAGCCTGCAATCCAAATTCCTGAAGATGCGATGTCCGTCAATATTTCGCAGGAAGGCCAAGTGACGGTTACTCAGCCGGGAAACCCAGACAATGTGGTTGTTGGTCAGCTGAACTTAGTGAACTTTATTAATCCGGCCGGCTTACAGCCCATGGGACAGAACCTCTACCGTGAAACTGCGGTCAGTGGGGCGCCTTTGGAAGCCGCTCCGGGTGTTGACGGTATGGGTAATACCATCCAAGGGGCGTTGGAAACATCGAACGTGAATGTGACCGAAGAGCTGGTGAATTTGATTGAAAGCCAGCGAGGCTACGAGATGAACTCCAAAGTGATTTCATCTGTGGATCAGATGTTGAGTTACATTAATCAGCAGCTTTAATACGAGTCGTAACAGGTGAGTCCTATGCGTAAATTATTTTTTTGTTTAACAGCGATACTTCTGGTCGGGATTCTGGCCGGTTGCGCGCAGACGCCTTATAAGCCGATGCCGAATGATCCCTATTATGCGCCAGTGTTGCCGGAAGAAAGAGCGCAGCCAATTGTGCCGACGGGATCGCTATTCCAGGACGCTTACGCGGACAACCTGTTTTCGGACATTAAAGCTCGCCGCTTAGGTGACATTATTACCGTAACTCTGCAGGAACAAACCAGCGCCACTAAAACGGCGACGACAGAAAGTTCTAAAGAGAGTTCGGCTGAATTAGCCGCACCAACGATGTTTGGTCGCAATATTACGGTTGGCGGAAACCCTTTATCTGCCGGCGTAGAAGGCACCAGGAACTTTAATGGTGAAGCCAGTTCCGATCAAAGTAATCAGTTAACTGGTGAAATTACAGTGACCGTTATTAAAGTGCTGCCAAACGGCAATTTGATTGTTCGTGGCGAAAAATGGATGCGCATTAATACGGGTGATGAGTACATTCGTTTAACCGGCATGATCCGTCCACAAGACATAACGGCTGCTAACCAGATCCCATCCACTCGGGTAGCGAATGCACGAATCGAATATTCCGGTACGGGCATGTTGGCTCAGACTCAGGAGCAAGGTTGGTTGACCCGCTTCTTTAACAGTCCAATCTGGCCGTTCTAAGGAGTTGCTATGAACGTATTTAGAATCTTTGCCATAGTGCTGAGTTTAGTGTTTGTGCTGGAGGCTCCTCCGGCACAGGCCTCAAGAATAAAAGATATAGCGTCGGTGCAGGGAATTCGTGAAAACCAGTTAATTGGTTATGGCTTAGTGGTTGGTTTACCGGGAACCGGTGAGCAAACACCTTTTACTGACCAGACATTCCGCACCATGTTAGGCAACTTCGGGATTAATATCCCGGCCAATGAGCGGCCTAAAATCGATAATGTCGCGGCTGTTGCCGTGCACGCTGACTTACCTGCGTTCGCTAAGCCGGGACAGACGATTGATGTGACGGTTTCTTCTGTTGGCAGTGCGGACAGCCTAACGGGCGGAACGTTGCTGCAAACCTTTTTGAAGGGCGCCAATGGCGAAGTCTATGCCGTTGCTCAGGGAAGCCTAATTGTCGGTGGTTTAGGCGCTGAAGGTAACGACGGCTCTAAAATTGTTATTAATACCCCAACGGTAGGTCGGATCCCCGGCGGCGCGATTGTTGAGCGTGAGGTCAGAACCGGGTTTGGTTCGTCCGACTATTTTACCTTTAATTTGCACCAGTCTGATTTCACTACGGCTAAGCGCATGGCTCAGACCATTAATAGTTTAGTCGGTGAGGGTACTGCTCAAGCCATTGACGCGACTTCAGTCAAGGTTCGCGCGCCCAGAGATTTAGGGCAGCGGGTGAGCTATATGTCGACGCTGGAAAATTTGGAAGTGCAACAAGCATTGGCTGCTGCCAAAGTCATCATTAATGCCCGAACCGGAACCATTGTGGTTGGTCAGAATGTCGAGCTTAGGCCGGCAGCGGTTGCTCACGGTAATATGCAGGTGACGATCGCAGAAAATGTCAATGTCGATCAGCCGAATCCATTTGGAGAGGGCGAAACCGTCGTAACACCGCAGTCTATCATCGATGTAGACCAGGAAGACGCTCGTATGTTTGTGTTTCAGCCGGGAACAACGCTTAATGATTTAGTGCGCGCAGTGAACCAAATTGGGGCCGCTCCCAGTGACATCATTGCGGTACTAGAGGCGTTGAAACAGGCCGGTGCCCTGTCGGGCGAGCTCATAGTGATATAAGTAGTGATATAAGTGATGGCAACGTCGGACTCGCAATTTAAACAAGCGCAACTGGCCATGGATACCCATAGTTTAGATGGGTTGCGTCAGCGCGCGTTTGATCCCAAAGACAAACAAGCGTTGATGGAAGCGGCTGAGCAGTTTGAAGCGATATTCCTGAACATGGTCATGGGTAGTATGCGCAAAGCGAATGCGGTGTTTGAAAAAGGAAATATGCTCGATAGCCGCTACACTAAGATGTACCGTGACATGTACGATCAGCAATTAACCTCAGAACTTTCAAGCCAGGGTACATTAGGTTTGGCTGAGCTGATGGTGAAGCAACTCGGCGGTGACGACAGTTACATTCCTGCGTCAGTGCGCCGTTCAGGCGCAAACCTTGACGATCCACGAATGAAAAATCGGGCGGATATGGTTTCAGAGCAAGCTCGAGTCAGCGATCAGGGCGGCATAGATGCGGGTTTGTACTATGGCTCCCAACGCGTGAATACCGCAACGTTTTCAGAGGGAAGTGAGACGTTTAATTCACCGCAAAGCTTTATTACGGCATTAAAGCCGCACGCTGAAAAAGTGGCGAAAGAGGCGGGTATCAATGCCGATGTGTTAATGGCGCAGGCGGCGTTAGAAACGGGCTGGGGCAAACGGCTCGTACCGGGGCGGCATGGAGGCTCCAGTAATAATTTATTCAATATAAAAGCGGATCAACGTTGGGAAGGCGATAAATCCCACGTCAGTACTCTGGAGTTTGATGGTGAAGTTGCGCGCAAAGAACGAGCCGCTTTTCGGTCTTACACTAATGTGGAACAGAGTTTGCAGGACTACGTTGACTTTATAAAAGGGCATCCGCGTTACCAACACGCTATGCAAGTAGCGGATGACCCCATGCAGTACGCAAAAGAGTTGCAGAAGGCGGGTTACGCGACCGACCCTCAGTACGCACAAAAAATTCAGTCGGTGTTAAATAACCCGGCTTTTGGTGATACAGAAATTTAATTGAACGGTACAAACTTGAACGGGGTAGCGGCAAAAAATTGCCGCACCGGCTAAATATTATCCGATTGTTGCCGATAACGGTCACAGAGTAACTGGAGAGTCATCGATGAGTTTCGACTTATTAAATATCGGTAAAAGCGGAATACTGGCACACCAGCAAAGTCTGCAAGTAACCAGTCAAAATATTAATAACGCGAATACACCAAGTTATGTGCGAGAGCGTGCTGAATATCTTGAGTCGTCGTATGGCGGGCTTGAGCGTGTGCGCGTGCAGCGAATGATTGATGAGTTTGCCAATCGCCAGTTACGCAGTGATATTTCGAAAGTCAGTTACTACGAAGCCAACTTACAGCAGGCAGAACAACTTGATTCCTTGCTGGGCGACAGTACGACCAATGTTGCGTCCAGTATTGAAAGTTTCTTTAATACCTTACAAGATGCGAACAATGATCCCGGCTCAGTTACCGCTCGGCAACTCGTTTTAGCGGAAGCGGACGCAATGGTTACCAAGTTCAACGACTTTTCAAGTTACCTAGATGACCAGAAAGACATTATTAACGAACGGCTTAAGTTGTCGACCGATCGGATAAACGCTATTGCGGAAAACATTGGTAACTTAAATAAAGAAATTTTCGCATCTCAGGGATTGAGTGAAGCCAATGGTGATACTAATGCCTTGCTAAACCAACGCGATGAAGAGTTACGTAAACTGGCAGAGTTGGTCGAGTTCAGTGTCATTGAAAATGACAGTGGTAGCCTCAGCGTCAATTTGAAGAACGGGCAGCCTCTAGTGCTTGAAGATGGCCGCTTTAACTCGGTCGCGGTTTCAAATAACCCCAATACGGAACGTCTGGAGTTTGTTCTTCGTAAAGACCACGGCGGCGGAGCAAAAAGTGAGTTTTTAGTGCCTGTCGGGCAAGTTGGTGGTTCAGTTGGTGGGTATCTCGAGTATCGGGATGAAACCTTAATGCCGACGCAGCGTCGTTTAGGTCAACTAGCGGTGCGTATTGCCGATAGCCTGAATACGCAAAACCAAAAAGGCATGGATTTAGATAATCAGCTTGGCCGCAAACTTTTCGATTTGACAAAAACAGAAGCTGCTGGTTTGGGGTATAGCCAAAATACTGGTAATGCAAGCGTTACTATGGGTGTCCTGGAAGGCAACAGTGAGTCATTCCCTTCGGAGAATTTACAAGTCACTATGACCAGTGCAACAGATTATGAAGTGGTTGCGGTTGATAGCCGGGGCGTTCCACTAGACGGAGCCGAAGTGGTTACCGGAACACTGACTGCAGGGAGCGCTGATATTGTCCGTTACGGTGTTTCTTTGAATGTTGCTAATACGGCGAACGCCGGCGATAAATTTTTAGTGAAACCTTCTGAAAGTGCGGCGGCTGAAATTAATTTAGCGGTGCGTCGGCCGGAAGATCTTGCTTTGGCAAGCCCGGTGCGAGTGAGTGACAACCCCGATAATACGGGCGCGTCGAGTATTGAACTGAGTGCGATTAATACACCGGATGATTACTATGACACAACCAATAATACGTTATTGAATAGTGCACCGGCACGTATAGAGATTACAGGCCAAACAGGTGATGCTTATGATCTGACTATTTTTGCGAAAGACGGCAGCACCCTGAACACTATTGCAGGAACGACGGATCTGAGTAATATTTTAAGTCAGGCTGGTTTAGCTGACCCGGATTACGAAGTGAGTATTAACGGTGAACCCGCTGTGGGCGATTCATTTGAAATGGAATATAACCTGAACGGTTTTGATGACAACAGCAATGGCCAGCGATTAACTGATTTACAACGACAGCAGCTAGTGCGTCGTGATGGCGCGGAAGACTATGAACCCACTATGACCTTTAATGAAAGCTATGGTCGGCTGGTGTCAGATGTTGGTAGTAAAGTGAGTCAGAACCGCGTTTTGCGTGACTCTGCAGAAGCTATTAAGGCGCAGACAACCGCGCTGTACGAATCAAAGTCGGGTGTTAATTTAGAAGAAGAAGCCGCGAACCTTATTCAGTATCAGCAAGCGTACACGGCGTCAGCCCGTATTATTACAACATCGCAGACAATTTTTGATACATTGCTGCGTTCGTTAGGTTAAGTGAGGTGAGATAAGATGAGATTAAGTACCAGTTTATTTTATCAAAGAGCCCAGGACAGCCTGACAACGTCTCAGTCTCGAATGGATAAAGTACAGCAGATGCTGACCAAGCAAACGCGTATATTGAGCCCTGCCGATGACCCCATTGGTAACTCTCAAGTCTTGGCATTAGACGAAAAGCTGGCGCAGAATGCTCAGTTTGATCGTAACTCGGTTACCTTGGAGAATAATCTTAGACGTGAAGAAAGTGCATTGTCGAGTATGGTGGACTTTGTTCAGCGTGCGCGGAAGTTAGCTGTAAATGCGGGTAACGGCAGTCTGTCAGCTGAAAATAGAGAGGCGGTAGCATTGGAGCTCCGTAATATTGAAAAAGCGCTATTTGACTTTACTAATGCGCAAGATGAGTCAGGTGAGTATATTTTTGCTGGCTACCAAAACCGTATTCAGCCGATGGAATATGATCAGGCATCAGAGTCGTACGCTTATCGAAGCGACGATGGGCAAAGAGAAATTCAATTGTCGCCAAGTTTATATTTACCTGCGGGCGACCCTGGCAGTAAAGTATTTGGCAACTTATCTACTCGTGTTGATATTGACTTTACGAATGGAGATAACTTAGTAAAAGGCCTGAAGGCTCCGGATCGTGAAGCGCTGGCCGCTTCATGGGTAGAAGGCGATCCTGATACTCAGTCCGCAAGCATAGTCTTTGGTGCTGGTGATTATGATATTCTAGATGGAGCTGGTAACCCCATCCAAACAAATGTTGCTTATACTCCAGGTGATACCATTAGCTACGAAGGTATTGAAATTGAGACTTCTGAAAGTGTGGTAAATGGCGATACGATTAACTTTGATATCGGTGAACCGGTATCGAGAAACCTGTTGACCCAAGTGGGAGACTTAGCCGATTCGTTGGAAAATTCAGGGCCTGAAGGAAAGAATTTCTTCAGAGAAGAAATTGCTTCTTCTTTAACTGCTTTTGATGATGCGATTTCAGGTCTTACTGATACTCAAGCCAAAGTCGGGGCTCGTCTGAATGTTTTAGAAAGCTCTAAGCTGAGTAACGCAGACATTGAGATTATTAATAAAAAGGCGAGAGCTGATATTGCGGATGTTGATTATTCTACGGCGATTACTGACCTTATTAAAAATGAAACCATCTACTCCGCTGCGCAACAGGTATTTACCCGGGTGAGTCGTTTGAGTTTATTCGATTACTTGTAATAAAGCCCTTATTTCGTCTGGCATTTATGCTAGGCGAAAAAGTTTCAAAAAAATACTAAAGCTTCCTAAAATCCTGCCGATATGCTTTGTGAGAGGAAATTTTAACCAGGCGAAACACGAAGCCGCACACTTCCTCCAGCTTGGCAACAACGATTGAATCCAAGCTTAGGCTAGGTAACTGAGGAGCATTATTATGCCATTATATGTAAATACCAACGTCAGTTCACTGAACGCACAGCGTCAGTTGATCAGCTCAGGTAACAAGCTTGACCAGGCATTTGAACGTTTGTCGTCAGGCTTCCGAATTAACAGCGCATCTGACGATGCCGCGGGCTTACAGATTTCAAACCGCCTGGAGTCTCAGGTGATGGGTCTTAACCAGGGTAACCGTAACGCGAATGACGGTATCTCTCTGGCGCAGACTGCTGAAGGTGCGCTAGACGAAGTGACCAACACGTTCCAGCGTGTTCGTACGTTGGCGCAACAGGCGGCTAACGGCTCAAATACCGGTGAAGATCGTCTGGCGATCCAGGAAGAAATCCGTGTATTGATGAGCGAAGTCAACCGTATTGCAGAAGATACCACCTTTGGTGGCCAGAACCTGCTGGACGGCTCTTATGCTGCTGAATTCCAAGTGGGCGCTGACGCCAACCAGACCATAGATTTTTCAATGAAAACAGTTGGTGGCTCTGCTGTTTCTACAAACGGCGTAAGTGCGAACGGTGGCTTTACTTTATCGGGTATCGCAGGAATTGCCGCAGAAGTAACGGGTGAAACGCTTGTAGAATCATACGGTACGGCTCAAACATTTAATGGCACTGCTGTTGCTACGACGGCTACTGTCAATTTCGCTGGCGTTTTTACAGCGGATGGTATCTCAGTATCAACCCAAGATAACGCTCAAGCAGTACTTGCGGGTATGGATTCACTGATTGCGGTTGTAGATAAAAAGCGTGCTGAGCTGGGTGCAGTTCAGAACCGTTTCCAATCTACCATCCGTAATCAGGGTAACGTCTCAGAAAACTTGGAAGCAGCGAAATCACGTATTAAAGACGCCGACTTTGCGGCTGAAACAGCAAAACTGACTCAGGCACAGATCCTCCAGCAAGCGTCACAGACTATTTTGGCACAAGCGAACCAGCGTCCACAGGCGGCGTTACAGCTTTTAGGTTAATTTTTAATCTATCCTATATGAAAAAAGTCGAGTTTTTCTCGACTTTTTTCTTTTCTCCCCTCAAGAAATAAAAAACTTCGCCGATACCCTTTATAAGCATACGGTTTCGTGCAGCAACTATGTTTGCACTTCTAAATAAGGGGAATAACTATGCCTTTATATGTAAATACTAATGTTAGTTCACTGAACGCACAGCGTCAGTTGATCAGCTCAGGTAACTCACTTGATCAGGCATTTGAACGCCTGTCTTCAGGCTTCCGCATTAACAGCGCATCTGACGATGCCGCGGGCTTACAGATTTCAAACCGCCTGGAGTCTCAGGTGATGGGTCTTAACCAGGGTAACCGTAACGCGAATGACGGTATCTCTCTGGCGCAGACTGCTGAAGGTGCGCTAGACGAAGTGACCAACACGTTCCAGCGTGTTCGTACGTTGGCGCAACAGGCGGCTAACGGCTCAAATACCGGTGAAGATCGTCTGGCGATCCAGGAAGAAATCCGTGTATTGATGAGCGAAGTCAACCGTATTGCAGAAGATACCACCTTTGGTGGCCAGAACCTGCTGGACGGCTCTTACGCCGCTGAATTCCAAGTGGGCGCTGACGCCAACCAAACCATTGATTTTACAATGAAAAAGGTTGGAGGAACTGCTGTTGCAAATAGTCTAACTGCTAACGGTGGCTTTACACTATCCGGTATTGCGGGTGTTGCTTCAGTAGTAACCGGTGAGACATTGACTCAATCATATGGAACCGCAACCTTTACTGCTACTAACAACGGCGCATCGGCTCTTTCATTTGCAGCTGTATTTGAAGCCGATGGTATCTCGGTTAGTACTCAAGAAGGGGCTCAAGCGGTATTGGCCGGTATGGACTCACTAATTGCGGTCGTTGACAAAAAGCGTGCTGAGCTGGGTGCAGTTCAAAACCGTTTTCAGTCAACCATTCGTAACCAGGGTAACGTGGCGGAAAACCTGGAAGCAGCGAAATCGCGTATTAAAGACGCCGACTTTGCGGCTGAGACAGCAAAACTTACTCAGGCACAGATCCTCCAGCAGGCATCACAGACCATTTTGGCGCAGGCGAATCAGCGACCACAGGCAGCGTTACAGCTTCTGGGCTAAACGTAGACTCTATTTATTATTTGAAGCCGGCACAGTAAAAGCTGTTCCGGCTTTTTTATAAACAAATTAAAAAGCGGCTAAAGTTTGCCGCTTCTTGGCCGTTAGCTTAGTAGAGGGTTATATTTTCGGCTAAACCCGAAGAGTAGCCAAAATAAACTAAGGAACATAATTATGCCTTTATATGTAAATACTAATGTCAGTTCACTGAACGCACAGCGTCAGTTGATCAGCTCAGGTAACTCACTTGATCAGGCATTTGAACGCCTGTCTTCAGGCTTCCGCATTAACAGCGCATCTGACGATGCAGCGGGCTTACAGATTTCAAACCGCCTGGAATCTCAGGTCATGGGTCTTAATCAGGGTAACCGTAACGCAAACGACGGTATCTCTTTGGCGCAGACTGCTGAAGGTGCGCTAGACGAAGTGACCAACACGTTCCAGCGTGTTCGTACGCTGGCGCAACAGGCGGCTAACGGCTCAAATACCGGTGAAGATCGTCTGGCGATCCAGGAAGAAATTCGTGTATTGATGAGCGAAGTCAACCGTATTGCAGAAGATACGACCTTTGGTGGCCAGAACCTGCTGGACGGCTCGTATGAGGCGGCGTTCCAGGTTGGTGCTGATGCGAACCAAACCATTGAGTTCTCAATGCAGAATGTTGGCGGGGATGCTACTGCAAATAGTCTAACTGCTAACGGAGGCTTTACACTATCCGGTATTGCGGGTGTTGCTTCAGTAGTAACCGGTGAGACATTGACTCAATCATATGGAACCGCAACCTTTACTGCTACTAACAACGGCGCATCGGCTCTTTCATTTGCAGCTGTATTTGAAGCCGATGGTATCTCGGTTAGTACTCAAGAAGGGGCTCAAGCGGTATTGGCCGGTATGGACTCACTAATTGCGGTCGTTGACAAAAAGCGTGCTGAGCTGGGTGCAGTTCAAAACCGTTTTCAGTCAACCATTCGTAACCAGGGTAACGTGGCGGAAAACCTGGAAGCAGCGAAATCGCGTATTAAAGATGCCGACTTTGCGGCTGAGACAGCAAAACTGACTCAGGCACAGATCCTGCAGCAGGCCTCACAAACCATTTTGGCGCAGGCGAATCAGCGACCACAGGCAGCGTTACAGCTTCTCGGCTAATTTAGCTTCTTAAAAATCACTTCGAAACCGGGCCTACTTTTTTAGTAGGCCCGGTTTTTTTATGTTTTTTTGTAGTAAATCAAAAAAAAAGTTAAAGTTTGTCTAATAAGTAGCCGATAGACCATATGGAAAGAACTAATCATTTAAAATGGGGAAAAGGTGACTCTTATGGCCGACCTATCAATGGAGTTCCGTACGGGGGCAGCGATGAACTCGCCGCAACTGGAAGCAGGCAATCGGCAAGACGTTGTAACGACTCAAAGAGAGCAAGTGATCTCTAAAGTTGAAGAAGTTAAAGGCAAGCAACGAAGTACTCAGCAAGAAGTTGAACCCGAATCGGTTTCAGAAGTAATAGAAAAAATGAATGACTCAAGTGCGATTCGAAATACAAGTTTGCAATTTGTATTTGATGAGCGAGGGGATCCTCCTGTGGTCAAAGTTGTCGACAAAGACAGTGGAGAGATGATTCGTCAAATTCCTTCAGAACTGGCCGTTAAACTGGCTAAAGCTCTGGAAGAAGTTGCCGATAACAAAGGTAACACGTCAGGCTTTTTGTTTGACAAGCAAGTGTAAGGAACATTGATATGCCGTTATTTACTTCTGCAGGTGTGGGGTCAGGTCTGGACCTTGAGGCGATTATTTCGTCGACTTTACAGGCAACCAATCAGCCACAACAAGCAAAATTTCAGCGTCAGGAGTCTCAATATGAGACTGAACTGTCGGCTTTAGGTGCAGTAAAATCGGCATTATCAAAGTTCGATGATGTTGTGAATAAGCTGAGTGATAGTAATTTATTTGACAAACGAGTTGCTAATTTAACTCAGCCGGAATCAGGTGATCTGATTCGTTTTTCAAGTAATGATGACTCAGGCAGTGGTTCGTTTGCGGTAGAAGTGCTGCAATTAGCAAAAGGCTCGCGGGCGGTTTCCGCAGGTGGCTCTTTTGCATCTTCTGATCAAATCGTTAATACGGCGGAAGGTACACTAAGCTTCGCCGCAGGGGACAAAAGTTTTGATTTGACGATTGCCGCAGATTCCACGCTTGAAGACATACGCCAGCAAATTAATGATTCTGCTGATAACTTCGGTGTTACTGCGAATATAATAAATACAGGAACTGAGGCTAAACTGGTGTTTAACTCTAACGTTTCTGGTGTTGGTAATGATTTAACGGTGACGAATGATAATGCCGAGCTTGATGCGTTATCAACCCAGGCGTTTGGCGGTGGTGCTGGTGGTATGGCTATAGCGGTTAATGATCAGGCGACGGATGCCCAAATTGAAATCGATGGTATTTTAGCGACAAGTAGTACCAATACCTTTACCGATGTTATTCAAGGTTCAACAATTACTGCGGTAAAAGAAAGCGAAAATAATGAAACAGCCCAAGTCGAGATAGCGCGAGACAGAGAAGGTGTCAGTAAGCTGATTGATGAGTTCGTGCAATCGTATAACGCGGTTGTGGACATTATGGATAAAGCCACTGCTTTTGACCCTAAAACGGGAAACTCTGCGGTTTTAAATGCCGATTCTACGATGCGTAACTTAAAAAACCAAATGGTCAATGTGTTAACCAGCAATGTGGATGGTGCGGGTGATTTTTCAAGCTTATTTGACATCGGATTGAGCCTGAATAAAGACGGAAAACTGGAAAAAAACAATCTGGTGCGTAGCGTTAACGAAGCAATGGATCAGGATTTTAATGCATTTGGTAAAATTTTCTCGAATGAAAATGGTGTCGCCAGTCGTTTTGAAGGACTGATGGATAACTATATTGAGTCTCGCGGCGCTATTACCTTTAGAGAAGACTCTCTGACTCAACGGCTCGACCGTCTTGAAGAGGATCGTCTGGATCATAGTTACCGTATGCAACAACTAGAATCCCGCTTAAGGGAAAAATATTCAGGGCTTGATGTGATGCTGGCCCAAATGCAAAGTACACAAAGTTTTTTATCGGCCCAGCTTGGTAACTTACCAGGTTTTGGTGGTAAAGACTAAATTCGCCGTTAAGTATTGAGGTGCGAGAAATGAATAAAAAGTTAAAAGGTTATACTCAGAATTCACTAAGAGAGCGCGTAGCAGGAGCCGATCCTTATCAGCTTATTCAGATGTTGATGGCGGGTGCTTTAGATAACCTAAACTACGCTAAAGGTGCAATTGAACGCAAGGACTTGGAGAAAAAGGGTCAGTATATCAGTAAGGCATCTAATATCATTGAGTCGCTAAGAACGAGTTTAAATAGCGATGTTGGCGGTGAGGTGACTAATAATTTGGGGCAGCTCTACTTGTACATGAACGAAACGCTTGCCGATGCGTCACGCAATAATGATGTTGAAAAGGTGACAGAAGTTCACGGCCTTTTATCGCAAATAAAGTCATCCTGGGATTCCATTCCAATGTCTGCCAGAGAAGAAGCTGAATCGCAATCGGCGCAGGCATCTGTTGTTGGTGCTTAATGTCTGAGTCACTTGATCAGCTATTAGCCTTGATAAAAGATGAACTTGATACAGAGCAGATGGATCAGGCCCATGTTGAAAGGTTATTCTTGAAGCTTCGCAAGCGGATTGATGAGGTGCTGTCTGACAACGAAAGTACCTCAGAAGATAAAGGCAAAAAGCTGAGTGCGGTAAGCGATGTACTTAGTCGCTATGAAAAAGAAGCAAATCAACAAAAAGCTATTATTCAAGACGGTCTTAAAAAGCTCACTAAAGGGCGGCGATCACTGAAAGAGTACCAAGACAATACAGGATGACCGTAAGGCTTGAGTACCGGCTCTAAGTCGGGCTATAGTGGTGTGTAATGAATTAACGCGGTACATTCCATGGACAAGATACAAGACCAGATTTCTCAACTGATGCATAGACTCAAAGCCTCCGAGTCTCACATAGAACGAGAAAAGCAGTTTGCAGAGGAAGCTGAGCAAAGATTTCAATCTAACCTCGAGGCATTTAAGTCGTTTTATCCCAACATTGCCAAAAGTATTGACGAGTTTCAGTCAGATGCACCCCTTGAGTTATTTGTTACCGAGACAGGTTATGGGAATATTCGAGAGCATAAAACTGGCGTTACACTTTATGGTACTGATCCAATTTCCCAAGTGACAAAACAGGTCGAAAAGCACTTGGAAAATCCCTATGTAAACCATATCGATTTTTCTAGCTATGCTGGTACACCAAGTGATGATGAGCGTTTGCATGCGCGGCATTTAAAGCAGTTGGGAATTGCTGTAAAAGAGTCAGGAGACTATGAGCCGTTAAAAGTTTTACCAGCACGGTTTCCTACGGCAATCATTTTTGGTATCGGGCTAGGATATCACCTGCCAATTTTATTGGACAAAGTACAGTTTGATTATATTTATTTGATTGAGCCAAGCTTTGAGAACTTTTACTGCAGCTTGTACTGCATTGACTGGAAGTCGATTATTGAACAAGTGGATGAGCAGCATGGGGTGCTTATCTTTCAGCTCGGTGCTTCTTATCAGACATTCATTGATGATCTCTACAGAGTTTCTCAGGATATTGGTGCTTTTTCCTTAACTAAATGTTTTTGCTACCAGCATTACCCATCTAAAAGTACAGGCGAGCTGATTAAGCAGTTTTATCAACGATTGTTTGAAATGCACAGCGGATACGGATTTTATAATGATGCAACTACCGCTATAGCCCACACCGTGCATAACTCTAGCCGTGGAATCAATCTTCTTAAAATAAGAGGAAACACTTTAAATAAGTTTCAGCGTTTCCCTATCTATGTGGTAGGGAATGGACCCTCTCTTGACGAAAGTTTGGATTTCCTAAAAGAAACCAAAGACCAAGCAATAATTATAGCTGCTGGCACGGCTCTCCAAACTTTACTAAAGCACGATATTGTTCCTGATTTTCATACATTGGTTGAGCGGCCCAAAAGCACATATGATAATTTATTAAAGTCTCTTCCGGCGCAGCAATATAATAAATTGAACTTGTTGACGCTTAACCTTATCTATCCGGATGTTGTGCCTCTATACCGTTGGGTAGGAATGGCAGGTAAAGGGACGGATGCTGGCGGTGATCTCTTAAACTTTATATTACTAAATGAGAAAAAAAGGCCCCTTAACTACTTGTCATTTTGCAATCCTATGGTTGCCAATACCAGCTTGTCTTATGCTGTTTATCTAGGTTTCAAGCAAATATATCTGTTTGGTGTCGATAACGGCTATGCCTCAGATGGTAGGCACCATTCAAAAGATTCGGATTATTATAAAGGGCCGTTGAAATCCATAAAAATGCATAAGGCTCCTCACCAGCTCGAAGGAAATTTTGGTGGCACTGTTATGTCCTCGAATCTTCTTGCGATGTCCGCCAGGCAAATGGGAAGACTGCTCGAAAGCTACGGGAAAGTACTGGGGGTTGAATGCTATAACGTTGGCGAAGGGGCTAAAGTGGAGGGGGCTTTACCACTACGGCCTGAATATTTACTACCTGAGTTTTTTAATATTGATAAAGAGTTAGTCGTTGAACATATAAAAGGTGATCTATTCGATGAGTTTCAGTGTGAGGACTTTAGTAAATATTTAGATTTTGAGAAGTATGATGAAATATGTGATCACTTGATTGAGCTCAGTGCTGAAAAAATTTCTTCACGCGGGGAAGCTTTAGATAATATTAGAAGACAAGCAAGGTACTTATACAGCCATAGGGGCTCAAAATACTCTCATCTTCATTATGTACTAGAGGGTGAGTTACTGTATTTTCAGTGTCCAATGATATCACTTCTATTTTTGAATAACGATGAAGACTACTGTGTAGGGCGTTTTAACGTTGCGATGCGTAAGTGGGTCGACTTTCTGTCAGAAGCAAAAGTCGACTTTAAGACGGATTGGTTAGAGAAGTGTACAATGTCAGCTGACTGAGCTTTCTATAACCAAAAGCCATCATCAACAATTAAATTATTTGCCTGGATATATTTAGAGGCGTCTGAGAGTAAAAACTCGACGGCGCCGCATAAATCTTCAGCGTTAAGCATTCCTTTTCCCATTGTTTCGTTTTTATAAGCTAATTGAAAAGAGTCCGGTTGCCCATCTTCGACTCCTCCGGGGGAGATGCAGTTGACTCGGAAATTAGAGTCGTTGACATAACGAGCAAAATACTTGGTTAAATGTATCAGCCCTGATTTAACTGCTGCATACTCAGGAGGTGTTGTCATTTTTGTGCCTGAATAAATTGAAAACCTGGGGGCGACAACCCCATAAATCGAGCTCAAAGAAACGACTGATACAGGGTGATTCGTTTTGCTGAAGTAGTTTGCGGCATGTTTTAAAACGTTGAATGATGAGCCAAGCTGCAGTGATATATTTTCGTTAAAAGATTCCAGCGAAACCTTTTCCATTGCCTGACCAAATTGCTTATTACGCGGATACGCACAGTTTATGACTCCGTCTATCGGAGAGTTATCGATAAATATCCGCTCAACGTCTTCTTCACTAGTAACATCGCACTTAATCGATTGGTAATGAGAACCGGATAATTCAGTTGAATTAATATCTGCCGCTAAAATGAGGGCACCTTTGTCGGACAAAGCTTTAGATACGGCACGACCAATAAGTCCACTAGATCCAAAAACAATAATTTTTTTATTTTCTAACATATTATTCCTGCTCTTTTTTCAATAACTCTGCGAATTTAAAGTCAATGATATCGTCTATATCGACTGAACGTTGGCGGGGGATTTCTATAGCAGTTACTGTGCCGTCAAAAATTCCGGTGGCTTTGAAAATAAAGTCGACGGTCGCTGCATAGACACAAGTCGTTATATTGTACGCTCTAGATGTATCCTGTCGACGAGTAACTTTATTTTCAGAAGTTAGCATGAGACGAGCATAGTTATTGTTGTCTAGCGTTACCATATTAAAGTTCGGATGGTGATTTGACGGTGTGACACTTAAACAGATATCCGCATTCGATCGTTTAAGTTGAGAAATTGCTGCGTTGACATCTTCTTTATTGGTTAACGGACTGGTTGCGGGTAAGCTGACAAAAATGTCGAAAGGACCTTTGTTCTGTGTTACCCAATTGGTAGCCTGTTGCCAAGACAGCCACTCGGGACTAGCATCTGTCGCCAGCTCTTTAGGTCGCTCAATGATATTGGCTCCGCATTTGAGGGCAACTTCTGCAATCTTACTATCATCTGTTGATACATAAACATCGTCAATCAGCTCACTTGCCAACGCACGTTCAATGGAGTACTGAATTAGAGGCTTGCCGCATAAGGGTTTGATGTTCTTACCTGGAAGCCCTTTAGATCCGCCCCGGGCAAAAACAAAAGCGATGGTTTTAGACATTTCTAGCACTCTCTCTAATTCGCTGAATAATGTGCAAAACCTCCAACCCTTCATTGAGGTTAACGGTGTGGCGTTTTTCTATTATAAAGTCCTTGAGCATATCCAGATACATTTGGTTTTTATTGTAACCTAGCCCATCAAAAATTGTTTGCACGCCTTTTGCACTCAATTGCGTAACAGAGTTGGTAATTAAATCCCATTCAATTCGTGCATGCTCGGCCACAATAATGCATTTCCGGTGCGGGTGTTTTTGTAAAAAATCGAGGTGAAGCGAAGCAACTGCATTGTTTTTTAGTTTGAGCTGGGCATCGACAATCTCTTCAACATTGGTGCTCAATTCTTGAGAGCGACGTGTGGAGGCTGATAGTATTTTATCGATTCCGAATAGCCAATTCATGTAATCTATTTCGTGGCTTAATTCGTTTAGCGCTCCGCCGCCTAACTCCGAGCGGGCAGATACCGATTGAGTATAGTCGACTCCAGAACGCCAATCTGGTAAGTATTGTCCTACCTCAACGTTGACGTTATAGATTTGACCTAATTGCTCTGTTTCCAATAGCGATTTTATAAATTGGGCTGAAGGCAAGTATCTTAGACAATAAGCAACTCCCGCAATGGCGCTGGAACTTTGCTTTAATCCGCGAACAAAGTGTTTTGCTGTAACGTAGTCGTGGGATAACGGTTTCTCGATCAATGTGGGTATATCCATATTAAGACAATGCTGTGCATGTTTTATATGTAAAGTGGCGGGGGACGCGACAATAGCAAGGCTGTAAGAGGCGTCTAATTGACCGATTCCTATTAATTGATCTGCTTCGGCTGGGCAGGATGTGTTGCCTCCACCTGAGCGAATAGCGTATATGGTTGCTTCGGGAAATAAAGTCGAGGCGTTACGCATATGGCGCTGCCCGATATTACCACAGCCAATAATTGCGACTTTATTCATTCTAAAAGTCCAGATTTATGATATCGAGTTGCGCACGTTTATAATCTTCTATTCTTCCAATATCCAGCCAATATTCACGCACAGGATACATCACCACATCTTGTTGTTTCTCAATTGAAGACTCGAGTAGTGACGGCATGTCTATGTACCGGTTTTTCGAAACCGCGCGCCGTAACTCAGGGCTTACGATATAAATACCTGCATTTATAAAATAGTGCTCAACTGGCTTTTCAACCATGTTGGTAACTCTATTGCCCGTCCCCTGTATTACGCCAAAAGGCACTTGGTATTCGTAGTCTCTTACACACATTGTTGCATGAGCATTCTGCTTGTTATGAAACTCTAGAACTTTTTCGAAATCAACATTAGTCAGTACATCACCATTCATTAAGAACAGTGGGAGATCGGGAACATCGCTAGGCAATAACCCTAACGCGCCACCTGTGCCTAACGGCTGTTCTTCGTGAACATAGGTAATATTTACCTTCCACTTTGAACCATCGCCAAAGTAATCTTTAATCATTTGGGGTAAATAATGAGTAGATATATAAAAGTTTTTAAACCCTGCTCGTATAAAGCTGTCGAGAACAATTTCTAAAATAGGTTTGTCACCGACTTTTAGAAGGGGTTTAGGACAATTATCAGTTAAAGGTTTTAATCGTGTTCCAAAACCTCCTGCCATCAAGAACACCGGATTTTCATACGTTCTTCCAGAACCGTGTTGATTAAGTGTTTCCAGTCCAACAACTTGGCCATTTTTTATTAAAGGCAGGGCAAGTAGACCATTTGACTCCATTAACTTGACAGCATCTTTTCTTGTAATTGTACTTGGTGCTGTCAAAGGATTGGTATTCATAACCTTGGAAACAGGCTCATTGAGGCTGACACCTTTGATGAGATGTCGGCGAATATCACCGTCTGTTACCACGCCGACTAATTGTTCTCTCTCGTCAACTACTATAGCAATACGTAAGGCTGCTTTATCTATGACCTTTAGAGCTTCAAGTAATGCTTGGTGTGAGTAGAGTAAAATATTATCTAACTTACTATACATGAATCTTACTAACCCCGGTCAGAATAGTACGTCTAAGCTACATCATGTCTCCATTTTATACTACCATAGAAAAATAATTTGAAAATACGAGTAGGGGCGCCATTCAAGTGTCTAGTCAATAGGTGGCAATATGTACAGTCGAGGAGCTTTTAGGTATGAGTATTGATATGAATAGAAATGAACCCGTGATAGTAATTGCCGAAGCAGGTGTCAACCATAACGGAGATGTAGCTATAGCAAAGGAGTTAGTAAGAGCGGCAGCGAAAGCCGGTGCAGATTACGTAAAATTTCAAACTTTTAAAACGGCGAGTAATATTTCGAAAACAGCTCCAAAGGCTCGGTACCAAATTGAAACGACAGGTAAAGAGGAAACTCAATATCAGATGGTGAAAAAGCTAGAGCTGAGCGACAGTGAACATACTGAAATTTATAAAGAATGTAATAATGCAAACATCAAGTTTCTTTCGACACCGTTTGACGTAGATAGCCTCGATTTACTTTTAAAATTAGGTCTGCCGATGTTAAAAATAGCCTCTGGTGAACTCACAAACTTACCTTTACTTAGGGCATATGCATCTAGATACTCTTCCCTAGGTAGACCTGTCTTACTCTCTACGGGAATGGCTAACCTTGAAGAAATTAGTAAAGCAGTGAATGCTTTAACGGAAAATGGAGTAGAGAAAGAACATATTGTTGTTCTACATTGCACCACAGAATATCCTGCACCCTTTGATGAAATAAATTTGCGAGCTTTAAAATCAATGTCAGAGACTCTCGGTCTACCCGTTGGTTACTCTGACCATTCTCTTGGTGTCGAAGTACCGATAGCTGCTGTTACTTTAGGCGCAAAAGTTATTGAAAAGCATTTCACTCTTGATAAGACGTCGTCAGGACCTGATCATCGGTCAAGCTTGGAACCAGATGAATTTAAATATATGGTTCAGTGCATAAGAAACATTGAAAACGCATTGGGGGATGGAGTTAAACGCCCATCACCAAGTGAAAAGCGGAATGCGTTAGTTGCCAGGAAATCTATAGTCGCTTCAAAAAATATAAAAAAGGGGGAAGTTTTTTCGGAAATGAATATTACCACTAAGCGGCCCGGTACCGGTCTATCACCAATGTATTGGGATGATGTTATTGGCCAAAAGTCACATTATAATTACTCAGAAGATGAGTTTATCAAATGGCAAGATTAAAAATATGCGTTATCACTGGAACTAGAGCAGATTTTGGTCTTTTAATTCCGCTAATTAAGCAGATTAAAAAGTCAAAGAGATTAGGCTTACAGCTTATAGTAACGGGCTCTCACTTATCAAAAGAGCATGGCTATACAGTTGATGAAGTTGAATCGAGCGGATTTTTTATAGATAAGAAGGTTTCATTGCAACCTGAAGAAGTAACCGATACTGAGGTAGGTTACAGCGATGAAGTTGTTTCAAAACTGGTTGCTTTAGGAATAAGAAAGTTTACTGATTCTTACATAGATTTAGTATCTGATTGCGTTATTGTTTTAGGGGACAGGTACGAAGTTTTGGCGGCATCGGTTAGTGCTTTCTTTTTAAAAATCCCGATTATACACCTCAATGGAGGAGAACTCACGGAGGGGGCCTTAGATGACTCGATCCGACACATGATAACAAAAGCCGCAAGTATTCATTTTGCTGCGAATGAAGAATATCGTAAGCGCATTATTCAAATGGGAGAGTTACCATCTAATGTTTTCAATGTTGGTGGGTTAGGTGTTGATGCATTAAATGAGGCAAAACTTTTATCTAAGGAAAACTTAGAATTATCGCTGGGTATTCGATTAGATATTCCATTTTTTTTAGTTACGTATCATCCAGAAACGTACCTGAGCGACGAAGATAACTTGAGAAATCTCAATGCCCTTCTTTCTGCTTTGAATGATATGGAAGCTCATAAAATCATTTTTACTTTGCCAAATGCTGATTCAAATAGTGACAAGATGTCGAAGTCAATTATCGAATTTACTGAGCTCAACGAAAACTTTTTTGCGTTTCCGTCATTAGGGCACACTCGTTATCTTAGTTGCATGAAATATTCAGCGTGTGTAATTGGTAATTCTTCTAGTGGATTGGCAGAAGCGCCTACTTTGAAAGTTCCCACAATTAATATTGGTGAAAGGCAGAGAGGACGACTGCGTAGTTCTAGCATTATCGATGTTGCAGCAGAAAAGGATGAAATCCTGAGTGCTTTAAAGCAGATAAAGCAACCAACATTTTTAGATAATATGACAAAAGTACAGAATCCTTATGGTTGTGGAGGGGCAGCAAAGAGGATAGTTGAACAACTTGAGAGCCTCAAATTGTATTCGTTGGGCCCCAAAAAATTTCATGATTTAAATTTCTGTATAGGACGGCTGTAATGAATAAGCTAATAAAAGATGAAGCTGGAAAGACGATCCTGGCTGGAGTTTTCGGTGCAGGGGGATTTGCTCGAGAAGTTATGCCAATTTTTAAGCAGACAATTTCGAAAATGCTCAAAGAGGACTTAAAAGAAACTAGTGTCGAGCTGGTGTTTGTTGACGAAAGCACCGATGTTGAGACTATAAATGGGTATAGAGTAATATCTGAAACTGAATTCTTTGATAAACCGGTAAGCAAAAAGTTTTTTAGTGTGGCCATTGGGAATGCCCAACTTCGTGAGTCAGTAACTAAAAAATGCGATGAGCATGGAGCTTTAGCTGTGACTCTAATATCAGATGACTCAAGGATAGGTGAAAGTAGTGATATAGGGGTTGGTGCTATATTTTGTGGGAATACTTTGGTAACAGAAAACGTAACCATTGGAAAATCATTTCATGCAAATATATATTCATATGTAGCTCACGATTGTGTTATTGGTGATTATGTGACGTTCGCTCCCCGAGTAAATTGTAATGGAAACGTGCATATTGAGGATAGAGCTTATATTGGAACTGGGGCGATAATAAAGCAAGGTAATGATGAGAGCCCCTTAGTTATTGGAGAGGGCGCTATTGTTGGCATGGGGGCAGTTGTGACAAAAAGTGTTTTACCAAACACTACAGTGGTAGGAAACCCTGCACGTCCTTTGGAAAGATAAAGCTACTAACTAAATAGTGTCCCATCCAATTGGGGAGCTTGGAATATTCACCAAACGAGACTGTATATCTTCTGATATGGGCAACTCACCATGCAGGCAATGCTTAAACATTGGCAGCTTATTCATTAGTTGCCAAATTGGGCGGCACATGATTCCCGCTCTATTTTGCTCCTCAAGAACCGAGTCACGTATACGTTCATTTTCACACAAAATGGCATTTAGCCAGAAGTTTGAACGGCATTCAGATGGCTCATCAATAAACTGAAAGTTTGAGTCTTTAAAGAAGTGTCTGTACTGTTGTGCGAGTTCACGTTTCTTCTCGATAAATGTTTCTAGCTTTTCCATTTGTGCACAACCTAGAGCGGCGTTGAGGTTGGGCATTCTGTAGTTAAAACCGGGCTCATCGTGATAAAACTCGTAGGGATGAGGCACTTTGGCAGTTGTCGTGATGTGTTTCGCCCTGCGCGCTTCAGTTTCATTTGCACACAACAACATGCCACCACCACCTGTAGTAATAATCTTGTTGCCGTTAAAGCTAAGTGCTGAGAAGCGAGCTTTGGTTCCGGTGTGTTGACCTTTATAAAATGACCCTAAGCTCTCTGCTGCATCTTCTACAAGCTCTATGTTCCACTTTTTACAGACAGTGACTAACTCATCTAACTGAACGGGATGACCAAAGGTATGCATGGGAACACAGGCACAGATCTTGCGACCTGACCGTTTGTGAATACAATTTTCTCCATCAGTTATCGCAGATTCATCAAGGTAGGCTTCTAAAGCGACAGGGCACATACCTAGCGTTTGACGATTTACATCAACAAATACAGGCTCTGCTCCCATATGATGAATGGCGTTACAGGTCGCGACAAAGGTTAAAGCCTGAGTTATTACAAAATCGCCTTGTTCGACCCCCGACATATATAAGGCAGTATGAAGAGCCGCGGTGCCATTGACGGTCGCGATCGCCCGGTGGGCTCCGGTAAAAGCCTCCACTTGTTTCTCAAAACTCGTGACGTATTCACCGACGCTGGAAACAAAGGTGCTTTCTATAGTGTCGAGAACATTCTGCTTTTCCCGCTCGCCAAAGGTTGGCGCGTGCAAGGGAATAAACTCATTGGTCTGGTAGAGTGACCGGATAAACTCGCTGAGTTGAGATGTCGTTGGTGACATAAGGCTAATTCACATTTTACCGTCGAGGTACTTGCCAGTTTCTTTATGATCAAAGTTTGGCAGCAAAGTACGAAAAAGATCAATAATATCCTGTTTACTCCAGCATTTTGACTGCTTGAGTTTAAGGATTTCGTATTCAAAATTCTTAAGTAAGTCAGATGAGTAATTCAGCTCATTTTTAACCACACCAATATTGCGAAAGCGGTTCATTTCGATTGTTTCATCTGGAGTGAAAAACTCTTCAAAGTCTTTTTCTCCGGTGGTGTCACTTCCCGTAAAAAGGCATGGCCACTGGCCTTTTTCGGGTAAGGTTAAAGCCAGTTCTCTGGCTTCATCTTCTGACTGACAAAGTACGGGTTCTAAGCCTCTTTGCTTTAAGTATTTTTCGGCAATTTCAGAAAAGGTAATTAGGTGCAAAGCTTCGCTTAGCTTAGGAAAAAAGATGTCTCGGTTTTCTCCGAAAATACAGGACATAAGACACAATTCACCTGACTCTTTTGGAGTAACGAAATAGCGTTTAATGTCGTTGGGCGCAACAATCGGCTGCCTTTTCTGAATACGTTGATTAAAGCCATGTAAAAGCGAGCCATCGGAAAAGGCGACATTAGCGAAGCGAGCCGTTGATATATCCACTTGCTCACTGCGCCGCATTAAAAACATTTCCATGATTCGCTTTGATGCCCCCATCATGTTGACCGGGTTCGCTGCTTTGTCAGTTGAAACACAAAAATACTTTTGACTGCCATGTTTAATTGCGTGTTCAATGCTTCTGTCGGTATTAAAAATATTAACATCAAGCATTCGCATTAATGTGAAGGGGTCTTTTTCGCTTCGAACATGCTTTAAGGCGGATAAGTTCAGGACATAATCATATTGTCCGTAGTAATTCATTAACACTTCAAACTCACCTGAGCCAATATCTAGAGCAAAAGTCTTAAAGTCACCGTTGATATAGCCGAGAGAGCTGCGGACATCTCTGACCAGCTCAACTAAGTTGTTTTCACTAATATCAACAACATGAAGCCGTTTAGGAGAGCGTTTAAAGATTTCTTTAACGACCGCCTGCCCAATTGAACCAGCGCCACCTAAAACAAGGAAGCTGGAAGAAGAAACTTGTTCGCAAAGTTCCATTTCGTGATTTTGGATATCGCCAGAGAAGAGTTCTCGATCGCGACCAATTAACGATAAAATATTATCCACGTTATTTATTTTATAGTTCTGATTTGATTATAAAGTGTAATCGGCAGAGTATGCTATGTCTTGAGTTAATGCAATTTGAAGTGAGCGATTGAGGATGCTTTTGATGTCTTCTTTCGATCCATTATAACAGACAAAAAAAACCGGCAAAAAAGCCGGTTTTTCTCTCCCTGCGCCTAAGCCCAGGTCAGTAATTCTTTTTACAGTGCTTTGATCTTAGCATTCAAACGGCTTTTATGACGTGCCGCTTTGTTTTTGCTGATAAGACCTTTAGTCGCGTAACTGTCCAGCATTGGGGTTACGTCTTTCATTGCAGTGTTTGCTGCATCTTTGTCTTTCTTTTCAATAGCTGCGATTACACGTTTAAGGTAAGTACGCATCATTGAACGACGGCTTGCATTGTGGCGGCGATTTTTCTCGGCCTGAATCGCACGCTTTTTAGCAGACTTAATGTTAGCCAAGGTGAACTCCTAAATTCATTAACAGAACGCTTCTCTTATAAAGGCCGCAGATTATGCCTTTTCTGCTGCAAAAGTCAACAGTGAAAAGGGAAAAACTCAAGGCTTTAACTGAGGTTTCGATAAAATAGCATCCGCCATTGGTCTCAGTTACAATCAAAACAGAAACTTAGCGGTCAGTCGAAAGGAACTCTCGTGTCAAAAGCTTTGCTCCGGTCAGGATTTATCGTCAGCGCTATGACTTTAATTTCGCGCGTGCTGGGTTTGGTGCGCGATGTCGTCATTGCCAACCTGATGGGTGCAGGGGCAGCGGCGGATGTGTTTTTCTTTGCGAATAAAATTCCTAACTTCCTTCGTCGGCTATTTGCGGAAGGTGCCTTTGCGCAGGCTTTTGTGCCGGTGCTCACCGAGTACAAACAAGGAAGAGAGCTGCCCGATCAACAGCTGCTGATAGCCCGGGTGTCCGGCACTTTAGGTACTATTGTTACTGTGGTAACAATTTTCGGTGTGGTTGCATCCCCCATAGTGGCTGCACTGTTTGGCATGGGGTGGTTTTTAGATTGGTGGCAAGGTGGTCCGCAAGGGCATAAGTTTGTGCTCGCCAGTGACTTATTGCGTATTACTTTCCCTTATTTGTGGTTTGTCACCTTTACGGCCATGGCAGGCGCCATACTGAATACACTGGGTAAGTTCGCGGTAGCGGCTTTTACACCGGTATTTTTGAACGTGGCTATTATTGCCGCGGCTATTTGGCTGGCACCACAACTGGAGCAGCCGGAGTACGGGCTGGCCTGGGGCGTGTTTTTTGGTGGTTTAATCCAGTTATTATTTCAAATTCCGTTTCTTAAAAAGGCGGGATTATTAGTAAAGCCTAAATGGGGCTGGAAAGACCCCGGTGTGACAAGAATTCGCAAACTTATGTTGCCCGCAATTTTCGGTGTGTCCGTTAGTCAAATCAACTTATTGCTGGATACCCTCATTGCCAGTTTCTTAATGACCGGATCCATCAGTTGGCTCTATTATTCTGACCGTCTGCTTGAATTCCCTTTGGGGTTATTTGGTATTGCTATTGCAACCGTCATTTTGCCGGCATTGTCGTCCCGCCATGTTGACCAGTCAAAAGAAAACTTTACCGCTACGCTTGATTGGGGTATTCGGATGGTGTTGGTGCTGGGCGTGCCGGCTATGGTGGGGTTGTTCATTTTAGCGGAGCCCATGCTGATGGTGCTGTTTATGCATGGAGCCTTTAATCCTGATGACGCGCGTATGGCTTCCTACAGCCTCATGGCCTATTCCACCGGGTTACTCAGCTTTATGATGGTCAAGGTATTGGCTACGGGCTTTTACTCGCGTCAGGACACTAAGCGGCCGGTAAAGTACGGTATTATTGCCATGGCGGTGAATATGGTGTTTAACATCGCTTTGGCCATTCCTTTTAGCTATGTTGGTCTGGCTATGGCAACGGCGGCTTCCGCAGCGGTAAACGCGGGTTTACTGGGCGTTACGCTATGGCGTGAAGGCGTGCTTAAGAAGCAACCCGGAACCGGGCGTTTTATTGTACAAGTGCTATTAGCAACGACCACAATGATTATTATCGTACTGTGGCTGAGTCCGGATACAGAAGCGTGGCGAACACTTTCATTGGTAGAACGCCCCTGGCTTCTGGCGCAGGTCATTGGCCTGGGGGCACTCAGTTACGTGAGTGTGCTTGTTATCACTGGCATGAGGCCAAGACATTTCCGTGCGCGTGAGTACTGATTATCGCGTCAGTATCAGTTATAATCGCGTTTTTCCGGAAAAGAGTAAGATTGTGCGGGCATGGAACTGATTCGCGGTACTCATAATCTCAAAGCTGAGCATCACGGCTGTGTGCTGACTATAGGGAACTTTGATGGTGTTCATCTGGGCCACCAGGCGGTGCTGAGCCAGGTTCGCGAGCAAGCGCAACAGTTGAACGTGCCTTCTGCGGTCATGACCTTTGAGCCGCAACCGCAAGAGCTATTCCAGCCTGAAAAAGCCCCTGCACGGTTAACCAATTGGCGTGAAAAATATTTAGCTCTGCGTGCACAGCAGGTCGATCGGCACATTGTCATTGAGTTTAATAAAAAGTTTGCTAGCCAGCCGGCTCAAGAATTCATTGAAAAAACGCTGGTGGGTAAATTAGGTATTCAGTTTTTGGTCGTAGGCGATGACTTCCGTTTTGGCTATAAGCGCGAAGGTGATTTTAAATTGCTGCAAAAGGCGGGTAAGGAACTGGGTTTTGAAGTGGTCGATACTCACAGTTATCGTCAGAAGCAACAGCGGGTCAGCAGCACCGCTATCCGCGAGGCTTTAAGCGATGGTGACTTCGAACAGGCAGAACAGATGCTCGGTCGCCCTTACCAAATGTGCGGCAAAGTCGTGCACGGACGGAAAAACGGCCGTACGATTGGTTTTCCCACTGCTAATGTGCCGTTAAAGCGGTTGAAAAGCCCGTTACACGGGGTGTTCGCCGTCACTGCTCAGGTGGGCGAAAACCGTGAGACTTATTCCGGGGTTGCTAACCTGGGAACACGGCCTACATTAAATGGTGATGAAGTACAGCTGGAGGTGCATTTGTTTGAGTTTTCAGGCAATCTGTACGGTCAGCAGATGACGGTCACGCCAGTGGCTAAATTGCGTAATGAGCAACGGTTTGCATCGTTGCAGCATTTACAAGAACAAATTGAAAAAGATGCCGCCCGCGCACGCAAGGCTTTAGCGTGCCGGAGTCAGTAACTATGCGGAAATGGAAACAGTGACCCATGAGTGATTACAAACACACCTTAAACTTGCCGGAAACAGCATTCCCAATGCGCGGTAACCTGGCTCAGCGTGAGCCAAAAATGCTGGAGCAGTGGTATGAAACTGACCTGTACGGTCAAATTCGTGAAGCCAAAGCAGGCAAGCCAAAGTTTATTCTGCACGATGGCCCTCCGTACGCGAACGGGCAAATTCACATTGGTCACGCGGTTAATAAAATTTTAAAAGACGTTATTGTTAAGGCCAAAACCCTAAGTGGTTTCGATGCGCCATACGTACCGGGCTGGGACTGCCATGGCCTGCCAATTGAACTACAGGTAGAAAAGAAACATGGTAAGCCGGGCAAAAAGCTGGATTTAGCGGAGTTCCGTGAAAAGTGCCGTGAATATGCTATGACGCAAATTGATCAGCAGCGCACGGACTTTAAACGCTTAGGCGTGTTAGGTGACTGGGATAACCCTTATCTGACAATGAACTTTAAGCAGGAAGCTGACAGTGTTAGAGCCTTGGCGAAAATTATCGATAACGGTCACTTGCATCAAGGCTTTAAGCCAGTTCATTGGTGTACCGATTGTGGTTCCGCACTGGCGGAAGCCGAAGTCGAGTATCAGGACAAAAACTCGCCGGCTATTGATGTGCGTCTTCCGGTCGCGGCAACGCCTGAAACGGTTGAGCGATTCAGCACGCCTGAAGGTCACGTTGGGGAAGGTGCTGTCAGTATGGTCATCTGGACCACAACGCCGTGGACTATTCCGGCAAACCGCGCCGTCACCCTGGCGGAAGGGCTTGAATATACTTTGGTACAAGTTGAAGCCACCGACGACCAGCCCGCCGAGCGTGTCATTCTGTCCGATGATCTGGTCAATGACTGCATGGAACGCTGGAATATTACGCATTATCACAAGTTGGGCTTCTGCAAAGGTAAAGACCTGGAAGGCTTGCAATTGCAGCATCCCCTGTTTGATTTGCAAGTACCGGTTATTTTGGGCGACCACGTTACCACTGAAAGCGGCACAGGTTGTGTGCACACGGCGCCGGGGCATGGTGTTGACGACTTTTTAGTGGGTCAGAGATACGGTATTGAAGTGTATAACCCTGTGGGTGACAACGGTGTTTATAAAGACGACACGCCTTTGTTTGCCGGGCAGCACGTGTTTAAGGCGAATGAGCCTATTGTCGACAAGCTGCGCGAAGTGGGTAACTTAATGCACGCGGAAAGCTATCGCCACTCTTACCCGCATTGCTGGCGCCATAAAACGCCAATTATTTTCCGTGCAACGCCACAGTGGTTTATCAGCATGGATAATAAAGGCTTGCGCGCCGGAGCGTTAGAGCAAATCAAGAAAGTAGGCTGGTTCCCGGAGTGGGGTCAAAGCCGCATTGAATCAATGGTAGAAGGTCGTCCCGATTGGTGTATTTCACGTCAGCGTACCTGGGGTAACCCGATTGCTATTTTCGTGAACCGTGAAACCGATGAACTTCATCCGAACACGCTGGAGTTGATGGAAAAGGTCGCGCAGCTAATTGAGCAAGACGGCGTTCAGGCCTGGTTTGATTTAGAGCCGGAAACCCTGCTGGGCGATGAGGCCGATAACTATCGCAAAGTGACTGACACATTAGATGTTTGGTTTGACTCGGGTGTGACACATCATTGCGTATTGCGTGAGTTTGATGGGTTGCGCTGGCCAGCTGACTTGTACCTGGAAGGGTCAGATCAGCACCGTGGTTGGTTCCAGAGCTCATTAGTCACTGGTGTGGCGATGTACAACGAAGCGCCTTATCACCAGGTGCTAACGCACGGCTTTACGGTAGATGCTCAGGGTCGCAAGATGTCTAAGTCTATCGGCAATGTAGTAGCTCCGCAGGACGTCATGAACAAACTGGGCGGAGATGTCCTGCGCTTGTGGGTGGCATCAGCGGATTACTCCGGTGAAATGACGGTTTCTGATGAAATTTTGAAACGTTCAGCGGATGCGTATCGCCGTATTCGCAATACGTCGCGCTTTTTACTGGCGAACTTAAGCGGCTTTGATCCTAAAACTGATTTGGTTGCCAGAAAAGATATGGTCGAACTGGATCGTTGGATTGTCGGTCGTGCTGCCGATTTGCAGGAAGAGCTGTTGGAAGCGTACGACAATTATCAGTTCCACAGCGTTGTACAAAAGCTCATGCATTTCTGTTCGATTGAACTGGGCAGCTTCTATCTGGACATCATTAAAGATCGCCAGTACACAGCCAAATCAGAAGGCTTGGCTCGTCGTTCGTGTCAGACGGCCTTGTATCATATTGCTGAGGCTTTGGTTCGCTGGATGGCGCCAATCTGTAGCTTTACTGCCCAAGAGATTTGGGACCTGTTGCCAAGTGGGCGCAGCCAATATGTGTTTACCGAAAACTGGTATCAGGGTTTTGATGAGTTTGGCGGTGTTAAAGACGATGAAAACGCCTTTTGGATGCAATTGCTGGAAATTCGCGATGTGGTAAACCAGGCACTGGAGCAATCGCGTCGTGATGATGTCATTGGTGGCTCGTTACAGGCCGAAGTGGTTCTGTATGCCGATGATAAGCTGGCGACCTCACTGAATCGTTTAGGTGAAGAGCTGCGGTTTGCGCTGCTGACATCTGAAGCCCGGGTGGCTTCTCTTGGTGATGCTCCGGCTGATGCCGTTAAGGCTGAGAAACTGACGTTAGCTGTTAGTGTCACTAAATCGGAATACAAAAAGTGTGAGCGCTGCTGGCACCACCGTGAAGAAGTTGGCACCTTAGAAAGTCATGCCGACTTATGTCAGCGCTGTGTAACTAACATTGAAGGTGAAGGTGAGGAGCGTCGTTTTGCCTGATTTTGCTAACCAATCGGAACGAGCTAGCGGGTTACGCTTTTTGTGGCTAACGTTGCTGCTTGTCGTTATTGACCAAATTACAAAGATTTGGGTTGCGGGTGAGTTTGAGCTTTATGAAAGCCGTGTTGTTATTGATGGGCTATTTAATTTTACCTATGTACACAACTACGGCGCTGCGTTTAGCTTTCTAAGTGATAGTGGCGGCTGGCAGCGCTGGTTTTTCACCGCTATTGCCATTGCAATCAGTGTTGTTTTGCTGGTGTGGATGCGCCGTAATCCGGTTGGTTTATGGCGTCAGAACTTAGCTTTCTCGCTAATTCTGGCGGGAGCGATAGGTAATGTCGCTGATCGCTTAATGTATGGCTATGTTATCGATTTCTTTGACGTTTACTATCAGGGTTGGCACTGGCCGGCGTTTAACGTAGCGGATATGGCTATTACTATTGGTGCTGCGCTGATGTTGCTGGAAGCTTTTTTTGATAACCGCCGGGATAAAGCCGAAAACGATAACAAGTCGTAAGGAGTTTCGTTTGAGTCGTTTACCGATAGAACATGGACGTGAAGTGGTTATGCACTTCACGCTTAAATTGGCCGATGGTTCGGTTGCTGATAGCACCAAGATGTCAGGTAAGCCTGCTAAGTTCCGGATGGGCGATGGCAACTTAACTGAGAACTTTGAGGCATGCCTTGTAGGGCTGCGTGAAGGCGCAGAGCGTAAATTTACGCTAGAGCCTAAAGATGCTTTTGGTGAGCCGAACCCCGACAACTATTATTACGTAGATTCGGCGAAGTTCAGTGAAGAAACCAAGCCCGAAGTGGGGGCTATTTTAGCCTTTACTCAACCCGATGGTACCGACCTACCGGGAATTGTTCGCAAAATTGAAGGTCCAACGGTGACCATCGATTTTAACCACCCGTTGGCAGGACAAACGGTGGTTTTTGAAGTAGAAGTTATTAGTGTTGAGCCGTAATTGGTTAATGAACCGGGCTGAACGCAGGAGGAAATGATGCAAATTTTGTTGGCGAACCCAAGAGGCTTTTGTGCCGGAGTTGATCGCGCGATTACCATTGTCGAACGAGCTTTAGAAATATTTGAGCCGCCGATTTATGTGCGTCATGAAGTGGTTCACAACAAATATGTGGTTAATAAATTACGTGACGCTGGCGCGGTATTTGTAGAAGAGTTGCACGAAGTGCCCGATGACCAGATTGTGATTTTTAGCGCTCATGGTGTGTCACAAGCAGTGCGGCAGGAAGCCAAAGATCGCGGTTTGCGGGTATTTGATGCGACCTGTCCTCTGGTAACTAAAGTTCATATGGAAGTGACCCGCGCGAGTCGCAAAGGCCATGAATGCATTTTGATTGGACATGCAGGGCATCCGGAAGTGGAAGGCACCATGGGTCAGTATAAGAATACTGAAGGCGGCATCTACCTTGTGGAATCACCGAAAGACGTAACTGAGCTTGAAGTGAAAGATCCGAATAACTTGCATTATATGAGCCAGACAACCTTGTCGGTTGACGATACGGCGGATGTAATCAACGCTTTGCGTCAGAAGTTTCCGGCTATTAACGGCCCGCGTAAAGATGATATTTGCTATGCGACTCAAAACCGTCAAGACGCGGTACGCGAACTGGCCAGTGATGCCGATATGATGTTGGTCGTTGGTGCCCGCAACAGCTCAAACTCTAATCGTCTACGTGAACTGTCAGAGAAAATGGGAACACCAGCCTACTTAATTGACGATGCCAGCTGCATTGATAAAGCCTGGCTGGACGGCCATGACAAAGTGGCTGTAACCGCAGGAGCCTCAGCGCCAGAAGTTTTGGTTAAAGAAGTCATTGCCAAGCTACAGGAGTGGGGTGGCAAAACCGCAGTGGAGCTTAGCGGCCGGGAAGAGAATATTACTTTCTCAATTCCTCCTGAACTGAGGCCCTATCCTGCTGCTTAAGGCGTTAACGAGTAAACCAGAATCGTTGTGTCAGTTCATTCTGTTTGCCCCACGACACTGTCACCCTGGCGGTTGCATTGAACGAGTCAATTTCATTGATTTCTGATTCGATCAGAAAGGCGCCAGACTCAACAACCGCCGGCGGCTGGTCTCCGAGGCTCCATCCTTTTTGGACCTCACTCGAGTAAGCCATCAAAACCTCAACGGCCCGGGCTTTTTGGTAAGCAGTATCAATTGCTGATAATCCATTTTGTATAAGTTGCAGGCTGCTGGTAGCCCATAAACCGACTAGTGCAGTACCTGCCAGAACTTCAATAAAAGACATACCGCTATTTTTGCGTTTGTTCATATGCGGTCCGTTGTGACTCAAAGTCGAGCTCGAGTTGCTGAGAAAGTTGTCGCCATTGATGTAGCTGCTGAGCTTCTATCATTTGTGCGTAGAAAAGCAATGCCGCTAAACTTGCCGAACTTAAGCCAATAAGCGTTACCAGAGTCAGTATTAGAGCGAATCCTTTTACGTTCACTGTAACTCCTTTTCTAATTAACTGAGAGGGTGATTAAGCGCTTGAAGTCGAAATCTTCACCGCGACGGTCAACCGTTAACGTTATGAGTAGTTTTGGGAGCCCGCCAACAGGTGATACTGACGCGTAGGATTCGGCAGTGAATCGGGTCACCTTAAATTGTGACTTATCTGTAAGCGACTGCCAGCCATACCCCGAACAATCCAGAGTCATGGAGTTGTGCTGCAGCTGGTTATTCCTGACCCTGACGCCTATGGCACCACCATTCTGTTGGGGAAATAAGTAACATCCGTTTTGAGGGTTAGAAACGTGCGTTGCTGCGCTACTTTGTAAGGCGTCAAACAACTGGTTAGCAGTGGCCTGAGCGCTTAATAAAAGGATCGCGCGCGATATTTTCAGGTGCTGAACACCAGTTTGCCATTGCAGCTGCTGTTGAATCGCCAGCACAACGAAAGCACCGATTGAGGAAGCAATAAGCATCTCAACCAACGTGCTGCCTCGTAGCCTATGATTTAGCATGTCGCTAAGCCCGGTAGAGAACGACCTTGGCTGAGGCAGGTCCGGATGCGGCCCTTACTGCTGATTATCACTTTAACCTCTCGGTCACGTGATTTTAGTTTTATATGACCTGGGTTAGCGGTGGCAGATTCGCCATCAAAAATAAGAGGCGATGCCGCGTTGTAGGTCGATTCAGTATCGACTCCAGCGTTACCGGACTTGTTGATTACTGCGGCTAAATTGGCTTCGGTAGCGATGTTTTGGCTTTTTGATTTGGCTTGCACTTGCTGCAAATATAATAGCCATCGAATAGTCTCTCTCTGCAGCAGTAGAGAGGTTGTTTGCTGATGAAATACAGGCAAAGCAAACGCCCCTAAAATAGCGCTAATGGCCAGTGCAATAACCAATTCGATAAGTGAGTAACCGCGCATAATATGCCAATAATTGAGCCAATATGGCAGAGTATAGTTGTGCTCAAAGTCACGTCTGTAAGCCCCAGCTGAAGAGAATGTGAGATAACAGCATTATCAAGTAAAAGCTGGCTCGATTCTTGAATAAACCATCGCAGGTTCAACTTTTTGACGCAACAGGAAGACGTATGGCGAGCGGTGCCGAAAAGTTAGTAGGTTTAAGAAACTTTACACAGAATAATGCGCATCTGATCAAAGGCTTCGGGACGCCCGTGGCTATTATGGCCATTCTGGCAATGGTGGTTTTGCCTATCCCGGCCGTTGTGCTGGATATTCTGTTTTCGTTTTCCATTACGCTCTCATTGGTGGTGATGTTGGTGGCGGTTTACACCCAACGCCCGCTCGACTTTGCTGCTTTCCCGACGGTACTGCTTATTGCCACGGTATTGCGTTTAAGTCTTAACGTAGCGTCCACTCGAATTGTTTTACTGGAAGGCCACAAGGGACCCGGAGCCGCGGGGTCTGTGATAGAAGCTTTTGGTAGTGTGGTCATTGGTGGAAACTACACCGTTGGTCTGGTGGTGTTTGCCATTCTGGTTATCATTAACTTTGTGGTTATCACCAAAGGTGCTGGCCGTATTTCGGAAGTAACGGCGCGTTTTACCCTGGATGCGATGCCGGGTAAGCAGATGGCCATTGACGCCGACTTGAATGCGGGCTTGATCAATCAGGAAGAAGCGAAAGCCCGACGCAGCGACGTGACCCGTGAAGCGGATTTTTACGGCTCAATGGACGGTGCGAGTAAATTTGTAAAAGGCGATGCTATCGCCGGTATCCTGATCCTCTTTATTAATATTGTGGGCGGTCTGCTGATAGGCATGATTCAGTACGGCTTAACATTCAATGAAGCTATTGAAGTTTATACATTACTTACCATTGGTGACGGCTTAGTGGCGCAAATTCCTTCGCTCTTACTGTCAGTTGCGACGGCCATCATTATTACCCGCGAGAATGACAGCAAGGATATGGGGGACTCGGTTGCGCTTCAGCTTCTGGATAACCCAAAAGTTCTGGTAATTTCAAGCGCGGTGATGTTTGCCATGGGCGTTATTCCGGGTATGCCCCACTTAGCGTTTTTAAGTATGTCAGCGGTACTGGCAGGAGCTGCATACCTCAAGCTGAAGAAAGCAAAAGTTGAAGAAGGTCAATTGGTCGAGAAGGAACAGGAACAGCAGGTTCAGCAGGCGCAGCAGAAAGAATTGAGTTGGGATGATGTCCGTCACGTTGACACCATCGGCCTGGAAGTGGGCTATCGGCTTATTCCTTTGGTCGATAAGCAGCAGGGGGGCGAGCTGCTCTCTCGGATCAAAGGTGTACGTAAGAAACAATCTCAGGAATTTGGGTTTTTGGTGCCGGCTGTTCATATCAGAGACAATCTGGATTTAGGCCCGAACAGTTATCGCATTACCTTAATGGGTGTGACCATGGGTGAAGCTGAAATCCGTCACGACTGGGAATTGGCAATTAATCCAGGACAGGTCTTTGGCGAACTCGAAGGTGAGAAGACGACCGACCCGGCTTTTGGTCTGGACGCGGTCTGGATCCGCCCTGAACAACGCGAACATGCACAGACCTTGGGCTACACCGTGGTTGATGCCGCGACTGTGGTCGCCACGCATTTAAGTCAAATAGTGACAAATAACGCATCTCAGCTGCTGGGGCATGAGGAAGCGCAGGAGCTTCTGGATCGCCTTGGGCGTACCCATCCGAAACTGGTTGAGGGGCTCATTCCGGATCTGCTGTCGCTGGGTAATTTTGTGAAAGTACTGCAGAACTTGCTGGATGAAGGCATCGCCATTCGTGATATGAGGACCATTGTGCAGACATTGGTCGAGTTTGCTGGTCGTAGCCAGGATCCTGACGTACTAACGGCTGCGGTTCGAATTTCTCTGCGTCGTTTAATTGTTCAGGACATTGCTGAAGGTTCCGCAGAGCTACCTGTCATAACTTTGGCACCAGAGTTGGAACAGATGTTGCATCAGTCTCTGCAGATGGCTGGTAACGATGGAAATCAGCAAGGTGCCGGAATTGAACCAGGCCTGGCTGAACGTCTACAACAGTCGTTACGAGATACGCATCAGCAGCAGGAAATGAATGGTGAACCATCCGTGTTGCTGACATCTGGACTGTTACGTTCAACCATGGCTCGCTTTGCGCGCCACGCTGCAGAAGGCATGCGAGTGTTGTCCTATCAGGAAGTACCGGATGATAAACAAATTAGAATTGTCAGCTCAATTGGTGGACAACAAAACGGCAGTGAACAAACTGCCACACAAGAGTAACGGGAGTCGCTTGTGAAGATTAAACGCTTTTTTGCCGAAGATATGCGCCGCGGATTGCAACAGGTTAAAGAAACTCTGGGGCCAGATGCTATTATTCTATCCAATAAAAAAGTGAACGGTGGTATTGAGCTGGTTGCTGCTATTGACCCTGATGCACAACAGGCTCCCTCCGAAGCTGAACAAGCGGTTAATAACCAGCCCAAGTCACAGACCCCCGAGGTGCCGGCTGAGTCATTGCAGGAACTATTGCAGCGCCAGGTTCGAGCTGAACAGAATACGCAAAACTCCGCCCCGGAAAAACGTACGCAGAAAACAGCTCAACCCGAGCCACAGGGATTCGCTGATACTCAATTAAGCGACGATATATTTCCGGAGCAAATGAACACACCGGCAGCGGACGATTCCCAGGCAATTGCTGAGCTGCGTTCTCAAGTTAATGGTATCCGCCAGTTATTAGAACATCAGCTAAGTGGTCTGATGAAACAAGAGATGGATCGTGAAGAGCCAACCCGCGCGATGCTGATGAATCGTTTGATGGCGATGGGTTTGAGCGAGCGAGTGGCTGATCAAATTGCGTGTTTTATTCCTGAAGGTGGGTCAGACGACGAAGCCTGGGAGCAAACGCTTCATTTATTAGAAGGTCAGCTTAATACCACTTCTGACGATATTTTGACACGCGGTGGTGCAGTGGCGTTAGTTGGCCCCACAGGCGTGGGTAAAACCACCACTATTGCAAAATTAGCGGCTCGCTATGCCCAGCGCCATGGTGCCGATAAAGTGGCATTGATTACGACGGATACATTCCGTATTGGTGCGAGTGAACAATTACAGACCTACGGCCGTATTATAGGTTGTCCTGTCAAAGTGGCTAAGAATGCACAAGAGTTAGCAGATGCTTTACTTGCGCTACGTCAAAAGAGTCTCATTTTAATTGATACGGCTGGCATGGGTCAGCGGGACAAGCGTTTGAATGAGCAACTTAGTCAGCTTATTCAGAACTCACGATTACGTATCCGTCCTTATCTGGTACTCTCTGCCACGTCGCAGACCCAGGTTCTTATGGATGCGGTTAAACAATTCAAAACACTACCTTTGTCGGGTTGTATATTTACTAAACTGGATGAATGCTTAAGTTTAGGTGAAAGTATTAGTGTGGCAATAGAGCATGGCTTGCCGGTTGGTTATTTAACCAACGGTCAGCAAGTGCCGGAGGACATCCGGGTAGCGGATGCCAACTTTATGGTCGCGGAGGCGGAGCGCCTGCTTGATAAAAGCATTTGTTCCTCAGTGTCAGACGTGCCAAAATCGTACTGGAATACGGCGTCTTCTCGCTGAGTAAGCGAATAGATAGGAAGCTGTTGTCAATCTAGTCAGAGAAGAGATACGCCCGATGGATCAAGCAAGCGGTCTGCGAAGAATGAAACAATCAAAAGTAAAAGTGATTGCGGTCACTGGTGGTAAAGGTGGCGTGGGTAAAACTAACGTGTCACTGAACATGGCTATCGCAATGGCAAAACAGGGCAAACGGGTATTGGTACTGGATGCCGACTTAGGCCTGGCTAACGTAGACGTTATGCTAGGTCTCCGCGTTGAGCGCAATCTTTCTCATGTATTGAGTGGTCAGTGCGAATTAGAAGATATTCTTATTGAAGGTCCGGCAGGAATCAAAATTGTTCCGGCCACATCAGGCACCCGCTCAATGGTGGACTTGAGTGAATCTGAACATGCCGGCTTAATCAGAGCCTTTAGTCAACTGCAGGGCAACTACGATGTATTAATTGTGGATACTGCAGCCGGTATCGGTAACACAGTTGTCAGTTTTGCCCGGGCTTCGCAAGATGTTTTGGTCGTGGTTTGTGACGAGCCTACTTCTATTACTGATGCTTACGCCTTAATTAAAGTATTGAGCCGTGAGCAGGGTCTGTTTAAATTCAAAGTGGTTGCCAATATGGTGCGCAATATGCGCGACGGGCAAGTCCTGTTTAATAAGTTGACCAAAGTAACCGATAGGTTTTTAGATGTTGCTTTAGAGTTGGCGGCAATTGTACCCTTTGACGAAAACTTACGTTTAGCTGTGCGTAAGCAGCAATCTTTTGTCATGGCTTACCCTAAATCACCGGCCTCGCTAGCGATAAAAGCGCTTGCCAAGAAAGCCCTCGATTGGCCAGTGCCGGCACAAGCGGGCGGTCATTTGGAATTTTTCCTTGAACAATTGATAACTTCTGCCGATAACGAAAATAAGCGGGATGTTGCCAATGAATAAAGCTGCCGTTTATGCCGCCACTGCTGACAACCGGAATGCCATTATTGAACAGCATACCGGATTGGTTAAGCGCATTGCACACCACATGATGGCGAGACTGCCAGCGAGTGTGCAAGTTGATGATTTAATTCAGGCAGGCATGATTGGTTTATTAGAAGCTGCGCGAAACTTTGATAACAGCAAAGGCGCCAGTTTTGAAACGTTTGCCGGTATTCGCATTCGAGGTGCGATGCTGGATGAAATTCGTCGGGGTGACTGGGCACCGCGCTCGGTACACCGTAATCACCGACGGGTACTGGAAGCCATCCGTCAGGTTGAAAACGAAACCGGGCGAGATGCAAAAGATATGGAAGTTGCGGCAAAACTGAATATGGGAATGGATGAGTACCATCATATTTTGCGAGACGTGAGTTCAGGACGAATTGTTGGTATTGAAGATCTTGGTGTATCTGAAGACGCCTTAATGCCAGAGCAGGTAACGGGTTCAGCTTATGAACCACAACGAGATGTTGAGAATGCAGCGTTTCATAAAGCATTGGTTTCAACCATCTCATCGTTACCAGAGCGTGAAGCTTTGGTGCTTTCGTTGTATTATGACGAAGAATTGAATTTAAAAGAGATAGGTGAAGTGCTGAGCGTGAGTGAATCGCGGGTCAGTCAAATTCACAGTCAGGCAATGTTGCGACTTAAATCGCGAATGCAAAATTGGGTTGAATAAACTTTGGTTGTAATCGAGAGCCTCAGTGGAGGGTGCTTTGGATAAAAATATGAAAATTCTTGTTGTAGACGACTTTTCTACAATGAGACGAATCATTAAGAATTTACTTCGTGATCTTGGCTTCACTAATATTCAGGAAGCTGATGATGGTAATACTGCCTTACCAATGTTGCAGAACGGCGACTTTGACTTTGTCGTAACCGACTGGAACATGCCGGGTATGCAGGGAATTGACTTGCTGAAGGAAATTCGCAAGGACGATAACCTGGCGCATTTACCTGTGTTAATGGTGACGGCTGAAGCTAAACGTGAACAAATCATCATGGCGGCTCAGGCTGGGGTGAATGGTTACATTGTTAAACCATTTACAGCGGTAACCTTGAAAGAAAAACTCGACAAGATTTTCGAACGCATTAGCTAAAGGGCGAATGACTATGTCTGACAACGCCCATGATATTTCTCTGGAGCAAGCCAAGGAATTAGTAGCCTTGCTTGAAGACGGGAAGCAGCAGCAGGCTAATCAATTACTGGAAGATGTTTACAACCGTCGAAATGATAAGTTGTTTACGTCTGTCGGCCAATTAACACGAGACCTCCACGAAGCGCTTCAGGACTTTCAGGTAGACCCTCGTATTGTACAAATGACGGAAGATGATCTTCCGGACGCGCAAAACCGTTTGTTGTATGTCATTGAAAAAACCGAAGACGCAGCCAACCGGACCATGGATGCAGTAGAAGCCTGTCTGCCATTAGCTGACGAGATGCATCAGCGTGTTGAGAAGGTGATGCCAGCCTGGAACCGGTTAATGAGTAACGATATTGAGTTAAATGAATTCAAGTCTTTATGCCATGAGGTCGATGACGTACTTAAGCGCTGTGGTGAAAATATGCCGCAAGTGCATGGGTTGATGACCGAAGTATTGATGGCGCAGGACTTTCAGGATATTACCGGGCAAGTCATTCGTCGGGTTATTCAGTTAGTCGAAGACGTTGAAAAGAATTTAATAGAGCTACTTAAGATATTCGGCAAAGAAGAAGAGCGCCGAAATGCAGAGAAAGCGAGTTCTGTTCCCAAGAAGGATGCAGGAGTTGCTGAAGGCCCAATTATAGATGCTGACCAGCGTGATGACGTGGTTGGTGGACAAGACGAAGTGGACGATTTGCTGTCCAGTTTAGGTTTCTAGGAGCATCAGTCGCATGAGCTTTGATATGGACGAAGACATTCTGCAGGACTTTTTGATCGAGGCGGGAGAAATCCTCGAGCAATTGTCTGAACAGCTAGTTGAGCTGGAAAATGATCCAGAGAACAAAGACCTGTTGAATGCTATTTTCCGCGGTTTCCATACGGTTAAAGGTGGCGCAGGGTTCCTGTCGCTAGGTGCTTTGGTCGATACCTGTCATGGCGCGGAGAATGTGTTCGATACGCTACGGAACGGTCAACGTACGGTCACTTCGGACTTAATGGACGTTATTCTGCAGTCATTGGATACCATCAATGCTCAGTTTGCACAGGTGCGTGCTAAAGAGGAGCCTGAAGCCGCTTCACCTGAACTGTTAGAGTTGCTGCATAAGTTGAGTCAGCCTGAGTCAGAAGACGAAGCGCCAGTTAAAGCGCCCGAGCCGGAACCTAAGACGGAAGAGACTTCTGAGTCCGAAACGGCGAGTGCAGACAGCAGCAGCGATAGCATTGATGAAATTCAGGATGATGAATTTGAAGCTCTATTGGATGAGCTGCATGGTCAGGGCCAAGGCCCGGGTAAAAAAGACGAAGCTCAATCTTCCGCGAGTAAGCCGGCGACCAACGATGACGGTGATGAGATAACCGACGATGAGTTTGAATCGTTGCTGGACGAGTTGCACGGCAGTGGCAAAGCACCACAAAGTGCTGAAAAAACGCAAGAGAAACAAAAAGAGCCGGCGCAAGACGATGAGATAACTGACGATGAATTTGAGTCGTTGCTGGACGAATTACACGGCAGCGGAAAAGCTCCGATGCCTAAAGGGGATACCCCAACCAAGGACTCTGCTGCGAAAAAGCCAGAGCCAAAAGCGCAACCTAAGCCTGCGCCGAAGCCGGAACCTAAAGCTAAGCCAGAGGCTAAAGCGGATGATAAGCCAGCGGCTGCTAAGCCTGTTGATAAAAAGCCCGCAGCACCAGCACAGGCTCCGGCTGAAACAACGGTACGGGTTGATACCAAACGCTTAGATGAAATAATGAATATGGTGGGCGAGTTGGTCTTGGTTCGAAATCGCCTGTTAAGTCTGAGCAACTCAGATGACTCCGACAGCGATGAGATGGGGAAAGCCATTTCAAATCTGGATGTTGTGACCGGCGACTTGCAGGGTGCGGTAATGAAAACTCGCATGCAGCCCATTAAGAAAGTGTTTGGGCGCTTCCCTCGAGTGGTGCGAGATTTAGCGCGTAGTTTGAAAAAAGAAATTAACCTTGAGATGTATGGCGAGGATACTGACCTTGATAAAAACTTGGTTGAAGCGCTTGCCGATCCGTTGGTGCATTTGGTTCGCAACTCGGTTGACCATGGTATTGAAATGCCGGATGAGCGCGAAGCAAACGGTAAACCACGTTCAGGAACCGTGACCCTATCGGCCTCTCAGGAAGGTGACCACATCATGTTGTCGATAAAAGACGATGGTGCGGGCATGGATGCTGAGAAATTGAAAGGCATCGCAATAAGTAAAGGCATTCTGGATACCGATGCTGCCGCTCGCTTAAGCGATGAAGACGCTTATAACTTAATTTTTGCGGCAGGCTTCTCAACTAAAGAAGAAGTCTCGGATATTTCCGGTCGTGGCGTTGGCATGGATGTGGTTAAGACCAAAATCAGCCAACTTAACGGTAGCGTTAAGATTCAGTCAGAGTTAGGTAAAGGTACCGAGTTATTAATTAAAGTGCCGCTAACGTTAGCCATATTACCGACCTTGATGGTCGCCGTTAAAAAGCAGACATTTGCTTTACCATTGGCGGTTGTCAGTGAAATTATCGACCTTGATATGAAACGGACGAATACGGTGGATGGTCAGTTGACGCTGATTGTTCGTGACAGGGCAATTCCGCTGTTTTTCTTAGAGCATTGGTTAGTCCGTAATCCGGACCGCTCAACCCGCAACGAACAAGGCCACGTGGTGGTTGTACAAATTGGCAATCAACAGGTTGGTTTTGTCGTGAATGCGCTTATTGGCCAGGAAGAAGTTGTCATCAAGCCATTAGACAAATTATTGCAAGGTACACCGGGAATGGCCGGTGCAACGATTACCAGTGACGGCGGTATTGCTCTGATAGTTGATGTACCGAGCATGCTTAAGTATTACGCAAAACGATAACGGGACACACCGTTCATGACTGTAAAAGTTCTCGTGGTAGACGACTCGGCGTTTTTCAGACGCCGGGTGACCGAGATTTTGGAAGATAATCCCAACATTAAAGTAATTGGTAGCGCCAACAACGGTGAAGAAGCCGTTGCACAAAGCCGCCTTTTAAAACCCGATGTGATTACAATGGATATTGAAATGCCGGTAATGAACGGCATTGATGCTGTTAAAGCGATAATGAGCAGTAATCCTTGTCCTATTTTAATGTTCAGCTCTCTTACCCATGAAGGGGCGACGGCCACCTTGAATGCGCTGGAAGCCGGTGCTGCTGATTTCCTCCCGAAAAAGTTCGAAGACATAGCGCGTAATCGTGACGACGCGGTCAAAACTTTACAGGACCGAGTATTAGCGATTGCTCGTCAACCCGTTAGCAGAGCCAGTGTACGGCCATCGACGCCGCCCCCGGCTGCTAAGCAACCGCAGCGTCCGTCAGAGCCGACGTCAGCGCTTGAGCGTATTCGCCAGCGTAATAACGAATTAAAAAGCCAACGTGAGAGTGACGCCCGTACGGCAACATCAGCGGGCGCACTAACCGTTAACCGCGCGTATCAATTACTAGCTATTGGAACCTCAACCGGGGGCCCGGTTGCACTGCAAAAGATACTGACTCAATTACCGGCTAATTTCCCTTATCCTATTGTGATGGTTCAGCACATGCCGGCTGCTTTCACTAAAGCGTTTTCTCAGCGCCTCGATGGTCTGTGCCAAATTAACGTGAAAGAAGCTGAAGATGGCGATGTATTAAAAGCCGGGACGGCTTATTTGGCGCCGGGCGGAAAGCAATTAATGGTCGAAGGTCGGCCTGGCAGTGCAAGGTTGCGAGTAAAAGACGATACCAGCGGACGTATTACCTATAAACCCAGTGTCGACTTAACCTTTGCCAGCTTATCAAAGGCGTATATGGGAAAAGTGCTGGGTGTTATTTTAACGGGTATGGGAGCCGATGGTCGTGACGGTGCTCGTATGCTCAAGGATCAAGGCGCAAGCATTTGGGCTCAGGATCAGGCCAGTTGCGTTGTTTACGGCATGCCTCAGGCGGTAGCTCAGGCGGGAATTTCAACCCGTAGCATCAGCCTTGAAGGAATGGCCAAGGCGATTATGAAAGAAGTCGGATACAGCGGCTTGTAGCAGGATGAGTGAATGATCGTATGGACGGTAGCTAATCAAAAAGGTGGTGTTGGAAAAACCACCACAACGGTTGCCTTGGCAGGCCTTCTGGCTGAGCAGGGTAAGCGGGTGCTGTGCATTGATACCGATCCTCACGCGTCGCTGACGTATTACTTTGGCATCGACTCCGAAGAGCTTGAGTCTAGTGCGTTCGATGTGTTCAGCTCAGGCAAGAATGTAACGGCGGATTTAATGCGTCGTAGTATTCTGCCAACCGAATTTAAGAATTTAAGCGTTATGCCCGCGACTATGGCATTGGCCACCCTTGACCGCAAGCTGGGAACTCAGGACGGCATGGGTCTGGTGTTAAAACGGGGATTGGCTATGGTGGCGGCAGATTTCGACTATGTACTTATCGATGTTCCGCCCGTGTTAGGTGTTCTTATGGTGAATGCACTGGCTTGCTGCCAGCGCGTACTGATTCCGGTTCAGACGGAGTTTCTGGCGCTTAAAGGGCTCGATCGCATGATGCGGACGCTGACGTTAATTCATAAGTCGCGTGGCGAAAATTACGCTTACACCATCATTCCGACACTTTACGACAAACGAACCAATGCTTCTTTGCAAACCTATAAAAAACTGATTGCCCGTTACGGACGCTCGGTCTGGAACGGCATGATTCCAATAGACACCAAATTTCGGGATGCCTCTAACGAACAACAGCCTCCTTCGGTTTATGCACCAAAGTCCAGAGGTGTATTGGCTTATCAATCATTGTTGACCAATTTACAGCAGCTGGAAGTTCATTAACTTATGAAGACGAAACACGACGCCAGTGAAGCCGCTATGGCAGAGTACCTCGATGCGTTATTGCTCGAGGAGGAAACCGTTGAGTTTGATAATGAACCGGTAAAGCGCCTTTTGGAACAGGCAGCACCTAAGATTCAGGCAGTTGCTCAGGAAGAGACGGTGAGTTTAAGTCGGGAACAGGATTTATTGCCTTTAGTTTCTGCAAAAGCGGACGATAGCTATAGAGAGCCTGATGTTGATACGGTTCCTGAAGCGGAAGTTACAGAAGCCCCCGTTGAATTAACCGAAACAGAGATCGAAACAGAAACCGTAGAGGTCCTGGCTACGCCAGAGGAGCCCTTGCCCGATGCAATGGCCGAGTATATGGAGCATGATTTCCAGGCGCTGTTTTTTAAAGTGGCAGGTTTAACCTTAGCGGTACCGTTGAAAAGCTTGGGCGGAATCCATCAATTGAGCAAAATAAGTCCTTTGATGGGGAAACCGAAATGGTTTCGGGGTATTATGACGGAGCGTGACAATAAGCTTCAGGTGGTCGATACGGCCCGTTGGGTCATGCCGGAGAAATGTACGCCGGAATTAGAAGAAAGCCTGGACTACCAGTATTTAATTACGCTCAATGACAGCCCCTGGGGGCTCTTGTGTGAAGAGCTGGTTACCAGCGAACCGTTGCAGCCGCAGTCAATTCAGTGGCGCAAAGAGACAAATAGTAAGCGACCCTGGCTTGCCGGGGTTGTCCGTGACAGAATGTGTGCATTGCTCGATGTTAACGCATTGATTACACTTCTGGATAAAGGTCTGGGACATATCCAGCAGGATTAATAACGCATGGCGGAGTAAGACATGAGTAAAGACAATCGCGCTATCAAGAATGAAACTGACGTTGATAGTAATGACGAAGTTCTGCAGTGGGTCACTTTCCAACTAGAGCAGGAAACTTACGGTATCAATGTCATGCAGGTTCAGGAAGTGCTGCGCTACAGTGAGATTGCTCCCGTACCGGGCGCGCCTGGTTATGTTTTAGGTATTATTAATTTGCGCGGTAACGTCGTGACGGTTATTGATACTCGCCTGCGTTTCGGCTTGCAAACAACCGAAGTTACCGACAACTCACGTATCGTGATTATTGAATCTGAGCAGCAGGTGATTGGGATACTGGTTGATAGCGTCGCTGAAGTTGTCTATTTGAAGTCTTCAGAAATTGATAGTGCCCCTAATGTTGGTACCGATGAAAGCGCCCGTTTTATTCAGGGTGTGAGTAATCGCGACGGTGAGTTATTGATTTTAGTCGATCTGGATAAAATGCTGACCGATGAAGAGTGGGATGAAATTTCCCGTTTGGGTTAAATGATGACGAACTGGTTATTGATTATTTCGGCGCTGGCTCTTGGGCTGGCGCTTATTGCGTTAGTGACAGTGATTATCACCTCGCGGCGGCAGGCTGAGCTTATTGAACGTCAACAGCAGCGCCTGTTAATGCTGACAGAGACGGCCAGTGAAGTGCTGCAGCTTCGGGAGCAGTTTAAGCAGTCGTCCGAGCCGTCAGATAAAACAGATTTTGCCCAGCAGAAAGCCGTTGCTCAGCTGCAACAGCACGTTGCGCAGTTAACGGAAGAACACAAACAACTGCAGCAGAAGCTGCAGGAAGTGGCAGAGCAGGACCCTGGAAGTAAGCTTTACCAGCGTGCGGCTAAGTTAGTGGTTAAAGGAGCCAGCACCGAGGAGTTGATGCAGGAGTGTGATTTACCTCAGGCTGAAGCGGAGTTACTTATTTCTTTGCACAAGAAAGGCGCTTAACGTTTTTTATCCTTCTTCCCATTGCCTTGGGAATTTCCCGTCCAACAGATAAGCAAACGCAATAATCTCAGCAATAATAATATACAACTCTCGGGGTATCTCATCGCCCACATTCAGTTTTGCCAGAGAGTCTGACAGCAATGGGTCTTCATGCACCAGAACACCATGCTCTTTGGCCACGGCAATAATCTCTTCGGCGAGTTCATCAAACCCGCGGGCAATAACCTTAGGCGCATTAAAACCATCGTAAGATAAGCCAATGGCCTGTTTTTCCTTTTTGTCACTCATACCGTCACCCGAATGATGCCGCTGTGTTGTTGGGCTAAGTTATCCGGAATTTTTCCTTGCTGAACCCTAAGTTTAACGCTGTTCACCTCTAGCTCTTGTAACCTTGTCTCGAGCCTCTCGACATGGGTTTCTACGACGCTTTGTGCTGCTTTTGTTTCTGTGTAGAAGTCTACTGAAGAACCTTGCGGATGATAGCGGCCTTTAACCAATAATGGGCCAGTGCTTTCCAGTTCAAAACGTAAAGTAAACAGCCACAGCGTCCGTCCGCCACCTTCTTTATTGCTGTGGTCTTTTTCACTACGAATAAGCAGTTCGTGTTGCTGCGGCTTTTGGGCGTCTGAGGGCAACAGGATATAGTATTCTGGTTGCTGAGGAGGAGAGTCTTGTAGACGCGCCTGACTGCTTTGCGCCGAATTAAGAATGCCGGTAAAAAGCTGCAATAGCCGTTGTAACTGCTGCTGTGGCAATTGCTGCAATAAAGCGTTTATGCGCTCTCTGACCTCTCCGGCGTTTTCTGGTGCCGGGTTAAGCACTTGTTGGATCAACGCTTGTGTGAGCTGATTAGGCGATGTGCGGGCAGTTGAGCTACTGGCTGCTGTATCGGGTTGCTGTTGCATTGCTAAGCCTAATAGCGTCATTAGCATTTGCCCTAAGCCGCCCATTTGTTGGCCAGGATGGGCACTGACCGGACGCGCGGCAAACCAATCGCTGACCCAACTCTGTAACGCCTGTGGACGCTGCATAGACTCCGCCGTCGGCATCTGCTGCAATACCCGAAGTAAAACCTGTTGCAGGGCCTTAGGTGTCGACTGAAGCGCCTCGCGTGCTGCATCCGCTGAAAGGCGGATCGGTGCTTGCTGTTGCCCATCTGTTTGTGCTGTTGAAAGGGGTTTAGGGCGGATGTTTTCCGGAATCAGGCTATGCAAGGTTTGTTGAAATTGTTTCGGCGTTACCTGCTGAGCTTGCTTTATTGCCAGCCCACTGACTGCCGGAATGGATACTCTTTGCGCTTCCTTGGGGGCTGAGTTTGCGCCAGGCAAAGGCGACAGTCCAGGTTTAACCGCTGTCGAAGAGGTTAAGGACGATGGCGAGGCTAGTGATTGACGAGACACTGCTGCAGTTGCCACCTGTCCTTGCTCGACTAAGGCTTTCACTAGCTTTGCCGGTAATTGTGTCACCGGCAGATCCGTAACTGCAATTGACTTTGAATTACTTCCCGGGCTACTCAGAGTTAAACGAACTACCGGCAGCTTAGGGTCTGGCTGGGTAACCGTCAGCTGCAGTTTGGTTGGTGTTGTTAACTGAGGCAGCATGCCTTTGGGAGGATTTGGCCACTGCCAATTGTTACCTTGTATTCGCGGCGGCTGCTGGCCTTTAGCCGGTTCGTAAGTTACCGGCAAGCGGATTTGCACCAACAATGCTGACAGCAGCTTTGCCGTGTTTGGCTTAGTTATTGGGACGGAGTTCCCGGTACCACTGGTCGCCAGGGGCTGTTGGTTCGTTTGTTGAGTTCCAGTCAGCGTGCTATTGGTTTGGGATGGAGTAACCGAGCTATTAAAAATGCGCATGAGGCTGGACAATTGCTGTTGCTCGGCACGAGCTAACGTTCGTTCCGGTGACGCCATCATTTGTTGTAATAGTTGCTTAATATCAGCCATGCGCTTTACCTAAGTTTTATGGTAGAATCTTCGGCATTTGCGTCAGCTTACCAGTAAGGTTCCGGTTGTAAAATCCGCATGACACAGCTTGCTTCCACCAACAGCCCACTATTGCACGCAGAGCAGCTAAGCTCAATCCGTGGCGGGCGGGTATTGTTTGAAAATCTCAATTTTTCGGTTAGCGCTGGTCAGCTATGGCAAGTTAGTGGACCGAACGGGGCTGGTAAATCGTCATTGCTGCGCATTCTGACCGGGTTGCTGGAGCCGTCAAACGGAATTGTTTCTTTTAATAATCAGCCGTTAAAGCATAATTGGTCCGACTATTGTCAGCAACTCCTGTTTATTGGACACAAAGCCGCGGTAAAAGGCGAGTTAAGTGCTCTGGAAAATTTTCACTGGCAGCAAAAATTATCCGCTGTTGAAAATGTGAATGCCTGGGACTTATTGGAAAAACTCGGTTTGCTGGGTTTAGAAGATGAACTGACCGTAAAACTCTCAGCGGGGCAGCAGCGCCGAGTGGCATTGACTCGGCTGTGGGCGACCAGGGCCTCCCTTTGGATTCTGGATGAACCTTTTACTGCATTGGATGCTCAGGGCGTTGCTTTGTTACAGCAGCGGTTTGTTGAACATTTGCGAAGCGGTGGCACCATCATTTTCACCTCGCACCAGTCACTCACTCTGTCTGAATTAGCACCGGAGAAGCTGTCTCTTGAGTATCAGGGAGAGGTGTTATGAGTGTGGTATCCGGTCGTCAAATTTGGACCACGTTACTCAAGCGCGAGCTTCGCATCGCTGCCCGTCGTCGCAGTGATGCTTTAAACCCTTTACTTTTTCTGCTTATGGTCGTGACGTTATTTCCTTTAGGCATAGGCCCTGGTCCCGATATCCTCGCTCGCATTGCCCCGGGCATTATTTGGGTGACAGCGTTGTTAGCCGGCTTACTGGGCCTGGAACGACTGTTCCGCGATGATTTTCAGGACGGTACTCTGGAGCAGTTGTGTTTATTACCGCAGCCACTGGCGTTCACGGTAACGGCAAAAATGTTGGCCCACTGGTTGTTAACGGGGCTGCCGCTGGTTATTTTGTCACCTTTGCTGGCGCTACTATTGAGTTTACCCCTACAAGGCTGGTGGGCGCTGGCATTAACATTATTGTTAGGGACTCCTGCCTTAAGCGCATTGGGCGCTATTGGCGCGGCACTGACTTTGCAGGTGCAGCGCGGCAGCTCTTTAGTAAGCTTAATCCTTATTCCGCTGTTTATTCCGTTGCTAATATTTGCTACGGCTGCGGTGGAAAATGCGTCGATTGGGCTTGCAGTTCATGGTCAGTTAGCGATACTGGCGGCAATTTCTGTTTTAACTGTAACATTGGCTCCGCTTGCCGTGGCAGCTGGTATCAGAATGAGTGTAAATTAATATGTGGCAATGGTTACACCCTTACGCGAAACCCGAAGCAACTTATAACCTGTTGCAAAGACTTCTGCCCTGGTTTGTGGCTCTAACGCTAGTCACCTTGGTAACCGGCGTTATTTGGGGGCTGGCATTTGCGCCTGGCGACTACCAGCAAGGCGACAGCTATCGGATTATTTTTCTGCATGTGCCGGCGGCTATTTTTTCTATGGGCGCCTATATGGGCATGGCGATAATGGGCGCTATTGCGCTTGTCTGGCAAATTAAGACGGCAGAGTGGACCATTCCTGCTATAGCGCCGGTGGGGGCTGCGTTAACTGTGGTGGCTCTGTTAACCGGTGCTATCTGGGGTAAACCCATGTGGGGTACTTGGTGGGTCTGGGATGCACGGCTAACGTCAGAATTGATTCTGTTGTTCCTGTATGTTGGGGTGATGGCGCTGTACTTTGCTTTTGACAACGCCAGAACCGGAGCGAAAGCCGCGGCTATTTTGTCGCTGGTAGGCGTTATTAACTTACCTATTATCCACTTTTCGGTAGAGTGGTGGAACACTCTTCACCAAGGCGCAACAATTACCAAATTTGAGCGGCCATCAATTGCTACCAGTATGCTCATTCCATTATTAATTTGTTTGGCAGGCTTCGCCTTTTTGACGGTATCGCTAGTGATGATGCGACTAAAAAATGAGATAATCAGGCATGAATTACACCGCCCCTGGGCGCAGCAACGACTGGAGCAAGACTAATGGCTTTTGACAGTTTCACTGATTTCGTCGCTATGGGTGGTTATGGATTGTATGTTTGGTTGTCGTTCTTTTTGAGCTTTGTGGTTCTGGCCGGAGTGGCTCTGGAAACCTTAATAGCTAAACGACAACTGGTGAAGAAAAGCAGGCAATTACAAAAGCGTCAGCAGCGCTTAGCCCGACGCACCGAAAACCGTGCAGCAGTAGGAGACGGTAATGAATCCACGACGTAAACAACGCTTAACCTGGGTTGCTATATTAGTTATCGGGGTATCTGTTGCCACCGGGCTGATGCTGTACGCATTAAGTCAAAATATCGATTTATTCTATACGCCAAGCGAACTGGTAGAGGGCAAGGGTGAAGATAAGCAAAAGCCTGAAGTAGGGCAGCGCCTCAGAATTGGCGGAATGGTGGTTGAAGGCTCCGTTGAGCGTAACCCGAAAACCTTAGAAGTGTCGTTTAAAATTACTGACACCGGGCCGGAAGTGACTGTGCTTTATCAAGGCATTTTACCGGACTTATTCCGCGAAGGTCAGGGAATTGTCGCGCAGGGCGAGTTGATTGAGCCTACTGTTCTGCAGGCCAGTGAGGTATTGGCTAAGCATGACGAAGAATACATGCCGCCGGAACTGGCAGAACAAATGAAGGGTATTAAACACGTTAACCCAAATAAAGTTGAAAAGGATAGTGAGCAATGATTGCAGAAGCTGGTCACATTGCCATCACTATTGCGCTTGCCTTCTCGGTATTATTAGCGGTTTATCCCTTATGGGGAGCCTCAAAAGGTCATGGTGGCATGATGGCCTTAGCGCGGCCTTTCGCCTATGGTCAGTTTTTCTTTACGGCTATTGCGTTCGGTTTGTTAGTTTGGGGGTTTGTCGCCAATGACTTTAGCATTGCGTATGTTGCTGCTAACTCAAACAGTCAGTTACCTGTCGCTTATAGGGTGACGGCAGTTTGGGGTTCTCATGAAGGCTCTTTCTTATTATGGATGCTGATGCAAGCGGGTTGGATAGCGGCGGTAGCTTTGTTCTCCCGCTCAATGCCTTTACCTATGATAGCCAGAGTACTTGCCATTCTGGGTTTGGTGAGCATCGGTTTTTACTTATTTATGCTCACCGTCTCGAATCCATTTGATCGCAGCCTGCCGTTCATTCCGGTCGATGGTCAGGATTTAAACCCTCTCTTACAAGACCCCGGCATGATCATTCATCCGCCGTTGTTGTATATGGGCTATGTTGGCTTTTCCGTTGCCTTTGCTTTCGCTATTGCCGCTTTATTATCAGGTAAGCTTGATGCCGCCTGGGCCCGTTGGTCCCGCCCATGGACGTTGGCGGCGTGGATTTTCCTTACGCTGGGAATCGCTATCGGTAGTTGGTGGGCTTATTATGAGCTTGGCTGGGGCGGCTGGTGGTTCTGGGATCCGGTCGAGAATGCGAGCTTTATGCCTTGGCTGGTGGGAACCGCATTATTGCACTCTCTGGCGGTCACCGAAAAACGCGGTAGCTTTAAATCCTGGACCGTGTTGCTGGCGATCACCGCATTCAGTCTAAGCTTACTGGGCACTTTCCTGGTCCGTTCGGGCGTCTTGATATCTGTGCATGCTTTTGCAACCGATCCTACCCGTGGCTTGTTTATTCTGGTGTTATTGGGGCTGGTTGTGGGCGGCTCGCTGATTCTTTATGGTCTCCGGGCCGGCCAGATGCAAAGCTACAGTCGCTACGAACTGTTGTCCCGAGAAGTCATGTTACTTGGGAATAACGTCTTATTGATGGCGGCTATGGTGGTGGTATTCCTCGGCACCATGTTGCCTTTGGTGCATAAGGAAATTGGTCTGGGCACTATTTCCATTGGAGAACCATTCTTTAATCAGATTTATAGTTGGTTAGTTATTCCTTTTGCTTTGATGCTTGGTTTAGGGCCATTAATGCGTTGGCGCAGACAGGTAATGAAACCGCTTTTAAAACCCGTCGCACTGGCTTTGTCCCTGGCGATTATTCTAGCCTATGCGCTGCCGAAGATATGGGCTGAAGAGTTACCCGCTATGGTCGTTGCTGGCTTGTTCCTTGCGTTTTGGGTTGGCCTTGCAACTCTGACCGAAGTTCAGCAAACCGTTAAGCAGCGTAAACAGGGGTGGTCAGGACTGAGTAAAATTTCGGGCAGCCACTGGGGCATGGTTCTTGGCCATTTAGGCTTTGCGGTAACACTCATTGGTATTACGTTAGTGTCCCATTATGAGCAAGAGCGCGACGTGGCATTGATGCCCGGCCAGTCTGTCGAGGTATTGGACTATAACCTGGTATTTGAAAGCCTTAAGCATCGCGAAGGCCCTAATTATGATGCCGATGAAGGACTATTTACCGTTTATAAAGACGGAGAAAAAGTGGTTCAGTTAACCAGTGAAAAACGGTTCTACAAAGTTCAGAGAACCAGCATGACAGAAGTTGGGCTGGATGCGTCGCTACTACGCGATCTCTATATTGCTATGGGCGAACCGCTGGACAGCGGCGCCTGGGCTATCCGTTTTTATGTTAAGCCGTTTGTCCGCTGGATATGGCTGGGCGCCATTATTATGGCAATAGGCGGTGTATTGGCACTAGCTGACAAGCGTTACCGAAAAAGCGGTGGAAAGGAGGCAGTCAATGACTAAATTTCGTTGGCTAATTCTATTTGGGCCACTTGTTTTGTTCGCGGCGTTGGTGTTCTTCTTATTGAAAGGGCTGGGCAGTGATCCCTCCCGACTGGACTCCGCTTTGATTAATGACCCTGTGCCGGAGTTTGAAGTCAGTGACCTCTATAATACTGAAGTGACGTACGATGAGTCCGTATTGCATAACGGGCCGTTGCTGTTAAACGTATGGGCAACCTGGTGTCCTACCTGTCGTGCCGAACATGAGTTTCTAAACACTCTGGCCTCAAAGGGTGTTCCTATTGTTGGTCTTAATTATAAAGATGACTCTAGACAAAAAGCAGTCAATTGGCTGAATACACTGGGCGACCCCTACACAGTTAACTTATTTGATCCCAAAGGGGAAGTTGCTTTTGAGTTTGGTGTATACGGTGCGCCTGAAACCTATTTTATTGACCATAACGGCATTGTCCGGTACCGGCATGTTGGCGATGTTAACGCACGTAACTGGGACAATAATTTACAAGGCATCTATCAGCAAATGGTAGAGGAAGCGAAATAATGCGTACTGTGCTACTGGCTTTGGCAACCGTCTTGGTTATGGTCTCGGCGGTGTCAGCGAAAAATGAAAATAGTTATGAGTTTGACAGTGAACAACAGCGCGAAACTTACCAACAATTGGTTAAGGAACTGCGTTGTCCTAAGTGTCAGAATCAAAATATTGCGGATTCAAATGCACCTTTAGCTGAGGATATGCGTGACCGAACATATGAGATGCTAAGAGAAGGCCAGTCACGGGAAGACATTATTCGTTACATGGTCGCGCGCTATGGCAACTTTGTGCATTACCGTCCCCCAATAACGGCGGCTACCAGTATTTTGTGGTGGGCGCCCTTACTGGTCTTGTTTATGGGGATTGCAGTCGCCGTAATTTTAACGCGCAAAAAGAAAGCAGCGGTTGAATTAACTCAAGAAGAGCGTGCTCGTCTTGAGCAACTGAGGAAGTCGGGCGATGAGTAGTTTGTGGTTAATCATGTTGTTGATGCTGTTGGTTGCTGTGGTGTTTGTGCTGTTAGCTACAGGGCGGCAGCGTCGTTATCGAAAACGTCAGGACGAGAACCAACGCTGGTACGAACAACGCCTGGCTGAGTTAGAAGAAGAGCGGTCGCAATATGCTCTGCCGGAAGAAGAGTACCGGCATGCGAAACAAGAACTGGATAAAACCTTTTTGAAAGACAGCGAGAATGTGGAAGAGAGTATTCATTGGCATCGTACGCCGATTGTTACGCCTATTCTGCTGCTGGTGATTATTTCTTCGGTACTGTATTGGGCCTTTGGCAGTTGGCAGCTGCAGTTACAGGCAGAGAACGCACGTGAGCGGCTTCCGGAGTTGGGGAAAAGCTTATTGCAACAGAATCAGCAGGGCAGTCCAGAGGAGATCAATACCTTTGCTTTGGGGCTGCGTCAAAAATTGATGAATAATCCTGATGACCCTATTGCCTGGTGGATTTATGCCGGACTAATGGTTGATCTGGGGGCTGTAGACGATGCCAATGAAGCCTTTCAGAAATCATTGCAATTGGCACCTGACTCGGTAAATACCTTGGTCAGTTACAGCCGCTTTTTACTGATGTCCGGCGTAGAAAACGGACAATCGAAGGCAGCGCAACTGCTGGCTCGGGCGCTGCAACAGGAGCCGGGTAATATTGAGGCTTTGTCCCTGCTCGGATTTGTTGCTTTTGAGCGTCAGGACTGGGATCAGGCAATCAGCGCCTGGCAGCTGTTAAAAGAGCGTCTGGCCGATGGTTCTGAGCGATACCAGGCGGTTGCTAATGCATTGGAACGAGCCAAAGAACAAAAAAGAGAGGCTCAGATCCAGCTTCAGGTAACGGTTAAGTTGAGTGAAGATCTAAGAAATCAGTTACCTGCTAATGCCGTACTTTTTGTCTATGTAACCGGTAAAGAAAAGCCCATGCCAGCAGCCGTGGTTAGGCAGCCGGCAGGTGAGTTTCCGGTCACGATAACCTTGTCTAACCAAAATGCGATGTTGCCGGATTACCAAATGAGTGACTTGGATTATTGGCAGATACATGCGCGTGTTTCGCAAGATGAAAAAATTGAGCGCCAAGCCGGTGATCTTGAAGCCGACACTGTCACTATAAAAGCTGATAGTTCAACCGATTTAACCTTGACTTTATCAACTCGGATCGACGAATGAAAAAATATGGATTGTTACTGCTAGTTTCTCTTTTTATGGTTGGGTGTTCTTCGACTCCAGAAGACCCTTATGCCGATCCTCGCGACCCGTTCGAAGATTTTAACCGGGATATGTGGGAGTTTAACCGCGATGTTGATGAGGCGGTTATAGAGCCTGCAGCTGAAACCTATGAACATATACCGCAACCCATCCGAACCTCTTTATATCAGGCGGTAGAGAATCTCGAAGAACCGTCTTCTGTTGTGAATAATTTGCTGCAGTGGAAGATAGCGGACGCTGGTATTTCCTTAGGCCGTTTTGTGGTTAATTCGACGGTCGGCCTGGTGGGCTTATTTGACGTAGCAACACCTATGGGTTTGACGAAGCGTGAAGAGAGTTTTGGACAGACGTTGGCGGTATGGGGTGTACCAGAAGGTCCATATTTAATGTTGCCGTTGATGGGGCCAACGGTTGTGGTTGACCGTGGTGGCGACTATGCCGATGGCCAATACTTCCCATACCCATCGCTCAGTTGGCCTGTCGACATAGCCCGATACGTCATTAAAGGTCTGGAGTTACGCCTGCGCTTGCAAGATCAGGAACGCGTACTGGAGAACTCTCTCGATCCGTACTCGTTTGTGAAAAATGTTTATTATCAGCGCTGGCAAGACCAGGTATATGATGGTAATCCGCCTTTAGAAGAAGAAAACTTCGAGCAGTGGGATGACACCATCGATGATACGGACAATTCCGGCGACGAGTCTCATTGACGATTAGCCATTCCTGAACAATGCTTAGGGCATGAGTCATAGATAAGAACCGACCATGCCCAGAGCGCACATTACATTAATCGAAGATGACCCGGTATTCCAGTCTGTAGTTAATCAGTTTCTGGTCAACAGCGGGTACGATGTGCAGTGTGCGAGTAACGGTGGGCAAGGCATCGATATCTGCCGTCGGGAACGTCCTGATATTGTGCTTTGCGACCTGAAATTACCTGATATCGATGGTTTGCAGGTTATAGAAAAATTGCTGAAAGTTTGCACCAGCACCCCAATTATTGTTATTTCTGCATCTGAGAAAATGTCTGATATACGAGAGGCTGTTCGTCTCGGGGCCTGGGATTACCTGGTTAAACCCATTCAAAGTCTTAACGTGATTGAAAATGCGATAGAGCACTGTCTAAAACGCTATCAGCTTGAAGAAACTTATCTGCACGACGTATGGGAACTCGACGCACATCTTGACCTTTTATACCAGGATGATGTCATTGTTGGTCGGCTGGTGGAAGAGCTACTACCGGAGGGAGCCTTAAGTCTTAATGACTACCATTTTGGTTGTCGTGTAACTGATTTTGGACAGGCACCGGTCTGGGTTGATTACCGGCCTTTAACCCAAGGTAAAGTGCTGGTGGTTATGGCTGTAGCGCAAAATGCAACAGAACAGAACCTGCTTCCGTTATTAGTGTTAAAAACGCTTATTGATCCACTCATTCGACAGTATTTGTCTGGGCACGACAACACATTACTTTCCCCGGCAGCATTACTCAGCCACTTGAATCACGAACTTTGCCATTCACAGGTTAGAACCGCGTTTGATACCTTGGTTGGTGTGGTTGATACAAAAGAGCACAGTTGGCTTTGGGCTCAGGCTGGAGATAAGTTCCAACCAGAACCGGGGGCGAAACCTGATCTTGCCCTGGGAATTTGGCAACACGCGAACTTCCGCGAACATAAGATTGAGCACCTGCACCGCTTTTATTGTGCTTTTCAGGGCACCGAGCTTAGCGTGACCGCTGCGCCTCAAACTGCTTAATTGCTTTATCGAGGTAAGGCAGTGACATATTGAGGTTAATAGGCTGAGTGAACAATGGGTAACCAATACCTGCAGCCAGCAAAGCGGGAACTTTCCACCATCCTTCAACCTCTACAATGAAGAAGAAAATAAGACAGATAGGTACCAGTTTAGCCATATTACAAATGAGGCGGCGGGGTACCGGCATTCTTTCCTGTGCGATAGACAAAATCATAGCGCGTTCAGTAAAGCTATAATTGGATAACTGCGGAATGTGACGCGAAGAAAAATACAAAGCCATAGTGAGTCTTTCATTTGAATTTTGTTAATTGGGTTGCATTATAACATGGGAAAAGGTTATAAACTTGCGCTTCTGAAGTGAACAGAATTTAAGGACAGCTGTTATGGTCAAAAAAGTCGTTATTCCAGTAGCCGGGCTAGGAACTCGGATGTTACCCGCTACCAAAGCCATTCCAAAGGAAATGTTGCCGTTGGTGGATCGCCCTCTTATTCAGTACATTGTTGAAGAATGCGCCGCAGCGGGTTTGACCGATGTCATTCTGGTAACTCACTCAAGTAAAAACTCGATAGAAAATCACTTTGATACGAGCTTTGAGCTGGAAACGACTCTGGAACAGCGGGTAAAGCGCCAACTTTTGGCTGAAGTAAAAGCTATCTGTCCTGAAAAAACGACCATTATGCATGTTCGTCAAGGCGTTGCTAAAGGTCTTGGGCATGCGGTTTTATGTGCACGTCCTTTAATTGGCGATGAACCTTTTGCCGTGGTGTTACCTGACGTTCTGGTGGATGAGGCCAGCTGCCAATTAAATAGAGATAATTTGGCAGAAATGGTCAGAAATTTTGACGAGAGCGGCCATTCTCAGGTTATGGTTGAGAAAGTACCACAGCAAGATGTGAGTAGTTACGGTATTGCTGACATTAACGGCGTGGACTTGAGCCCCGGCGAGCAAGCCGGTATCACTCAGTTAGTTGAAAAGCCTTCAGTTAAAGACGCGCCGTCAGATTTGGCTGTGGTTGGGCGCTATGTGTTCTCAGCTGATTTATGGCCGCTTCTTGAAAAAACACCTGTTGGCGCTGGTAATGAGATCCAGCTGACAGACGCAATGGCTATGCTATTGGAAAAACAGCCGGTAAAAGCTTATTACATGAAAGGAAAAAGCCACGACTGCGGCAATAAGCTGGGGTATGCTCAGGCTTTTGTTGAGCATGCTTTGCGTCACCCGGACCTGGGCGCTGATATGAAAGCTTATATACAGTCGATTAAGTGACGCATTTAGTGGGGCTGGTGTTTCAGTATCAGCTCCGCTAAAGTTTTCGCGCAGGGGCCGGTTTGTTCTGCTTTAGGCAGAACCATGTACAGGCTACCTTTACGTGAGCTACTTCCCTCAACGGCTATGCGACTCAGCCGACCCGAACTTAAGTCGTCCTGAGCGATGTAGCCGGGCAGCCAGCTAAAACCTAACCCATTACGGATTAGCCGGAGAGCTTCGTCGAAGTGACTGACCGTCCAGCGTTGTTCTGCTTTTAGCCAACCTTCATCCTCGACAGGGCGACTGCCGGTATCCTGAATAACAATTTGTAAATGTTGAGAGAGTTCATTCTGGTCAATGGGTTGCTCTAATTGCGTTAACGGATGCTCTGGATGACAGACTAAGTCCATACTGTATTGGCTTATCGGTTCTCCGATAAAGCCCCGGGGAAGATGATGAGTAATGACAACATCGGCTGTTTGCTGCTGAATTTGTTCAACCGTGCCTGTTAATACGGTGTCATTGATAACTAAGCGGTTGCCACGACTCAGCTGTTGAAACTCATCTAAAACGGGAATTAACTGGCTGCGGTCAAAAACCATTTCCAGAGCGAGCTTTATTTCAGGCTCCCAACCTTGTTCTAAATTATCAGCCAATTGTTCAATTTCTTTGGTTAAATTGGTCAGTTGCCGGGAGCGACGAAGCAACACTTCACCGGCGGTCGTTAGGTGGGCTTTTCGTCCTCTAACTTCTAGTAATTGAACGCCAACTACCTGCTGAAGCTTAGCCACTGCATGGTTGAGCGACGATTGGCTTTTATTCAGGGCCTCAGCCGCGTGTGCGTAGCCACCACAGTCAACGACCGCTTGCAGGATACGCCATTGCTCAATGGTCGACTTGGGGCGATAAACGCTCATGTTGTTTCCACTCCGGTGGGTAATTAAACCCGAGCGGTGATAACAGCTCGAATTGGTGTTTGATAACCTTCAATAGTCTTTTTAGCGTCGTTTGGATCAAGAAAATCTGCGAGGGATTCTCCGGTCATCCACTCGGTTCGTCTTTGCTCTTTAGTCGATGTGGTATTGTGGTCAACAATAGAGATGTCCTTAAACCCGAGTCGCTCTAGCCAAACCGACAAGGCTTTGGCGCTTGGCAGGAACCAGACATTCCTCATTTGTGCGTAGCGTTCGCCGGGCATCATCACGGTGGTTTCGTCGCCGTCGACAACAATAGTTTCCAGTACCAGCTGGCCGCCAGGACGAATGAGTGATTTCAGCTGCTGTAAAAAATCGACCGGCGATCGCCGATGATAAAGCACTCCCATACTAAAAACGGTATCGAAGCTTTTAAGCTCCGGCATATGTTCAATTCCTACTGGGAAGAAGTGGGCCCGCTGTTGCCATGTTGTCGGCATTAGCTGGCGAACCGCTCGGAATTGCATGAGAAAAAGCTCGCCCGGATCAATCCCCCAAACCTTGTCAGCACCGGCTTCTAGCATACGCCACAAGTGGTATCCGCTGCCGCAACCAACATCAAGGACCTGTCGACCATTCAAATCATCTAGGTGTGGCGCGACACGCTGCCATTTCCAGTCTGAACGCCACTCGGTATCAATAGAAACACCAAATAAATTAAACGGGCCTTTACGCCAAGGCTGAAGCTGTTGTAACAGACCGGTTAAGCGAGCCCTGTCAGAGTCAGAGGCTTCGCCTGAATGGCCCACCTGAATAGTGTCTGATAACTCAAGATGCTCCGCGGTTAACCCTGGCAGTTGTTGTAAAACTCGCTGCCAGCGTTTTAAATTACCATGAGGATTGTTTTTAAATGCGGTAAGTTGAGGTGCCAAAGTATCCAGCCACTGCGCGTGAGGGCTGTCTAATAAAGCGGCGAGTTCTTTGCTGAAATCAACCATAATATCGCTCACTTAACGGCCAGCATGGCGGCAAAGTTAAAGCACTGAAACCATGTCGTGCTATGCTTAAAGCCCGCTTTTTGAAAACGGTGTTGATGGGCTTGCAAGGTATCAATTTTCATCACGTTCTCTATCGCTGCGCGTTTCTGGCTTATCTCAAGTTCACTGTAGCCATTAGCGCGTTTGAAGTTGTGGTGTAAGTCGATGAGTACATCATTCATCTGTTCATCGGGGTGGCGAATTTTTTCAGCAACGAGTAGGACAGCGTTATCATTCATACCATCAAATAGGCGTTGAATGACCGCATCTCGTTTTTCTTCTGGAATGAACTGCAGGGTAAAGTTTAGGACCACAACGGAGGCGTTCATTATCGGAACTTCCGTTAAGTCCTGACAGAGTAGCTGAACCGGGACTTGGCTTTTATAGCCGTCCAGGTGCAATTGAGCCCGTTCTATCATGGCTTGAGAGTTATCTACCCCGATAATCTTACAGTTGCTTGTTTGCTCGCAACCTTTACGCATTGCCAGAGTTGCTGCACCTAAAGAGCACCCCAAATCATACAAATGGGTGTCGGGTTGAACGTATCGGCTAACAAGCTGAGGCAGGGTCTGCAAAATACTCGAATACCCAGGAACCGAACGGTTGATCATGTCGGGGAAAACCTCCACCACTTGCTGATCAAAACAAAAGTCAGAAATACTGGGTAAAGGCTTTGAAAATATCGTGTCGTGTTGCGTCATAAAAGTTAACTTTGTTTAATAAACGACTCATCATTATTTGTATTTTACCGATAAATGGTACTGACGCACAGGCTATATTAGACTAATATCCGCATAACATAACTTGGAGGATAAAATATTGAACCGAGTTTTGGGCATCGTTAGCGCAACACTAGTCATTTTGACTGTTTTTTTTTCGAGCAGCCCTGCTGGCGCCGGCCAGTCAGAGGGGTGGCTGAAAGATTATGAAAATATTCGTGTTGGTGTGCCTGCGCAACTGGCACCTTTGGTTTCTATCGAAAACGGCCAGGCGGAAGGTCTCGATGTCGATTTAATGAAAAAGTTTACTCGTGGGTTGCCTGCAGAGATTGTATGGAAGCCTTGCGGGAGCTGGCTTAATTGCCTGCAAGCCATAAAAGATAAAGAAATTGACGTGCTGAGCAGTGTGTCCTATTCGGTTGAACGCAACCAGTTCATGGATTTCACTCAAAGTTACTGGTCAATGCCCTGGGCGGCAATTTCGCTTTCGAGCCCACAATCGAACAGTGGCAGCATCGGTTTAGCTCAATTAAAAAATAGTAAAGTTGGTGTCGTAAAAGGGTACAGCATTACATCGCAGCTCTCCCAGCTTAGCGGCATTCAGCTTGTTCAGGTCGATGGTATTCGCGAAGGGATGAGTCTGTTGCGCAGCAGTACGGTGGATTACTACGTCGATAGTTTACCTATGCTGGTTCACCAACTGCAGGAAAGGCCACTACCGGGGTCTGAACTTTCGGTTATCGATGACGCGAAAGGTGAAAAGCTCTATTTAGCGATAAGGGACGACTGGCAACCGCTGGTTATGGCGTTAAATCGCGGTATTGATTCGGTGACGGAGAATGAGCGTAGACAGCTCAGACAAAAGTGGTACGGTTTTCAGTTAGAGCAAGGCTGGAGCAACGAAGAGTTGCTTGATATTGCTATGAAGGTCGGTTCCATTGTGCTGTTGGTTATTGTCGGCTTTGTTATTTGGAATAGTCGTTTACGTAAAGAGATTAAGTTACGCAAAGCGGCAGAACGCAGAATTAGACATATAGCGACTCATGATGAGCTCACCGGTTTACCCAATCGTAATTTAATGCAGGATAGGCTAGAGCAAACGCTGAATCAAAATGAAAGAACGGGCAAACCCTTTGCTGTTTTGTTTCTGGATCTCGATGGCTTTAAAAAAATTAATGATGACTTTGGGCATAATTATGGTGATGAACTCCTGATTCATGCGGCACAAAGAATGAGCACGCTTTTACGGCGTTCTGATACGGTCTGTCGTCATGGTGGTGATGAGTTTGTCATTATTCTTCCTACCGCAAATACGACGGGGTCAGCTTTGGCGGTTTCGCGGAAATTAGTGGTTCAGCTCGCTAAACCTTACAAAGTGAAGAAAAAAACACTGGAAATCAGTGTGTCCATTGGCGTTGCTGTCTACCCTAAGCACGGTAAAAGCACTGACGACCTGCTCCGCTCTGCTGATAAAGCCATGTACCGGGCAAAAGCGGCGGGTAAAAATGATGTGCGTTTGGCCGGTGACGACGGATGACATTCGGCGTCAGTCCGCTATAATGTTGCGCTTCGTGAAAACATTCATTGCAACAGCTAGCAGGATAAACGCGCATGCGAACTCATTACTGTGGACAAGTTAATGCTGAACTGGCGGGACAAGAAGTCTCGCTGTGTGGTTGGGTTAATAAACGCCGGGATTTAGGCGGCTTAATTTTTATCGATTTGCGAGACCGAGAAGGGTTATTGCAAGTTGTTTTTGACCCGGACCAGAAAGCGTTATTTGAAACAGCAAACAGCCTGCGCCAGGAATTCTGCGTGCGCTTAAGTGGCAAAGTTAACCGTCGTCCGGAAAGCCAGGTCAACAAAAATATGGCGACTGGCGAAGTTGAACTAGTGGCAACGGACTTAGAGATTTTGAGCCGTTCTGAGCCTCTTCCTATCGACTTTAATCAGCAAGTGAGCGAAGAAGCCCGTCTGCGTTATCGTTACCTTGATTTACGTCGCCCTGAAATGAATGAAAAACTGCAGTTTCGCGCAAAAGTCACGAGTGCTGTACGTCGTTTCTTCGATGACAACGGGTTTCTTGATATCGAAACGCCTATGCTGACGCGGGCGACCCCGGAAGGAGCACGTGATTATCTGGTGCCAAGCCGAACTCACAAAGGCCGCTTCTTCGCATTGCCGCAAAGCCCTCAGTTGTTTAAGCAGCTGCTGATGATGTCCGGCTTTGACCGTTACTATCAAATTGTGAAGTGTTTCCGCGATGAAGACTTGCGCGCTGACCGCCAGCCTGAATTTACGCAAATAGATATTGAGACTTCATTCATGACCGCAGAACAGGTTATGGAAATTACCGAGCAAATGGCGCGCGATTTATTTAAGCAGCTGCTTGGTGTCGATTTGGGGCAATTTCCAAGCATGACCTGGCATGAGGCGATGCGTCGTTTTGGTAGTGACAAACCAGACCTACGTAACCCGTTAGAACTGGTTGATGTTGCGGATGTTTTAAAAGACGTTGAATTCAAAGTCTTCTCTGGTCCGGCTAACGACGACGATGGCCGTGTCGCTGCTATTCGTTTACCAGGGCAAGCGGAGAATGTTTCGCGAAAAATGATCGATGAATACACGCAGTTTGTCGGCATCTATGGTGCTAAAGGTTTAGCCTGGATTAAAGTGAATGACCGCAGTGCGGGTCGTGATGGGCTGCAGTCGCCGATCCTTAAGTTTCTGCCGGATGACGTTATTGAACCTTTACTGGAACGCCTGCAGGTAGAAACCGGCGATGTGTTGTTCTTTGGTTCAGACAAATCGCATGTTGTTGCCGAGGCTTTGGGCGCTTTACGACTGAAACTGGGTAAAGATTTTGAGCTGGTTAGCAATGAGTGGAAGCCATTGTGGGTTGTTGACTTTCCTATGTTTGAAGTTGCCGATGACGGTAGCCTGGCCGCATTACACCATCCGTTCACCGCGCCGGTTAATGTGACCCCGGAAGAGTTAAAAGCTAACCCCGCAGCCGCAATTTCTAATGCTTATGACATGGTTTTAAACGGTGTTGAACTTGGCGGTGGTTCGGTTCGTATCCACGAAAATGCCATGCAGCAAGCGGTGTTCGAGGTGTTGGGTATTGAAAAAGATGAAGCTCAGGAAAAATTTGGTTTCTTGCTGGAAGCTTTGAAGTATGGCACACCACCGCATGCCGGCCTGGCTTTTGGTTTAGACCGCCTGGTTATGTTAATGGTTGGGGCAAGCTCAATTCGTGACGTGATTGCCTTCCCGAAAACAACCACTGCAGCCTGCGTTCTTACCGATGCTCCTGGCGCAGCAAACCCTGCTGCATTGCAAGAACTGGGCGTAAAAAGTATTGTTAAGGAAGACGAGTAATCAACAGAGGTGAGATATGGCTGGTCATTCTAAATGGTCTAATATTAAGCACCGAAAAGCCGCGCAAGACGCTAAGCGCGGCAAGATTTTCACCAAATTAATTCGTGAAATTACGGTCTCTGCCCGCGAAGGCGGCGGAGACCCTGAAACGAATCCGCGTTTGCGCGCAGCGATTGATAAAGCCTTATCGAATAATATGAAACGAGACACCATCGACACTGCGGTTAAACGCGGCTCAGGTGATCTTGAAGGCGACAACGTTGATGAGCTGACCTACGAAGGTTATGGCCCTAATGGCGTAGCGGTGCTGCTGGAATGTATGACAGATAACCGAAACCGAACGGTTTCAGATGTTCGTCATGCTTTCAGTAAAATGGGCGGTAATCTGGGGACGGACGGTTCGGTTGCCTACTTATTTAATAAAAGAGGGGTTATCAGTTACCCGCAGAGCGTAACCGAAGAGCAGATTATGGAACCCGCTCTAGAAGCCGGAGCCGAAGACATCATCACTTACGAAGACGGCAGTATTGATGTGATGACATCGCCGGAAAACTTTGGTGCTGTTAAAGACGCTCTGGATGCCAAAGAATTAGAGGCTAGTAATGCTGAGGTGACTCAAGTGCCTGATACGCGGGTGGATTTGGATGAAGAATCTGCGCGGACTTTCTTAAAGTTACTGGATGCACTGGAAGATTTAGATGATGTGCAGAACGTCTACCATAATGCCGATATCTCTGATGAGATTATTGCGCGACTGGACGATTAAGTGGCGATTATTCTGGGTATTGATCCGGGCTCAAGAATAACCGGTTATGGCGTTATCGAGCAACGAGGGCGGCAAATCAATTACCTGGGCAGTGGTTGTATAAAGGCAATTGGTACAGCTAAAGAGCCTTTAACACTGGCTGAAAAACTGCGGCGCATACACGACAGCGTTAGCGAATTAATTACTCAGTTCAAACCCAATGAGTTTGCGATAGAGCAGGTTTTTATAGCGAAAAACCCTGATTCAGCGTTGAAGCTGGGACAGGCTCGGGGGGCTGCAATTGTCGCTGCTGCTTGTGCAGAGCTTCCAGTTGCTGAATACTCGGCGCGGCAAATTAAGCAGGCTGTGGTGGGAAATGGTGGTGCGGAAAAGTCGCAGGTACAACATATGGTGATGTCCTTACTGAGTTTACAGCGCTGCCCGCAAGAAGACGCGGCCGATGCGTTGGCCGTTGCTTTATGCCACGCTCATAGTTCACAGAATCTAATTAAAATGGCAGGCGCTGCGCGTAAAACTGTTCGCGGACGCTTGCGTTAACGGAGTATAAAAGTGATAGGTCATATTCAGGGAGTTCTCACCAGTAAACAGCCGCCCGAAGTCGTACTCGATGTGCAAGGCGTTGGTTATGAAATTCAGTTGCCAATGACGTGCTTCTATCAGTTGCCAGCGGTAGGTGAAACCATAAAACTGATCACCCATTTTGTGGTGCGTGAAGATGCCCAGCTACTGTACGGTTTTATCTCCTCGTCTGAGCGTTCACTGTTCCGGTTGTTGATTAAAACTCAGGGCGTTGGGCCTAAGCTGGCTCTGGCTATTTTATCTGGTATGTCAGCCGACGAATTCGTTGTTGCGGTGAACCAAAATGACGTGACCCGTCTGGTAAAATTACCCGGCGTAGGTAAAAAGACGGCTGAGCGACTGGTAATTGAAATGCGCGATCGCCTAAAAGATTGGCAACCAGCAACGCCATTTACCGATCGTACCCCTGTCGACAACCAGGGGACGGACGCAAGAGAACATCCAGCTGATGCACGAGCCGACGCTATTAGCGCTTTACAATCACTTGGGTATAAAGAAAATCAAGCTGAAAAAGCTCTGCAAAAAGTGTACTCTGCAGAGCATAACAGTGAGACTTTGATTCGACTGGCGCTTAAGCAGCTGTCGTAAGGAAGCCCGATGATTGAAGCCGATCAAATAGCAACGCAGCGACTTATTGAGCCCGAAGTACAGGGAGAAGATGAAGCTGTTGATCGCGCGATACGACCCAAGACCCTGAAAGATTATACCGGTCAGAAGCACGTTGTAGAGCAAATGGGGATTTTCATTGAGGCGGCACGGAAACGACAAGAGGCACTGGATCACCTGTTAATATTTGGTCCTCCCGGGTTGGGTAAAACCACTCTGGCGAACATTGTCGCTAACGAACTGGACGTTAGTATTAAGACGACCTCAGGACCGGTTCTAGAAAAAGCCGGGGACCTGGCTGCTTTGTTGACCAACCTCGAAGCACACGACGTGTTGTTCATTGATGAAATTCACCGTTTAAGCCCGGTTGTCGAAGAAATTCTATACCCGGCAATGGAAGATTATCAGTTGGATATTATGATAGGTGAGGGGCCGGCCGCTCGCTCTATTAAGCTCGATTTACCCCCTTTCACATTAATTGGTGCAACCACCAGGGCCGGAGCACTGACGTCACCGCTTCGCGATCGTTTTGGCATTGTTCAGCGGCTTGAGTTCTACGACGTTAATGAATTGACCGATATTGTGGCGCGTTCCGCGCATTTCATGAATGTCAAAATGCTTGACGGTGGGGCTCGGGAAATAGCGCGTCGATCACGAGGTACGCCCCGTATTGCTAACCGTTTATTACGTCGTGTCCGGGATTACGCTGAAGTTAGAGGTAATGGTGACGTTGATGAAGCAATTGCGAATGCGGCGCTGACAATGGTCGATGTCGATCAGGCGGGTTTTGATTATATGGATAGGAAGTTGCTGCTGGCCATAATGGAAAAATTTATGGGCGGTCCCGTTGGTCTGGATAACCTTGCAGCTGCAATTGGTGAAGAAAAAGATACGATAGAAGACGTGCTTGAGCCTTATCTTATTCAGCAAGGTTTCTTACAACGTACGCCTCGTGGGCGAATTGCCACACCTCGAGCCTATCAGCACTTTGGCCTAACACCGGAAAAGTAAAAAAAAGCCCGCACAATGTGCGGGCAAACAGAACAACAAGAAGGAAGTTAAATCCAGGGAACAATCTATTCATAAACAATCTAAGAAGAAGTGACAACCAATCTCTTCGCCTCTGATATGCTGGGTATTATAAGGCCAAACTGATTCTGATCAAACAAGAAAAATTAGATGTTCGCATTACTAAAACTAATCCGCAAGATTGATGATTCGATTAAAAAAAGCACAACATATTTATAACAAAACAAAAAAGCATTTAAAAAACAGAATGTTAATATTTTAGCTACTTAATTCTGACATAAAAAAAATTCTGCTGATAAAGTAACCAGTAACAGTTTTAAAGGCTTCTTTACAAAATATTACACAAAGGTAACTTTTCGGAACTTTACTTGAGGTGCTAATGTCTCATTGTGACTTTGAATGGCCGATCCGGGTTTATTACGAGGATACGGATGCAGGTGGTATTGTTTATTATGCGAACTATCTCAAGTTTATTGAAAGAGCCCGAACAGAATGGTTACGATCGTTAGGGATTGAACAGGATACTTGGTTGGCTCACAATAGAGCCTTTGTCGTTCGCAAAGTAGAATTGGACTTACGGCAGGCCGCTAAGTTTAACGCTGAGTTAACGGTAACGGTCAAAGTGATAAAAATAAAGAAAGCGTCATTAGTTTTTGAACAACAAGTTTTGGCGAAGGATGGCAGTGTGCACTGTCGGGCGATAGTTTTAGCCGCTTGCGTAGATAATAAGGCTATGCGGGCTGTCGCAATTCCAGAACCAATAATTTTGCGTATTCAGTCAGGGGTTTAAAGCGTGCAAGCAGAATTATCGTTTATTGATTTATTCATGCAAGCCAGCTTATTGGTTAAGCTGGTTATGGTAATGTTACTGGCGATGTCGGTATGGGGCTGGGTGCTGATTTTCCAACGCAGGAAAGTGCTGAAACAGGCACAAACCGATGCGTTTAAGTTTGAAGACCGTTTTTGGTCTGGTGTCGATCTTGCTCGGCTTTACCAGGAAATTTCGGCTCGGGCAAAGAATGCCCGGGGTATGGAGCTGCTGTTTCATGCTGGTTTTAAAGAGTATGCGCGACTTCGGAACCATTCTGCGGCAAATACCGAGGTTATGCTCGAAGGTGCTTTTAGGGCGATGCGCGTGGCTCACGCCAGAGAAACTGAAAAGCTGGATAATCATTTAGGCATTCTTGCGACTATTGGCTCGATAAGCCCCTACATAGGGTTATTCGGGACGGTGTGGGGAATAATGAATGCCTTTATTGCCTTAGGGGCCGTTCAACAGGCTACTTTAGCTATGGTCGCCCCAGGTATTGCAGAAGCGCTTATCGCAACGGCAATGGGCTTGTTCGCTGCAATACCCGCAGTTATTGCTTACAACCGTTTTACAACGAAAGTTGAAAAAGTAGATAATCAATACATGAACTTTATTGATGAATTCATTTCAATTTTGCAAAGACAGTCTGCAGCTCAGGCGAGTAAAAATAAAGCAGAGGGTGAAACGGTATGATGGTGATGCCACGCAAACGTCGTAAGCCGGTTGCGGAAATCAATGTCGTTCCGTACATCGATGTGATGTTGGTTCTGTTAATTATTTTTATGGTGACAGCACCGTTAATCACGCAAGGTGTAAAAGTTGACCTGCCGAAAGCTTCAGCAGAACCGCTTTCTGAAGAGAGTAAACCGCCTTTAATCGCATCCGTTGATGCGGAAGGGCGTTATTATTTGAACCAAGGCGATAGCAAGGATACGCCAATGAAGGCGGATGAGTTAGCGACATTGGTTGCTGCCCACTTGCAAGTTGAACCCGGTACTCCCGTAATGGTCAACGGCGACGGTTCGGTATCTTATAATCAAATTGTCCAGTTGATGGTGCTACTACAAAAAGCCGGTGTGCCATCAGTTGGTTTAATGACAGACTCTTCGGATAATTAGTTGTGGCAAAAACAGAGAGCTTAACTTTACCGCTGATATATTCGATTGCAATACACGCTGTAATAGCGGTGGTATTGTTAATCAGCTTTGAGTTTACACCTTCAACACCCGAAGCCGTAGAAATCAACTTAGAACAAAGTGATCTCGACGTGTCCGAGGAAGTCGTCAGTGCGGTAACCGTCGACAAAGCGAAAATTCAGCAGCAAGCCGAAAAAATCCGCGAAAGGAAAGCGGAAGAAAAAGCAGCGGAGCAGCGCCGGATGCAAGCGTTGGAAAAGCGTGCTGCAGAAGTTCGCAGGGCACGTGAGCGTGAGGAGCAACGCTTAGCGGAAATTGAGCGTCAACAAGAACTGGAAAAAAAGGAAGCCGCAGAAGCGCGCAAACAGGCGGCCCAAGAAAAGAAAGAAGCGGAACGTTTGGCTCAGGAGCGAGCAGAGGCCGAAGCGGCTGCGAAAGCTGCGGAAAAACGCAAACGTGAAGCTGAAGAAGCTGAGCGTAAAGCGGCAGAAGAGCGGCGCAAACGTGAGGAAGAGAGACGTAAAAGAGAACAGCAACAGAGAGAAGCGGCTGAGCGCGAGGCGCAGTTACAAGAAGAAATGGAAGCCGAAAGAGCCCGTCGGCAAGCCGCGCGGCAGCGACAGATATTAACAGAATTAGAAAAGTATCAAGCACTCATTCAACAGACGATTCAGAGAAACTGGAACGTTGACGAGTCAATGAAAGGTAAATCCTGTGAATTGACTATTCAAGTTGCGGCTAGCGGATTCGTGAAGTCGGTAACGACCGGTAATGGCGATCCTAATGTCTGTCGCTCAGCACAGAATGCGGTGTTAAAAGCGACAACATTACCCGTTTCTGATAATCCTGAAGTTTATGAACAGATGAGTACCATTAAATTGACTGTAAAACCCCAGTTGTAACAAGGTGACCGATGAAAAAAATATTAATTAACAGCATATTACTCTTTATCGCGCTCAGCTCTTTTGCTCGAGCGGGGGTACTCGAAATCGTCATCACGGAAGGTATTGATACAGCACGCCCGATTGCGGTAGTTCCTTTTCAATGGAAGGGTGAAGGAGAAGCCCCAGGCGGACTGACTGACGTTATCTCGGCGGACCTGATGCGTAGTGGTAAGTTTAATCCTATTCCTTTAAGCGCCATGCCACAGCGTCCTGTAAAAGGTGCGGATATTGATTATTCGACTTGGGCAAAACTGGGTGTTGAAGCAATTTTGGTGGGTTCGATAGAGCCTTATTCGGTCGATCGATACATGGTCAAATTTGAGCTTATCGATGTACTGAGAGGTCAGATTACCGGCGGTGACTCACAAATGTTACGCAATGGTGATCTTGTGCAAAGTAATGATCATATTTTAGATTCGCGCTCCAGCGTAATTGATGGCGATCAATTTCGTACGTACGCCCACCGAATTTCCGATGTGGTTTATGAAGCGTTGACCGGCGAGCCGGGCGCTTTCATGACCAAAATTGCCTATGTCACGGTTAATTATGATGACCGTTATCCTTATAAATTAGCGGTAGCTGATTACGACGGGGCCAATGAGAAAATTCTGCTTCGTAGTCCCGAGCCTTTGATGTCACCATCGTGGTCTCCGGATGGGACTCAGCTTGCGTACGTTAGTTTTGAAAATAAAACGGCAGAAATTTTTCTACAAAACATTTACACCACTGAGCGTGAAAAGCTCACCTCGTATCCAGGCATTAACGGCAACCCGGTTTTCTCGCCTAATGGTGATAAATTAGCTATGGTGCTATCAAAAGATGGTAATCCTGAACTTTATGTAATGGATATTAATACTAAGGACTTGCAACGTATTACTCGGAGTCGTACGATTGATACAGAACCTAATTGGACACCTGATGGTGAATCTTTGGTATTTACCTCAGAAAGAGGTGGCAGACCACAACTATATAGCGTAAATTTATCTTCGGGTCAGGTTCGACGGTTAACGTTTGAAGGTGAACAAAACTTAGGTGGTACAGTATCGCCATCAGGCAATGATATGATTTTGGTTAACCGCACGAGGGGCAACTATCATATTGCTAAGCAAGAGTTCCCGCGTGGACCGATGCAAGTTTTGACAAAGACGTCGCTGGATGAGTCACCGAGTATGGCGCCAAATGGCAGTATGGTCATTTACAGTACAACGCATAACAATAAGCAAGTACTGGCGTTGGTTTCTACCGATGGACGCTTTAAAGCACGATTACCGGCAACCGACGGTGAGGTTAAATCACCGGCTTGGTCGCCATTTATGTAAAACAAAGCCTGAATGGTTGAATTGTTCGATAAAACGATAAGGACGAAAAGGATGCAGCTTACTAAACTTTTTAAAGCTCTGGCAATCGTTGTACCAATGGCGACTCTGGCCGCTTGTAGCTCAAACCAAGAAACCGATTCAGGTGCGGGCACAAGCCAAGAGACAAATCAACAAGCAGAGCAAGACTCTGGTGTTGAAGTTGGTGCAGCAGAACGAGCAGAAAAACTTGAAGAACAGCGTCAGGAAAAAATGGAAGCGTTGCGTAAAGAGCACATGATCTTCTTCGCTTTCGACAAGTCTAATATTCAATCTGAATACACTGACCTGTTAGCCGCGCATGCTGACTACTTAGTTAAAAACCCATCAGTGAAAGTTGTTATCGAAGGACACACCGATGAACGCGGTACTCCAGAGTACAACATTGCACTGGGTGAGCGTCGTGCTCAGGCCGTTGAAGACTACCTGCAAAACTTAGGTGTTCAGGATTCTCAAACCTCTACGGTTTCATATGGTGAAGAGAAGCCGTTGATTAACGAATCGAATCCAAGCGCATACGCGAAAAACCGTCGCGCTGTATTAGTTTATTAATCTAAGATAAACGAACGGGTAGTTCATGAGAAAAACGCTGTTAGCTGTATGTTTCTGTGTGCCTGGGGCTGTTATGGCCCAGGCACCTGTTTCTGGATTGTCATCGTCGAGTGGTGTTGAGCAACGACTATCGCAAATTGAGCGCATGCTCGAAGCGCGTTCAGGTGCTCAGCTAGAGATGCTTAATCAGTTAAACTCTTTGCAGCAAGATGTTGCTGAGTTAAGAGGAATAACTGAAGAACATGAGTACCGTCTCGAGCAGTTATTACAACGTCAGCGCGAGCTGTATCAGGAAATTGATCGTCGTTTTAGTAATTTAAAAGACACCAATAGCCAAGTTGATAATGCTGGTAGTAATTACAATAACCTTAAGCAGGTTCCAACAGAAACTGACGGCAGCGGCTATTCTCAGAACTTGAGTGAGAATGACGCTTATGATGAAGCTATCGCTTTAGTGCTTGAAGATAAGCGCTACGATGCTGCGATACCTGCATTTGAATCCTTTCTGAAGAACTTTCCAAATTCGACCTATGTTCCTAATGCTCACTATTGGCTAGGGCAATTGTTTTTTGCCGAACGCCAATATGATAAAGCAAAACAGCATTTCGAAACTGTGGTTAATAAATACCCCGACAGTAATAAACGAGGCGACTGCTTATTGAAGCTGGGAGCAATTGCTAGTGAGCAGGGTAAAACGGCAGATGCGAAGGCGTATTACAAGCAAGTGATTGAACAATACCCAGATAGCACTGAAGCAAATTTAGCCAAACAACGACTAAATAAATAACAAGTCTGCAACATGTGTTCGTGAATTAAGCAGTTGCACGGTTTTTTTCAATTTTCAGTTGCATAACCGCACTATTTCAGTAAACTATGCCGCCGTTGCCAAGCAGAATTGGTAACATTATTGGCGTTGGGTTGTTAGCTCAGTTGGTAGAGCAGTTGACTTTTAATCAATTGGTCGCAGGTTCGAATCCTGCACAACCCACCACGTCGCCAATAAAAAATATCTATCCAAGTACGGGTTGTTAGCTCAGTTGGTAGAGCAGTTGACTTTTAATCAATTGGTCGCAGGTTCGAATCCTGCACAACCCACCACTTCCAATGACATAGCTACAAGCCTCTCTTGAATTCAGTTATAATAATCCCAATATATCAAGAACACTTGGAAATTAAGCCGTAGTATCATGACCGAAATTCAAACACTGGACAGCCTCGACTATACTTTCCCGCCAAAGCCTAAACCGCTAAGCGCAGAAGATAAGTCAAAAACAATCAGTCGTATTAAGCAGCTTTTGATTGAAGAAGATGCTGTGTTGGTAGCTCATTACTATACCGACCCCGATATTCAAGCGTTAGCTGAAGAAACTGGCGGTTGTGTTGCTGACTCGCTAGAGATGGCGCGATTCGGTCGTGACCACTCTGCTCAGAAGTTGATTGTGGCTGGTGTTCGCTTTATGGGGGAAACCGCAAAAATATTAACACCTCATAAGCAAGTGCTCATGCCGACGTTAAAAGCGGAATGCTCGCTCGATCTGGGCTGTCCTCCGGAAAAATTCGCTGAATTTTGTGACCAGCACCCTGATAGAACTGTTGTGGTTTACGCTAATACTTCTGCAGCGGTTAAAGCGCGGGCCGATTGGGTTGTAACCTCGAGCATGGCGCTTGAGCTTGTTGACTATCTGGATGCCAAAGGTGAGAAAATACTGTGGGCTCCCGATCGCCACTTAGGCGGCTATATTGCGCGTGAGACAGGCGCAGACATGCTGTTATGGCAAGGCGCCTGCGTGGTGCACGACGAGTTTAAAGCAAAAGCTCTGCTGGACATGAAGAAACTTCATCCGGAAGCCGCTGTTCTTGTTCACCCTGAATCACCTGAAAATATTGTAGCGCTTGCGGACGCTGTGGGTTCCACCTCCCAATTGATAAAAGCCAGTCAGGAACTGCCTAACGAGACGTTTATTGTGGCGACGGACAAAGGCATTTTTTACAAAATGCAGCAGCTGCAACCGAACAAGACGTTTATCGAAGCCCCGACCGCTGGAAATGGCGCAACCTGTCGTAGTTGTGCACACTGTCCATGGATGGCAATGAATGGTCTGAAAGCGATAGAAGAAGCTCTGGCAGAAGGTGGTGAGGCTCACGAAATACAGGTGGACGAAGCCTTAGGCAAAAAGGCCATGGTGCCACTGGATCGAATGCTCGAATTTGCGGCAAGCTTAAAATAATGAAACAGGCTCCTTCGGGAGCCTTTTTAATTCCTGCCTTATACAAGGTATTTATAATCGGCATAAATACATCACCTACCGAAGTAAACAAGTGCATGCTAATCTAAGTTTATTGAATAATTATTCGGACGGTGTAGGCATGGGACTTTATGATCCAGCTGAAGTGCGCGACAACTGCGGTTTTGGCCTTATTGTTAATATTAATGGGCAAGCGCAACAAGGGTTAATTTCTACCGCTGTTAAGGCGTTGGACCGTATGCAGCATCGGGGTGGCATTGGTGCCGATGGAAAAACCGGTGATGGCTGCGGTTTGCTGTTACAGATGCCGGAGCAATTTTTCCGTCAGTTTGCAGAAAAGCAAGGCCTGCAGCTGAGCAAGAAATTTGCCGTTGGTATGGTTTTTTTCAGCCGCGATAAAGACAAACGAGAGGCGGCACGTCAGCTGATTGAACAAGAACTCCAACAAGAGACCTTAGCCGTGACTGGCTGGCGTAAAGTGCCGGTGAACAATGATGTATTAGGGGAGGGAGCAAAGTCCTCTGAGCCGATGATAGAGCAAGTGTTGGTCTCCGCGCCTCCGGGCTGGCGAAAGAAAGATTTAGAAAGACGCTTGTACATGGCAAGACGACGTATTGAAAAGCACATTCCCAATCAGGATGAACTGTATATATCCTCGTTGTCGAGCTTGGTGCTGGTCTATAAAGGGTTGATGATGGCGGCGGATTTACCAGCCTATTATGCCGATTTAGCAGATTCTGAGATGAAAACCTCTATTTGTGTTTTCCATCAACGGTTTTCGACCAATACTGAGCCTCGGTGGCCTCTGGCCCAGCCTTTTCGTTTTCTCGCACATAACGGGGAAATAAATACCATACGGGGAAACCGGCAATGGGCTCAGGCCAGGGCTTACAAATTTCAGACTCCTTTACTGCCTGATCTGCAAGAAGCTAAACCGTTAGTGGGTTTGTCGGGCTCAGACTCTGCATCGCTGGATAATATGCTGGAGCTTTTATTAGCCGGAGGGATGGACTTATTTCGGGCTATGCGATTGTTAATTCCTCCAGCCTGGCAGGGTGACGCAACCATGTCAGATGAAATGCGTGCTTTTTACGAATTTAATTCTCTGCATATGGAACCCTGGGACGGACCTGCTGGTGTTGTGATGAGCAACGGGCGTCACGTAGCTTGCAGTCTGGACCGAAATGGTTTGCGTCCGGCTCGGTATATTTTGACTCGTTCCGGCATTTTGACGGTAGCCTCCGAAGTTGGAATCTGGGACTACGATGAGCAGGAAGTGATTGAAAAAGGGCGCTTAGGTCCGGGTCAAATGATGGCGGTAGATACCTACACCGGAAAGATTTGGTACAACGATCAGATTGAAGAGGAGTTGAAGCAACGTCACCCTTATAAGCAATGGTTGGAGCAACATCGCCGTCATTTGATACCCTTTGAGCGGAGTCATGCCGATAAGCTGGGTAAGCGTTTGTATGACGATGAAACTATGCTGATTCTTCACAAAGCTTATTTGTATTCTGAAGAAGAATTACAGCAAATTATCAGTGTGTTGGCTAAAGATGGTCAGGAAGCGGTCGGATCAATGGGAGACGATACGCCAACCGCTGTGCTGTCAAAGCAGCCTCGTTTGCTGTACGACTATTTCCGACAGCAGTTTGCACAAGTAACAAACCCGGCCATTGACCCGATACGTGAGCGTCACGTGATGTCGCTTTCCACTATTATTGGCCGGGAGCACAACGTGTTTAATGAGGCTTCCGGTGACGCTGACCGAGTCGTGTTCGAGTCTCCAATTTTAATGTACACCGATTTAAAGCAGCTGCGCGAACTGGATGCACAACACTACCGGGCAACAACCTTGTCGCTGGCCTTTAGACCTGAACAGTGCAATTTAAAACAAGCGATTGAGAACCTGGTTGAACGCGCGAAAAGTGCGGTTAAGGATGAGCAAACGGTCATTCTGATACTGAGTGACAGAAATTTGCAGCCGGAAGAATTGATGATACCTGCAGCGATGGCTGTGGGGGCAACTCAGCAGGCTTTAATTGCAGATGATTTACGCTGTGATTCGAACATTATTATTGAAACAGCGTCAGCACGCGACCCCCATCATATCGCGGTCCTGATTGGTCTGGGAGCCACGGCAGTATACCCTTACCTGGCTTATGAATCAGTCGAGCAACTTGTTGCCCGAGGAAAAATCGAATTGGCTATTAGGGAAGCGCTGTTAAATTACCGGCAAGGTCTCAATAAAGGCCTCCTGAAAATTCTGTCAAAAATGGGCATCGCTACCGTGTCAGGTTATCGAGGTTCCTCATTATTTGAGGCGGTAGGGTTGAATGAAGACGTTCGCCGCTGTTGTTTTGCTAACGTGCCGGCACGGATAGACGGCACGGGCTTCGAGGATATTCAGCAGGATCTGCAACAAAGCTTCCATAAAGCCTGGTTAAAACGTAAACCTCTCGCCCAGGGTGGACTACTAAAATACGTACACGGGGGCGAGTATCACGCTTATAACCCAGATGTTGTCACCGCGTTGCAGCGAGCCGTCATTAGCGGAGAACAGCGAGACTACAATGTCTATGCGAAGTTTGTAAATCAGCGACCGGTCACTCACCTGCGTGATTTACTCAATATTAGGCTACCTGAGACGCCTAACATTGAAAAACACGACGTTGAATCCAAAGAACGTTTGTACCAGCGGTTTGATACGGCGGCTATGTCCATCGGTGCATTGAGCGCGGAGGCACACGAAGCACTTGCTATCGCGATGAACCAAATAGGCGGCCACTCTAACTCGGGAGAGGGGGGAGAAGATCCCAAGCGGTTCAACAGCCCGAAAAATTCCCGTATTAAGCAGGTGGCATCTGGTCGCTTCGGTGTGACGCCACATTATCTGGTGAATGCCGATGTTATTCAGATAAAAGTTGCTCAAGGCGCTAAACCCGGCGAGGGTGGACAGTTGCCCGGTGAGAAAGTCACGGCTGAAATCGCTCAGTTGCGCTATGCCGTGGCAGGCACTACTTTGATATCGCCGCCACCGCATCATGATATTTATTCGATTGAAGATTTAGCCCAGCTGATCTTTGATTTAAAACAAGTCAATCCAAAAGCAGTGGTTTCGGTGAAGCTAGTTTCGACCCCCGGAATTGGCACCATTGCCACCGGTGTCGCTAAAGCTTATGCGGATTTAATTACCGTATCCGGCTACGACGGCGGAACCGGTGCAAGCCCAATGACGTCGGTAAAATACGCGGGCTCTCCGTGGGAACTGGGATTGGTCGAAGTGCATGAAGCCCTGGTGGCAAATAATTTACGTCACAAGATTCGGCTGCAGGTGGATGGTGGATTGAAAACCGGCATGGATATTGTAAAAGCGGCAATTTTAGGTGCTGAGAGCTTTGGTTTTGGCACCGCACCGATGATTGCGCTGGGCTGTAAATATTTACGTATTTGCCACCTGAATAACTGTGCGACTGGTGTGGCGACACAGGATGAAACGCTGCGCCGCGAACATTTTTCGGGTTTACCGGCGCGTGTGGTTAAGCTGTTTGAATTTATGGCTGAAGAGGTCCGTGATATTTTGGCGACTCTGGGTTTGACTCAGCTGACCGATGCTATCGGACGGGTCGATCTGCTGGAGCGTCTGGTAGGTGAAACCAAACGTCAGCAACAGTTGCAGTTGAACGCTCTGTTGGATTCAGCCGGAGTTCGCTCGAATCACGCGCTATATTGCACGCACAAAAATTCACCTTTTGATGAAGGTAAATTGAATCAGCGTTTACTCGCGCTGTGCAAAGGTTCCATTGATACGCGCAGCGGGGGGCACTGGTCTCTCACTATTCGCAATGATGACCGTTCGGTCGGCGCAAGTGTATCTGGCTACATCGCAAGCCAGCATGGAAACCAGGGAATGGCGGTTGCACCCATTACGTTAGGTTTTATTGGTACCGCCGGACAAAGTTTTGGTGCCTGGAATGCGGGGGGATTAAAGCTGCACCTGACAGGGGACGCAAACGACTATGTGGGCAAAGGTATGGCCGGTGGAGAGCTCACCATTAAACCTCCTGCAGGTTGTCGTTATAAGACTCATGAGTCCGTGATTATGGGGAATACCTGTTTGTATGGCGCCACAGGCGGAAAACTTTATGCGGCAGGTTGCACTGGCGAGCGCTTTGCCGTGCGAAATTCCGGCGCTACCGCTGTGGTAGAGGGTATTGGTGATCACGGTTGCGAATACATGACCGGCGGGATTGTGGTGGTATTAGGTGACTGCGGCATTAACTTTGGTGCCGGCATGACCGGTGGTTTTGCGTATTTAAGAGACAACGATGGTGATTTACATCGCCGGCTTAACCACGAACTGGTTGAGGCGGTTCCACTGGACACTCCAATTATTCAAGAGCATCTACGCGGTCTAATCAATGAGCATCACGAAGCGACAGGTAGCGAGTACTCCCGTGAGCTATTGCGTGATTTTGAGCAGGTTGTCGGTAGCTTTTATATCGTGAAACCGAAATCCGCAGATGTCAAAGAGCTGCTTGGGCATAGAGCGCGGTCGACCGCAGAATTACGAGTGCAGGTGATGTAATGAACAAAAATATCTATCAGTTTTTAGACGTGCAACGCATTGACCCGCCGAAACGCTCGGTTGAAGAACGCCGCATTGAATTTAAAGAAGTTTACGACCCTATGCCGGATGTGCAGTTACAAGGTCAGGCTGATCGGTGCCTGGATTGCGGCAACCCCTATTGTGAGTGGCAGTGCCCAGTGCATAATTACATTCCCCAGTGGTTGGAATTGGCAAACGAAGGGCGGGTTATAGAAGCGGCTGAGCTGATGCATAAAACCAACAGTTTGCCTGAAATCTGCGGCAGGGTATGCCCTCAGGATCGCCTGTGTGAGGGGGCTTGCACGCTCAATGACGGCTTTGGCGCAGTGACCATTGGCAGTATTGAAAAGCAAATGGTCGACGAAGCCTTTAAGCAGGGCTGGCGTCCGGACTTAAGCGGAGTCACTCAGCGCCAGGAGCGAGTTGCCGTCATTGGTGCCGGACCTGCTGGCCTGGCATGTGCTGATGTATTAGCGCGTAACGGTGTCAAAGCTGTGGTTTATGATCGCTACCCGGAGATTGGTGGACTGCTGACCTACGGAATTCCGCCATTTAAACTGGATAAAGCGGTAATGACGTTACGCCGTGAAATATTTACCGACATGGGTATTGAGTTTAAATTGGGTGTTGAAGTGGGTAACGACATCAGCTTTGCTGAGCTGGAAGCAGAATACGACGCAGTATTTCTAGCTTTGGGAACTTATAAAGCACTGGATGGGAAACTGAAAGGGTTGAATGCAAAAGGAGTTTATCCTGCCTTGCCATTTCTGATTGGCAATACACAGAAACTCATGGCGCACGAACCCATGTCTCAATATCCACTTATTGACGTTAAAGACGAGACTGTTGTTGTACTTGGTGGTGGCGATACTGCTATGGATTGCGTCAGAACTTCAATAAGGCAAGGGGCTAAGTCAGTTGTTTGCGCTTATCGCCGCGACGAAGGGAATATGCCGGGGTCACGCAAAGAAGTTCAAAACGCTCGCGAAGAGGGTGTATCTTTTGAATTTAATCTGCAGCCATTAGAAGTCGTAACCGACGGTGAAGGTAAAGTCAGCGGTGTGAAAATGGTCCGAACGGAGCTTGGCCCGGCTGACGAAGATGGTCGACGCAGACCGCAGCAGGTGCCTGAATCAGAATTTTTGATGCCCGCCACTGCGGTGATTATTGCTTTTGGTTACCAGCCCAACCCACCAGAATGGTTACAACAACACAAAGTGGAATTGAGTGACTGGGGTACGGTGCTCGCCACCGGCGATACCGAATTTGCGATGCAAACCAGTAATCCGAAAGTTTTTGCCGGCGGCGATATGGTGCGTGGCGCCGATTTAGTTGTCACCGCCATTGCGGAAGGACGCAATGCGGCAGAGGGAATGCTTGACTACTTTGACACACTGTAACTGAACCGTAACGGGTAAGCAGCGGCAGCGCTATTAGCGCCGCCACTGGTCAATAACAGGTGCGTAACCGTCACGAAAACTAGGGTACTGAAGCTGATAACCACTTTCCTTAAATCGGGTATTGAGGCAGCGCTTCGATCCCCTGGGCCCAACATTAGTATCAATCTCGCTGGGGAGCGTCAGGTTCATTTGTTGGGCTAACCACTGATAAACTTCATATTGTTTCACTGGCTCATCGTCATTGACTAAGTATAGAGGATGGGGTTGGCTGACCTGAGTCAGTAAATGGGCAATAAAGCCAGCGACATCATCCTGGTGTATCCGGTTTGTCCAGCTATCTCTTAGTTGCACTTTACCCTCACAAAGCTGGCGCAATAAAAAGTCACGTCCCTCTCCGTAAATACCGCTGCAACGAAGAACGGTTGTCTGGCCGGGTAATGATTGAATAAGAGACTCAGCCTGCAGTAACGCCTTACCTGAGTCGGCAGTGGGAGCTGTTTCGCTGTCTTCATCAATCCATTCGCCGTTACGTTGTGCGTAAACTCCAGTACTGGAAACGTAAATAATATGAGGTTGATGAGTTTGTTGTGATAACACTTGCTGTAGGTGGCGGCAGGGAACCACATAGCCTTGATGATAACGGTCCTCCGCGTTATTTGCCGGAGTGAGGGTAATAATAACGTTATCCCAGTGTTGCTCAAACAGTTGGTAAAGTTCCTGTTCGTTGTTTACGTCAGCCGCCTGTAATTTAACACCATCACGAACTGGCTTATTAGCCGGATTTCGACACACTCCGGTAATTTGACTTGTCGTTGTGCGAAGCCGTTGTGCAACACGGTCTGCAATATCACCGTAACCAAGTAAAAGCGTTTGCATGAAGATCCTAATAGCGTTAATGTAAATAAAATGTTGAGTTAAATAATAAGACTTACCGATAGCCCATTATGAGCAGTGATGCCTCCGTAGAAACCCTGATTGATGAGCTTAAAACAGATTACCATCGCTCTCAATTCGAGTCTCTTTTTAAACGCAAAACAAAGCACCTTTCCGGGCCGGAAAAGCTTCAGGCCCGTATGAGAATCAATGAGCTAGCGAAGCCTGCTTTGGGTGTTGTCGATTTGCGCAAAAAAATCCCCGCTGAGGTTAAGCCCTATTCCTTCCAGGGGCGAACGCACTACTTCGATTTAGCTGCCAGGCGGCTATTTGAAGAAGGGCTCCGTCTTTATAAAGGCGTTTTTACAAACGATACCAAGCAAAAAATATTGGCATTAAAAGAACACCATCAGCAGTTGGCCGAAAGTATGGCCCTGGCTCAAGAAAAACAGGATAAAGCATTAGACAGTTTTGTTGCCGGTCGTTCATACGTTCGGAATGAGGAACGTATGAACATGGTGACATCGGTTAAAATGAAACTGGCAGATAATCAGCAGTTTAAAGCAATGACTGTGGATGTTTCAATCGATGGCTTACAGCTTAAACTGAGTCCTGAACCTCAATTAAGTGGCTTAAAACATGGACGTATTAAAGTTTGCTTTTCCGGGCTTGCTGACGATTTTGTATTTGACGGAGACCAAGAATACGAATACCGAGTGGTTGGGGTCAAAGAAAACGATGTGTGTGTGTATTTACGTTTAAAGCGTTTGAATGAATCGAGTGACGATGCTCTCAGTCAATTTCTTTCATCAATGCTGGCCAAATTCAGACGACGATATAAGGTGAATGTCGATCACATCGCTCAGCGTGTTATAGCGCGTGGACATGAACGATGTTGGCTTGAAGCCATTCAGGCGCTACCAATACTACTCAGTGATAAGTCATCAAGCTGTGTTGTGGTTAAAACAAATGGCAATCAAGCGTTGCTGAACAGCTGGCAACAGCATCAAAACGATTTGATTGCAGAACTTATTGAACAGCCCTGGGTGCAATCTGTAATTCATGAGTTACGTAATTTACGGGAAGTGACGCGTAAGCAAGTGCTTTTCTTTCGTATTAGCCTGCCGGTGAATAAAATTTGGCGCGAGTACTTACTGCCTTTTCAAGCCCTGAAAAAGGAAACGAGCCTGTTAGCAACACTTAATGAGTTACGGGCGGCTGGCTATGGAGTGCGTTGGTACCAGCTTACATTAACTTATTGTAGAGAGAAACAATGGACTTATGCTGAATTAAACGCCATAAGAACACCGCTTTGGTGTGAGCGTTCTGCAGGCAAAACCCAACTGCCAGTATTGCAAGATTACCGTACCAAAGGGGCGAATGAACTTGCTTGCAAAGTACTGAGCAATGAAGGTTCCGTAACGCAAGAAATTTTTCGGCAGGTTCTATCGAATGCTGTTTTTTTGTACAGAGACACCGTCGACTGGGAGCCGAAGCTTGCCGGTTTGATGCCCGTAGCTGACGGTATTTCAAAGGTGCTCAGCGAAACGGATTTTTGGTTGGCTAATGGCGACAGAATCATGGGCGGCTCTCGTCTCAGTTCCGAATTAAGAAAGGCGCTGCGACGCCTGCCGCCGAATGAGAAGCTGTCATGTCGTATACTATTGTTAAGGGTCACTAAAACCTCACAAAGAGAGGGCGTTATAGGTCGCTATCTTCATGATTATGAGAGTTTTGAGGAGGCTGCCGAATACATTCGTTTTCTTAATGAGGACCATAACTTTCTCGCAATACTGGTGTCTGGCCAGCCCTGCAAAGGTGAACTCTCAGAAGAGTTAATGGCTGACTTGTCGTATATTCAACGCTATTTACCGCATCGTGCACGGGAGCTTGAAAATAGCTTCAGGCAGTTACAAGCAGTGATAACCTTAACTGACGTGACGCAGGCGTTAACTGAGTTGGCGGAGTTAACTGCAAAATCTTGAAAACACCTTGTTGCCGATAGTTGGCGTGTCTTTCCATCGCCGGCTATTTGTCGCATAATCGAAAAACGTTCATTTATTAACAGGTATTCAATTATGTTGAAATCATGGGCAAATCCGTTGCTTGCGGTGAGTTTTGGTTTAGCACTGCCATTGAGCGCAATCGCTCAGGACGGTATTGATTATAAGGAACAAGAAAAGCTACATGAAATAGCGAATGCGACGCAGGCCGATCGAATTGAAAGTGACATTCGGACCTTAGTGGATTTTGGAACGCGCCATACGCTGTCGGAAACAGAATCAGACACACGGGGTATTGGTGCTGCGAGACGCTGGATTTTTGCTGAATTTGAACGAATATCTGAAGCTTGTGGTGGTTGTCTGGAAGTGATGTACGTGAGCGACACTATTTCGGGGGAAGAGCGCATACCAAACCCGGTTGAGGTAAAAAGTGTCATTGCTATCCAGCGAGGAAAAACAGACCCTAATCGTTATGTGATGATGTCCGGTGATATCGACTCACGCGTCAGTGACGTTATGGATTACACCTCGGATGCTCCTGGTGCAAACGACAACGCCTCTGGTGTTGCCGGCGCGTTGGAAGCTGCGCGAGTGTTAACTCAGTACGAGTTTGACGGCTCTATCGTTTATGCTGCTTTGGCTGGCGAAGAACAAGGCTTGTTTGGCGGGAAAATCCTGGCGGAGAAAATAAAAAAGGAAGGCTGGTTTCTTACCGGCGTTTTGAATAATGACATGATAGGTAATATTGAAGGTGTTAACGGGGTCATTAATAACAGCACCGCTCGTATTTTCGCGGAAGGCACCCGTATGAACGAATCGGATCGTGAAGCAACCATGCGTCGTTTTTACGGCGGCGAAAACGATTCACCTTCACGTAATTTAGCACGTTACATTGATACTGTAGCTGATCGTTATATTACCAATCTAGATACTATGGTGATTTATCGCTTAGACCGGTTCGGTCGTGGTGGACACCATCGACCTTTTAACGATTTAGGTTATGCTGGTATTCGTATTATGGAAACTAACGAAAACTACAATCGTCAACATCAGGATTTACGTGTCGAGGATGGCATTAAGTATGGTGACACCATCGATGGTGTTAATTTTGATTATGCGGCGAAGCTGACTGCACTAAATGCGGTTGCTATGGCTGGTATGTCCTGGGCTCCAAGACCGCCCGCAGAAGTGGAAATAGAAGGTGCGGTTCAACCCGACACGACACTACGCTGGACAGCACAACCCGAAGACAAAGCGAATATAGCGGGCTATAAAATTTACTGGCGTTTAACCAGCGCCCCGCAATGGCAGTTCAGCCGTTACGTTGGTAATGTAACCGAATACACACTGGAAAATATCGTGATCGATAATTACATTTTTGGTGTAGCTAGTGTAAGTAACGATGGTTTTGAGAGTCCGGTTGTATTTCCGGGACCAGCGGGGACATTCTCTATTGAGTAGTACGTCATTTAAAGTATTAACTGAGCCACTAAATTATGAGGGAGAAGACCGGAGGGTTGGTTTTGAACTCGAATTTAGTGGTTTAACTTTGGAGCAGACCGTTCATATTCTGCAACAAGAGTTGCCGGGTAGGGTGGTTTCTGCTTCCAAAGCAGAGCAAGAAATTGAAGTGGATGGGCTTGGTTCATTTAAAGTTGAAATTGACTGGGACTATTTAAAACGAAAAGCAAAAGCGGAAGGTGGAGATAAGTCGGCCTGGGTGCGAGAGCTGGGCAACTTGGCGGAGAATCTGGTACCTATCGAAATTGTTTGTCCGCCCCTGACACTTAAACAATGTGAGCAATTACTTCCGTTGATTGATGCATTGCGAGAAGCTGGAGCAAAGGGCACTGACGAATCCTGGATAGCCGCTTATGGTGTTCACATTAACCCTGAAGTGCCATCTTTAGATGCCAACGTCGTATTACGTTACTTGCAAGCATTTTCCTTATTGCAGTGGTGGTTGGTTGAAGCACACTGTGTCGATACCACGCGCAAGCTCAGCCCCTATATTGATAAATACCCTGAAGCTTACACTCGACTGTTAGCCAAGCAGCACAGTGTGAACCAAGAGCAACTTATCAGCGATTATTTAAAGCACAATGCTACCCGGAACCGGGCGTTGGATATGTTGCCCCTGTTCGCCTTTTTAGATGAAGAAAAGGTGATGTCGACTGTCGATGATAATAAAATAAAAGCGCGTCCTACATTCCATTATCGATTGCCCAATTGCCAACTGGAACATCCTGACTGGCAATTAACAGAGCCCTGGAAAATGTGGTGGGTGGTCGATGCTCTGGCGAATGATCAGCAGGCACTGGATTATTGGAAGCAAGCGTTTATTGATGCCGAACGCCCTTTGATAGGCGTCTCTGAAAAAGACTGGAAAGAAAGGTTGGAGCAATGGCTCAAAGACCGCGAGTGGTTGTAACGGGAACGGCCAGACGCTGGTCTCCCTCTTGGTGGTGTACTTGGCTCATTCTTCATTGTCTTGGAGCCAAGCCTTTGCGTGCTAGCGTCAGGCACAGCTGTGAGCAAAAAAATATTGATGCGGTGATTATTGGAGGAGGTGACGACATCAGCCCTTCGCAATATAACCAGCCACCGGAGCGTGATGGCGAATACGACCCGGATAGGGATGCACTGGAGGTCGACTGGATACGTTGGGCTCTGGAAAATAGTAAGCCGCTATTAGGAATTTGTCGCGGCTCACAATTGATCAATGTTGTATTGGGCGGTGAGCTTGACCAAAATATTCGAAAGCTGCGACAGCTAACCTATAATCGCCCCGGATTATTGCCAACCAAGCAAGTGTTTCTAGAGCCGAAAAGCTTACTGGCGAAAGTCTGTAAAAAGAAAAAACTGAGAGTTAATAGCCTACACTCACAAATTGTAAAACAAACCGGAGTTGGCATGGTCGCTGTGGGCTGGGACCTTGACGGTTTTCTACAGGCCTCCGAAGGCCAAGGTGAGCAGTGCATTATCGGCGTGCAATGGCACCCCGAATATTTATTTTACGTCCCCAGTCAAATTCGAATTTTTCGGTGGTTGATTAAGCAATAATTGAACAATTCGATTATATCTATCTTAATTCATCTGTTTTTTGATCCTTCCTAAAGCGTAACCTGTATAATCGTTCAATAACTTAAAAATGAATTATCATTATCTTTTGGAGCTCTTTAATGACCATCGCAAATCGTTTGTATGCAGGGTTTGCTTTTATTCTGCTGTTACTCGTTATAACGACTATCGTCGGCACCTACCAGGTGGGTGAAATTGACAAAACTCTGGTAAGAGTTAATGAAGTGGGAAGTGAAAAGCAGCGGTTTGCAATTAACTTCCGTGGCAGTGTCCACGACCGGGCCATTGCGCTTCGAGATTTAGTTTTGGTCGAAAAGGCGGGAGAAAGAACCCCGTTACGCCAACTGATTGCCGATCTAAAGTCTAACTATAGCCAGGCAAGTAGCGGTATGAGTGGCATATTCTCTAATGATGAGCTGGTTAACCGTAAAGAGCGCGAATTATTAAGTGAGATAGAGGATATACAAACCGCGGGTCTTGCCGCTGCCGATGAAACCGAGCGGTTGCTAAAGTCCGGCCAGCGTCAGCAAGCTCAGGAATATGTCCTTAATGAATTGTCGCCCGTTTATGCCGAGTGGTTAAATCGGATAAATGCTTTTATCGACTATCAAGAACAAAGTATTTCTGCAGGCACTGAAGATGTGATGAGTCGCAGTGAAAACTTTGCCACGTTAATGTGGTGGGTGACTGCGTTTGCGATTTTGAGTGGTGCATTAGTAGCATGGCAAATAGTGGTTAAATTGACGCACACTATAGGTGGTGAGCCGGAAGAGGCCGCCCATGTTTTGCAGAAAATTGCGGATGGTGATTTAACGGTATCCACTCATACTCGCTATGAGGACAGTATGATGGCCGACGTGAACCGTATGGTTCGCCAGCTTCGGACTATTTTACAAGACGTGAATGAATCCGCCGATACGATTTTAAACTCATCTAATGAGCTTTCAGAAACGGCAAATAATAATCAGCAGTTAGTGGTGCAGCAGCAGGAACAAACCACTCAGGGAGCTACTGCGATACACCAAATGTCGCAAACGGTCCGTGAAGTTGCACAACATACAGAAGAGGCAGCACAATTAGCCGATGATACCGATAAAGAAACGGTAGAGGGCAGCCGCGAGGTTGAAGCTACGGTTCGCTCTATTGAAGAACTGGCCAACCAGGTTGAGGGTGCAGCAAAGGTCATTGGTGAGTTGTCGGACAATACAGCCGAAATTCATAAGGTGCTGGAAGTTATTGAAGGCATTGCTGACCAGACTAACCTATTGGCATTAAATGCGGCCATTGAGGCTGCTCGTGCCGGTGAGCACGGGCGTGGCTTCTCAGTGGTTGCTGATGAAGTCAGAGCGTTGGCCAATCGTACTCAGGACTCAACTCGCAGCATTCAGAGTTTAATTGAAACCATGCGAGGCAGTGCCAGCGATGCGGTTCTGGTAATGGACAAAGGGCGTGAGAAAGCAGCAGAGAGTGTCCACCAAGCACGTTCTGCAGGAAAGTCTTTACATGCGGTGAACAGCTCAGTCGCTAAAATGAGTGATATGAACGCACAGATAGCGACAGCCGCAGAAGAGCAGACTGCCGTAGCGGAAGAGATCAATCAAAACTTTACGTCAATTACTGAGGCTGCCGAACAAACCGCCGCAGGCTCAGAGCAAATCAGCGAAGCCAGCCGAGAGCTCAACGAACTGGCAAAACGATTAAATAATGGCATGAAGCGCTTTAAAATTGCTTAAACCCCTTGATTAGAACGGCCAAAACCCCTACCATAGCGGCCGTTCTGGAGAGGTGTCCGAGTGGCTGAAGGAGCACGCCTGGAAAGTGTGTATACGGCAACGTATCGAGGGTTCGAATCCCTCTCTCTCCGCCAGATATAAAGAAACCGCCCTTGAGGCGGTTTCTTGTTTTTGGGAGATAAAGAAGCTTAGGTTTACATCATGCCTTGTAAGTAAAGCTTTTCACCCAAGCGATCCATTAAGTTCAGCTGTATCTGCAACCAGTAAGCATGGTCTTCTTCAGTGTCTTTTAGAATACCGACCAGCATTTCACGGGTAACGTAATCATCAACTTCTTCGCAGTACTCAATCACTTCACGCAATGTTTTTGCGTTATTGTGTTCAAGCTGTAGGTCATTAGTGAGCATTTCCCGTACATCGGAACCAATAGTATGTGGTTCACGGTTACTCATATTGGGCTTACCTTCCAGGAACAGGATTCGACGAATAAGTAAGTCAGCGTGACCTCGCTCATCATCAATCTCATGATTAATGCGCTCATACAACTTCATTAAACCCATATCTTCGTACTGGCGGGAATGCGAGGTGTACTGGTCAATAGACGTTAACTCAAAAGCCAGAAGACGGTTGAGCTGCTCAACAACTTTGTTATCTCTTTGCATTACTCAGCTCCTTGAATTTTGGTCTGCAAGTAGACTTCATTGCCCAGACGGGATATGAGATCAATTTGGGTTTCAAGCCAGTCTAAATGCTCTTCCTGAGAATCTAAAATGTCTCGCAGGGCGTTGCGACTGACATAATCTTGATGTTGCTCGCAGTCCTTGATGGCTTCGCGAATTGCACTGACGTCATTAAACTGAACTTTGTGATCCAGTTCCAGCATCTCTCTCGGGTCTTCACCTACGTATAATTTCCCGAGTTCCTGCAAATTGGGAATACCTTCCAGAAATAAAATACGCTCAATAAGAACATCAGCGTGTTTCATTTCATTGATTGAGGCGGTATAGACGGGTTTGTTTAAGCTTTCGAAACCCCAATTACGGTACATGCGGGCGTGAAGAAAGTACTGATTAATGGCGGTAAGTTTGAGCGTCAGTATTTTATTCAGTTGCTGAATGACTTTGGCATCACCTTTCATAGCCGTATTACTCCTTAATTCATTAAGTATGAATTAAGTGTAGCATACGGAAACCGGAAGTTGAGCCTCTTTACCTGCTTGATTTGATCGTTGTTCTAATGCTTCATGGAGAACGTCTTTGGCACAGCTTTTACAGCAGCCACACTGAGAGGCGACACCGTATTGCTGGCGCAAGTCACGCATAGAGTTGACCTCACCAGAAATTACGGCCTGATGAATGGCTTTATCATTGATACCTTTACAAAGACACACATACATAGACTATCACCTCAGTTAGTGAAGATAGTCTATGTTAAATGCGAACGATTTGCAATAGTGTCTTTTGATTGTTGTTTCTAGGCTGCAATAAAGCCCGTTTTGAGCAAATAAAGGGTATAAAGCAGGTACAGACAGATGAAAATAAAGCCATGCACTCGGTTAATACGCCCTTGTTTGGCTTTGCGGATACCAAATGCCATTAATAGTACAGTTAATATCGCCATTGCGACCCAGTCACGGCTTAAAACTAAAGGTTCAAGTGTCACTGGTTGAATAACTCCGGCGATACCGACCACTGCCAGGGTATTAAACATGTTAGAGCCAATAACATTACCCAGCGCTAAATCGTGCTCATTTTTGCGAGTTGCCGCAATGGCTGAAGCCAACTCAGGTAGGGAAGTACCAATGGCTACTACGGTCAGGCCTATGACTAAATCGCTGACCCCCAGTGATACGGCGATGTTTACCGCGCCCCAAACTAATGCACGAGAACTGATAATCAACAAGACCAACCCAATAACCAGCCAGGTAATAGCCGGTTTCATGGGAAGAGGGTGTGAATCCAGTTCTTCGGCATATTCCACTGCCAAATTATCGCCACTATTTTTTGAGCCGATCCAGACTGACCAGGCCATGTAGGCAAAGAAAACGACGAGTAGGAGAATGGCTTCAAAACGCGTGATTTGGTAGTCGAGAAGAAACAATGCACTCATTAACGTAATGGCGATTAAAACTGGCATTTCCCGACGAATAACCACCGACTGAACCGCGATAGGCGCTAACATGGCGGTTATGCCCAACACTAAGGCGATATTGGTAATATTGGAGCCGTACGCATTACCAAGCGCCAATGCAGGATTACCTTGCATAGAGGCTAAAGCTGACACCACCATTTCGGGGGCTGATGTACCAAAGCCAATAATGACCATGCCAATGACTAATGGCGCCATGCCCAAATGTCTTGCTACTGCGGCTGCGCCTTCGACAAAGCGGTCAGCACTCCAGACTAAAACCGCTAACCCCAGAATGACCGCAACAATCGATAATGTCATAACACCCTGTTCCCGTTAAAAAGAAAGGGCGCTAGTTTAACGCAGAGTTTCCTTAATAGCATCAATACTTGTTGGATCGTCAATGGTTGAAGGTACGGCCACGTCATCGCCTTGCAGCACTTGGCGGATAAGCCTACGTAGTATTTTCCCCGAGCGAGTTTTAGGCAGCCTGGGAACAATATGTAGGGTTTTCAAACAGGCTATAGCCCCAATCTCGTTACGGATAGACTGAATGAGTTCTTGCTGTAATTGTTCATGGCTGATGATGGCTGAATTTTTTAGAATAACAAAGCCAACGGGCAACTCTCCTTTGAGTTCATCGGGTTGGGCAACCACGGCACACTCAGCCACGTCTTTGTGACTGGCAAGAATTTCTTCCATTTCGCCGGTGGATAACCGGTGACCGGCAACGTTAATGACATCGTCCGTGCGGCCCATAATAAAAACATAGCCATCTTCATCAATATAGCCGCCGTCGCCACTGCAGTAGTAACCTGGAAAGGCATTTAGATAACTGCTTTGCAGGCGCTGTTCATCGCCCCAGACTGTCGTTAAGCAGCCGGGAGGTAAGGGTAAGCGGACACAGATAGCGCCTTCCTCTTTGCTGCCTAAACTTTTGCCCAGAGGGTCCAGTACACTGATTTCGTAACCCGGAACAGGAAATGTAGAGGAGCCCGGCTTTACCTTAGCGGCTTCAACCCCCACAGGGTTGGCGCACATTGGCCAACCGCTTTCGGTTTGCCACCAATGGTCATAAACGGGTAAATCAGTGAGTTCTGTTGTCCATTCATAAGTAGCAGGATCTAGACGTTCTCCGGCCATATAAATGCGTTGTAATGAACTTAAATCGTATTGTTGAATAAACTTGCCTTCAGGGTCTTCTTTTTTTATTGCCCGGAACGCGGTGGGTGCAGAGAAAATGGCGCTAACCTTATACTCCTGAACGATTCGCCAGAAGGCACCGGCATCAGGTGTATTAACGGGTTTACCCTCATAAAGAACACTGCTGCAACCGAAAATAAGTGGACCATAAACAATATAGGAATGACCGACAACCCAGCCGACATCCGATGCGGTGAAAAAGACTTCTCCAGGAGTTAATCCATACACATAGTTCATTGAGAAGTTCAGAGCGACGGCATAGCCACCGTGATCACGCACCACCCCTTTGGGCTTACCTGTTGTGCCTGAAGTATACAGAATATATAGAGGGTGGTTTGCCGGTAAAGGTACCGCTTCCGCGGAACGGGCTGTTGTGAGGGCGTGTTCCCAATCGGTGTCCTGACCCTCTTGCATCTCAGCCTGGCATTGTTCCCGTTGATAAACAATAGTGCGGGGTTTGTGCTGAGCTTCCGCCAGTGCTTTATCGACAATGGGTTTGTAAGGTAAAACTTTCGTACCTTCAATGCCGCAAGAGGCAGTGATGATAAGTTTAGGTGCAGCATCGTCAATACGAACCGCAAGTTCGTGTGCAGCAAAACCGCCAAAAACCACAGAATGGATCGCTCCAATTCGTGCACAGGCGAGCATTGCAATAGCAGCTTGAGGAATCATGGGTAGATAGATAATAACCCGATCACCTTTTTCTACACCCTGCTGCTTTAAAACGTCGGCAAAGCAGGAAACCTGCTTGTGCAGCTCATTAAAGGTATAGCTTGCTTTACTTTGAGTAACCGGGGAGTCGTAATAAAGTGCTACCTGCTCTCCGCGTCCTGCGTTTATTTGGGCATCAAGAGCTAAATAACTAACGTTGAGAGCGCCGTCAGGGAACCAGTCCGCCATGCCGTTTTTTCTGACGTTAGCTGCTACTTTGGGCTGGGTGAACCAATCTAAACGACGCGCTTGCTCAAGCCAAAAACCTTCAGGATCCTGTTGAGCTTCTGAGTAAATTTTTTTATAGGGTTGCATCGCACTACCTCAAATCCTTTTATGCAGAGCCCTTAAGCATATTCGTTTGACTTAAATTTCCTATTCGACTTAGGTCTAAGCGCTGGTGGTACAGCTCAGTATTACCAAAATCTCAGGCGTCTTAATAGCAAGAACTCAACCACGGCAATAATGACCAAAGCGCCGGAAAAAATCATGAATGCGTTATCGTTGTCGACACCCGGCATGCCACCGATATTTATTCCGAACACCCCGGTTAAGAAACTCAGTGGTAAAAAGACACCGGCAATAACGGACAGCCAGTACGTGTTCCGGTTCATTTTTTCTGCTATCGCCTGCTGCAATTGTTCGCGCTGCATCCAGACTTGCTCAAGCATTAAGTCTATTTGCTCAAAAAGGCGTTGAGTAGTATCGCGTTCGTTGACTAACCATTGATGCAGTTCTGGCGTCATAACGCGTTCAGTTTCGGTGCTGAGCTTTTCCAACGCTGCTAGCTGCGGACGAATAAAGCGATTGAGGCGCAACAAGCGACGATGCAATGCTGTGAGCTTTAACTGGACCGATGCGGTGTTATCGAATCCTTCCGCTTCAATGGCTCCAAGTTGGTCTTCTGCGGAAGAGACAACGTCTTCGATGCGAAGGTTAATTTGTTCAATAAGTGCGACGATGAAATCATGCAACGACTCGGGACCCGCGTGTTGCTGTAGTTGCTCGCGTAACTTCGCTATCGATAGAAAAGGGCGTTTACGAAAACTGTATAGTGCGCCTTTGTAATACAAGATACGCAAGCTGAGCATATCTTCCGGGGACTCTCCAGTGTGTAAATTGACGCCTCGCAATAGCAGCATAAAACCATCGGGCAGGCGTTGGAATCTTGGGCGGGTATCCTCTTCAAGTACCGCATCAATCAGTGGCTCGGGTATGCCCGCTTGAGTTAACCATTCAGTCAGACCTTCTGCGTCGCGCTGAAAGTGAAACCAGGTATTTTCTGAAGCCGTTGTTGGTGACAGAATCTGCTGAGCGGGATGCTGACTGAAATCCCAGGCGTCAATTAAAAAGTCCATAAAACCCTCGCACTTAAAACAATTACTCAAAGTTTATAGTCAGGCGCTTAAGTTGTCATTGTTTTAAGTGACTATCAGTCGGGAAGCTCGCACAGCGATGAGTCAAAAACCACAAGATGATCAAAGTCGATATCAATACCAATTCTTTCATTTGTTTTTAGTGGTTGATGAGAGGGCCCAACGGCCAAGACCTGACTTCCGTCTGTCAGCTCTAAACTGTATAAATAATGAGAGCCGCGGAAACCACAGCCGACAACCGTTGCTTTCATGTTACTGTCGTTGTTAATGAGCACATCGTCCGGACGAACCAAAAAATTCACACTCATATTGGGTTTATTGATTAATTGCCGGTGTTCAATCACCCCAAAGCTGCAGTGCAGTTTTTGTTCTTTTATTTCACCGTTGAGCAGTACTCCTCTTCCAATAAAATCCGCGACCAATTGATGAGTGGGTTGGTGATAAAGTGCGTATGGGGTTTCCCATTGGAGTAGCTGACCCGAGTACATTACTCCCGCTTTGTCCGCCATAGCAAAAGCTTCTTGTTGATCGTGAGTGACCAGTAAAGTGGTAATGCCTTCTTCCTTAAGCAACCGCCTGACATCATGAGTCAGTACTTCCCGTAGTTCGGCATCAAGGCTGGAAAAGGGCTCGTCCAGTAACATCAATTTAGGCTTCGGTGCTAAGGCTCTCGCCAGAGCGACGCGCTGTTGTTGCCCTCCCGAAAGCTCATGTGGATAGCGGTTTTGATACCCATTGAGGTCAATTCGGGCTAATAACTCATCCACTCGGCTATCTTGTTGTTTCTTGCCAAGGCGGTTAATGCCAAACCGAATATTATCAGCCACGGTCAGATGAGGAAACAATGAGAAATCCTGAAACATCATACCCACATGACGCTGTTCAGTCGGCTTTTGAGTCCGGCTGGATGACACGGTTTTCCCATGTAGCTGAATCTTTCCTTCTGACACCGGAGTAAAGCCGGCGATAGCGCGCAGCAATGTTGTTTTACCGCAACCACTTGGGCCGAGCAGGCAACCAATATCACCGGGCTCTAAGGATAAGCTTAGGTTGTCGACGATGACATTTCCGGACAATTGGATGCTGACTGCGTCAATATTCAGTAAGGTACTCATTTACTCTCCTGTTTTGACTGAATGGTTGCGTAACGCCCGCGACAGCATAATAACCGGAATGATGCCGACTGCGACAATCATGAGCGCGGGCGGTCCGGCGTCAGATAACCTCTCATCCGATGCCATTTCGAATGCGCGCACCGCTAGAGTATTAAAATCAAAAGGACGTAAAACTAAAGTGGCAGGCAGTTCTTTCATAACATCCACTAACACTAAAATCAGTGCTGCCAGCAATGGGCTGCGCAGCAAAGGCAGGTGCACTCGCCAAAGAATGCGTTTGCCACTGGCTCCCAGAGTCCGCGCGCTGTCATCCATTTGCGGTGTGATTTGTTCCAACCCCGAGTTAACGGTTTGCAGGGACACAGACAAAAAGCGAACACTGTAAGCAAAGAGAAGGGCAACAACCGTGCCCGAGAAGAGTAGTCCCGGATTAAACTCAAATAACCACTGGCTGATACTGATGATTTGCTTATCAAGCCAGGATAAAGGGGACAATAAGCCTACCGCAATGACGATTCCGGGAATAGCGTACCCCATACCGGCCAGGCTAATTGCTGCCCGTAGTGGTCTGGTCGGGTGTCTGCGGCGTCCGTAGGCAAGCCAGAGCGCCAGAGCAACGGTAATTAACGCTGCCAGTAACCCAAGCCAGAGCGTATTAAAAGTTAGTATCCAGAACGAACTTTGCTGCCATATTTCTGATTTTTGAACAGACCACCAAAGAAGCTGTGTTGCCGGTATAACAAACCCTAAAATGACCGGCACGGCGCACACACAAACAGCAACTGCTGCTCGCCAGCCGCTTAATGGCCTGCGCTGAGGTGGGGTTGTTGTAGCATGTTGCTGATAGAACCGAGCTCGGTGACGAGAGTAACGCTCTACCATGATGAGAACCATGACAAAAACCAACAGGATAGCGGACAGTTGCAGTGCTCCCTGAGCATTCCCTATCCCGTACCAGGTGCGGAAGATCCCAGTGGTAAATACCGTGACCCCAAAATATTCCATGGTACCGTAATCTGCTAGTGTTTCCATTAAAGCCAGTGTTACCCCGGTTGCTATTGCTGGACGGGCAAGCGGCAACGCCACTCGCCAAAAGCTTCGGAACGAGCTGGCGCCGAGTGTCCTGGCACTTTCAAAGGCGGTTGTCGACTGTTGCATGAAAGCAGCACGAGTGATGAGGTAGACGTACGGATAAAGCACAACGCATAGAACAAATATGGCGCCGCCCAGACTGCGAATTTGTGGAAACCAATAGTCGCCGATGTTGACCGAAAAAACGGTCCGAATCAGTTCTTGAACCGGACCGGCGTAATCGAGTAAGCCTGTGTAGGTATAAGCGGTAATATAGGCCGGCATGGCAAGTGGGAGTAAAAGTGCCCAGCCAAACAGGCGCCAGCCGGGGAAATCGTACTGGCTGATACACCACGCGGTACTAACGCCTAAAAGCGTGACCCCGGTTCCTACAGCCACTAGCAGGATCATCGAATGAGCTATGTATTCGGGAATCACGGTTTGCCACAGGTGATGTAACACTTCCCACTGAGGGCTCAGCAAAGACAAAGCTACCACAATGAGTGGTAGCCCTATCAAAACCGCGACGGCAAACAGCAACAGTGTGCCACGGCTCATTTAGATAACTCCTGAGACAAATTAACGCCAGCCAGCGCGATTCATCAAGCGGACGGCTTCGTCGTTATTTTCGCCGAGTACGTCCATGGGGATATCGTCTTGTTTGAAGTCACCCCATTTTTGCAGTGTATTGCTCCATTCCACGCCTTCACGGACTGGATATTCATAATTGACCTGGGCGTACCACTCTTGAGCCTCTTTAGAAACCAGAAACTGAATAAGTTTTTGGGCTTCTTCAACGTTTTTGGCGTGTTTGGTAATACCAATGCCAGAAACATTCACGTGCGTACCTTGCTTATCCTGAGCTGGCCAGAATATATCGACTTTTTCTGCAGCCGCGCGTTCATCTGCGTTATCGGAATTTAACATGTGACCGAAGTAGTAAGTGTTTGCAATGGCAACGTCACAAATACCGAAAGCAATGCCTTTAATCTGGTCACGATCGCCTCCAACTGGGCTGCGGGCAAAATTCTCGACAAAGCCTTCTGCCCATTTCTCTGTCTTTTCAATACCGTGATGCTCAATCAGTGCAGCAACCAACGATTGGTTATAAAGATTATTGGAAGAACGAATGCAAATGCGATCATTCCATTTTTCATCCGCCAGACTGAGGTAAGACTCGAGTTCTTCTGGGTCAACTCGCTCTGGCGAATAGAAGATAGGACGAGCGCGCAGACTTAAACCAACCCATAAATTGTCAGAGGAACGAAAATGGGAGGGCACCGCTTCGCTGATAATGTCGGAGGTAACCGGTTGAAATGCGCCAGCCTCGACCGCTCGGTGTAACGCGCCTGCGTCAACGGTCAGGAACAGATCCGCTGGCGTGTTTTTGCCTTCGGAATTAAGACGAGCAAGCAGCGCGTCAGCATTACCGGTCAATAAGTTAACTTCAATACCGGTTTGCTGTGTGAACTTTTCCAAAACCGGTTTAATCAGGGCTTCTTTTCGCGCTGAGTAAATATTAACTTCAGCGGCGGCGCTAGTGAAAGACACCAGTGTCGCAGAAGTCGCAGCAAGTATTGCAAGTAACGAGGTAAACTTACGCATTCTAAATGACTCCTTAACGAACGCTTTTGCTAGAAACGAGAAGATTATATCAAACAAAACAAATAATGATAGCCATTCTCATTTAAAAAATAGTCATCTAAATTCTCAATTTGAGGGTAGTCAAGGTGTTCGCTTCTGCTATTCTAAAATGACTTGTTTTCAGTGGAGAATTTATGTCTGACTTATCTATGCTTGCCCTGATTGGTGTGCTGTCCATTTCTTGTCAGTGGTTAGCGTGGCGCATAAAGTTGCCTGCGATATTACCGTTATTAATCTGTGGTTTATTGCTAGGACCCACTCTTGGGTTACTCGAGCCCGATGCGTTATTTGAAGACTTATTGTTCCCTTTTGTTTCGCTGGCTGTTGCGGTCATCCTGTTTGAGGGAAGTTTGACCCTGAAATTTGAAGAAATTCGTGGTCATGGACGTATGGTAACGAACTTGGTCAGCATTGGTATGTTGGTCACCTTTGTCGTTATCGCAATTTTGACACACTTTATTATGGGGTACGGGTGGGAAATTTCAGCGTTGTTCGGTGCCTTAGTCGTGGTGACCGGACCCACGGTTATTCAACCGATGATACGCTCTATCAGACCCATTAATAAACTCGCTAATATTTTGCGCTGGGAAGGCATTATAATTGATCCGCTGGGTGCCTTGTTAGCCGTTTTAGTTTACGAATTCATTATTGCCAGTCAGGATGCCGCGTTTCTGCACGCACTGCAGGCTTTTGCAACAACCGTCGCTATTGGTTTTGCGTTAGGCTGGGGAGCCGCTCGCTTATTAGGCTTGGCTTTGGGTAGAGGCTGGTTTCCTCACTACCTGCAAAATGTCGCGACCCTAACGATTGTACTTGGCGTCTTTGCGCTATCAAATGCCATTCAGCATGAATCAGGCCTACTGACAGTCACGGTTATGGGCATGGTCATGGCGAACACGCGAAACCTCAATATGGAAGAAATCCTGGAGTTCAAGGAAACTCTGAGCGTATTGCTTATTTCCGCTTTGTTTATCATTTTGGCAGCGCGACTCAACTTTGCCGAGTTTGATGCCTTGGGAATGCCTGCTGTTATCCTATTAGCCATTATTTTATTCGCGGTACGTCCGCTGGCGGTTTGGCTATCAGCAATTGGCACAGAGTTGAAGTTTAAAGACAAGCTGCTGTTATCCTGGATTGCACCACGCGGTATCGTTGCAGCGGCCGTTTCAGCCTTATTCGCTTTAAAAATGGAAGAGTCAGGATGGGCAGAGGCTTCGGCTGTTGTTCCTCTGGTTTTTCTCGTCATCATGACGACGGTGGTACTGCAAAGCTTGACCGCGAAGCCACTTGCCAGATTGCTCGGATTATTGGAGCCCTCAGCAAACGGTTTTCTAATTTTTGGAGCGAACCAAATGGCGAGAGCGGTTGCCAAGAGTTTGCAGGAAAGCGGTATTCCGGTGCGTCTTGCGGACACGAACTGGGAGAATATTAAGCTTGCGCGTATGGATAACCTACCGGTGTATTTTGGTAATCCGGCATCGGAACATGCGGCCAATAATATCGATCTAACGGGTCTGGGCAGACTCTTGGTAATGTCGCCTTATAAGCAGCTTAATCCTTTAGTTTCCATGTATTATCAGGATTGGTTTGGCTCCAGTAAGGTGCATGGATTGAACGGCGGTGAGCAAGATTACCGTGCCAGTCACCAATTAACGGAAAGCTACCGAAAAACCTTAAACTTGTTTGGCGAAAGTGTTACTTACTCAAAACTTGCGAGTTTGCACTTTAAAGGGGCTAAAATTAAATCGACACCGATTACAGACAGTTTTAGTTTTGCCGATTACCAGCAAAAATACGGAACTCGCGCGTTACCAATGTTTGCACTGGATGACACCGAAAAACTTCACATTTTTACCACTGAACGGGAATTAATACCCCAGCCTGGTTGGGTCGTAGTGGCAATGATTTCTGCGGAGCCTGAAGAAAATGAGACTGAGCAGGGCAACTCACGAAAAAAGGAGTGAAGTCACTGTTTGCCCCCAATGTGACTGGGTAAGCAAGCGAGTGGACCTTTCTGAAAATGAGATAGCAGAGTGCCCTCGGTGTGGGCACTTTTTAGAAAGTGGTAGTGAAACTCGCTACGCCAAATTAGTGGCTATTGCAACGGCCGCTCTGATGTTACTTTTGGCGAGTCTTTCCGTTGACTTTATTCGGTACTCAGCGGCAGGAGTCGAACAGTCAATGACGTTAATGGATGCAGCCTGGCAGCTATCGTATTTTCACGAGAAAGTGCTGGCAGTTTTGGTTCTTCTAACCGTTATACTTATTCCTGTCCTTTATCTTATCAGCATTATTTGGCTATACGGCATTGCCCAAAATACGGGGGTAAACGCCGTTAATCGGTATGTCCTGCGTATGGTCACACACCTGAGACCTTGGTTAATGGCGGATGTTTTTCTGCTTGGTACGCTGGTTGCATTGGTGAAAATATCCGGTTTGGCAGATGTTCGTTTGTTAGCGGGCTTTTGGAGCTTCAGTGGTTTTGTGGTGTTATTACTTTTCGTTTATGAACGAGCAAGAAACACGCCGATGTGGCGACATTTTGCTGCAACTAAAGAGCCAGAGCATTCAGCAAAGGCCGGCATGACAGCACATGAACAAGGGTTACATACCTGTCCACTGTGCCACGCCCCGAATTTAGAGGACGCAAGCATTTGTTATCAATGTTCGGAGCCTCAACGAACAGCCTGGTGGCGTAAGCCGGGAACAACGGTGGCATTAATTCTTGCTGGCGCTATTATGTTAATTCCGGCTCATTGGCTGCCGGTTATGGAAACCGTACGATTTGGTGATAGTCATGCTGCCACAATTATTGGTGGGGTAACTGAACTGTGGCAAAGTGGTGATAAACCAATAGCTATTATTGTTTTTGTTGCAAGTCTGATGATTCCTGTTGCGAAAATTTTGGCTCTGGCAACACTGCTGTTATTGGCCAGCTGGCAAACCCCGAGGGTCGTACGGCACCGTTTATTGTTGTTTAAAGTGACTGACTGGATAGGGCGTTGGTCAATGATCGATATTTTTGTCGTTGCGATACTAGTGGCTTTGGTTAGAAGTGGAGAGGTTATGTCGGTTTATCCGGGCAGTGCCGCAATTTCGTTTGCTGTCGCTGTTATTCTGACGATGCTCGCAGCAATGAGTTTTGATACGCGCTTATTTTGGCGAGAGGCAAATAAATGACTGATGGTTCAACGAGTAACATTCGCAGGGCTTCAAGTATTTCCGCTGTTTGGATAGTGCCTTTACTTGCCCTAATTGTAGCACTTTGGATGATTTGGCAGGATACGCGGGGCACAGGGCCTACCATTACGGTTGCAGTGGCGGATGCCGAGGGTATCGACCCTGGAAAGACCCAGGTAAAAGTTCGTAATGTGGATGTTGGTCAGGTCACTGCTGTGCGTTTATCGGAAGACTTTTCTTTAGCGGTTGTTGAAATTGCAATGAACGATGGAACAGCGCGAATGCTGAATACGGACACACGCGTCTGGGTGGTTAAACCAAGAATAGGCAGGCAAGGTGTCAGCGGACTCAGTACCCTATTATCCGGCGCTTATATTCGTTTGCAGCCGGGTGGTTCAGAGGAAAGCCAATCGCATTTTGAAGCATTAGAACAGCCCCCGGTTACACCACAGGAAACGCCTGGTTATCGTTTAACCTTGACGAGCGAGGGCCAAACGGCCGTAGCGGTTGGGGACGCTGTACAATATCAAGGGTTTACCGTTGGCCAGGTTGAAAAGTCTGAATTCCTGGTTGATAAGCGACAAACGCGTTATCAAATTTTTGTAAAAGCCCCCTACGATGAGCTGCTGACGAAGAATACCCGTTTTTGGTTACAGCGTGGTGTTTCTATTCAGTGGAGCTCACAAGGACTGGATCTGGCGTTAGGTTCATTGGAGTCTCTGTTGGGAGCCAGCGTTACGTTTGGTGTGCCGGAGGGCCAGCCGAGAGGGGAGGAGCTTGAAGGAGAAGAAAAGTTCGTTCTATTTCAAAGTCTAGAGGAGGCCAGGCAGCAAGGCTACACCTACGGTATTGATTATGTGGTTTTGCTGGATGAGTCAGTTTCTGGACTTGATAAAGGAGCACCTGTTCAGTTTAAAGGTGTTCGGGTGGGTACGGTCACAGAAGTGCCATTGCGTTGGTTCCCGGATGAAAGCGATGAAGCTCCGTTGAAGCGTATTCCTATTCTTATTCGGTTTGAACCTGAGCGTTTAAGAGGGCTGGTTGCCGATGTTGAGATTGAAAGCTGGAGAAAACGGTTACCAGAATTATTTGAGCAGGGGTTGAGAGCTAATATTCGCGCGTCAAACTTGCTGACCAACACACTATTTGTCGACGTCCGTTTTTACCCAAATGCAGATAAAGCGAAGACAGAAGAACGCTTTGCCGGATATCCGGTGATGCCTTCAATGGCAAGTGACTTTGCACGGTTAGAAGAAAAACTCACCGCGCTGATGGATAAATTTAATCAATTACCACTTGAGCAAGGGTTGAATGATTTCTCGACGGCAATGAAGTCAGTTGATAGCACGGCACAAAAGCTGGAGAACGTGTCGGATAGCCTCAGCGAGATACTTCAACAACCGCAAATGCGGCAGTTACCTGAGCTTTTAAAGAAAAACCTAATTCAACTGGAAAAGCTAACCGGCAGCTTGAGTGAAGGCTCTCCAACCAGACAGCAGTTAAATCAAACTTTGGCTGAGATTGAACAACTTTCACGACAGTTGCAACCTGTCATTAAATTATTACAGGAACAACCAAACTCGCTTATTTTCAGCCCCTCTGTAGAGCCCGATCCGGAGCCAAAAGCTTATGAGTAAACAATATTTTATGATGACAATGCTGAAATTCTTTTGCTTTGCAGCTGCTCTATTATTGGCTGGCTGCGCGTCGAAAACGTATGAGGTAACAGAATATCGCTTACCTCATTTGAGCACATCGGTTGAAGCGGTGTGTGGCGTCAATCAGCGCCCTGTATTTGTGGGCAGCTCAGCGTCTAAACCTGGCTTAGTGTTGCAGTTGGGCGAAACCCGCTGGAATAGCGCGCGACAACATCGCTGGAGCACGCCCCTGAACCACCAGTTGCAGCGCAGTGCACAACGCTTACTATTAGCCGATAATTGCGAAGGAAAGCTAACTATTTGGGTCGATGATTTCTACGGAAGCAACGATTCGAGAGCTGTTGTTGCGGGCCATTGGGAATATCAGAGTGAGGTTAAGCAAATTGTGATTGAAGGAACTTTTACCGAGAGAGTGCCTCTGAAAAGCGATGGCTATCCAGCACTGGTAAATGCCTTAGATAAGGCATGGCTTAATGTAATGGATATTATTAGTCTGGGTGTTAGTCAGAAACTGGCGCGTTAAAAGCGCCACTCTCCGCTTAACTGCACTCCAACCTCGTTATCGTAACGATGACCATCAAGATATTGCAGCGAAATTTTAATAAGTCCCGAAAATGCGGGCTCTGTACGTCGAAATAACGCCCGTGAAAATGTGTTGTCACCTTCAGCTTTGCTGTGACTTAGCAAAGCCGTCCAGGCTGAGCCATCCGCAGAAAACTGACGATAACTGGCAGATAAGGTCTGGCTCTCTCGGGGAAAAGGTGACCCGGGGTTGCGCTGATGATTGAGGAAGTAGGGGCGGTTATTTTCATCAAGCGTATAGAAGTTGTGCTCATCGCCACCATCCAGCTGGCTGTACTCAACAGTCACGCTATGACGGCGCTCTTTTGAGCCCGTCATCCACTGAGTTCCTATTGTGTAAGCGGGTTTGTCGTCAGCTTCTAGTTTACGGTCAATGCCTACTTCAAGGTAGCCGGAGAACTGGTGAACTCCCCAGGCAAAGCCGGAGCGTGCATCTGCCGTCAACATACGGTTGTCAGGGCGCTCATCAGCGTTTTGCTGGATAGCGCTCACGCCAAACCACAGGTGTTGAAGCAACTGGCTGGAAAAGCGAATGCCGTCAATACGATAGTAGTGGCTGTAGCCGTCATCTTGATAAGCACTGAAAAAACTGAGCTTAAACGGGTTCATGCCCGCCGGCGGGTAGTCAGGCGCGTAATCAATTCGAATTTTAGGCATAGGGCGGGCATTGTTGGAGAAAAGTAGACTGCTGTGCTCAGCTGGCCCCCAACGCAACGGCAGCGAGTCGAGGCTAAAACTCCAATCATTAAGGTTATAGGCTAAGTAACTGCCATCGAGCGTTTTGTTGTTATCGTCCTCGAAGGGATCTTGTCGGTAATTAACCTGAATCCTTGCCGCCCAATGAGTACCGTGCAGGGTACGGCTTAAACTAATTTTCCCTTCTTCATAGGTGTCGTCACCATAGTCCTTAACCACTTGCTCACTGTCTGTAGCCGCTATATACCAACGGGTCTTGGGCCCATTTTGAGCTTGCGCCAGTTGATGACGAACGTGGCGTAAAGCAAGTTGTTGAGGGGCACTTAACTTACGAAGTTCAAGCGCGTCCAACTCAGGCAATAAGCTTTTCCAGGTAATCGGGAACTGTTGAATTGGTGTTTTAATGAGTCCCGATTCAGCTAAAACAATCAGACTATTCCGCAACTCTACATCATTCGCTTCAATCCATACGGAGCCTACCGCAGTGGGGGTAATAAGCAAGCTAAAGCCGCCTGCGAGCAGTGCGTTACGAAAAAGTGAAATGGGTGACATGAAACTGATTTAAATCCCTATGACAAATTGCATTATATACTGCCAGAAATTTTAACACTAAGACAACGGTTTCTCGGAGCTTTTCAGTTATAATTGAAAACTCTGGAGGTATTATATGACGTTTAAAAGATGTTTTTTATCAGCCCTTTTTCTTGTGGTTATTAGTGGCTGTGAACAGCCGCCAGCCGGAGAGTTAGTCAGTGCTGAAATTAAAAACCTGGATGAGCAATTGTTGCCTAACGAAAACTGGCAGCTAAGCAAGGCAAGTATTGAACTCAGCTTTTGTCGTGACCGCATTAACGAAGCGTTAATGGGGTCTGAAAGAGAGTTGAGAGGTTGGCGTTTAACCGGAGAGAGCACAGCATTTCCTCCTTACAGAACGGAAGGCTTAAATGCGTTAGCGAAAATTCTGGACGAAACCGGTGTTTTGCTCTGGCAGAGAGAAGGCAACGTCAGCGCCCAGCGCTACTATTTGGTCAAGCCGGCTTCTGCGACGGAAGGCGAAGTAGCAGACGCCGTATTCCCGGCTGTCGTGAAGCTTTCGTCACTTGCCCGGGTTTGTCATGCGGCAGTGGATGACTCTAAGTAACAAGCAAACTTTATTTGTCGAAAATTCGTAGAGTTAGATTATTCTTTGTAAAAAATTTCTGTCGCTTTACAGAAATAAACTAAGCTTATTATCAAGGCGAGCGCAGAAGGAGTCAGTCATGTCTATTGGGTTAACTATTGAAAATAAATTACGGGAAGCGTTTACGCCAATCCACCTGGTAGTAGAAGATGAAAGCTATATGCATTCAGGCGGTCCCAATGCAGAATCTCATTTTAAAGTGGTATTGGTAACACCGAAATTTACGGGTGAAAGACTCATTAATCGACATCGAGCGGTTAATAAAATCTTAGCTGACGAATTGATGAATCACATTCACGCTTTGGCATTACATACGTATACCCAAGGTGAGTGGGAGCAGTTGGGAGAGTCGAGACGTTCACCTAATTGCCTTGGTGGTTCAAAAATAGCGGCAAATTAAGAAAAATTACGCATGTCTGATGTGTTCCTGCGTTCGCATTGGTTACAATAGCCAAAATAATGCGAACAACAGGGATACAATACTATGATCATTAAACCAAAAATTCGCGGTTTTATTTGTACCAATGCCCACCCGGTGGGCTGTGCTGAAAACGTAAAACGGCAAATCGAATTTATCCGAAATAAGCCTGCCGTTAACGATGGCCCCAAAAATGTTTTGGTAATAGGCTGTTCCACCGGTTACGGGCTGGCTTCAAGAATTACAGCTGCTTTTGGCAGTCAGGCTCATACGTTAGGTGTGTGCTTTGAAAAAGAACCTACCGAGAAAAAAACGGCAACTGCTGGTTGGTACAATACGGCAGCCTTTCATAAAGAAGCGGCTAACGCCGATTTAGCTTTCCATTCTATTAATGGCGATGCTTTTTCTGATGAAATTAAGCAGGAGAGTATCGAGTACATTAAACAGAATATGGGGAAAATTGACCTCGTTGTTTACAGTCTGGCATCACCTAAACGTAAAGATCCGGAAAACGGTGAAATATACAGCTCAGTGTTAAAGCCAATAGGCAAACAATACACCACTAAAACTTACAATACCGATAAGGATCAGGTGCACGAAATAACACTGGATCCGGCCACAGATGAAGATATCGCTAATACTGTGAAAGTGATGGGTGGTGAAGACTGGGAGCGCTGGATTAACGCGTTACACGATGCCGGGGTGTTGGCTAACAATTGCCAGACTACTGCTTATACCTACATAGGTAAGAAGCTCACTCTTCCTATTTATGGGCACGCCACCATAGGCCGAGCGAAAGAAGATCTTGATCGCGCGGCATCACAACTAGCAACGGATTGTGATGACCTTAATCTGAAAGCTTATGTTTCTTCATTAAAAGCGTTGGTAACGCAGGCAAGCTCGGCGATTCCAGTGATGCCTCTTTATATTTCACTTATTTATAAAGTGATGAAAGAAGAAGGAACGCACGAAGGCTGTATCGAGCAAATCTATCGACTGTTCACCGAAGGGCTTTATGCAAGCAACCCTGAGTTGGATGAAGCGGGCCGCCTGCATATGGATGGCTATGAGACCAATGATGAAACACAGGCTAAGGTCGAAGCGCTTTGGGATAAGGTCACCCAGGATAATTTCCATCAGGTTGCTGATTACGAAGGGTATCATCAGGACTTCCTGCATTTATTCGGTTTTGGCTTCGATAATGTTGATTATGATGCTGATATTGATCCAAAAGTAAACTGGTAAGCGTTGTGGGAAAAATGCTAAAATCCCCCCGATAAGTGTGGAAAATGTTTCAGGTTGCCGATGGCAAGCCCGCCCTATGGTGGTTGCTTGTGTCGGTAACTATATGATTATTCAGGTTTCCAGCCCCTGGCGGCTGGTTGTGATGAATCTTCCCTTAACGAGTAGTGCAAACGCATATGATTACGATCAAGAAAGGGCTGGACATCCCTATCAAAGGGGCGCCTCAGCAAAAACTATCCGACGGTAAGGCTGTAACAACGGTCGCTACCCTAGGTGAAGAGTACGTGGGTATGCGCCCAACCATGCACGTGAAAGTTGATGATCAGGTTAAAAAAGGTCAATTAATTTTCGAGGACAAGAAAAACCCTGGTGTCAAATACACAGCCCCCGGTGCTGGTGTAGTTAAAGACATCTTGCGTGGTGAGCGCCGAGTATTGCAGGCCGTTGTGATTGAATTGAAAGGTGACGAACAAGTCACTTTCGAAAAATTTGAGAGCAATAAGCTAAATTCAATAGGTCGTGAGAAAGTTCAGGAGCTTTTGGTTGAGTCTGGTCAGTGGACTGCGCTGCGCACCCGTCCCTACAGCAAGACTCCGGCACTAGATGCCGAAGCTAGTGCAATTTTTGTGAATGCGATGGACACTAATCCATTAGCTGGCGATCCGACGTTGTTTATCAATGAACAGAAGCAAGCCTTTATTGACGGTTTGAAAGTGTTGTCGAACCTGACTGAAGGCAAGCTGTTTGTTTGTAAAGCCGCTGATGCGGAAGTGGATACTGGTGACGCGGATGTCACGCTAGAATCTTTTTCTGGTCCTCATCCGGCAGGTTTGGTTGGGACGCATATACACTTCTTGCAGCCAGCGAGCATAAAACGTCCGGTATGGCATATTGGCTATCAGGACGTTATTGCTTACGGTAAATTATTCACAACAGGTGAAATTTTTACTGATCGGGTTGTTGCGGTTGCGGGCGAAGGTGTCAATGAACCTCGCTTAGTTCGTACCCGTTTGGGTGCTAACCTGCAGGAATTAACTGACGGTGAGTTAAGTGGTGATAATCAACGAATCATCTCCGGTTCTGTCCTACATGGTCACACCGCAGATGATGAACACGCTTGGTTAGGTCGCTTCCATAATCAGGTGAGTGTTATTCCTGAAGGCAACTATAAAGAATTCCTGGGCTGGATTCGTCCGGGGTCTGATTTGCATTCGGTTACTCGTGCTTATGCCGGACACTTTAATCCGAAAAAACGTTTCAGCATGACAACGTCGATGAATGGTTCGCCACGTTCTATGGTGCCAATTGGTAACTATGAACGTGTTATGCCGTTAGATATTCTGCCGACATTACTGTTGAGAGACCTTCTGTCAGGCGATACGGATGAAGGCCAGCAACTCGGTTGTCTGGAATTGGACGAAGAAGATCTCGCATTGTGCACTTATGTTTGCCCTGGGAAATATGAATATGGCCCGGTGCTGCGTGACTGTCTCACTAAGATTGAGAAAGAAGGCTAACCATGAGCTTGAAAGACACACTCGAGCGTATTGAACCGCAGTTCGAAGAAGGCGGTAAATACGAGAAGTGGTACGCGCTTTACGAAGCCGTAGCCACTATATTGTACACACCAGGTACTGTGACTAAGTCGGCTACGCATGTTCGTGACCGTATCGACCTTAAGCGCATTATGATTTTGGTGTGGATGATGACCTTCCCGGCCATGTTCTGGGGGATGTATAATGTTGGTAACCAGGCTGCCATGGCATTAATGGACGGTTATCAGCTGTCTAACATCTGGCAGGTTGATTTATTCCATCTACTGGGTGGTGAACTGGGGGCCGACGCTGGTTGGGGCGCGAAGATGTGGTATGGCGCATGCTTCTACCTGCCTATTTACGCGGTAACCTTCTTCGTTGGTGGTTTCTGGGAAGTCTTATTTGCGTCTATTCGCAAACACGAAGTGAATGAAGGCTTTTTCGTTACCTCGGTTCTATTCTCATTAATTTTACCGGCAACAACACCTTTATGGCAGGTTGCTTTAGGTATCACCTTTGGTGTTGTCATTGGTAAGGAAATTTTCGGTGGTACTGGCCGTAACTTCCTTAACCCTGCGCTTACGGGCCGTGCCTTCTTATATTTTGCTTATCCGGCCAGCATGTCTGGTGACTCTATCTGGACTGCGGTTGATGGTTTCTCCGGTGCGACCAGCTTGGGTAAAGCTGCTCTGGGTAACCTCGATTACGCTAACACAGAGCTATGGTGGGACGCATTTCTTGGTAACATCCAGGGGTCGATTGGTGAAGTCTCAACCTTGTTGATTCTCATTGGCGGTTTAGCATTAATTTATTTCCGCATAGCCTCTTGGCGAATTGTACTCGGTACCTTTGTCGGCATGGTTCTGTTCTCGGGGTTATTAAACCTGATTGGCAGCGAAGCGAACCCAATGTTCGCGATGCCTTGGTACTGGCACCTAGTCTTAGGTGGGTTTGCCTTTGCGATGATGTTTATGGCAACAGACCCAGTCTCCGCGTCCTTTACGAATAAAGGGAAGTTCGCGTACGGCTTGTTAATTGGTTTTATGACGGTCATGATTCGTGTCATTAACCCGGCATTTCCGGAAGGCATCATGTTAGCCATCTTGTTTGCTAACGTCTTCGCACCGTTATTTGACCACTTTGTAGCACAGGCAAATATCAAACGGAGGTTAGCGCGCAATGGCTAAGAAAAATGAGAGTTTAGGCAAGACCGTTGGTGTCGTGCTAGCGCTTTGCCTGGTGTGTTCAATCATTGTTTCAGGCGCGGCTATTGGCTTGAAGCCTTTGCAGGAAAAAAATGCCGCACTTGCTATGCAGGAAAACATTCTTGATGCAGCGGGTATTTTAGAGCCCGGAATGGATATACCGGCCGTATACGACAAGCGCATAAAGCCTTTAGTCGTTAGTTTGGAAGACTACGAAGTGTTGAAGGACGTTAACCCTGCTAACTTTAGTAATCGTAAAGCTGCTGGCGATCCGGAAACCAGTGTCCAGCTTAAGAGAAGTGAAGATATCGCTGGCTTAGGCACCATGGAAACCAGAACTGAAGCCTATTTGGTGATGGATGAACAAGGCAACAGGAACGGTGTTGTGCTGCATATCCGTGGACAGGGCTTGTGGGGAACCATGTATGGGCTAATCGCATTGAAAAGTGATTACGATACTGTGCGCGGCGTTTTATTCTATGAACACTCAGAAACACCGGGGCTTGGTGGCGAAATCACTAACCCTGCCTGGGTTAAAACTTGGGAAGGTAAAGAGCTCTTCGGTGAAAACGGCAAAGTGAAGTTTGACGTGGTTAAAGGCGGTGCAAGTTCAGAGCACGAAGTTGATGCGCTCTCAGGTGCAACCTTGACCAGTAATGGTGTTGATGCGCTGATTGATTTCTGGATGAGTGATAAAGCGTATGGACCGTTACTTGAAAAACTTCGCAAAGGAGAACTGACCAATGGCTAGTGTAAAAGAAATGAAGTCCGTACTATTCGGTCCGATCTTCGCGAACAACCCCATTGCGCTGCAGATATTAGGTATCTGTTCGGCATTGGCGGTCACCTCGAAAATGAGCAATACGCTGGTTATGTGTATAGCACTGACCGCGGTAGTGGCGTCTTCGAACTTTTTCATTTCGATTATTCGCAACCATATTCCATCGAGCGTTCGTATCATTGTGCAAATGACGATAATAGCCAGTTTGGTTATTGTTGTTGATCAGATATTAAAAGCTTATGCCTACTCAATTTCGAAAGAACTTTCGGTATTCGTAGGACTGATCATCACTAACTGTATCGTGATGGGGCGTGCTGAAGCCTATGCAATGAAGAGTACGCCATTCATGTCCTTACTGGACGGCCTTGGTAATGGCTTAGGCTATTCGGTCGTGTTGTTAGTGGTTGGCTTTGTCCGTGAACTGTTCGGCTCAGGAAGCTTGTTTGATGTACAGATTTTACCTCTGGCATCTCAGGGCGGTTGGTACGAACCTGTTGGCTTATTGCTTATGCCACCAAGCGCCTTCTTCATTATTGGCGGCTTCATTTGGGTGCTGCGTACTTTCCGCACTGAACAAGTCGAACCTAAGGAGTAATGGTCATGGAACAATACATTAATTTATTTGTTCGCGCGGTTTTCATTGAAAACTTAGCGTTGTCCTTCTTTTTAGGTATGTGCACCTTCTTGGCGGTATCTAAAAAGGTAAAAACAGCCTTTGGTCTGGGTGTTGCTGTTATTGTTGTACTGGGTATATCAGTACCGGTTAACAATCTTATTTACCACAACATTCTTGCGCCAGGCGCTTTAGACTGGGCAGGTTTTCCTGATGCAAACCTGAGTTTCCTGAAATTCTTGACCTTCATTGGCGTCATAGCCGCTATCGTACAGATACTGGAAATGGCGTTGGATAAATACGTGCCGGCACTTTACAACGCCTTAGGTATTTTCCTGCCGCTAATTACGGTTAACTGCGCTATCTTTGGTGGCGTTGCTTTCATGGTTGAGCGTGACTACAACTTTGGCGAGTCAGTGGTCTACGGTATCGGTAGTGGTGTTGGCTGGGCATTAGCAATTGTCGCTTTGGCTGCTGTACGTGAGAAACTGAAATACGCGGATGTACCCGATGGTTTAAGAGGTTTGGGTATTACATTTATTTCAGTGGGTCTGATTGGTTTGGGCTTTATGTCGTTTTCCGGCGTATCCTTATAACCAGTGTGTTGAATCGGTAAAAGTAAAGGTACGAATCGATGCAAGAGATATATCTCGGTGTAGGGATGTTTACCATCATCGTACTGGCTTTGGTGGCGATTATTATGTTCGCCAAATCAAAGTTGGTACCTCAGGGTGATGTTGAAATCCTGATTAATGACGACGAAGACAAAAAAATCGTGACCCAACCAGGTACGAAACTTCTGGGAGCCTTGGCTAACGCAGGTATTTTCGTATCGTCAGCTTGTGGTGGCGGTGGTTCGTGTGGTCAGTGTCGCGTCACAGTTAAAGAGGGCGGTGGTGATATTCTGCCGACTGAACTCGATCATATTACCAAACGTGAAGCTCGTGAAGGGTGCCGCCTCTCGTGTCAGGTTAACGTTAAACAGGACATGGAAATAGAATTACCAGAAGAGGTTTTTGGTATTCGTAAGTGGGACTGTACCGTTAAGTCTAACGACAACGTTGCAACTTTCATTAAAGAGTTCATCGTACAATTGCCAGAAGGTGAGGAAGTGCCTTTCCGTGCGGGTGGCTTTATTCAGATTGAAGCTCCACCCCATCATGTGAAGTACAAAGACTTTGATATCGCAGAAGAGTATCACTCAGACTGGGATCGCTTCGGGTTCTTTGATGTTGAATCTAAAGTGGACGAGGAAGTTGTACGTGCCTACTCAATGGCGAACTATCCGGAAGAGAAAGGCATTATTATGCTGAACGTCCGTATAGCGACCCCGCCACCGAATGACTTAAGCTTGCCTGCAGGTAAAATGTCATCTTACATTTTCAGCCTGAAGCCAGGCGATAAAGTGACTATTTCCGGTCCGTTTGGTGAGTTCTACGCTAAAGAAACCGAAGCTGAAATGGTCTTTGTTGGCGGTGGTGCCGGTATGGCGCCAATGCGTTCTCATATTTTTGACCAGCTGCGTCGTTTGAACACCAATCGTAAAATTTCATTTTGGTATGGTGCACGTTCTAAGCGCGAAATGTTCTACGTTGAGGACTTTGATATGTTGGCCGAAGAAAATGAAAACTTCGATTGGCATGTCGCACTGTCTGATCCGCAGCCAGAAGATGATTGGGAAGGCGATACAGGTTTTATTCATAATGTTCTTTATGAGCGTTACCTTAAAGACCATGAAGCGCCTGAAGACTGTGAGTTCTACATGTGTGGACCGCCAGTCATGAATGCGGCAGTTATTAACTTGTTGAAAGATTTAGGCGTCGAAGACGACAACATCATGTTGGATGACTTTGGCGGTTAATCCATGAAGTTATTAAAACTGTCTATCGCAAAAAGCTGGCTGGCCCTTTTGGGGCTGGCCTTTTTAGTTTCTTGCTCAGATGCTCCGAAGAAAATAGCTTTCAGCGGCAGCACGATGGGTACGACCTACAGCGTGACGCTTTTTACTAAAGATCCGCGATACAATGAAAGCGAAATTAAGAGAAAAGTTGATATTGTTTTAGAGCGTGTTAATGCGCAAATGTCGACGTATGATCCAGACTCAGAACTTTCTAAATTTAATCAATTTGAAAGTACAGAACCTGTCGTTATCAGTCGGGATTTAGAACGGGTTATTAAAAGAGCGCTTGAAATTGCAGAGCAAACGGATGGTGCTTTAGATGTGACGGTTGGGCCGCTTGTTAACTTATGGGGTTTTGGCCCAAAAGCAAAGCCAAACAACCAACCTTCAGGATCAGAACTAGAAGCAGCGCAGCAACGAACAGGTTATGAAAAGCTACGAGTTAAAAACCATCAGTTAATAAAAGATGTGCCTAATATGTACATCGATTTATCAACAATTGCTAAAGGGTATGGCGTCGATCGCGTAGCGCATTTATTAGATCAATTAAAAATACAGCAGTATCTGGTTGAAATTGGTGGAGAAGTTATTGCTAAAGGTGGTAAACCAAACGAGTTGCCATGGCGATTAGCAGTAGAAAGACCGGTTTCTACGGAACGTGCAGTGCAACGTGTTGTCGAATTTAAAGACGGTGCCTTAGCCACCTCAGGTGATTATCGGAACTTTTTTGAAGAGAATGGACGGCGATATTCACATATTATTGATCCGGCAACGGGTTTTCCGATAACACATAATCTGGTCTCGGCGTCGGTGTATACAGAGGACACGATGTCCGCTGATGCATACGCAACAGCATTGTTGGTTATGGGAACAGATAAGGCACGGTCATTTGCGCAGAAGCATAATTTGGCAGTCATGCTCATCTACAAAACAGAAGACGGTTTTGATGAGTATATCAGCGACGCTTTTAAGCCGTTGCTGACCGAGCAGGAGTAGGAGTTTTAATGCAAACCTTTATAATGGTATTCGCCTTGTTTGTTATTGTTGTACTGGCGATGGCCGTAGGTTACATAGTACAACGTAAGACAATTTCCGGAAGTTGCGGTGGTATCAGCGCGCTCGGTATGGATAAAGCGTGCGATTGCGATGAACCATGTGAAAAACGCAAAGAACGGATGAAAAAAGAAGAAGCGTGGAAAGAAAACCAGATTCATTGACCCTTTTAGTGATAAAGGTTATAAACATATAACTTTTTGTTTAGTAGGAGGGGTGCATGAAACCAGTGAATATTCAGGCTAACGCGAATGAGCTTTATCTGGACTGTAACGCGACCACTCCGGTACTCCCCGAAATTATAAAAGCCGTTTCTCACACTATGGAAACGGTTTTTGGTAACCCCTCAAGCAGCCATATTACGGGCTTAAGAGCTCGATATATTCTGGATACAACGCGTCAATTAGCCAGAAAAGTCATTGGTTTACAATCCGGGCGCCTCATTTTTACCAGTGGTGCAACTGAAGGAATACAAACGGCCGTCGTTTCTGCTATCTATGCAGCGATGCAAGTTGAACCAACGGAGCGGAAAAGTTGCTTGCTGTATGGTGCGACAGAACACAAAGCAGTTCCACAGGCGCTGGCACACTGGAATCAACTTTTAGGGTTGAACGCTGAACTCGTGGCTATACCAGTCGATAAAGACGGTCTGCTGGATACTCAGTTTATCTCGGAGCATGTAAAAGATGCGGCCATGATATGCACCATGGCGGTGAATAACGAAACGGGTGTTGTTCAGGATCTAAAGGAACTTGAACATGTGATCCGTCAACATAACGCCGATGTCCCCTGGATGGTTGATTGTGTTCAGGTTTTAGGAAAAAAATCTCTGAATTTAGATGAAACCACGATTGATTATGCTCCGTTTAGTGGTCATAAATTGTATGGACCTAAAGGCATTGGCTTCATGGCGGTGCGGGACTCTGCTCCTTATACGCCGCTTATCATCGGGGGCGGCCAGGAGTCAGGACAGCGTTCCGGAACTGAGAATTTACCCGGAATTGCCGCGTTAAATGCCTTGTTTGAATTGTTGCTGGATGAAAATAGCACTCGCTTTCAGAGTGAAGCCACGCTCCAGAGTTATCGTTCGCAACTGGTTGATTCATTGACTTGTGCTTTCCCGTCAATCGTGTTTAATCACGACTTGAAACGGTCTGTGCCGACCACTCTGAACTTCTCTGTGGGAGGTGTAGCCTCACGCGACATTATGGATGTTTTCGATGCCTGCCAGATAAGAGTTAGTTCGGGCTCAGCCTGCAGTTCAAAAGTGACAAAAAGCTTTGTATTGGATGCAATGGGACTAGAAGAGTGGCGTAGCGGATCAGCTATCCGGTTGTCTTTTGGCCCCGCGACTCAGCAGAGTGAAATAAATGAAGCTTGTGTCAGAATTAAACAAGCGTCGGATGCGCTAAGAGACTCGTGCTTAATCGTTGCTGATACAAATAATGATAACGACTTTCAGCTAGATGGCGTGGTTCAGCTTAAGTACGATGATCACTGTTGCTATCTGGTGATTGATCGTAAAGCGAAAGAAATTGCTGTGATTGATCCGCACCCGGCTTTGGCTGGCAGAATTGAGAACATTGTTAATTGCCAGGGCTATCGAGTTAAAGCTGTTGTTTCTACGGTTGCTGAATCAGCCATGAGTGAATCAGTTGAATTGCTGGCCCCGATACTTATCCCGTTGCGCTCAAATGACGAGTACGATGTGTTTGGCTGGTCCAGAGAAATTGAGCAATGCGACGTTGTGCCGGTTAAGTGTGAAGGCAGTGTTAGTGGTTGTATTAGTATTGGTGAGCGGTGTTTGTTCCGAATTGGTTCTCGTAACCCCTTTTATATTCTAAGTGAATCAGCGGCATTTAAAAGTCGCGTTCATTCAGACTTTTTGTTTACCGGCACCGAGGTATCGAAACAAGCCTATGAGTGTTTTGTGAGTGAAGAAACACTGATATGCCCCGGACGAGATCCCGAGCACCACATTGCTTATACCTCTTGTGAATTAAGGGGAGACTGTGGTGTTGATGATGAAGTAAATATTCCTATCGGAGACACTGATGAGTTTTGGCATCGTGAGGATTTGCTGATTATTGATGTGCGAGAGCGTCAGGAACATGTATTGTCAGACATCCCGTGTTGCGCAGAAGTCATCAATGTCCCTCTTACCGAAGTTATTCAGTTCATTCAAACCAACAGACACCTGCGTGGAAGGGATATTATTTGCTTATGCCGTTCGGGCAACAGGAGTCAAGTGGTTGCCAACGTCTTGAAACGTCATGGATTTAATAGCCGCCACTTACTGGGCGGCCTTGCCTTATTGCAGTCACCCGCCGCTTAATTAAGCTTTTAAAGCTTGTTTTGCTTTTGCGGTGACTGCCATTGTAAGCGGGCAACGTAACCGTCTTTCCCAACCAGCCAACAGCTAATATCATCATGACATTGGATGTTCCAGATATTGGCGTTGGATAACTGTGCCCATTGACGAGTTTTCAAATTGAGAACTGCGGCACCCTGTGGGTTAGACGTTAATAGCCAGGAACCGTTGTGTTCGACGAGGCTTAAGCTGTAGAGCGCGCCTGTCATAGGGGGTTCCGGAAGTGCCTCGAAAGTTTCATCAGCATAGTGCCAAAGGCGCTGAACGCTGTCAGAGTTTTCGCCTAAATCACCACCAGCAATATAAAACGATTCTTCATTAATCGGCCAGATACTGGTAATTCCCGCCATCGGCCCTGCTGGCATAGGTGTCTCAAGCACACGAAAACGGATACCGAATGAACCTTTTATAAGTACTCTGGCTGTATCAGCGTTTCCGGTCGCTATCATCCAGGTTTTATTATTAAAGCGAGCGCAACTGCCACTGGAAGCAAAGCCACCCTCATTTGACAGGGGAGGCTCAGCCACAGCACTTCTTACCTGTAGCCAGTTGCGTCCATCGGTACTGTGTATCATTCGCCACTCATCACCCACACTGTCGCCATGGATCCAGGCTTCACCATCCGGGGAGAGTGCCATACAATTAAAAAAGCTGTTCGGCTCGCCGCGAAAACGTAAACGCCAACTGCTACCACCATTGTCGGTATAATAAATTCGAGACTGCCCATTGTTGCCTACGCTGACAGCGTAGGCGCGACGGTCGTCGATTGCTTCAATATCACGAAACTCAAGGTCGTCCGGACCGGGTTGGAAATATTCCCAGCTTTTACCCGCGTCTGTGGTTCTTGCAACTGTTCCGTTTTCGCCGGACAGCCATACTGTATTACGGTTAACAGGGCTAACGCCTATCCAGTGTTGTTGACGAACATTCTCAAATAGCTCTATCTGCGGGAGCTCAGCTGCCGCTGAAAAACCCATTAATAGGGTGAAGGGCAAAGCGAGCCTAATCGTCTTGATGGCTCGCTTTAGTGGCTTCGGTGTCATAGACGCAACCTAATTAGTTATTCATGTTACTGAGTGTAACACGTTTATCTTCTTCTAATACGCCCGTTCAGAGTCATCGGTTTACTGTGCATCGAAGCATAACCCGTTATCAGAGAGACTGTCTTCACTCATGAGATAAAGGTAAGTTGGCATGAGATCCGCCGGTGTTTTTAATGTGCTTTGATCTTCTGCAGGATAGGCCTTGGAACGCATGGAGGTGCGAGTGGCTCCAGGGTTAATGACATTGGTACGTAGCGTTGTGCCTTCGTATTCGTCGGCAATGATTTGAGCCATCCCTTCGGTGGCAAATTTACTGACCGAATAAGGGCCCCAAAATGCCCGACCTTTTCGCCCGACACCAGAAGAAGTGAAAACTAAAGAGGCATTGGGTGATTTTTCCATAACTGGGATAAGCGCCTGAGTCATAGCGAACTGTCCGGTGACGTTAACCTGCATGACGTCGTCCCAGCTATCCTTTTCTATATGAGTAAAAGGGGAGAGAATACCTAACAGACCTGCGTTATGCAGCACACCGTCTAATTTGCCGAACTGATCAGCTATTGTTGCGGCCATATCACGATAATGATTTTGGGTTGCACCTTTTATGTCTAATGGAATGATTGCCGGTTGGGGGCTTTGCTGGCCAATAATTTCATCGTAAACAGATTCTAACTTGCTGACAGTGCGCCCTAATAAAATGACCGTAGCCCCGTGTTTAGCGTAGCTTAAAGCTGCCTGACGGCCAATGCCGTCGCCAGCACCTGTCACTAGAATGACTTTATTTTTCAGTAGTTCAGGACTGGCCTGATAATTATGTACAGTTTTAATTTCCATAACAGTTTCTTAATACCATTGGACTGTGGTCGGGTGAGTAGGCTATTGTAACGATATTCGAATAACTTCTCAGCAAACGAACGAAAAATCGGTAAAAATCCTTTCATCTTAATTCATACAGGTGTATAAAAATCGTTAAGAGAAAGCATAGAATAACAAATCATAAAAAAGGATTGGGGATACCTCATGAAGAAATTATTACTCCCATTAGCAATTGGTTCTGCTCTTAGTCTGGTCGGCTGTGGCAGTGGCGACGAAGCACCAGTTACAGAGAGTGAAGTGAATGTAGCGGCCACCCGAGTGGTTTTTGACCCATCAAATGGTGCTTTGCCTGTTCCGACGAATATACTGTTGAGCGGCTCCGTAGACGGCACTTTAAATATTCCTGTAGAAGACCCAACCGCTATAAGCGATCCGCAAGTTGCGATTAACGCACTTGATGGTTGGGGTACACATTCAACATTGGCTTTTAACTTCTCGCTACCGGTTAATCAAGACGGCGAGCAAGTTACTGTCGAAGCGGCAAGCCTGGAAGCGCAAGGTTCAATACGCGTATTTGAAACGATTCAGGGCGGCAACGATATTTCAGCCGATTGTGCTGCTCTCAATCCGGCAGCTGTGTGCGCAGTAACTGACGAACTTCAGCATGGAACCGATTTTACGGTTAAGGCGACAGGTGAAGGCAGCGTTGCGATTGTTCCGTTACGTCCATTTAAACCGGCAACCGGTTATTTGGTGGTATTAACCGATAATATTCAGGACTCACTGGGGCGCGATGTTAAGCCATCTCAGACTTATACATTGATGAAACGAAGTGTCTCTGAAAATCCAGTGTCTGGTGACCCAAGCGCTTTGGCACTACAAGGTCTGATTAATAGTTATGAAGGTGCATTAGCACAGTACGGTGTTGATCCTGAAGGTGTTATTTATAGCTCGAACTTTACGACGCAATCTGTAGGTGATGTTCTTGGCGTGACGAAAAGCTTATTAGGTCAGCAGACAGCAGCCTCTAACCCTCCAGTGCTGCAAGCCGCTCCTCAGGGCTACACACTGGATGTTGTCTTATCGGGTGCAGGTATTACCGACCCTAATGCACTTGCCGCTGCAAGTGCTGCAAGAGTGTATGGTGGTCAAGTCGACTTACCTTATTACTCTCCATTACCGAGTGCAGAAAATCCAACCGCTCCGTTGACGGGTCGCTGGATGGCGCAGTGTGATAGTCCTGCCGCTATTCTTAATGGCTTGCAAGCCGGTGAAATTGACCCTGCGGCTGAAGGTATCAGTGCGGCGATGATTGATGATCCATCCTTAATGCTGCCGCCTAATGCGTGTTTTGATATTGAAGGAGTGGACGAGGCTCGCCATTTAACGAAATATAACCCCGTGCCAGAAGCTCAGGGGACTCAGACGGTTGATGCGTTTATTACGATTCCTGAACTGGCAACGGCAAACGGTGTTCGTGCTCAAATGGGACTTGACCCGTTAACCGCTCCGGCTAACGGTTGGCCTGTTATCATCTTCCAGCACGGTATTACCGGTGAAAAAGAAAACGCCGCAGCCATTGCGGGTACTTTTGCGGTAGCTGGTTTTGCGACAGTGGCAATTGATCACCCGTTACACGGTGCGCGTGCATTTGACGTGGACGGTGATGGCACTGATGATATTGATGCATCCAGTTCATCGGGCGTTACAGCGTATATGAATTTAAGCAGCCTGCTGACAACGCGTGACAATTTACGTCAGTCAATTACGGACTTGCTGGGATTGCGTCTAAGCCTTAATTACTTCCAGTCGGCCGATGGGGCTGCTCTAAACGGACAGGACGTGCACTTTGTAGGGCACTCTCTGGGCGCTATTTCAGGCACTGGTTTCACGGCATTGACGAACACGTCGTTTGGCGAAGGCAACCCATTAGCAGCATTGGATGGGCAGTTTTCTGTACAGGCTTCAAGTTTAGGAATGCCAGGTGGCAGTTTAGCTAACTTCTTACTGGCATCAGAGCAGTTTGGGCCTGTTATTAAGAGTCAACTGCTGTATGCCGCAAATGAAGAGTTTGCCGCAGCGGTTAACGCTCAGGCTGAAGCGGCCGGTGCTGCGCCAGGTTCGGCTGCTTTCCAACAAGTATTAGTGCAAACTTATGCCGCTTTTGTTGAGGGTGCATCGGCTGAGCAAGTTGCGCAAATTAACGCCACATTTGAGCAGTTCGCGTTTGCGGCTCAGACTGTTGTAGATTCTGGCGACCCGGTTAACTACGCTGCGCCAGTCGTGGCTTCAGAAACACCAATCCATATGATTGAAGCCATTGGCGATACGGTCATTCCAAACTCAGTGGAAAATAAACCACTAGCAGGCACTGAGCCTTTAGCTGCGTTACTTGGTCTTGAGGGGATTTCTACCACGACAACGTCAGAAGATGGCACGCCGGTTTCAGGCATCGTGCGCTTTATCGAAGGCGGGCATGGTTCATTGGTTGATGCATCGGCATCGCCGGCGGCTACTGCTGAAATGCAGCGTCAAATTGCGTTTTGGTTCGGTGCAGATATGTTGCAACTTACCGTGAGCAATGAAGCCGTGGTACAATAAACTCATCGTTCGGTAATAAAGAACATTGGTTAATAAAGGCCGGCAATTATGCTGGCCTTTTTCGTATTGGGGGAATGCATGGAATTTTTAGCCGACATTGGCGGTTTTGTTATAAAAGCCGCGATTATTGTCATTGCGGTTGTTTTTATTGTGGGTGTTATCGCTCAGGCGGCACAGAAGCAAAAGAAGAATAAAGGTGACTTACAGGTCACGCATTTATCCAAAGAGCTGAACGAGCTGAGTGAACAGTTAAAAATTGAGCTGATGGACAAAAAGGCGCAGAAAAAAGCCTTGAAAGCGCTTAAGAAAAAGAAACCTCAGACGAGTAAAGAAAAACGCCTCTTCGTGGTTGATTTTAAGGGCAGTATGGATGCAAAAGAGGTGGATAGTCTGCGCCATGAAGTGGACGCTATTTTAAACTTAGCTACCGAAAAGGACGAAGTGTTGGTACGCCTGGAAAGCGGTGGTGGTGTTGTCAACGGTTATGGCCTGGCAGCCGCTCAATTATTGCGCTTGAAAGATCACAAGTTAACAGTGAACATCGCTATTGATAAGGTGGCTGCAAGTGGTGGTTACATGATGGCGTGTGTGGGTCATAAACTGTTGGCGGCCCCTTTTGCTTTTATTGGGTCTATTGGCGTTGTGGCGCAAATACCTAACTTTCATCGCTTGTTGAAAAAACACAATGTTGATTTTGAACAACTGACCGCAGGTGAATACAAGCGTACCTTAACCCTCTTTGGTGAAAACACGGACGAGGGACGCCGTAAGTTTAAGCAGGATTTAGAAGCCATTCATCGTCAGTTTAAAACGTTTGTGCAGGAAAACCGCGAGGAACTGGATATTGATAAGGTTGCGACCGGCGAAGTCTGGTCCGGGCAGGAAGCCAAGGAACTGGGGCTGATTGACGAAGTGACAACCAGTGATGCCTGGTTGATGAGTCAGCATAATGCCTTTGAGGTCTTACAGCTACAGTATGTGGTTCGAAAGCCTCTCAGTGAACGCTTTGCTAAAGGGATGTCGGTTATTATTCATGCCGTTAAGTCTTCGTTAACTCGGTCAGATGTTGCACAATGAAAGGTGTTCGGCGTAGCCTCAACGTTTTATAGCTGCTTATTAAAAGGCTTTCTGATAGGCTATTGCAGTTTTTAAGAATGAATAATAAAGGACTCTTATGAGCGAAAAGAAAAAACTCAGCCTGACTAGCCGTATTGTCATCGGCATGGTCGCTGGGATCATTCTCGGTACCCTTATTCGTTACGTAGTTGGTGACAATGCCTGGGTTTCATTGTATTTAACCAATGGACTGTTTGACGTTGTTGGTCAAATATTCATTACTTCATTAAAAATGCTGGTTGTACCGCTGGTGTTTGTTTCACTGGTGGTTGGTACTTGCTCATTAAGTGACCCAAGTAAACTCGGGCGCTTAGGCGGAAAGGCCGTGGGCATGTACATGATAACGACCGCAATTGCGATTAGCTTTGCTATTTTTTCGGCCGTTTTGGTTCAGCCCGGTGAAGGTATTGAACGCGCTTCTGACGCGACTTTCGAACCTAGTCAGGCACCGTCAATAAGTGAAGTTATCGTTAACCTATTCCCGGATAATCCAATTAATGCCATGGCTGAAGGCAATATGCTGCAAATTATTGTGTTTGCGTTGCTGTTTGGTATTTCTATGGCGTTAGCAGGTAAACCAGGTGAGCGGTTAAAGAGCTTTTTCGATGATTTGAATTCAGTCATAATGAAGTTAGTTGTCATTTTAATGAACCTGGCGCCTTACGGTGTGTTCGCCCTTATGGCAAAGCTTTTTGCGGAAACCGGCGTAGAGATGATAGGCAGCTTAGCTAAATACTTCCTGTTGGTTCTGTTCGTGCTTATTGCTCATGGACTTATTGTTTATCCACTATTTTTGCGCGTTCTGGCAAGGGTTAAGCCTGGCATTTTCTTACGGAAAATGCGCGATGCTCAGTTGTTTGCTTTTAGTACTGCAAGCAGTAATGCGACCATACCTATTACTCTGGAAACGGTCACTCGTCGCTTAGGGGTTAAGAACAGTGTCGGTTCCTTTACTGTACCTCTTGGCGCCACTATTAACATGGATGGCACCGCGATTATGCAGGGTGTGGCCACTGTATTTATCGCTCAGGTTTATGGACTCGATTTGAATATTGGTCAATACCTGATGGTGATTCTGACCGCAACACTGGCATCTGTTGGTACTGCTGGCGTCCCTGGAGTTGGCTTGATAATGCTGGCTATGGTACTGCAACAGGTCGGCTTGCCGGTTGAAGGCATCGGTCTCATTATTGGCGTGGATCGTTTACTGGATATGACCCGAACCGCAGTCAATGTCACTGGTGATGCCATGGTCAGTTGTGTGGTTGCGCGCTCAGAAAACGATTTTGACGAAGAGGTGTTTTACGACAAAGAAGCCGGCAAAAAGCTGGAAGAACTTTAGTTTTTCAAAATGGCGCATGCTATAGGCATGCGCCAGAACAATCAGCAGGGCAAGCCGCTGTGAAACTTGAAGTCGTCGTCAGAGGATTGAATCAACTCTTTTTCAATTTCCCCAAAGTATGCAATACGTTCTGAAATATCATTATCGCTGATCTCTCTGGCTAGAGCTAGATAATCCTGATAGTGGCGAGCTTCTGAGCGAAGTAGTGAATAATAAAACGTGCTGAGCTTGGCAGTTAAGTGCGGAGCGACCGCAGCGAAACGCTCGCAGGAGCGAGCTTCAATATAGGCTCCGCAAATAAGTTTATCAATGAGCGCGGCTGGTTCATATGTGCGAACATGGCTTAATAAGCTTCGTGCGTAGCGACTAGATGTGATCTTATCGTATTTAATTCCTAATTCTTCAGCTATCTCAAGTACTTGATAAAAATGGTGCAACTCTTCTTTTATAAGGAGAACCATTTTGTCGATTAAAGGTTGGCTGTAAGGTCTTCTGGATTTAGGAACCATGCGCTTATTGAAGGAACTGTAATCGGCGAGTTTGCGCCAATCGCCGACAAGACGGTAAGTAAAGTCTTCATAAGGTTTTAGCCAGTTTAATAACGCTTTTCCGCTTTCTTCATCAACGGCGTAACGGCGAATGAGCAGCATTGCACTTTGCGCTGCTTTTAGCTCGCAAATGAGATGATCTCTTAACAAAGTTGGTAGATTTTTTTCTTTTTTAGCTTCTTCGACCCATTCTTTTGGAGTAGAACACTTTAAAAAGGAGCGTAAAGGAGAGAGTAAGCTCTCCACCTCAGATTCTTCCTGAAAAACGGTTTCTGTCATAATCTAAAATAACTTCCTCTACTTTTTGGTCTCTATTGTACGGAATGCCGAGTCTATTTTGTATTTTTTTAATAAAAACCAAGCAACACCAAAGAAAGCGGTAAAGCTAATGGCTGTAATAATAGCGGGACTTGGATCTTGAACGGTAGAAATTGAGCCAGCATAGCTGGCAATAACAGAGTAGGGGACAATGCTTATTAACCAACAGGTAATAAACTTCCAGAAAGGCAGTTTAGTGAGACCAGACAAACAGGCGGAAACTTCTGGCAATATAGGAACGGCTCTTGATAATAGGATAATATAATAACCGTGTTTATTAAATGCACTGATAGCTTCATTTCTTTGCGTTTGGCTTTTTATGAGCCATTTAAAAAGATAGCTACCGTAGCTTCGGTTGAGAACGTACCCCACTACTCCAGCAAAAAGAAGTCCGGTGATTGCAGAAAGTGAAGCAGTTACTGGTCCCAGAAAAAACCCTCCCAACAAAATTACAGACAAAGTGGGAATAGCGACAAACAAATCGGCAAAAAGTATGAGAATCAATATGAGTGCGATCCATTCTGGAGATGATCGGTTCATTGTTATAAAAAAGTTGTTAATTTTTTCTAACGAGAGTACACCTGCCATGTTAGCTAGTATGAAAGTGCTCGCGAATATCAGCCCAAATAGAAGCACGATTTTAATTAATCCACTCATTTCCTAACTCCTCTTCATCATGCTGCGAGCCAACCCTGGAGCAATAGTTAGCAGTAGCGGAAGAAATCGAGTTTTCCCTATATAGTTTTTTTGTCTTTCTTTTTCTAGCCCTTTAATAATCGCTATTGCGGCTTTTTCGGCTGAAATTTTATTCGCCCCTCTCCCAGTGGTCATAGGGGTATCAACAATTGGTAGGTATGCTTCCAGAATACCAATATTTGTTTCAATAACCTGATATCTCAAACTTTGAGAAAAACTCCTGAGGGCAGCTTTGGTGGCACAGTAAATGGCGGAAGATTTCTTTGGTGTTAGGGCTAGACCAGAGTTGATATTGAGAATATAAGATGATTCTTCTTGCTTAAGAGCAGGCAATAACAAGAAGCAAAGGGAGCAGATTGCAGTTAGATTCGTATTGATTTCACGGGCAACATTTTCGTAGACAAAGGTATTATCGATAAAAGTCGTTGGGTATTGAACTGCTGCGTTATTGATAAGAATATCTATTTTTGGCGTTGAGCTGATAATTTTCTCTGCTAAATTAGGATACGTACAAGCGTTGGATAGGTCGGCTTGAAATGTTTGTAGGTGGGGGAATGCGTGTTTTAACTTATTTAAACGTTCTGCTGAGCGAGCGACTACACTGACCTGATTGTTCCGGCTTAAAAGCTTTACTAATTCAAGACCCACTCCCGAAGTTCCACCCGTTATCACAATCGTTTTGTTGAAAAGCTGCATAGCATTTTCCTGATTTCAGTTTTTGTTGGAAATCTACTATAGAATTAGAAATGGATAGCTTCATTAACCCAGGTTAACGGTTTTGAGAAGTTTTAACCGTAGATAATAGAGAGATGCGGTGGTCGAAATGGAATTGGAAACTGTGATTAAAAGAAATTCAGAACTCGTTACTATCGAAAAGAACCAGCATGTTTTTTTTCAGGGTGAAAGAAATGGATATTTATATTTTATCGAGGAGGGCCTTTTAAGAGCTTATTATTTATTAGATAACGGTGATGAGAGAGTTAAGTCATTTGTATCGGCAGGAGCTCTCGTCGGCAGCTTGACCGCAGCTTATAAGAAGCAAGAGTGCTCCTTTAATCTGCAAAGTATCTTGAGAAGCAAGCTATGGAGAATTTCAGTTGAAAAGTTACTTTCACTGGCGGAAGAGTCTCACGAAGTTGCTTCTGATCTCATTTTTAGATTGCTGGATTTATCTATGAAAAAAGAGCAAAGAGAGTATGAGCTTTTATCTCTTTCAGCTCAGGAGAGATATATTTCTTTACGCGAAAACATGCCTGAAGTTATGCAGAGTGTAAGTCAAAATAATATTGCTCGATACCTTGGAATTACTCCGGTTGCGTTAAGCCGTATAAAAAAACGAGTGAAAAGAGAAGCTTGACAGGATGAAGTGAGTGCTGAATATTAGACACATGGGGTGAATTTTTCAGCAGTACCCGCATCAAAATTATAACGTATTTAAGAATTTCGCGGTATGGCCGCGTGCTATGGGGAAGTGAAGTTATGATACTGAATCATATATGGGGTTTATATGCCCATCCAGCTCAGGAATGGAAGTCTATAGACAGTAAGCGGGAGAGTTTTCTCTATTCGTGTTCCCACATTCTGTTAATTGCAATATTGCCGTGTTTAGCCGCCTATTACGCTTCTGCGCATGTAGGCTGGAGCATTGGCACTCGCGAATCCATCTATTTGACGCAAAACAGTGCTGTCATGATGGGCGTTGCCATGTACATCGGCATACTCGGTGCGACCTTTGCGCTAGCCTATCTCATTTACTGGATGGCAAAAACCTTCGGTGCTGATCCAAGTTATACAAAATCTCTTGAGTTAGCAGCCTATGCCGCAACACCGGTGATTATGTCGGGAATTGCTTCGCTTTATCCTGAACTTTGGTTCGTTGCTGTTGTTTTCCTCGGTGGGGTAGCTTATTCCGTTTACCTGCTCTACTCAGGACTTCCCGTTATTATGCACATTCCTGAAGAGCGGGGCTTTCTTTATGCTAGCTCGGTTGTGACCGCCGGCCTCATCGCTATGGTTGTGCTAATGGCAACAACCGCTATTTTATGGACCAACGGTTTTGGACCTGATTTTATTTCATAAAAATAAAATCAGCTCTTAACCAATAAAAATGCCCGGCTCTGGTGATAAGAGTCGGGCATTTTTTATTCGCAGTTAAAAGTGCTTACTTTTTCAAATAATGCCCAGCCAGACAGGTAACCGGAGCTGCAGTTGGTTTACCATGTTGCCAGTCACCGCCTTCAACGCCACTGCCGGCAATATCAATATGAACATAGCTGATGGGATGATCGCTATCGATACTGTGGCTGTCCAGTCCGGATGCTCCTGTCAGAAAAGCCATAGGGAACTGGTGTCCGCGAGGTGTTGATGCTGACGATCCGTTGTTAGATGACAGCAAATCATCGCACAGGGTACGACCTTTAACGAAATCAAAGTCTTCACGACGCGACCATGAAATTTCAGTTGGGTCACCATAAACTTCACCGGCCTCAAATAACGCCTGAGCAAGATTCTGACGACGGGCAGGGCCATTAGGCACCAACGCACTGTAAGGTCCCTTAGCTAAGGCTGCGTGGCCTGTCAGAGTAGCTACGGTATACAGCTCGTAATCACCTTCACCTTTGGCCGCTTCTTCACGTAAATGTGACAGTAGGTCAGCCATCACAAGACGACCCTCAGCATCAGTATTACCGATGCGGACACGTTTTCCGCTGTGGCCGGTAATGATTTCGTCCGCAACAAACGCATCGGAGCCAATGCTGTTACGTACAGCTCCTATCTCTGCCACAACATTAAGATGTTCAGGCTGTAATTCTGCGACGGTTTTTATGAAGCCGGCAACGCCTGCCGCCCCGCCTTTGTCCCGGCTCATGCCGGCCATATGACCACCAACTTTTAGGTCAGCGCCACCGGTGTCGTAGACAATACCTTTACCCGCAAACATAACGGTACGCTCAGGTTTACTGCCATGATATTCGAGTCGGATGACGCAAGGACGGTGGCGTTCGACCGCGACTGAAGCACGGCCCACGGCCGCTAATAAAGGGTATTCATGCTGCAGTTGTTGATAGTCATCGATAACCGTAACTTTAACCGCTGTGTGGGCGAATGCCTGGCGGCAGTACTCAGCGAACCGCGGTGGCGCCATGCGCTCAGGCTCAGTACCCGCAAGGTCACGAGCGACTCGTTTGCCAGCTTCAACAGCCATCGCCCATTCAGCATCAAGCTCACCGACCATAATCACGTTTTGGGTGGGTTCAATAGCGTCTTCGCCATGAGCCTCGCGAGCTTCGAGTGGTTGGTAAAGTGCCTGAGAGAGGCCAAGGTAAGCGGCTAAAAATGCTTGTTGGTAGCGTTCGTCATTTAAGTTTACATTATTTAATGCAATAACAGGGTGGCGGGCTCCCGCGTCTTGTGCGATTTTTGCTGCCGCATGTGCCGCATCAAACACCTGTCGAACATCGTCAAAGTCACGGTTTAGAGGCCCCGTTGGAGCTGCAATCAGCCGCTGGCCAGGCACGCCGTTAGCTTGTAACAGTAAAGGTTGTTGACCCACTCGTTGGTCAGTAATTTGGGCTTGCTGAATGGTTTCAGCTAACGCCGAGTCATCGACCGAGTTAAAATTTCCAATTAAGATAAGTGCATCAGCACCATCTTTTGAGTATGCGTCAGCCAGTGAGCTGACAATTTGCAGTTGTGCAAATGCCATAGAGTAAACCTCTTAATTAGTGGTCAGTTAAGCGCGACGCCAGCGGGTGCCCTCGGCACCGTCTTCTAAAACAATACCCATGTTGGTTAATGCGTCACGAGCATCGTCGGCTGCAGCCCAGTCTTTATCAGCCCGTGCCTGATTACGTTTGGCAATCAACGCTTCGATTTTGGCAACATCATCTGCGTTACCTTGTAAAAATTCTTTGGGGGACTGTTGTAGCAGTCCCATCACTTCTGCAAGCTCAATCAAAATATGCGCTAACTGAGCCGCTGTGTCCGGAGCGCTGTCACGGTTACGGTTGATATCACGGGCAACCTCAAATAACACACTCATGGCTTCCGGAGCGTTCAGGTCATCATCCATAGCCTCTTGAAAACTTTGCCAGTATTTACTCCGCAATTCTTCAGGCGCAGTTTGTGGAGTCACATCACGCAGCGCTGTGTATAAACGTTCTAAAGCAGAGTGTGCCTGATCCAAGTTTTCCTGAGTATAGTTCAGTTGTGACCGATAATGACTCGACAACAAGAAGTATCGAACCGTTTCAGCATCGTATTGTTCCAGTACGCTGCGAATGGTGAAAAAGTTGCCCAGAGACTTCGACATTTTTTCGTTGTCTACCTGCACCATTCCGCTATGCATCCAGTATTTTACGTACTCAGAGTGGTTTGAGCAGCAGCTTTGCGCAATTTCATTTTCATGGTGCGGGAAGGCTAAGTCGGAACCGCCACCATGTATATCAAAGGTGGTGCCCAGGTGCTTTTTGTTCATTGCAGAACATTCAATGTGCCAACCCGGGCGGCCTTCTCCCCAGGGCGAAGACCAACTTGGCTCACCGGCTTTTGCCGCTTTCCATAAGACGAAGTCCAGTGGGTCCTGTTTGGCCGAATCAACATCAACGCGAGCACCTGACTGCAACTGTTCTAAATCCTGACGGCTGAGTTTGCCGTAATCATTAAAGGTCGAGACATCAAATAAAACATCTCCATTGCCAGCTTCATAAGCATTGCCGTTATCAATAAGACTTTTAATCATCTCAATGATGTCGTCCATGTGGCTGGTTACCCGAGGCTCTATGTCAGGACGAAGCAAGTTCAGTGCATCAAAATCCTGGTGCATCTCGGCAATAAAACGTTCAGTGACTTGATGAAAATCTTCATCATTTTCTGCTGCGCGTTTAATAATTTTGTCGTCTAAATCGGTAATGTTGCGTACGTATTTCACGTCGTACCCAAGCTTGCGCAGATAGCGTACCACAACGTCAAACGCGACGTAGGTTCTGGCGTGACCAATATGGCAGTAGTCGTAGGTGGTAACGCCGCACACATAAATACCCACGTGACCGGGGTTCAAAGGTTCAAATGACTGTTTGTTGCGGGTCAGGGTATTAAAGACGCTTAATGCCATAATAGGTTCTCTTACTTATCGAACGGTTAACGATGAAAACTGGGGGCTTATGATACCACCGATGGCGCTGCTCTGGTACACTATCAGCTGGTTTAGTCAATGAAACAGGTACATTCAATGCAAGTCGTTTTACATACCAATTATGGTGATATTACTTTAGAAATGCACAACGAAACCGCGCCTAAGACGGTAGAAAACTTTTTACAGTATGCCCGCGAGGGGTTTTATGACGGTACAATTTTCCATCGTATCATCAGCAATTTCATGGTGCAGGGTGGTGGCTTTGAGCCCGGTATGAAGCAAAAAGAAACACGCGATAACATCGAAAATGAAGCACCAACGGCAAAACCTAATGTGGTGGGTTCCGTGGCTATGGCGCGCACGCCCGATCCGCATTCCGCATCGTCACAGTTTTTTATTAACGTGAATGACAATGCCTTTTTAAACTTTCAGAATGAAACACCGAATGGCTATGGCTATTGTGCTTTTGCCGAAGTGGTTGATGGCATGGATGTAGTGAACGCCATGAAAGAAGTAAAAACAGGTTCTGCCGGCTTCCATCAGGACGTTCCGGTTGAAGACGTGGTTATTGAACGCGTATCGGTAAACGATTAATCTTATGACCACTGGCTTTATTGCTGATTTGCATTTAAGCCCGGGGCGGCCAGACATTCTGGCTGCCTTTGGTGATTTTTGTCAGCAACATAAGCAGCTTGACGCACTTTATATTCTGGGTGATTTGTTCGACGCCTGGCTGGGTGATGACGACACCAGTGAGTTTGCGGCACAAGTTAAAGCGCATCTTAAGCAACTGAGCGACAATGGCGTACGCCTGTATTTTATGGCGGGTAATCGTGATTTTATGGTGGGCGAGCGCTTTGCCATAGAGGTGGGCTTAACTGTGTTGCCCGATGAAACCGTTATTGATTTATATGGTGAGCGAGTGTTGCTCATGCACGGCGATACTTTATGCACTTTAGATAAGGGGTATTTGCGTTATCGTTCATTTATTCAAAATGGCTTGGTTAAGGTAATTATGCGTAATTTGCCTTTATCCTGGCGCATGCGGATAGCGAATCGTTTAAGACAAAAGTCCAGCAGCCAACAACCGGAATTGACCCCGGCGCAACTTTATAAAATGGACGCTCAGCACCCGGAAGTTTTACGGGTGATGCAAAAGCATAACGTTAAGCAGTTAATTCATGGTCATACACACCGTCCGGCAGTGCATTGCTTTACACTACCTGATGGGACTTCCGCCAAACGCATTGTGTTAGGTGACTGGTATCAGCAAGCCAGTGCTTATCTTATTTCCAGATAGCGTTTGCGCTTCTTCGCGCTCAGTTTCGTTATATCCACCAGCACCAGCCCGTCAATCGAATGATTAAAGTCGGGATCAACACCAAACTCCAGAAATTGAACACCGCCGGGCTCGCATAACTCAGAGTATTGTTTGTAAAGTGTCGGAATGGCAGATCCTATATTGGCCATATAACTTTTTAGCAGAGCAAACTCCTCAGCGTAATGGTGACCGCTAAAGTCAGGCACGGTTGAGTCGGTGTTTAAACTGTAAGGAATTTTGGCTTTGGCCATTGGGCTCTGAGGCGGGAAGTGAGTACTATAAAATTTGACTAAAGCGCCCTGGGCGTCTTTTGGCAGGGCATTGCTAATACTGACAGAACCAAACAGGTACCGGTAACGAGGATGTTTTCGTAGTAAAGCACCAATGCCCACCCACAGATAATCGAGGCTACGTTTGCCCCAGTATTTGGGTTGTACGAATGAACGGCCTAGTTCAAGGCTTTGCGGGAGAATTGCGGTCATTGCATTGGTAAACTCGTAGAAACCGTCGCTGTATAGCCCGTTTTGTCCGTGAGACTTAATGATTTTTTTACAGTCGCCCAGGCGGTAGGCCCCGGCAATTTCCAGGTCATCCGGATCCCAGAGTATCAGGTGCATGTACCAGGTGTCGTATTCGTCCAGGTCGCGTTTACGCCAGGTTCCCTCGCCGACCGTACGAAAAGCAATTTCTCTCAAGCGACCAATTTCCCGGAGAATAGGGGAGCTGCCGGTGAATTCATACAAATAAATGCTTTTTCCGCAGGGAGTTTGACCGAGTAATTCACAGGCTTCAACCGCAGCTTTTAATGGTTGCCGCGGTTCGGGACGAGCAATGGCAGTTTGGGTGGGGAAAATGGGTTTCCTATGAGTTCCTAGTCGGTACAAGTGCTTTTTAAAAAGTTTGACTTGCTGGTGAGTATTGAGACTTTGTTGAAAAAATGCTTCAAGCGGTATTCTCTGGCCGATATGACACTTAACTTGTTTGCATTGTTGGCGGAACATTTCTTTAACCAAGAGCATTGTTGCTAAGGGCTTGTAGACCATAGAGGCGGTATAGAACCAAGCCGAATTGTGGGCCTCCAGCCTTATCGGAAGTATGTCACTCTGAGTGGCTTTGGCGAGTTTTAGAAAGCCGCTTTGCCAGTGGGTATCGCGTACGCCGTTAGGCCTTAAGCGCGAGACTTCACCGGCTGGAAAGAGAATAATGCATCCATCATTGTGTAGGTGAGCGTGTATGTTACGAATATCTTTTCGGCTAGGTTTGCCGCCGAACACATTAACGGGTAACAGCAGTGAGTCTAAAGCTTCCAGTGTACTGAGCCATTCGTTCGCAACAATTTTCACATCGCTTCGTACTTCGCTCACTAATTTAAGTAAAGCCAAACCGTCCAGAGAGCCAATAGGGTGATTGGCAATGATAATTAAACGTCCGCTGACTGGAATATTATCCAGTTCTTGCGATGAATACGCATAGGTGAACCTAAAGTAATCCAGAGCGTGTTCTACGAAGTCGATACCCTCTAAAGACGGAACACTCTTTCCGAACGCTTGTATGTCCTCTTCATGTAAAAGGTTACGTAACACCCAGGTCGTTGGCTTTTCCAACCAGGGTTTCCCTTTAATGCGGGGAAGGTTGTCATTAACGACTTTCTCGACAGATAACATCAAGTGCTCCGGCAGCTATTGATAGTAAAAGCGTAGAGGGAGTTAATGACAGTTTAATGACGGTAAGAAATAAAAAAGGGACCCTGAGGTCCCTTAGAAATTAAGTAATGTGGTTATTATAATTTAGTCTTTAAACTGTTTACCAAAGAATGAGTCTTCCAGCCATTGTGGACGTTGCTCAGCATTTGCAATCGACTTACCGATAGCGAAGTTAATATTGGTAAAGCGCGCTCCGGCTTCATAGTTAATACCCAGGCTTACTTCGTCGCTTGGCTTATGGTAATGCTCGGCAAAGAATTTACCCCAAACTTCACCACCATCTTCACCTTCTGTACGAGAATTAAAGCCGGTCATTAAGAAGACCGCTGGAATTCCTTTTTTCACTAAGGTGTAGTGATCTGAGCGCGTAAAAATAGCTTGCTCAGGCATTGGATCCGGGCTCAGAGTTGTATCAAAATTTTGTGCTGCTTCACTCACCGTTTCGCCTAAGGTCGAATGTGAAGCACCAAACGCAATCACGTCAGCAAAATCATAAATCAATACTGGCATATCCAGATTGACGTTGGCAACGATGCTGTTGAGTGGAACCGTAGGGTTATTAGCAAAGTAGTCCGCACCTAATAATCCCTTTTCCTCGGCGGTAACCGATAAAAACATGATTGAACGGTCAAATTCTTTTTCTGACTCAACGAACAAGCGAGCGGTTTCCAGCATAACAGACACGCCACTAGCGTTATCCAAAGCGCCGTTATTAATATTATCTTCACGGCTCATATCTTTAATAACACCAATATGGTCCGAGTGAGCGGTGTAAAGTACGTATTCGTCTTTTAACGTTTCGTCAGAGCCAGGGAGAACGGCTGCAACATTTGGACTGGTGATTTCTTCATGGCGCGATTCACGAGCCAGAGTGACTGTACCGTCAAGTGCGAAACCTTCAGGGGAAAAGTCGGGATCTTCCTGAATTCTTTCAAAAATTTTGTCAAGGGAGGTTGGCGCATCAGCGAATAACTTTTTAGCTGGCTCATCGTCAAGATAAGCAGAGCCCATTAGCTGCTGTTCTTCACCTTTTGGTAAGCCATTTGGGCCTAGCCATGTCATACGAGGTGTTTTTGTGTAATAGATACTGGTTTCGTACTTCCGGGTTTCTTCACGCACTGGCGTATGTAGCGTAATAATACCCACAGCGCCTTTTTCACGCGCAATGTCGCCTTTAATATTGGCTAAGTGTGCGCCTTCTTCGCTGGGTAAGAAACCTGGGCGGCCCGTTAACATGACGACAATTTTTCCGTCAACGTTAAGCCCTTCGTAGTCATTAAGGCCAAATTCAGGGGCTTCCATACCGTAACCAACAAACACTAAAGGTGCCGTTACTTCGTCTTTTTCGCTGTAATGACTTGGGCCCGTAATAAACTGCTTGGGAAATTCAAACTCGATAACTTTTCCGTCGCTTTTGTAGCTCATGCTGGCACTATTTTCTTTCAGCGTACTTTTGCGAAAAGGAACTCGTTGATAATAACTGCCATCGTCGCCCGCAGGCTCAAGACCCAGCTCGATAAATTCAGAAACAATGTAGTTGGAGGCGATTTCGTGACCTTCGCTTCCGGTTTGGCGACCTTTTAACGCATCGTCAGCAAGAAACTCCAGGTGAGCACGGATATTAGATTCTTCAGCACGAACCTCGACGGGTTGTGATTTTGTTTCTGGCGCACCGCAAGCTGCAACCAGCAGGCTTAACGTGGCGGGCAGAAGAATATGGGATGGCTTCATGTTATATCCTTTCATTTTATTTTTATCGTAAATACTAACCTAGTGTACCGCAGCAGTTAACAGACAACCAGAGCGGATAATTGAAAGAGTGTTGCAAAACGTATCAATGTTTTGTAATGTTATATTATCACAATAAAGGTCGTTATACTGGAGTACCTTATGAAACTGAATGCGTTAACTTTAGCTTTACTAGCAACGAGTGCTGCTGCGCAAGCACAGCAGCAAAAGAATGAGGAACATGAGCATATTAATGACCATGAGGTCATTGTTATTAACGCAAGTCCGTTGGATAAGACCGCACTTGAGTCGGCACAGCCAATTAACATTATCTCCGGGGATGCACTCAAACAATTGCATGCGCATAGCCTGGGTGAGACTCTGGCGATGGAGCCAGGAATTAACAATACGCACTTCGCTAACGTCGCGGGTAGCCCGATTATTCGTGGATTAGGTGGACCAAGAGTAAAAATTACTCAAAATGGCCTGGATACTGGTGATGTGTCACGCGGTAGTCCGGATCACGCAGTAACAACAGAAACCAGCACGGCTCAACAAATAGAGGTGCTGCGAGGGCCTGCAACCTTGCTGTATGGCAGTGGTGCGATTGGCGGAGTGATCAATGTAGTCGACAATAGAATTCCGTCAGAACCAATTTATGGACTGCAGGGCAACGCTAACATTTCCGGTTCGACCAACAACGAAAGTAAAGAGGGCTCCTATGACCTGCAAATAGGGAATGGTCGCTGGGCTCTTTATACGGATGCCTTTATTCGTTCGGCTAATGATTATGAAACCCCCACCTTTATTAATGACGAAGGTGAAAAAGTTGATCATGTTGAGAATACTTTTATTGACGCACAGGGCGGAACAGTTGGCGCAAGTTATCAATTTGACGACGGTTTTTTCGGTGTTTCATATCAGGGTATTTACCAGGAATATGGTATTCCTGGCCATGAACATGGGCATGAAGAAGATGAGCATGCTGATAAACCAGCCCTTGAGGAGGTCGCTCATAGTGAGGAGGCCGGTCCATATGCCGATTTAGAGCAAGAACGTATTCAGTTTGCAGGGCAATGGCGCAATCCGTTTAGTGGTTTTAACCGAATTGATTTTCGTGGCGCCTTAACGGACTATCAGCATCAGGAAATAGAAGCAGGCCTCGTTGGTACGCAGTTTGAAAATGAACAAAAAGAAATACGGCTGGTTGCTCAACACGAAGCGATTGCTGGCTGGAAAGGTGCTGTTGGCTGGCAATGGGATATCAGTGACAAATCTGCGGTGGGTGATGAAGCCTTTACACCAAATACATCACGCCGAACTCAGGGGCTGTTCTGGGTGGTTGAGCGTGAGTTTGGTGCGCATCACGTTGATTTAGGTATTCGTCACGAGAATACCAAGCTTTCTGCTGAAGAGCTCGGGACGAAGACTTATGATGCGACTTCCGCTTCTGCCGGATACCTATATCATTTCAGTGACCATACCTCAGTTTCGTTTAATTTAAGTCATGCGGAAAGAGCCCCGACAGGTAATGAAGTGTTTGCTAATGGTAACCACTTTGCTACTCGTACTTATGAGCTAGGGCTTGCTTATGCGCTCCATGAAGAAAGCAACGGCGAATATCATATTGAATCAAACGATGTTTCGGTAGAGACAGAAACATCAAACAATATTGATGCTGGATTTCATTATGAAAACGAACGTTTCCATGCAAACGTGAACCTGTTCTACAACCGGGTTGATGATTTTATTTACGATGACTTTCTCGGAATCGACAGCGGGCAAATTCACAGTGATGATGCTCACTCTGCTAACGAAGAGCCTCATGAAGATGAGCACTTGCATGGCAGCGAATTACAAGTTGTTAAGTTTTCTCAGGTTGATGCTGAACTCTATGGTTATGAAATTGAATTAGACTGGGAATTGACGGATAACTGGTCCTTGCATGGCTTTAGTGACTATACGCGGGCTAAACAGCGCGATGGTGACAATTTACCGAGAATTCCTGCACAGAGAATTGGTACTGAAGTGCGTTACCAGGCGGTTAGTTGGGACGGTTCTATTGGTTATACTCGCTTTCTTGAGCAGGACAAAATCACTCAGAACGAGACCGTAACGGATGCTTATGGTTTATTGAACGCCCGTATCAACTTGTACCCTGACTGGCTAGCCAATTATGGTGCGACTCTTTATCTCGAGGGTGAGAATCTAACTGATCAATTAGGTTTTGTGCACAGCTCTTTCTTAAAAGATGATGCGCCTGTTACCGGACGTCGCTTTCAGGTTGGTGTTTCTATCACGTTTTAATTCCGCCTTAAATAACGCTGTCGTCGTAATTCGGCGATAGCGTTTTCGTGTTATTTCACCGCAGCCAACCGATTTTCATCCACAACTTTGTTAGTATAAGCAGTAATAGACTCACAGTTGGATCGAAAATTATGCCTTTCATGCTTAACCGTGGAATTAAGACGGTTACTGTTTTCATTTTTTGTGCTTTAAGCTTTTCTGTTTATTCCGCAGAGCTCACCATTGAGCGACTATTTAGTGCGCCCAGCCTGACCGGGGAAACGCCCCGGGCACTCGAGTTTGCTCCTGGCGGGAAGTACCTCTCCTATTTGCAGGGTAGCGAACAAAGCCCGCAGCGTTACGACCTTTGGGTATATAATATTCAAACGGGTGAACACAAACAGTTGGTGTCAGTTGACCAGTTGGCGGTTGGCGACGTTGAGTTGTCCGATGAAGAGAAAGCCCGTCGGGAAAGGCAGCGCATAAGCGGCAGTGGCATTATTGATTACACGTGGTCTGCAACAGGGGAGGCGTTACTGTTTCCTTATAATGGCGATGTTTTTTATTACCGACCAGGTGAAGAGAAAGCGCGTCAACTGACTAAAACAGAAGCGTTTGAAACAGACGTTAAGTTATCTCCTCAGGGCAACTATGTGTCTTTTATTCGTGAGCAAAACCTGTACTTTGTTGATATTGCCAGTGGTCAGGAAACGGCTGTCACAACAGAGGGCCACGGAAACATCAAATTTGGTATGGCCGAGTTTGTTGCTCAGGAAGAAATGGATCGCATGACGGGCTACTGGTGGGCACCGGATGAGTCTTCAATTGCATTGACAAAAGTAGATGAAACACCGGTCCCTCTGGCCACTCGCAGCGAAATATACGCAGACAGAATTGAGACTGTACAGCAACGTTACCCTTTTGCCGGCAGTGAGAATGTCAAAATAGACCTGGGTATTTACCAGCTTGCTGACGAGAAAATGGATTGGTTAGAGTTGGGTAAACTTGATGATGGTTACTTAGCACGCGTTAAATGGGTTGGTGACAGCAATCGCCTTAGTTACCAGTGGCAGAGCCGTGATCAACAGCGGCTCACGCTTTGGCTTTATAACCACCAGAATAAAACTCGAAAAAAGCTACTGACCGAAACCGCGGACACTTGGCTAAACTTGCACAATGATCTGTATTTTTTAGACGATAACAAACATTTTATTTGGGCCTCAGAACGCAGTGGGTTTAAACATCTTTATCTTTACCGCTTAGACGGGTCTTTAATTCGTCAACTCAGTTCCGGAGACTGGCAAGTTGATGAACTGGAAGCTGTTGATGAAAGTACCGGCACTATTTACTTTACGGCTCGGAAAAAGTCGCCACTTGAGTCTCATCTTTATCGTACGCAGCTCAATGCCAACTCTGCGGCGAACCCAACGCGAATTACCTCGCGAGAGGGAATGCATGATATTCAGTTTGCGGCGAACGAACGGTCGTACATTGATACTTTTTCTTCTCCTGAGCAACCAAAACAGGTCAGTTTGCATGGGCCAACCGGGAATCACCTGGCGTGGTTGGCCGAAAATAGGCTAAATGAGAGTCACCCGTTATCTCCTTATTTGAAGCAGTGGCGTTATCCTGAGTTTGGAACACTGGAGGCCGAAGATGGACAAACGCTTTACTACAAGATAACCAAACCGACAGACTTCGATGCAGAAAAAACGTACCCAGTGCTGGTTTACGTTTATGGGGGGCCCGGGGCTCAGAGAGTGACCAAAAGCTGGGGCAGTGAGTTTGTTCAGTATATGGCGCAACAGGGCTTCATTGTCTTCACACTGGATAACCGTGGCTCGGCGAATCGGGGAAAACAGTTTGAAGCACCTATTTATAAAAATATGGGTACGCCGGAAATAGCCGATCAGGTGGCTGGAGTTAATTATTTGAAAAGCCTGCCTTATGTCGACAAAGATCGTATAGGAATTTATGGTCACAGCTATGGCGGCTACATGGCGTTATTGGCAATGTTCAAAGCGCCGGATCATTTTCAGGCTGGCGTTGCTGGCGCACCAGTAACAGACTGGCGCTTATACGATACGCATTATACTGAACGATTTATGGGGATGCCCGGAGAGGGCAGTGCTTATGAAATGTCGTCGGTTTTTCCTTACAGTAAAAACTTAAAAGGCGATTTGCTGATTTATCATGGCATGGCGGATGACAACGTCCTGTTCACTCACAGCACGAAATTGTATAAGCAGCTGCAGGATAATGCTCAGCCTTTTGAGATGATGAATTATCCAGGTAAAAAGCATTCTATTAACGGGCGTAATACAAAAATTCATTTGTATTCAATGATTGCTCAATTTTTTCAACAAACCATTGGCGAACAATAGGTTATAATATGTACATACCTTCCACTAACAAGGAGTGACTATGCGCTTTTTATCCCGCCGACTGGTTATGCCAAATGACTTGAACTTTGCCGGTTCGTTGTTTGGTGGTCGTATTTTAGAATGGATTGATGAGGAAGCTTATATTTTTGCCAGCTGTCAATTAGAAGCGAAAAGCTTGGTAACCAAGCACATTGGTGCTATTACGTTTGAAACGTCAGCATTTCAGGGCGACGTGGTCGAATTTGGCCTACAAGTGAAGTCAGTAGGGCGCACGTCATTAGCCATTACCTGCTTGGTACGTAACAAACACACTAAGCAGAATATTTGTACCGCTGATGACATTGTTTTTGTTCATATTGATCCGGAGACCCGTCAACCAACACCGCATGGTAAAACCAAAGAGCAGTTAGACGATATGCCAGAGCCGCTGTAAGCGGCCCTGGAATATTTGTTAGATTGGCGAACCTGGGGGTAATGGCTCGGGTTCGTACTGTTCTGGCCACTCTCCATCGGTCAAAAACGTATTGATGTCGTTGGCGAGCTGCTGAACTAATAAAGAGTCGGATTCGGCAAGCTGGCGTTGTTGCTTAACCAGTTCGGCTTGCATTATCAACCGGGCTTCTACCGCCAGAGCTGAATTCTCTATTGCTCTGATTTCCGCATTGATAACGGTTGCCAATAAACGTTGTTGAAGCGGCTCGCCTTTTGCCTGTTTCCAGTCGATAAAGACGGTAGTGAACAGTTCAGACATCAGCTGACTGGCTGATGGCACCCGTTCATTATTTGCGTGTTGCTGAATTAACCGGTTCAGGCGTTGAGGGTTGAGCATTAATTGTAAGCTATGGTCCGCTGCACTGGCTGCCATGCTGACCGTATCGGGTATTACCCCGGTTTTGCCATCGAAGTACTCACGTGACGAACTCTGGCCGTAGGCCATTGGCACCAGCCACTGTTTAATGTGGGCTGGCACTCGTAAGGTTTCTGCCTGGATAGTTTTTAACAGCTGTTTAAGTGCCGCCTGTTGTCTGGCGGCGCTAACCGGCTGGTAGTCATCGGTTGCGTCTTGTGCCATGTAGTAGCGATAATTAACACCTCCCAGCCATTTTACTGCAGCTTCGGTTTGATACCGGTGCAGCAAATAGATTGGTACGAAAATAGCCTGTAACTGACTGAGCGGCTGTTGAGGTTCTAACATGTCTTTACTGAAGTTCTCCAGCACCTGCTGGCGAACCGACAGCAATCGCTCAAGCTCGGTAACCGGATCACTGCCGTTGTCCCATAAATGGGCGAAAGGGTGAGCGCCACCGGCAGGACGTGCATCCTGGTCTGAAATAAAACTAAGATTAAGAGATTTATTTTTCGCTAATATTCGGTTGAGCTGATCGGCCGACGATGGCATCCCCCCAAAGTCACTGTAACCATAGGCTAATACTTGTTTGTCCCACAGGCCTAAACCTTCTGTGTAGGCGTTGGTTAAATTAAGCGAGCCATCGGTGGTCAAACTGACTAATGGATGCGGGTAGTCCATGACAGAAGCTCTGCCGGAAGTGCTGGCAGCGAAGTTGTGAGCAATACCGAGTGTATGGCCTACTTCGTGAGCACTTAACTGACGGATACGGGCCAATGCCATTGCCTTTACGGCTTCCTTTCTTTCGCTGGCGTCTTCAATAAATGGGGTCAGTAGTCCCTCAGCAATTTTCATATCCTGACGAACGCGCAGTGAGCCTAAGGTTACATGGCCTTTGATTATCTCACCACTACGCGGGTCAATGACAGAAGAGCCATATGACCAGCCTCGGGTGGCCCGGTGGACCCATTGAATTACGTTGTAGCGTACATCCATAGGGTCGGCATTTTCTGGTAATACTTTGACCTGAAATGCATTTTCATAGCCCAATGCTTCAAAGCCTTCGGACCACCAGCGAGCGCCCTCAAGTAGCGCCGTCTTTACCGGTTCAGGTGCACCCGGGTCAAGGTAGTAAACGATTGGTTCACGCGCTTGGCTTAACGAGGCTATTGGATCTTTCTTATTCAATCGATGGCGGGGAATATATTGTACGAGCATCGATTCGCCAAGCGGCGCGGCATAGTCTTTAAAACTGTGTGCCCAGAAACCGCTGTTTGGGTGAAAGTCACGTGGCTGATAATCGGTGTCAGGTAATTTGATAAAGGAATGGTGCAGATGGAGAGAAAGAGCATCGGCATTGGCAGCCACCTGATTAACCCACTGTCCTTCTCCATTTCCGACAAAAGTCACTTTTGCTTCGAGCTCAGTGTTGTTGATAAAAGCTTTGCTGCGTTCAGGGTAGATAATGGAGCGACTGGTATCGGCCTTAAACTGCCCCTGGCTCGTTTGCTGTAAGCGCTCACTCACACCATGTACGTCACTTAGCAGATAGGGGGTGTAGTCAATTAAAACAAACTCTTCGTTGCTGGCAACGACATCAAACCCGTACAGCACGGCATCGGCAAATGCTTGATCAACGCTGTTTTTTTCCGCGGGGTTACTGGTTTGTGCACGAAACTGGGTGTTGTGCTGCAACAGTAGCGCTTTATCACCTTCAATAAGGAATGAGGCGAGGCGGGTTTCGCCAAGCTGCCCTCGGTCGAGGCCGATGTCATTCGAACCTAGACCCCAGGGAAGACTGGTTTGAAAGATAAACGGGTGACCTTTCTTAGGTATTTGGAGGTAAAACTGGGCGTCAGCCTTATCGTGGTAAAACGTGAAGAACCCTTGTTTTTTCTCAAAGGATGAGGTGAATGCTTCTATGGTGTTTTTCTCTGTTTGTGCTACCGCAGTTACTGAGACAAGCAACATGAATAGCAGCAAGGTTTTTGATAGAAAGCGTTGCATTATTGTTATCCTAATTGTTCAGCAATTTCTTCTAAAATTTGCGTGGTCCATTGTTCGATACGTTCATCTGATAGCTCATATTGTGAGTCTTCATCCAGTGATAAACCGACGAACTGAGTATTATCTGCGGTCAATGCTTTGGAAGCCGCAAATTCGTAGCCTTGATTAGGCCAGAAGCCGATGCGTTTACATCCGTGACCAGCTATAGCATCGTGCAGCATTCCAAGTGCATCCTGGAACCAATCGGTGTAGCCTTCCTGATCTCCCATACCATAGAGTGCGACCACTTTTCCTTGTAAGTCAATATGGTTGATGTCTTCCCAGTGGCTTTCCCAGTCTTCCTGAAGTTCGCCGAAGTCCCAAGTGGAAATACCAAAAATGAGAATGTCGAACTGTTCAGCTTTTTTTAGAGGGGTGTCCTTAATATCAAATAATTGAACAATGTCCTCGCCTATGGCTTGCTGAATTTTTTCCGCGGCAATTTCGGTATAGCAGGTGGTAGAGCCATAAAACAAGCCAATTTCCAGGGACATAATTGATACCTCTGTCATGCGTTGAGTCTGTGATGCGGATGCATTGTAACAAAAAGACCGTTAGAATGAGCGCCTTTGTTGTTGGACGGGGAGTAGTATGGGCTTTGATCAATTAGTGGAGCAACTTGAAACGGTATTTGATGACGCCGTGGTTTCAGGTACAGACGATGAACTGTTTGCTTGTGGTTATTTACGCGGGCATTTTGATCTTGTTGTTGCTCAGCTGGAAATGTCGGGCGATACGCAGCCCGAAAATATTATGCCAGCCTTGCGCGAAGCAGTGTATAAGACTCGTCATGAGCTATCTCCCGCGGATCAAGCTCATATTAATAATGTGCTTGATAAATTAGCGCTGAAAGCGACTAACGGAAATGCGGCGTAGCGCATCCTGGCCTAAAGGCACCAACTCTCCGGTTAATTGGCAGGCAATGACTTCAGCTAGAATAGGGGCTGAAGTAAAGCCTCGCGAGCCAAGCCCGGTCAAAACGTGTAAGTTTTCGGCGATAGGTCCGATAATCGGTTGATGATCGGGAGTCGTAGCCCGAATGGACACCCTTTGTGTCGTCACTTCAAGAGATTCGGCCCAGGATTCTTTCGCGTTGGCGGCAAGCTGTTGTAGGTTTTCCCTGTTGTCTTCAGGTGTTGACTTTAATTCGTCGTTATCGCGATTAAAAGTAGCGCCGACACAATGGCTACTGCCGTCCGCAGGAACTAAATACCCTTTAAAGCACAAAACTGTTTTAAGTGAAGAGAGCTCGGGCGTTGTGTTTACTACGCTCACTTGACCACGAACAGGCTGTATGGGCAATGGGTCTATATTTGCTGGTAGCAGTGAATTGATGTGATGACCGGTGGCAAGGACGACGCGTTCGGCGTGTAATGAGTCTCCATCGCCCAAGGTTATCTGCCAATTGCCGTTGTCAGTCTGTTTCAACGTTTGAGCGGGTGCTTCAATGAGTTCAACGTCCGCCGCCTTTAGAAGGGCTTTGACCACCGCTGCCGGTCTTAACCAGCCCGCTTTGGGATAATGAAGTGCTGGCATGGCCAACGGTAACCCTGCGATTATCTCTGCGTCGGCTGGCTGCAAATATCGAACGGTGTCTTTAGCATAAAGTTCATTTGCGATGCGCTCATAGCGCTTTACTTTATCCTCGTTGAACGCGGGTTGCATCACTCCGGTCGGGAACCAATTGTCACTGCAAAAGTTACTATAGAGGCTTCTGGCTGTTGAAAACGCTTGCCAGTAAAAGCGGCTGAGCGGTGTATGCTCGGCATGCAGTAGCGGGTATACCGCACCCTGAGAGTTACCTGACGCGCCATCGGCAATACCCGTACTAATGACTCTGACACTGACGCCTCTTTGTTTAAGCGACAAAGCAGAGCAAGCAGCGCTTATACCCCCGCCAATAATGGTGACACTGCGCCGGTCATTGTATTTATGCTGACTTTCAATGTCGTTGTAGTGACCACGGAGCATCTCTCGTTTACGGCCGAAGCCAGCTGCTTTAGTGGCTGTAAATCCATTTTGTTGCAGCGCTCTTCTAACGCTGCCTGCTGCGGTAAACGTAGCGAAAGTTGTCGCGCTATGCGCAGTCTGCTTCATTGCCTGGTAAAGTGATGATTGCCACATTTCTGGATTCTTTGCCGGGGCAAAGCCATCGAGAAACCAAGCGTCGATTTTTTGTTGTGCCTGCGGAAGCCACTCCGGTAGTAGCTCATTCACGTCACCAATCCAAAGATCCAGTATCACGCGGCCTTGTGATAAGATGATTCGATGGCAGCCTGGATTAGTTGATGGGTAATGATTCAGAAACTCGGAACTAAGAGGCGCAACAGCAACTAATAGCTGATAAGCTTGCTCAAGCTGCTGGCGCGATAACGGAAACTTTTCGAAACTGACAAAGTGAAGTCGTGCGCTAGTTGGAGCATGCTCTAAAAAATGTTGCCAGGCGAGAAGAAAATTTAATCCAGTACCAAAACCGGTCTCAGCAATAGTAAAGCAATAGTGAGCCGGGAGAGATTGCCAGCGTTCAGGTAATCCATTTTGAGCGAGAAATACGTACTGACTTTCGTCAACACCACTCTCGACAGAGAAATAAATATCGTCGAAAGTAGTGGAAACGGGTACGCCTTGCTCGTTAAACTGGACAAACGAATTCGAATTCAAGTGGCTATCCCATGATTTATTGGTTGATGACCGCTATAATAACAACTTTACGAACAACAGTGGACAAAGCAGACCACATTCATACACGACGTTGGTTAATATATCGACGTAGAAATGTCAGACAGGATTAAAGAATGAGAAGAGCTGTTATCACCGGACTTGGTATTGTATCAAGCATCGGGAACAATCAAGAAGAAGTGCTAGAGTCGTTACGTATCGGCAAATCAGGCATTAGCCGTTCAGAATCCTTTGCAGAAATGGGATTGCGCTGTCAGGTTTGGGGCGAGGTTAAGCTCGATCCAAAAGATCACATCGACCGCAAAGCGTTACGCTTTATGGGCGACTCAGCGGCTTATGCTTACATTGCGATGGCTCAGGCTATTGAAGATTCAGGCTTAACTGAAGAACAGGTCTCGCATCCTCGCACGGGTCTGGTCGTTGGTTCGGGCGGAGCTTCTGGAGAGCACCAAGTGGCTGCAGCCGATATTTTACGTGAACGCGGCGTTAAAAAAGTAGGGCCTTATATGGTTCCTCGCTGCATGGCGTCAACCACTTCAGCTTGTCTGGCGACCCCTTTTAAAATTAAGGGTGTGAATTACTCTATCAGCTCTGCATGTGCGACTTCTGCTCACTGCATTGGCCATGCTCTGGAGCTTATCCAGTTTGGTAAGCAAGACCGCGTATTTGCCGGTGGCGGCGAAGAGCTTCACTGGACTTTAGGTATGGAGTTCGACGCAATGGGCGCGTTAAGTACTAAGTACAACGACACCCCTGAAAAAGCGTCACGTACATATGACCAGGGCCGTGATGGTTTTGTACCTGCCGGTGGCGGCGGTATTCTGGTTATCGAAGAACTGGAAGCAGCCAAAGCACGTGGTGCAAAAATTTACGGTGAAATTGTCGGGTATGGTGCCACTTCTGATGGTTACGACATGGTCGCGCCGTCGGGTGAAGGTGCCGTTCGTTGTATGAAGATGGCAATGGAGACCGTGGACACGCCAGTGGATTATTTAAACACCCACGGTACCAGTACACCGGTTGGTGATGTGAAAGAGTTAGAAGCTATTCGTGAGGTGTTCCCTGAAAAAACACCGATGATCAGTGCGACTAAAGCAATGACAGGACACGCGTTAGGTGCCGCTGGCGTTCACGAAGCGATTTACTCATTACTTATGCTCAAACACGGCTTTGTCACCCCTTCAATCAATATTGAGACGCTGGACGAAAAAGCGGATGGCATGAATATCGTTCGCCAAACAACTGAAGCCCCGTTAAAAACGGTAATGTCTAATAGCTTTGGCTTTGGTGGTACGAATGCATCGTTAGTGATGCGCCAATACTCTGAATAAGAGATTAAGTCGGTTACCGCGATGAAAATCGTTGCCGACCAGAATATTCCCGCACTGTCAGACTTATTGTCGGGTGCGGGAACACTGTCTTACTTTTCTGAAAGAACTCCCCCGAAAAGCCTGCTTGAGAACGCTGACGCTTTGTTAGTGCGCTCTGTTACCGATGTTGATGACGCGTTGTTGCGACAAGCACCAAAGCTCAAGTTTGTTGCCTCGGCGACCATTGGTATTGAACATATCGACACTCATGCTCTCCAGTCTCGGGAGATTGGATTTGCTCACGCTCCCGGCGCCAATGCTGAGTCGGTTGGCGAGTATGTGTTGTGTGCTGTACTGGATTGGCTGCAGCGGAAGACCAGGGAGCCTATCGAGGAAATCGATGTTGCTATTGTTGGTGCAGGACACACCGGTCAGGCTGCCGGAAAAAAGCTACAAGCCCTTGGTCTGAACGTCCACTATTATGACCCCCCATTGTGTAAAAAAGGCGTTAAGTTTGTTCATGACCATTGGCAGCGGGTGCTGACCGCGGATATCATTTCTTGCCATGTTCCGTTAACCCGTGATGGTGACTTTCCTACTCGACATCTATTTGAAAGCACGGCATTGCAGTCATTGCACTCGCAACAGTTATTAATTAATGCCAGTCGTGGCGCGGTAATCGATAATGGCTCTTTGCTTGAACGCGTCGAGCAGGGACAACGACCGTCATTAGTTTTGGACGTATGGGAAAATGAACCAGAAATATTGACGGCTTTGGTACCGTATATTGATATAGCGACTCCCCACATTGCCGGGCATAGCCTGGAAGGAAAAGTGGGTGGAGCTGTTATGATAGTCAATGCGCTACTGGAATATTTTGGAATAAATGCCAATAAAGAGTTATCTAAAGTGTTGCCCGCTGTGACCTGGCCTCAGCGCGAAGCCGCTCAATTTAACTCAATTGAAGCCCTTCAAGCTTGGGCAAAAAATCATTTTGATTTGTATTCCGATGACTGGCTTTTTCGTCAACACGGGTTAACACCTGACGGGTTTGACAGTCTGCGGCGCAATTATCGCAAAGAAAGCCCGCGCAGAGAGTTCATTAATCAGGTGATTACATGCCATAATAGCGCCCAATACATCCAGTTTTTACAGTTGGGTTTTAACGCCCGGCAGTTGTCTAAGTAAGGAGTTAGCATGTCACATGGGTTTCGCGTTGCGGTTTTAGGTGCGACAGGTTTAGTGGGTCAGCAGATGATTGAGATTTTAGCTGAGCGAAAATTCCCGGTGGCAGAACTTTTTCCTTTGGCTAGCGCTCGTTCGATAGGTTCAACAGTCGATTTTAATGGTGAAGAAATTGAAGTCTCTGATGCCAGTGAATTTGATTGGTCTAACGCGGATATTGCGTTTTTTTCGGCTGGGGGCGATATTTCTCGGGAGTTTGCGCCGAAAGCGGCTGAAGCTGGCTGCGTTGTTATTGATAATACGTCAGAATTTCGTTACGAACCTGATATCCCTCTGGTGGTACCCGAAGTGAATGCCTGGGCACTGGCTGACTTTAGAAATCGCAATATTATCGCTAACCCCAACTGTTCGACCATTCAAATGATGGTTGCACTGAAACCGATTCACGATGAAGTTGGCATTGAGCGTATTAATGTAAGCACTTACCAGTCTGTTTCAGGAGCGGGTAAAGAAGCCATGGAAGAGTTGGCGAAACAAACGGCAGAGCTTTTGAATGGAAAACAGCCAACGGTGGCTAATTTTAGTCGCCAGATTGCCTTTAACTGTATTCCTCAAATCGACGTTTTTCAGGAAAATGACTACACCAAAGAAGAAATGAAAATGGTTTGGGAAACTCAGAAAATATTCAATGATCCCAGTATCCGGGTGAATCCGACAGCGGTGAGGGTGCCGGTATTCTTTGGACATGCGGAAGCTATCCATATCGAGACACGTCAGCCAATCACTGCAGAACATGCAAAACAGCTGTTAAGTGAAGCTGCAGGTGTTACGTTAATGGAGCAAAGAGAAGAGTTCCCCACTCAGGTCGGCAATGCAGCGGGTTACGATGATGTCTTCGTAGGCCGGGTACGGGAAGATATCAGCCATCCTAATGGGCTTAACCTATGGGTTGTCTCTGATAATATTCGCAAAGGTGCAGCAACGAACAGCATACAAATTGCGGAAACTTTAATTCGCGATTACTGGTAATTTAAACGACTGTATGTCATAAAGTTTTTTTAACTAACGCCGTTAAAGATAAGAGCAAAGCGCGGGCAGAGACGAAGGAATGAGAAAAACCATAAGAGTGCAGGTACTAAGATACTTTTCGCTGGCAGCCTTTGCGTTGTCCGGCAGCATGATGGTCGCTGCAGCAAGCGGACAGGATGGTGTGGTTATAAAGGGGGCGAAAGGCTCAGAGGCTACCGATGTACGCATTGGTCAGGAGCGTTATGGGCCTATTACCCGTAATGATACCTTATGGGATATCGCCCGCCGTTATAAACCGCACTCCAGTGTTACTCAATACCAAACCATGGTTGCCATTGTTCAGGCTAATGACGATGCGTTTGTTAATGGCAATATGAACCGTATGCTTGATGGTTTCTATCTGCGTATTCCGTCTTTGCAAGAAATCCAAATGGTCAATCCTGAAGCGGCTCGTCGTCAGGTGGTGGTTGATGGTCAGTTAAAAAGTAAATCACAGCAGCTATCGCAAGTAGAGCAGGAAACTCAAGAGACCCGTCAACAACGACAGCAATTACTTGAAGAAGCCCGCGAAAAAGCTCAACAAACCATTCAGGCAGTAGAACAACGCCAAGAGCAAAATTTCAACCAACTACGCGCTGATATTCAGGAATCAATGCAAGCTGTAGAGAAAATGTACGGTGAGAACCAGTCTCTGCAAGAGCGTATTGATCAAATTGCTAAGCGTTTAGACAAGCTCGCTGAAAGCGTCAGTAAAACCGATGAGCTGGAAGCTCAGTTCCAGCAAGTTCTTGCTCAACAGAGGCAGTTACTTGAGCAGCAAGCGAGAGAAAAGGCGGAACAGAGCTCGGGTCTAACCGATTGGTTGCAGAGTCCCATAAATATGCTGCTCGTCTCCGTGTTGCCGGCATTACTCATTATTGGATTAATCGTTTTCTTATTTTTACGTCGTTCGGCGAAGTCAAAACCCGATGAAGTTGAGCAGGAAAATAAGAATCAGGAACTGACCGAGGAAGAAGCGGCCGCTCAGCTTGATAAAGAATTACTTGGGGAAACGCCGAAAGACAGCACCGACGGCTTGTTTGATATTGATGGTGATGACAATTCAGAAGATGAGGGCGACGACCTGAGTGCTCTGGAAGCGGAATTAACCGGACGTTCAGGGGACGCTGAGAAGAGTGATCTGAGCGTACGTCTGGATGACGGTGACGACGACGCTGAACAATCTGACGTTAAGAAAAATCTGGATGAGGATCTGGACGACGACGATCAGGTGGTATTGCCCGATGATGACGAAGATGAGGCTGGAGAATTATCTCAGGATGAATTAGATCGCCTATTCGGTGAAGCCGATGATGACGATGAGCAGGCGATAGACCTTTCCGTTGACGAAGCGGAGGATGAGCCGGTTGCTGCTGACTCTGAGGGAACAGAAGAGACAGAAGAGAGCCCGGAAAAGGCTGAAGATGAATCGGATTTAACCGAAGCTGATGATATAGACGATATTCTTTCAGACAATGCTCCTACGGAAGAAGAAGCAACGAGTAGTGATTCAGTCGAAGATGAAGCGCCGGAAGAAGACAAAGCAAATAATGAGAGTGACGACTTATTGCCGGATGACTTTGATGACAGTGAAGTCGATGACGTTCTGGCTGAACTAGGATTAACTGAGTCCGGAGATGCTGACCAGGAAAGACAGGAAAGTGAGGAAGAACCAGAAGAAGATGCTTCGGATGGCGTATCAACAGACGACGCTCGGCCAGAAGAAAGCGTTGAGCCGGCGGAACAGGATAGTGAATCCGAAGAGGACGACTTAGAGAAGTTACTTCAGGAATCTGACGAACTGACTCAATCACTGGATGACCTGGAAGAAGAGGTTCCGGAAGATGACGCTGAACTTGAACAAGCTGAAGATGAAGCCGATAAAGATTTAGAGTCACTCTTTGGCGGGGCTAATGAGGCAGACGAGAAAGCGGATGAAAAAGAAGACGTTGATTCGTTTAGTGCTAAGGAAGAAGATGATTTCGTCGATATTGATTCGTTAATGGCAGAAGCTGACGAAGACGAAGAAGACAGTGATCGTTACCAGTCTTCGGCGGTAAAAGATGCGCTGCCGGACGATGAATCGGGTGATGCGGAAGGTGCGCCAGAAGACGATGATCCGGCAGGCCAACTTGATTTGGCCAGGGCCTATATTGAAATGGGTGAAGAAGACGAAGCGCGGGAAATTCTTCAGCAATTAGCAGAAGGTGATGATGAGGCGCTGGCAAAAGAAGCTCAGAAGCTGCAACAAAAATTAGATTCGTAGGATAAAGTAGTATGCGAATGGCCCTATGTCTGGAATACGACGGAAGTCGCTATTACGGCTGGCAACGTCAACGTGAAGTGACCAGTGTTCAACAATGTCTTGAAAAGGCGCTAAGCAAAATTGCGGACGCGCCGATAGAAGTGACCTGTGCCGGGCGCACCGATGCCGGAGTTCATGCAACTGCGCAGATAGTTCATTTCGATGTTCCAATACCAAGACAGGGCCCGGCCTGGACGCTTGGTACAAATAGCAATTTGCCTGCAGGTATTGCGGTACGTTGGGCACAGCAAGTCGACAGTGATTTCAGTGCTCGTTTTAGTGCAACTTCAAGGCGCTACCGCTACATTATCGCTAATACTCGGTTTCGGCCAGGAATCCACTCGACTGGGGTCAGTCACTATCACCAGCCTCTGGACGCAGAAGTAATGCAGCAAGCCACTACCCACATTATTGGTGAGCATGACTTCAGTGCATTTCGAGCGTCTCATTGTCAATCGCACACGCCGTTTCGAAAGGTCTCTGACTTAACTGTCGAACGCAGAGGCGATTACATTATTATCGATATTACGGCGAATGCGTTTTTGCACCATATGGTTCGAAATATTGTCGGAAGCCTTATTGTTGTTGGCCAGCATTTGCAGCCACCGAAGTGGATCGGAGAGCTGTTGCGTGAAGGCGATAGAACGAAAGCTGCGGCAACGGCTAAACCTGGTGGGCTTTATCTTGTGGCAGTAACGTATCCTGAGCATTATAATATACCGGTAGTATCTCCCGGTCCCTTATGGTTACCAGACTAAGAGCGACTGTTATGACCTCTTTGCTTGATCCATTTGTGGTACCATGTAAGCTACATCACATTGATTAATAATAGCCTTTGGGCGGAATAGTATGAGCTGGATAGAAAGAATTCTTGCGAAGCCAAAAATTAATAAGCGACGCGGCGTCCCTGAGGGCGTCTGGAGTAAGTGTACGGCTTGCGACAATATTATTTATAAAGCGGACTTAGAGCGCAGTCTGAATGTCTGCCCTAAGTGCGATCACCATATGCGGGTGACTGGGCGCAGTCGTTTAGATCTCTTTCTGGATAAAGACAACCGGGAAGAAATCGGTACCGACTTAGAACCAAAAGATGTTTTGCGTTTTAAAGACTCGAAGAAATATAAGGATCGCATTGCGGCGGCACAGAAAAGTACTGGTGAAAACGATGCACTCATTGCGGAAAAAGGGACTGTAAAAGGGGTTCCTTTAGTTGCGGTCGCTTTTGACTTTAACTTTATGGGTGGTTCCATGGCCTCCGTTGTGGGCGCTAAATTTGTTCTGGCCGCTGAAGAATGCCTGAAGCACCGCATTCCACTGGTTTGTTTTTCGGCTTCAGGTGGTGCCCGGATGCAGGAAGCTCTGATGTCGTTGATGCAAATGGCAAAAACGTCAGCCGCGCTAGCGCGTATGAGTGAAGAGGGGTTGCCTTTCATTTCGGTACTGACAGACCCGACTATGGGCGGGGTTTCTGCTAGTTTGGCTATGCTGGGTGATATCCACATTGCTGAGCCTAAAGCACTGATCGGTTTTGCTGGCCCCCGTGTTATAGAACAAACGGTTCGTCAGACATTACCGGAAGGTTTTCAACGAGCTGAGTTTTTACTCGAGCATGGGGCTATTGACATGATTGTTGATCGCCGCGAAATGCGCAATACAGTCGCTCGTTTATTAGCAAAAATGCAAAATCTGCCGTCTACCGAAACTGCGGAAATAAGTGTAAGCGAGTAATGACAGCGATACCAACACCAGCTCCTGCAGATAATGCTACGCTGCAGGAGTGGCTGACCTACCTGGAAAGTATTCATCCTAAAAATATTGATATGGGTCTGGAGCGAGTCGCTGAAGTTGCGGTAAAAGCAGAGGTATTAGAGCCGGCCTCTTTGGTTATTACGGTCAGTGGTACTAACGGTAAAGGTTCTACAGTACGTTACCTCGAAAGCATTCTACAGGCGGCTGGCTACAGCACCGGTGTTTATACCTCACCGCACATTACTGAATATAGAGAGCGAGTTCGTATTAATGCCCAAGAGCTCACCGACGCTGAGCATGTTGAAGCGTTTTCTGCCATTGAGAATGTCCGCCACAAAACGTCTTTAACTTATTTTGAGTTTGGTACTCTGGCTGCGCTATGGTTAATTAACCGGAAAAAGCCGGACGTTGCTATTCTGGAGGTGGGCCTTGGAGGTCGGTTGGACGCGGTCAACTGTGTTGACGCGGATGTTGCTGTGGTGACTAGTATTGGTATTGATCACATAGCTTTTCTTGGCAATGACCGTGAACAAATTGGTCGCGAAAAGGTGGGTATTGCGAGAGCTGGAAAGCCTTTAATTTGTGGTGAAATAAATCCAACAGCCAGTATTGATGAAAGCGCTGAACGCATTGGTGCCAAGCTGTGGCAGGTTGGGCGAGACTTTCATCGTAATGAAAAAAATAGCAGTTGGAGTTACCGTAGCCAGCATACACAGCTTAATGATCTGCCTTTGCCGAAACTGCCGCTGATTAATGCATCAACAGCGATAGCAGCAATTGAACAATTACCGCTACCTGTGACTCTGACTGCCATTCGGGAAGGAATCGCACAGGCGAGTCTGCCGGGCAGAATGCAGCAGTACTCTCATAATGGCTGTGATGTTTTATTGGACGTTGCCCATAATCCTCAAGCGGCAGCGTACGCGAATCAATATCTACAGAAGTTTTATCCGGACTATAAGATTTTTGCGGTTGTCGGAATGTTGTCCGACAAGGATCATGCGGGTGTTATAAAAGCGCTTACGTCTACGGTGGACTCATGGTATCTGGGCTCATTGTATGAGCCTCGGGGTCAGACATCATTACAACTTCAGGACAATATCCATTTATCTGGGCAATCGTGCTCTCGGTTTGACTCTGTGGAGCAGGCATTTTCTGCAGCCATTGAAGACGCATCGCGAAGTAAAATGAATGAGAGGGAAGCTCTGGTCTTCGGCTTCGGCTCGTTTTACACTGTAGCCCAAATTGATGCTTACATGAAAGGAGCTTAGTTTGTCCAGTTCTCTGCAAAATCGTCTCGTCGGCACTTTTATACTTGCTGCATTAGCAGTCATTATCATTCCAGATGTATTAGACGGTGAAAAGAAAGGGCCGGTTGAGCCAATGGAAACTATTCCGTTGAAACCGAATGTAGAAGAAACTCTGGAGAAACCGAAAGCGTTGTCAGAATCAACGGTAGCTGAACCTGTAACAGTGGATGCAGAGAAGAAAGCCAGCATTGAAAAGACGGCAGACTCGGCCGCTCCGATAGAAAAAGATGAAACAGTAAAAGCTCCTTCGAGAGAACCGCAAGAATATGCAGTGGACGGCAAAGCCTGGGTGATTCAACTAGGGGCCTTCAGTCAGGAAGACAGTGTTAACAGACTGATTTCACAATTGCAGGATCGCGGATTTGCCGCCTACTCAGAAAAAGTGCCGGGCAGTTCATTGATTCGTGTGTTAGTTGGTCCGGATACATCACAAGTGCAACTAGAACAACAGTTAGAACCGTTAAAAGAGCTGACAGGTCTAAACGGTAAGGTAATGACTTATCAGCCGTAATTTTTGCAATATGTGTGAAAAGAAATCACATTATTGTCGACATTCTGTTAAAATCCCCGCGTCTTTTGCGCAGCAATTGTGAGTTACTATGCTCTGGATTGACTATGCCATTATAATTGTTATTGGCCTTTCTACGGTGATTAGCCTGGTAAGGGGCTTTGTTAAAGAAGCCGTGTCTTTGGCCGTCTGGATTTCAGCCTTTTTTATTGCCAGCCAGTTCTATCAGGATCTTGCTGTCTATTTTACTCAAATCGATGATCCTCTGGTCAGAAATGCCGCTGCTATTGCCGCACTATTTGTAGCGACACTCATTCTGGGCGCTATTCTCAACTATATTCTTTCGCAATTGGTTCACCATACTGGCTTGTCCGGGACCGATCGGGTGCTTGGGTTGGTGTTTGGTGCATTGCGGGGTGTGCTCATTGTCAGCGCGTTATTATTCTTTATTGATTCCTTTACTGCTTTATCCTCTAGTGACTGGTGGCAAGGGTCTCTATTAATTCCTCACTTCGGTGTATTTATTCAGTGGTTTTTCAGTTATCTGGAAAACAGCTCCAGTTTTTTAGTCCCTCAACCTGTATAGAAAGGTGAAAAGACATGTGTGGTATTGTTGGTATTGTTGGTAAGCAGCCTGTTAACCAAGCACTTTATGATGGTTTAACGATGCTTCAACATCGTGGTCAGGACGCCGCTGGTATTATGACAGTTGATGAGCATTGTACTTTGCGTTTAAGAAAGGCCAACGGTTTGGTGCGGGATGTGTTCCACACACGGCACATGCATCGCTTGTCTGGAAATGTCGGTATCGGGCATGTGCGTTATCCTACCGCGGGAAGCTCAAGTTCTGCAGAAGCACAGCCATTTTATGTTAATTCGCCTTTCGGCATTGCTATGGCGCACAACGGTAACTTGACTAACGCATCTGACGTTCAGGAGCATTTGTTTCAAACGGCCCGCCGGCATATCAATACCACATCAGATTCAGAAATTTTGCTTAACGTTTTTGCCAACGAACTGGATAAAAACGAGAGCTTAACCCTGACCGAAGAAGATGTATTTCGCACCATGACGGCGGTTCACCGCCAGGTACGAGGGGCTTACGCAGTGGTCGCCATGATTTTGGGCCATGGCATGGTCGCTTTTCGTGACCCTTGGGGGATACGTCCTCTGGCACTTGGTAAACGCGACACAAAAGACGGCGAAGAATATATTATCGCGTCGGAGAGCGTTGCTATTGATGGTACTGGGTTTAAATATGTACGTGACGTAGAGCCTGGTGAAGCCATTTATATTACCAATGACGGCCAGCTGTATTCACGTCAGTGTGCAGACAAGCCAATGCATTGCCCTTGTATTTTTGAATACGTTTATTTTGCTCGTCCTGATTCATTTATTGATGGTATTTCGGTGTATGCGTCGCGCGTGAATATGGGTCGGAAACTGGGCGAGAAAATTAAACGAGATTACGCTGATCTCGACATCGATGTGGTTATCCCTATTCCTGAAACAAGCTGTGACATTGCATTAGAAATAGCCAATGTCATGGACCTTCCTTACCGTCAGGGATTTGTGAAAAACCGTTATATTGGCCGTACCTTTATAATGCCAGGGCAAACTCAGCGGCGTAAGTCGGTTCGCCGTAAGCTCAACGCGATAAGCGCTGAATTTCGCGGTAAGAATGTTTTATTGGTTGATGATTCTATTGTGCGTGGAACAACGTCGGAGCAGATTATCGAGATGGCTCGTGAAGCCGGCGCCAAAAAAGTCTACTTTGCATCAGCTGCACCGGAGATTCGCTTCCCGAACGTTTATGGCATTGATATGCCAAGTGCAAATGAGCTTATTGGTCATGGACGTGAAGCGGTAGAAATTCGCGATATGATTAAAGCCGATGGACTTATTTACCAGGAGCTTGATGACTTGATTGATGCTGTTGGTTCAGAAAACCCTTCAATTAAATGTTTTGAGACATCGGTCTTTAGTGGCGAATATGTCACTGGAGATGTGAGTCAGGAATACCTAGACCGTCTGCATGCTGCGCGTAACGACGTTGCTATGTCGGATCGTGACGGCTCTGAAGACGCCAATCTTGAACTTCACAACGATAACGATTAGTGCACTTGAAACCATAAGACTGAGCGCGAGCCGCTCAGTCTTATTAGGAATCGCTCAGTCTTGTTGGAAAGGATAGACCGAACCCAGTTTCATTATCTGAGTGAGTTCATCTAAAGCTGTGCGTGATTCTTCCAATAATGCAGGGTCACGTAAATCATCTACAGCGAGTTCGTCGCGATAATGTTTTTCTACCCACTGATTCAAACGCTTAAATAGTCCATCGGACATTAAACAGTTCTGGTTTGCCCCGGCTATCTCTTCATCGTTTAAAGCTACCCGTAGACGCAAGCAGGCCGGTCCGCCGCCATTTCGCATGCTCTGTTTTACGTCAAAGAATTCAACCCGCTTAATGGGGCTGTCGTTGCTCTGAGTCAATTGCTCCAGGTAAGCCCTGACATTCTCGTTATCCTGACACTCTGTTGGCGCGATAATCGTCATTTGGCCATCGGGTGGGGTAATTAACTGCGTGTTAAATAAATAAGTACTGACCGCATCCTGAATACTGACTTGTTCGGTTTTAACTTTAATAAAGTGAACCGGATGATCGCCGAACTTACTCTGAATTTCGGCGAGTTTCGCTTCAGTATCGGCGAAAGCTTGCTCATGATAAAAAAGAACGTTTTGGTTGCCCACAGCAATAACATCGTTATGGAAAACGCCTTGGTCAATAACGTCCGGATTCTGTTGAATGTACACGGTGTTGTCTTCACTCAAGCCATGTAAGCGAGCAATGGCCTGAGACGCTTCCAGCGTTTGTCGTGCCGGGAAGCGCTTTGGTGCTGGTTTGGAGCTGTCGAAGGCGTAGCGACCGTAGACAAAAACTTCAACACCTGCATGACCGTACTCACGACAGAGTCGAGTGTGGTTAGCGGCACCTTCGTCACCGAAATGTTCGTTATCCGGCAAGTGTGTGTGATGCTCAAAATAACGTCCGTTGTTGAACATTGCCTGCAAGATACGACCGCTGGTCTGTGGCTCGAGAGAACGGTGAAATTTATTGGTCAGGTTAGCTGGCGTAAAATGGACTTTGCCGTTAGCGGTATCGGCGCTGGGAGAAACGGTTGCAGCATTGGCTGTCCACATGCTTGAAGCTGAGCAAACGGCTTGAAAAATAGCCGGAGCTTCAGTTGCCGCGCGATGCAAAATTTCTGCATCTGTGCCGGTGAAGCCTAAGCGACGTAAAGCAAACACATCGGGACGTTCTTGTGGTGCTAATACGCCTTGCTTCATTCCCATGTCGTGCAGCGCTTTCATTTTTTTCAGGCCTTGCAGGGCAGCATGCTTTGGACTGGAACTGGCTTTAGCGTTAGCCAAAGACGCAACGTTACCGAACGACAGTCCAGCGTAATTATGAGTAGGGCCTACTAAGCCGTCGTAGTTGACTTCGAAGTGTTGCATGCTCACGTTTCGATACTCCCTGCACGTTTTGTGCACCTGACAATGTAAACTAAGAAACTATTATACTGTTTTAAAACCGCCTTGAAAGCCTTTATTTTTCTGGACTTAGAGCTTATCAGTGTAAACCTGACTGTTTATTTAGCTTGTGCGAATTTTTATCAAATAATCGAGTTATGGTTGTTTCTGCAGACGATAACCGATATACCTAAAAAAGGCCGCTAAAGAGCAATTGCACTTGTAATTGTTACTGTTAGCACGTATATACACGGCATCTACAACAAGAGAACGATTATTCTATGGCTAAATCGCTCGTCATTGTCGAGTCTCCGGCAAAAGCCAAAACCATTAATAAATATCTAGGCAAGGATTTTATTGTTAAGTCCAGCGTTGGTCATGTTCGTGATCTGCCTACTCGTGCAACTGAGACAATCAAAAGTAAGCCGGCAGCTGAAGTACGCAAAATGTCGCCGGACGCCAAAGCAAAGTACCAGAAAGAACGCGATTACAAGCGGCTAATTGCCAGAATGGGAATAGACCCTGAGAACGACTGGGAAGCGCACTACGAAGTTCTGCAGGGAAAAGAAAAAGTCGTTAAAGAATTGAAACAGTTAGCCAAAAAGTCAGATGAAATTATTCTGGCAACGGATTTGGACCGTGAGGGTGAGGCAATCGCCTGGCACTTGCGCGAACTTATCGGTGGTGATGACTCACGTTATAAACGCGTGGTGTTTAATGAAATAACGAAAAAGGCCATTAAGGAAGCGTTTGAGCATCCGGCCGAACTGAATACTGACAGGGTTAACGCTCAACAAACTCGGCGCTTTCTTGATCGCGTTGTGGGTTTCATGGTGTCTCCGTTGTTATGGAAAAAAATCGCCCGTGGATTATCCGCTGGTCGTGTTCAGTCAGTAGCGGTAAGGCTTGTGGTTGAGCGCGAGCGCGAAATTAAAGCCTTTGTTCCTGAAGAATACTGGGATGTTCATGCCGACTTGAATACGCCGGCTGAAGAATCTCTGCGCATGCAGGTGATGAAGCAGGCGGGTAAAAACTTTCGTCCCACCAATAAAAAAGAAACCGATACTGCTGTCGCTTCGTTGAAAACAGCTGGTTACGAAATTACTGGTCGTGAAGATAAGCCCACATCAAGTAAACCCAGTGCGCCTTTCATTACATCAACGTTACAGCAGGCAGCCAGTACACGGCTTGGCTTCGGTGTTAAAAAAACCATGATGATGGCACAGCGGCTGTATGAAGCGGGTTATATTACCTACATGCGTACTGACTCAACTAACTTGAGTGCAGAAGCCGTCGATGCTTGTCGCGATCTAATTGCTAACGATTTCGGCAAAGATTACTTGCCGGAAAATCCTAACCGCTATGGTGCGAAAAGTAACGCACAAGAAGCGCACGAGGCGATACGGCCGTCAGATGTTAGAGTTAAGTCTGAGTCCTTAGCTACAGTAGAACGTGACGCTCAGCGGCTTTATGAGCTCATTTGGCGCCAGTTTGTTGCCTGCCAAATGGTACCGGCGCGCTATGACAGTACAACTCTAACGGCCACCGCAGGTGAATTTGAATTAAAAGCCCGTGGTAGAGTCATGCGTTTTGCTGGTTGGACGAAGGTGATGCCGCCAGCCAGTAGTAAGAAAGACGGCGATGCTACCTTACCTGATGTCAAAAAAGGCGATGCGCTTACGCTGGAACAGCTGTTGCCTGAACAACACTTCACTAAGCCACCGGCTCGGTACGGCGAAGCGTCGCTGGTCAAAGAGTTGGAAAAGCGTGGAATTGGTCGTCCATCCACTTACGCATCGATTATCTCGACAATTCAGGATCGTGGTTATGTCAGGGTTGAAAGCCGTCGTTTCTTTGCCGAGAAAATGGGTGAGATTGTTAACGATCGCTTAATTGAAAACTTTGCTGAGTTGATGAATTACAACTTTACGGCCGAAATGGAACAAGCGCTGGATGATATTGCCGAAGGGAAGCGCAACTGGAAAGAGACGCTCGATAAGTTTTATGCTGACTTTAAAGAGCGGTTGGAAAAAGCGGAATTAGAACCTGCTCAGGGAGGGATGCGCGAAAACAGCCTGGTCTTAACCGATATTGACTGCCCCGAGTGTGGGCGCAAGATGGGGATACGGACGGCGTCGACAGGCGTATTCCTGGGCTGCTCGGGCTATAACTTACCGCCGAAGGAACGTTGTACTAAGACGCTTAACCTGACACCAGGCGAAGAAGCCATAGAAGTGACCGATGAAGATGAGCGTGAAACCGAAGCGTTGCGCGCGAAAAAACGTTGCCCTAAATGCGGCACCGCTATGGACAGTTATCTTATCGATGAAAAGCGGCGGTTACATGTTTGCGGTAATAATCCAACCTGCGATGGCCAACTGGTTGAAGAAGGTACGTTCCGTATTAAGGGATATGACGGACCAACAATCGAATGCGATAAGTGCGGCTCAGAGATGCAGCTGAAGAACGGTCGTTTTGGTAAATACTTTGGCTGCACTAACAGCGAGTGTAAAAATACCCGTAAGCTTTTGCGTAGCGGGGAACCTGCGCCGCCCAAAGAGGATCCGGTTCCATTACCCGAGCTACCTTGTGAAGAATCGGATGCTTATTTCGTATTAAGAGATGGGGCTTCGGGTATTTTCCTTTCGGCCAATACGTTTCCGAAGTCTAGAGAAACCCGCGCTGTGACGGTAAAAGAATTGGCACAGTTTAAAGATCGTTTGCCGGAGAAGTTTAAGTATCTTGCCGAAGCGCCGAAGGAAGACGACGACGGTAATGACGCAATTGTTCGCTTTTCACGAAAAAACAAAGAGCAATACGTCGTGACTGAAATTAAGAAAAAGCAAACGGGATGGAAAGCATTTTATCGGAATGGTAAATGGAAAGTAGAGGACAAGTAGCTGAAGGCTTACGACGATACTGTCCTTTTTCCAATAGTTAAACGGCGAGGGCTCGACTAACATAGTGCCGTGTCTATTGAAAGACACGGCACACCGGACATGGAGGTCCTATGTTATTGCCTCGTTTGAGCATAACACTTCCCGCTGCTTTCCAGGCAGCGGGCTTTTCATTTTTAAGCACCTTCAAATTTTCAAAGAAGCAGAGCGGCCAGGCGAGTCTCGAGCTGCTGATTGTGTGGCCCATTATTGTTGTCAGTATTTTTACTTTTGTGCAGGCCTTATTTATTTGGTGGGCTCAACAAACACTGACCATGGCGAATCAATACGCGGTAAGAGCGGGAAGCCTTAATCACGGGCGTAATAGTGCAATGGTGAATACTCTGGTTTCAGGAATGGCTGCTTTAAAGCCACAGCTAGACACCGATAATAAAATACTGGCGGCTGCAGAGTCGATTGCTGAACAGCGGCTTCATTTTGCCCAATTTGGGCGGTTAAAAATTCTATCACCAACCGCGGAGGATTTTCGGCAATTTGCGGCCTGGCGCTGGGATGAAGACAAACAAACCGACGTGCTCGAAATCTCGGTTGATCACTACCATGCCAGAGCGGCTGAAAATACAGCCAGGCAATGGCATAAGGCGCGCATATTAGTTATTGAGACCTATTGGTGTTTGCCATTAGACATACCAGTAGCAGCAGAGTTATTGGCTGCAACCCAACGATTGGTGTCAGGATCCGGGGCCGCAAACTATTGTGCAAGCCGAGGTGTTTTGTACGATAGACCTTTGTGGGGATTATCGAACACCGCTCAGCATGCCATGCTAAGCGGATACAGAAATTGACGGGGCTCAGCGCACATCGTGATAATCGACGCAGGCTTGCAAGGTATTCTCAATTAAAGAAGCTACCGTCATCGGCCCAACTCCGCCCGGTACAGGTGTTATCCAGCCAGCGCGTTCCGCGGCTGTTTGAAATTCAACGTCTCCGGTTAACCGACCATCGGGCAGGCGGTTCATACCAACATCAATAACAATAGCGCCCGGTTTTACCCATTCGCCAGGAATAAACTCGGCTTTACCAACAGCAACGACTAAAATATCGGCGCGTTTAACATGGTCAGATAAGTCATTAGTAAAGCGGTGACAAACCGTAGTTGTCGCGCCGGCTAAAAGCAATTCAAGACTCATAGGCCGGCCGACAATGTTTGATGCACCGACCACCACAGCATTTAATCCGTGCAAGTCGACTTTGGTGTGCTCAAGCAGCGTTATAATGCCCTTTGGCGTACAGGGGCGCAAAGCTGGAATACGTTGTGATAAACGACCGATATTAAAAGGGTGAAAGCCATCGACATCTTTATCGGGACGAATACTTTCGAGTATTGGCGTTGCGTCCAGGCCCGCAGGTAGCGGGAGCTGAACCAAAATTCCGTCGATTGAGTCGTCATTATTTAATTGTTCAATAAGTTCTTCAAGTTCCTGCTGAGTGGTGCTGGCAGGTAAGTCGTAGTCAAATGAACGAAAGCCAACCTCTTCACAGGCGCGGCGCTTATTTCCTACATAGACTTCAGAAGCCGCATCGCTTCCAACTAACACAACGGCTAACCCCGGCGCCCTAAGCCCGGAATCAATGCGTTCTTTTACTTGTTGTTTAACAGCTTGCCGGACAGTGGCTGCAATGGTTTTACCATCAATTATTTGAGCTGGCATAATGACGTTCCCAAAGGTGAGAGAATTCAAGGTGATATATGATTAGCATTGTAACTTTTTTCTGTCCTTAATGTCACCGGTTGCTGGTTTAGTCGTCAGGTTGTTGTAAAAGTAGTCATTCGGTACCAATAACCGAAAAAAAGTTTGACGGGTCAGTCTTCAAGAGGTAATATTCGCCCCCGTTGTCAGCCAGCATTTGTTTTTTAAAAGCTGCGTCTGATACGGCTTTCGGAGATATTCGGCGATTAGCGCAGTTTGGTAGCGCACTTGGTTTGGGTCCAAGGGGTCGCAGGTTCAAATCCTGCATCGCCGACCA